>NZ_JANFNG010000020.1 GCF_024436035.1 Streptomyces humicola
GTGTTCGCCCGGCTCGCCGGCGAACACCACGGCGCCGCGCCGCAGCTCGTAGACTACGGCGGCCGCGGACCGCAGCCCCTCGGGAAGCCGCTGCTCGGCCACCACCACGGTGCGGCCCGCCGACGCGAGTGAGGCGAGCATCTGGTGAGTCCGCGCCGCGGCGGCGGCCGACAGCCCCTGGCCCGGCTCGTCGACGAGGACGAGCCGGGCGGGGCCGATCAGGAGCCGGGAGAGCGCCAGCATGCGCTGCTCTCCGCCGGACAGCGTCCCGGCGTGGTGGGAGAGCAGCTCCCGCAGCGCAGGGAAGGCGGCGAGCGCGGGTGCCGGTTCCGTCGAGTCCGCACCGGCGACGGCGAGGTTCTCCGCGACGGTGAGCGAGCCGAACACCGCACGCTGGTCCGGCACGAACACCAGGCCGCGACGGGCGCGGCGGTGCGCGCTCAGCCGGGTGACGTCCTCACTGCGCCAGACCACCCGGCCGGCGGCCAGCGGAACCGTACCGGCCAGAGCGCGCAGCACGCTGCTTCTCCCCGACCCGTTGCGGCCCACGAGAACGGTCAGCCGCCCCGCCGGGATGGCCAGGTCGATCCCGTGCAGCGCCTCCAGCGGCCCATACCGCACACGCGCCGCCCGCAGCGCGATCTCGACGCTCACGGCAGGGCCTCCGCGTACGCGCGCTGCACCCGCGGATCGGTCAGCACGGCTGCGGGCGGACCGGCGGCCAGCAGCCGCCCGCCCGCCATGGCGTATCCGAAGTCGGCAATGCCGCCGACCAGTTCGAGGTCGTGCTCGACGAGGAGCAGCGCCATGCCGTCGGCGGCGAGGGCGCGCAACACCGTGCCGAGCGCCGCGACCTCTGCCTCGTCGAGCCCGGCCGCGGGTTCGTCGAGGAGCAGAACACGGGGCCCGGCCGCGATCGCCCGGCCCAGCTCGGCCCGGCGCAGCAGACCGGTGGGCAGACCGGCGGCCGGCTCGTCGCGCACCTGGTCGAGGCCGAGGAGGCGCAGCGTACGATCGGTGGCCGCGCTCACGTCCGGGCGGCGGCCCTGTTCGGCGCCGACGTGGATGTTCTCGGCGATCGTCAGGCCGGGGAAGACGGCGAGCTGTTGGAACGTGCGGGCAAGACCGAGCCGGGAGCGGGCGTGCGCCGACAGCCGGGTGACGTCACGCCCGCCGAGCAGCACCTGCCCGCCGCCGGGGCGCAACGTCCCGCACAGGCAGTGGAAGAGCGTGGACTTCCCGGCACCGTTCGGCCCGATCAGCGCCGTCACCCGGCCCGGCGGCACGACGATGTCGACGTCGTCGACTGCGGTGTTACCGCCGTAGGCGTAGGTGAGATGACGAGCCGTCAGCCGTACCGCCGGGCCGTGCCGCGCGGTGCCTTTGACGGCCCCGAGGCGGCCGTCGCGGGGGAGCGATACCGAATGGCGGGCGGGCACAGGCCGGTCGGCGCCGGTTCGCCGTGCGGCGATGCGCGCGCGCACCCGCTCACCCGCCGGGCTGAGCGACACGCGCACAGCCGGGGCCGCCGTGAACCGGGTGCGCAGACCGGCCAGTCCGCCGGGGAGCCGACCGAGGAGGATCGCCAGGACACCGATCACGGCCGTCGCGACGCCCTCGCCCGTCCCGGAGTCGAGGCCGACGAGCAGGGCCGCGGCGATCAGCGCTCCGAGCGCGCTGTCCGTCCCGAATACCACCACCGCCGCAAACCACAGAAGCCCGTACAGCGGATCGAAGGTGCCCGGGTCGAAGGCCTGCACCCCGAGTCCGAGCATGCCTCCGCCGAGCCCGGCGAGGGCCGCGCCCACCACGAACGTGAAGATCTTCAGCGTGGGCACCCGCACCCCGGCCGCCGCCGCGCCCGGCTCGTGCTCGCCCATGGCGGTGAGCGAACGCCCCAGCCGGCCCCTGCGCATCGTCGCCACGGCCGCCAGAACACAGCCGAGCAGCAGCAGTTCGAGCACGTAGTACGCCCGGTCATCGGAGAAACCGGCCGGACGCGGAAGCCCGGCCCCGAGCCCCGATGTGGCGTACGGCTGGGCGAGGACGAAGCGGCTGACGGCCGTTCCGACGGCGAAGGTGGCCAGCGCCAGCGCGAGCCCGCGTCGCCGGATCGCAGGTCCCCCGGTCAGCAGCCCGAGCGGAGCGACCAGCAGGACCGCGACGAGCAGCGCCGCGAGCCCGGGCAGCCGGGGTACCCCTGGGAAGCGGCCCGCCGCGAGCAGCCCGGTGAACAGCGCCCCGAGCCCGGCGTATCCGGCCTGCCCGAGCGAGATCTGCCCGCCGTACCCGCTCACCACCACGATCGACAGCAGGATCACCGCCATCGCGGGGACCTGTACCGATGTGCTCAAGTCGGTCCCGGAGAAGCCGAGCGGGAGCAGGAAGAGCACCGCGCACGCTGCCCATGACCGGTAGGCCCGGTACGAGCCACGTGACGTCACCCCCCGCACCGGCACCAGGCCCGATGTGACCGAAGCCCCGATCTGCGG
Source organism: Streptomyces humicola (assembly GCF_024436035.1). Taxonomy (GTDB): domain Bacteria; phylum Actinomycetota; class Actinomycetes; order Streptomycetales; family Streptomycetaceae; genus Streptantibioticus_B; species Streptantibioticus_B humicola. Next base: position 2,493 of record NZ_JANFNG010000020.1, read on the forward strand.
GCCGGCCACCACGGCGACGAGGAGGGCCACGACGAAGAGATTCGCCCCGACCGCCTGCAGCAGCGGCTCAGCCCACCCTTGCGGATGGAAGCGGGTCAACTGGCTCTGGCCGACGCCGATCGCCAGCGCCACGGCGACCACCGCCGGCAGGCTGCGCATGCCGGCGGCGACGGCCACCGCCATCGTCTCCATCACCAGCAACGACAGACCGTACGGATCGAGCCGCAGGAACGGTGCGAGGAGCACCCCCACGAGACCGGCCGTGAATGCGCCGAATGCCCAACCGGCCGCCGCCACCCGGTCCGCGTCGATCCCGGCGAGCGTGGCCAGACGCCGGTCGTCGACGACCGCGCGCAGCCTGACGCCGTACGGCGTCCAGCGGGTGACCGCGGCGACCGCGCCGCCGACCACGGCGACCGTGGAGAGCGCGGCGACCGACTGCGCCACGGGACCCCACGGCACCAGCGACGGCGCATCCGCCCGCGCGCCCCCGCCCCACAGCAGATACGCCGCGCCGACGAGCGTGACGAAGACACCGAGCGTCGCCACCAGCGTCTCCGCGGGCCCGGCATCGCGCGCCGCCAACGGCCGGAAGACGGCGCGGTCGAGGAGGAGCCCGAGCCCCGGCGCGATGGCGCCGAGGCACGTCGCAGCGGCGAGCCAGAGCGGCCAGCCGTGCACGACGGCGAGCTCCCGCAGCGCATAGGCGGTCACGGTGGCGATCGCGCCGTGCGCGAGATTGAGCACCCCCGTGGCGCGGTAGGTCACCACCAGGCCGATGCCCGTCAGTGCGGCCGCGCCACCTACCGCGATCCCGGCAAGGGTGAGGTCGACGGTGAGCGAGGCCACGTGAGGTCAGCGCTCCGGTTCGGGCGCCGGTGGTTCGCACACGGGGCAGGGGCGCAGGCGCTCCTCGTCCGCGGGAGCCTCGGCGGCCTCCGGTTTCCCGGCCACCAGGGGGCAGTCCGCGCGGTGCAGCATCGTGCCGCCGGGAACGGCGACCAGATGTGCCGATGCGGGTGCTGCGGAGGTGGGCACCGGTTCTTCGTCCTGGGTCAGCAGCCGGTACAGCTCCTCGACACGGGACTCCGCCGCTCCCGCTGCGGTCCCGCTCCCGGTCCCGTCCCGGGCGAGTAGCACCGCGCCCGCGACGATCAGGGCGGCGCCGGGAATCGTCGCCGACGCGAGGTAAGGAAGCTGACGTTCCGTTAGACTCTGACCGGAGACGCCGTACCACCCCAGGACACACAGCACCGCGCCCGCGGCGAGCGCGACCCAGCCGCCCCAGTCGGAGACGGCTCTGCGCAGCCGCTCGTGTCCGTGGCGTTCCGCAGCGACGTCGGATGCCTCAGAGGCCTCAGAGGCTGCGACCATCGGGCCCCCTCGGGGTCGGCGGACGAGGACTGACAGAGCGTCAATTGAGTGTGCATGTCACTCGATTTGCTATAGTATGTCGGCGACGGTAGGAGATCAATCGTCCGCACCCCGTCCGGGACGGTGAGGCAGATGGCCAGCAACCCGCGCATGACGACGGCATCGGCTCTGATATCCGTGGCCCTCGCGCTGGCCGTCACCGGCTGTGGATCGACTGCGAGCAGCGGCAGTTCGAGCCCGACCCCGACCCCGACCCAGACGTCGACGCCCACCCCTTCCCCGACGGCGGCCGCGCCCGGCAACCCCGCCGCCGCCAGGACGCAGGTCGAGCAGGACTGGGTGAAGTTCTTCAGCCCCAAGACCTCACTGGCGGACAAGACCACGCTGCTGGAGAACGGGCAGCAGCTCCAGCAACTCGTCCAGAGCTTCGCCAACGACCCCCGGGTGGGCCAGGTCGAGGCCTCCGTGCAGAACGTGCAGTTCACCTCGCCGACCGGCGCCACTGTGACGTACACCCTCTCGCTCAAGGGCACACCCGTGCTCCCCAACGCCTCCGGCACCTCCGTGCTGCAGAACAACGTATGGAAGGTCTCCGACAAGTCGCTGTGTTCGCTGATCGCGCTCGACACCAGTGCGCCCAAGGCCCCCGGCTGCTGAGCGGCGAGCCGTCCGCAGGGCAGGCCTGGCCGCGCTTGCCGCCGCCGCGCTCGCGCTGAGCGCGGCCTGCGGAACCCGCCTCCCGGCCAGCGCGTTCAGCGGGAGGCCGACGGCCACCGCACCCACGGCCGCACCCATCAAGATCGGCATCGTGACCAGCACCACCAGCCCCGTCGGAGGAAGCACCTTCATCGGACCCCGGGACGGTGCCGAGGCCTACCTCGCCATGGTCGACGCCAAAGGCGGCGTCAACGGCCATCCGATTCAGGTGATCACCTGCGACGACGGCGGCAGCGGCGTCGGGAACACCTCCTGCGTGCACAAACTCATCGATCAGGACGGGGTCTTCGCCCTCGTGGCCACCACCTCCCTGGACTACGCCGGCGCGCCGTACGTCAGCAGCAAGGGAGTGCCGGACGTCGGCGGCCAGCCCATTGGCACCGCCTACGACACCTATCCGCATCTGTACGGGATCTACGGCAGCGACGAACCGCGGCAGGGAACACCCGGCTGGGGAGGCACCCTCTACGGCGGCACCGAGGTCTACCGCTACTTCAAGGAGGCGCTCGGCGCGCGCACCGCCGCGGTCGTCTACTACGACCAGGCCGACTCCGCCCGCTACGCCGGCCAGATCATGGCCGGGCTGCGCACCGAGGGCTACCGGGTGGTGCCGGAGCAGGTCGACTTTGCGCTGCCCAACTTCCCCGCGGTCGCCGCCGATCTGCGCTCCCACGGCGTCGACCTCCTCCTCGACGCGATGGACACCCACGGCAACGCCCAGTTGTGCCGTGCCATGCAGGACGCCGGGGTGAAGGTCGCAGCCAAGGTCACCAACGTGCAGAACTGGGACTCGTCAGTGCCCTCCGACTACAGCGACGCGCCGGGCTGCCGCAACGCGCTGTGGGTCACCGGATCCAGCCGGGACTACGACGACTCCTCCAACGCCGCAGTGCGCGCCTTCCGTTCCGGCATGGCCGCCTACGCCGCGAAGAACGGCGGCAGCCCCGCCGGGCTCTCGCAGTGGCAGCTCGAAGGGTGGGCGGCCGCGATGTGGCTCACCGACGCCATGTCCGGCTGCCCGTCTGCGGACAGCGCGGGAACGGGACCGGCTCGCGCCTGCGTGGAGCGGTTCATACAGCGCCCGCAGCCGTACGACGCGCGGGGCCTGCTGCTGCCCGTCTCGTTCAGCCGGGCCGCCTCGCCCCCGAGGACGGCGCGCACCTGCCTGTCGGTGGCGCGCTGGCAGGACTCGGCCGACGGCGGACGCGGCGGCTGGCTCCCTCAGGGGCCCGACATGACGCGCAACTGCTTCACCGTTCCGCAACTGCCGTACCGCCCGTGAGTGCTGTCGAGCACATCGGACGTCGTGGACAAGAGGTGCTTTTTGTGGAGGAGTTGTGTAATGGCTCCGAGGCGCGTGCAGGATATTCCATCTTAACTTCCGGATTAATCTCACGGATATGCGTAGGACGGTCGTTCGGTAGACGGACCGGATCCCTCCGGTGAATATTGCTGGCGCGTGCACGTATCAATGCGATGGGGGTCAGATGTCACCCATTTCGGTGAGCGGTCACCGCGCCCGAGAGTGACGGCGGGCCCCAAACTCCTTGACGCACACTGTGACAGAAGCGTGACGATGGACCGGGAACTCGGCACGGTTTGCGGTTTCCGAAGGGGCGCGTGGGTCTTACGGTGAGCTCCATGACGCCAGTGACGAACCCCCGTCCGGAGGGGAACAATGCCCGCGACGACCCGGACAGCTATGTCGGGCTGCCCGTTGAGGAGGCTCGGCAACGGGCCGCGGAGCGCGGCTGGAGCCCGGTGCGCACTCTGCCGCCGGACGCGGTGGTCACCCTGGAGTACGTGGCGGGGCGGCTCAACCTCAGCGTCGACAACGGCCGCGTGGTGCGCTGCTGGCGCGGGTGAACGCGCAGACGCGGAGGGGCCCGCGGGGCGTCGTGCGTACCGTCCCCGCGGGCCCTTCCGCGCTCGTCGTGGTTGGGCGGGTCAGACGGCCGGGCCTCCGCGGCCGCGTACGGTCGGCACCGGCACCGGCGGCGTGGGGCGCGCCGGGCGCTCGGCGTGCGGCCGCCGGGGGCCGGCCGGGGTGACCGGCGAGCGCTCGTGCCGCGGCGGGTACGTCCGTACCGGGTAGTGGGGTGCGCGCGGCGCGGCCGACGGCGTACGGGCGCTGACCCCGGCGCCGACGGGCAGCCGCACGGGTGCGGTGTCGCCCTCCACGCGGTCCTTCGGCAGCCGCGGGGGGAGCAGCTCGCCGCCCGCGGCAACCGGCGGGGCCACGACCGGCGGTGCATAGGCCGGACGTCCGCGCCACTGCACCCACCGCGCCATCGCCCACTGCTCGGTGCGCGCCACGGCGGGCTCGAACCAGGGCAGGGCAAGCAGTACGAGCAACCCGGCGCACCAGCCGCTCAGTACGTCGCTGACCCAGTGCGTACCGAGGTAGATCGTGGTCATCCCGACCGCGAGCGCGAGCATCGCACTGATCACGGAACCGACCCTGCGCGCCGACGGCGTGGTGGCCAGATAGGCGAGCACCCCCCAGGTCACGACCGCGTTGGCGGTGTGGCCGGAGGGGAATATGTCGCCGCCCGCGAACATCTCCGCGGAGCCGATCGTGGTCGCGTAGTGCGGGCCGAGCCGGCCGAGTCCGTACTTGGCCGCGCCGACGGAGATGTTGAGCAGCAGCAAAGAGGTGCCGAGGACCAGCAGCGGACGCAGGGTCCGCTGCTTCCAGGTGCGCCAGCCCAGCCAGGCGGCCACTATGACGGCGGTGGGCCCGCGCTGTCCGAGGACGACGAAGTAGTCGAGGAGGGTGTGGATCTGCGGCCACTGCTTGTAGGGCCGGAAGAGCATCACCTGCCAGTCCAGCTGCACGAGCCAGGACGTGGTGAGTACGGCTGCGACTATGGCCGCGTAGGCCACCAGCGTCGTGCCGAACAGCCAGAGGCGTGTTCGGCTCATCCGCGGGATCTCGCGGTCGCTCGGTCGCTCCGCTGCCGGTCGGTGTTCCGGCGGGGCGACGATTAGGTCGGTACGCACGCATTCGACGTTACAGGCTGTGACGGCAGTTTCCGGTCGCGGCAGGCGCTTTGTGATGACGATGTGATGTGGCCGTAGTCACGGGATGTCGCACAGCTCACATTTTCCACTTGTCGTTGCGGAGGCCGGACTTGGTGTCGCGCGGTGTGCGAGAAATTCGTTGCGGAATTCCGCGGCGGCTGTCCGGGCGATTTCCCTGCCCTGAATTGGCGGGGGCGTGCAGGACGCCTGACGCTGTTTCGGCTCCGCCGGGAGAGGGTCCTTCCCGTACGCCATCGCCCGGCGTGGTGTACGGCGTGCGCGGGTCCGGAGGGCGAAGAGTGACGAACAGTGGCGTCCTGGTGTGACCAAGCGCACAAGGAGCCCGCGGAGGGTGGGGCCGGTGAATCGCCCACAGCCGGCGCACAGCTGCGTTGTCCCGTTCGCGTACGCTGGCCGTTCACTCCTGCACCACCGGCCGGGTGTGAGGGGGTGGGTACGAGCGGACGAAGCGGCGGAGGTGCATGGATGCCAGGGACGAGCACGGCCGGTACGCACGCGACGGCCGCCGTCCCCAGGAGCCGCAGCGCCGAGCCCGGCACCACGCCGGGCGTGGCCGCCGGCGCCCGCCCGGGCCCGGCGAACCGGTGGTCCGTCCTCGTCGTACTCTGCATCAGCTTGCTGCTCGTCGCCCTCGACACGACCGTGCTGCACGTCGCCGTCCCCTCGCTCACCGAGCAATTGCGGCCCGGTGCGACGCAACTGCTGTGGATCGTCGACGCCTATCCGCTCGCCGCCGCCTCCCTGCTCATCCTCTTCGGCACGCTCGGCGATCGCATCGGCCGACGGCGAGTCCTGCTCCTCGGCTACGGGCTCTTCGCCGCCGCCTCCGCGGTGGCCGCCTTCGCCGCCACCCCGCACGTCCTCATCGCAGCCCGCGCCCTGCTCGGCGCCGGCGGTGCGATGATCATGCCCTCGACGCTCTCGATCCTGCGTCAGGTCTTCCCGGACCGGCGCGAGCGCGCCGCAGCGATCGGCGTGTGGAGTGCGGTCTCCGCCGTCGGCGCCGCGGTCGGGCCCGTGCTCGGCGGCTTTCTCGTCGAGCGCTTCTGGTGGGGCTCGGTCTTCCTCGTCAACGTCCCGCTCCTGGCGGTGATCTGGCCGGTCGCCCGACGGCTGCTGCCGGAGTCCACCGGCGACCGCGACGGACCGTGGGACCTGCTGGGGGCGATGATGGCCGCCGCCGGCATCCTCGGCGCCGTCCTCGCGATCAAGCGCCTGGGCGCAGGCGCCCCGCTCCAGCAGCCTTCGACGCTCGTGCCGCTCCTCGGCGGCGCGGCGCTGCTGTGGCTCTTCGTGCGACGCCAGCGCCGCATCCGGCATCCGCTGCTCGACATGGCGTGGTTCGCGCGGCCGGCCTTCGGCACCTCCGTCGGTTGCATCGTGGTGGCGATGCTCGCGCTCGTCGGCCTCGAGCTGATCGCCGTCCAGTACCTCCAGCTGGTGCTCGGCCTGGAACCGGTCGAGGCCGGGCTGCGGCTGCTGCCGCTCACCGTCGCCGCGATGGCCGCAGGACTCGCCGGCGCACGGATGCTCCACCGCCTCGGCCCGCGGCTGATGACCGGCCTGGGTTTCGTGCTCACCGCCGGCGCCGTCCTCACCCTTACCGCCGTGGGCGAGCACGACCGCCCCTGGCTGCTCACCGGCGCCTTCGTGGTGCTCGGCTTCGGGGTGCAGACCGCCCTCTTCGGGGCGTACGAGTCCATGCTCGACGATGCCCCGGCCGACCGGGCGGGCGGGGCCGCGGCGATCGGCGAGACCTCGTACCAGCTGGGCGCGGGCATGGGCATCGCCCTGCTCGGCAGCGTGATGAACGCGGCATACGCGCCCGGCGTCCGGAGCGTCGCGGGGGTGCCCCCAGCGGCGCGCGAGGCGGCGGGCCGCTCGCTCGGCGAGGCATACGCGGCCGCCGGCGCCCTCGGTGAACCGGCCGGGGACGTGCTGCGCGGTGCCGCCCGACACTCCTTCGTCCACGGACTGCACGTCACCCTCGTCGTCAGCGCCGCCCTGCTGCTGCTCGGCGCGGGCGCGGCGCTGCGACTTCCGCGCGCGGCCGCTTCTGCCTGCCGGCCGGACCGGGAGGGTCTTTACGGCGAGCCGTCGCGGCCGTAGCGTCGGGAGCGCTATCCCAAGATCGTTCAGCCGGAGGTCCCACCCATGAGTGGCAGTCCCTTGCCGTCCTTCGACCCGTCCGACCCGCTCGGGATCGACGACCTGCTCAGCCCGGAGGACCTCGCCGTCCGCGACACCATGCGCCGTTGGGCGAAGGACCGCGTCCTGCCGCACATCGCCGAGTGGTACGAGCGCGGCGAGCTGCCCGCCATCCGCGAGCTGACCCGTGAACTGGGCTCGATCGGTGCGCTCGGCATGTCGCTGAAGGGGTACGGCTGCGCGGGCGCGAGCGCCGTGCAGTACGGGCTCGCCTGCCTGGAGCTGGAGGCCGCCGACTCCGGCGTCCGCTCACTCGTCTCCGTACAGGGTTCGCTCGCCATGTACGCGATCCACCGCTTCGGCTGCGAGGAGCACAAGCAGCAGTGGCTGCCGCGGATGGCGGCGGGCGAGGTCATCGGCTGCTTCGGGCTCACCGAGCCCGACCACGGCTCGGACCCGGCCGGCATGACCACGTACGCCAAGCGGGACGGCGGCGACTGGATCCTCAACGGCCGCAAGATGTGGATCACCAACGGCTCGGTCGCCGGGGTCGCCGTCGTGTGGGCCCGTACCGACGAGGGCATCCGCGGCTTCGTCGTCCCCACCGACACCCCCGGCTTCTCGGCTCCCGAGATCAAGCACAAGTGGAGCCTGCGCGCCTCGGTCACCAGCGAGCTGGTCATGGACGACGTACGGCTGCCGGCCGACGCCGTACTCCCCGGGGTCACCGGGCTGCGCGGGCCGCTCACCTGCCTGAGCCATGCGCGGTACGGGATCGTATGGGGCTCGATGGGCGCGGCCCGCGCCAGCTTCGAGGCGGCACTGGAGTACGCGAAGAGCCGTGAGCAGTTCGGCCGGCCCATCGGCGGCTTCCAGCTCACCCAGGCCAAGCTCGCCGACATGGCCGTCGAGCTCCACAAGGGCATCCTGCTCGCCCACCACCTCGGGCGGCGGATGGACGCGGGCACGCTCCGTCCCGAGCAGGTCAGCTTCGGCAAGCTCAACAACGTGCGCGAGGCGATCGAGATCTGCCGCACCGCGCGCACCGTCCTGGGCGCGAACGGCATCTCGCTGGAGTACCCGGTGATGCGCCACGCCACCAACCTGGAGTCGGTGCTCACCTACGAGGGCACCGTGGAGATGCACCAGCTGGTGCTCGGCAAGGCGCTCACCGGGCTCGACGCGTTCCGGTAGGCGGAGCGCGTGGCGGACGGGTCCGGAGCGCGCGGGCTCAGCTCTGGTTGAAGAAGCCGTCGGCCTTCCGGCCGGCGGCCTCCCCGTTGACGACCTTGTAGTCGGCGGGCGTCAGCAGGAACACCCTGCCGGCGACGCGCTCGATCGAGCCGCGCAGCCCGAACTGGAGCCCGGCGGCGAAGTCGACCACGCGCTTGGCGTCGGACGGCTCCATGGCGGTGAGGTTCATGATGACCGGGATACCGTCGCGGAACAGCTCTCCTATCCCGCGCGCGTCGCGGAAGCTGTTGGGGGTGACGGTCGCGATGCGGCGGCCCTGCTCCTCGGCGGCATCGCCCACCACCCGCACCCGGGGGTCGGTCACCCAGGCATCGGCGGGCCCGGGTCCCTCCGCGTAGTCCGTGTACTCCTCGTCGTAGTACTGCTCGTCGCTGCCGTCGTCGACGAGCCCCAGCCAGGCGCTGGCCCTGCGCACCGAACCCATGGACGCCTCCTCTCGCGCGCGGTCCGTACCGTCCGCCCGTCCGCTCTCCTCATCCTCCTCCTATCGTCGTCCATGATGCTGATGATGCGCCAAGTGGAATGCGGTCCCGGTGGGGATTCGTGACGGTTCTGGTGCACAGCCATACGTGGCGATACGTCAGGTAATCGTAGAAATCCAGAAGGTGACGGCGTGAAAGGGTGCGCCCCGCAGGATTTCTCCCCGGCGGTGCGCCCGAAGGGGTGACGGGTGGCCCGAAGGCGTTCAGGCAAGCCCAGGCAAGGCAGGGTGGTGCGGTGCCGCAGTGCTGAGGGGGCGTCAGTTCCTTCGCAGTGCCTCCAATGCCACCTTGTGCACTGCGGACCGAGGGTGGGAGGAAGGGTCCTACCAGCGCGGAACCCTCCAGCCCACGGGAGGAACGAGTGACCTCCAAGCGCATCAGCGGACGCACGGTGTCCCGATGGCGTTTCGCCGCCGCCGCGGCGGCAGCCGGCGCGGCAGCCCTCTGCGGCGCCGCAGCCGGCGCCTCCACCACCGCGGGCGCGATACCGGAGCTCACCGCCGCGCGTGACGCGATCGCCGCGCTCTCCGTCCCGGGCACCGCGTGGTCGGTCGATCCGGTGCCACACCCTCTCCGTCACCGCCGACGCAGGCGTCGGCGACGCGCGGTTCGCCGCGCTGCGCGCGACGGCCGCCCGGTACGGGGACCTGGTGAACGTACGGCGCGTGGCGGGCACCCTCCATGAGGCGCTGCCGACCGGCCCCTTGCCGGGCGGTGCGGCCATCTACGGCGGCGGCTACCGCTGTTCGCTCGGTTTCACCGTGCACAGGGGGACCACGCCCTACTTCCTCACCGCGGGCCACTGCGGCCAGGCCGTCTCCACCTGGTACGCGGGCGCCCACCGCTCCGCGGTGCTCGGGCACACCGTCGCCTACACCTACCCCGGCCGTGACTACGCCCTCGTCGAATATGCCGGTCCGGCGTACCTCTGGCCGAGTACGGCCGGCGGCGGCCGTGCCGTAACCGGTGCAGCCGATCCGTACGTCGGCGAGCACGTCACCAGCCGCGGCAGTACGAGCGGTGTGCACAGCGGCACCGTCACCGGCCTCGACGCCACCGTCGACTACGGGAACGGCGAGGTGGTCAGCGGCCTGATCGAGACCGACGTCTGCTCCGAGCCGGGCGACAGCGGCGGTCCGCTCTACAGCGGAACCACCGCCCTCGGCCTCACCTCCGGTGGTGACGGCGACTGCGCCTACGGTGGTGCGACGTACTTCCAGCCGGTCACGGCAGCGCTGAGGGCATACGGGGTGCGGATCGGATGACGGGATGTCCGCACGCAGCGCCTGCGCTGCCTGCGGACACGCCCGGTCCGCAAGGGATGGCAGCATGGCCCCATGCTGGAGACCTCGGCACGACTGCTGCGCCTGCTCTCCCTCCTGCAGACCCGCCGGGACTGGCCGGGGGCGGAGCTTGCCCAGCGGCTGGGGGTGACGCCGCGCACGATACGCCGCGACGTCGACCGGTTGCGGGGCCTCGGCTACCCCGTGCAGGGCACTACCGGCACGGCGGGCGGCTACCGACTCGGCGCCGGGGCCCAACTCCCGCCACTGCTGCTCGACGACGAGGAGGCCGTGGCGGTGGCGCTGTGCCTGCGCACCGGCGCGGGCGGCTCGGTCGCCGGCATCGAGGAGACGGCCGAGCGGGCCCTCGGCAAGTTGGAGCAGGTGCTGCCGTCGAGGCTGCGGCACCGGGTGCGGGCGATGGAGGCCGTCGCCGTCATGAACGATGCAACCCGGGCGGCGGTGAGCCAGGAGGTGCTCACCGTCATCGGGGTGGCCTGCCGCGACCACGAACGGCTGCGCTTCGAATACCGCGACCACTCCGGCGCGGCGAGCCGCCGGGTCGTCGAGCCGCACCGCCTCGTCCAGCACGCCCGCCGCTGGTACTTGCTCGCCTGGGACACCGACCGCGACGACTGGCGCACCTTCCGCGTCGACCGGATCACGCCCAGACAGCCCACGGGCCCGCGCTTCGTGCCGCGCGAGCCTCCGACCGACGCGGCCACCTATGTGGCGCGCGGGGTGAGCACGCGGCCGTACCGCTACCGGGCCGTGGTCACCCTGCATGCTCCCGCCGAGACGGTCGCCCGCTACACCGGGACGGGCTTCGCCACCGTGGAAGCGATCGACGCGTCGTCCTGCGTGCTCCGCACCGGTTTCGACTCGCTCGACTCGCTCGCGGTCTACCTCGGGCTGTTCGGCGTCGATTTCACGGTGCAGAAGCCGCCGGAACTCGTCGAGCACCTACGGGCGGTATCCGATCGGCTACGGCGTGCGGCCCCCTGACGGCGGAGCCGCCGAGGCGTACCGTGAAGTAAGGAAGAACGGTAGGGGAGAGCGGCGAGTCAGGGTTCGGGCGCATTCCCCGGGACCGTTCGTTTCACGATGCCCGCGCGTGCGGACGGCAGGGGGCCGTGATGGTCGTGGATGTAGTGGCCGCAGCCCTGAGCTTCGGCCTGGTGTATTTCCTCGCGGGCGCCCGCGTGGTCCAGCAGTTCGAGCGTGGCGTGGTGTTCCGGCTCGGGCATCTGAAGGACCCCGTCCGCGGCCCGGGCTTCACGATGATCGTTCCCGTCATCGACCGGCTGCGGAAGGTCAATCTGCAGATCGTGACGATGCCGATCCCGGCCCAGGAGGGCATCACCCGCGACAATGTCACGGTCAGGGTGGACGCGGTGGTCTACTTCAAGGTCATCCACCCTGCCGACGCCATCATCAACGTCGAGGACTACCGCTTCGCCGTGCTGCAGGTCGCCCAGACCTCGTTGCGGTCGATCATAGGCAAGAGCGAGTTGGACGACCTCCTCTCCAACCGCGAGAAGCTCAACGAGGGTCTGGCGTTGATGATCGACAGCCCGGCGCTCGGCTGGGGCGTGCAGATCGACCGGGTGGAGATCAAGGACGTATCGCTTCCCGAGACCATGAAGCGGTCGATGGCGCGTCAGGCCGAGGCAGCGCGTGACCGCCGGGCGCGCGTGATCAACGCGGACGCGGAGCTGCAGGCGTCGCGGAAGCTGGCCCAGGCGGCCGCGGTGATGGGCAGCCAGCCGGCCGCGCTCCAACTGCGGCTGCTGCAGACCGTGACGGCGGTTGCGGCGGAGAAGAACTCCACGCTCGTGCTGCCGTTCCCGGTGGAGCTGCTGCGGTTCCTGGAGCGTGCGGCGCAGAATCCCGGCGTGCTGCACGGCGGGCCGGACGGCGCAGGGTCGGCGGCGGCCGCCGAAGCGGCAACGGAGGCCGACGCCGGTCTGGACGCGGGGCTTGAGCCGGGTCTCGCACCGGAGTTGGAGACGGACGACCCGGTGGACCCGGTGAACCCCGTCGGTCCGGTGAACCCCGTCGGTCGGGTGGATCCGGTGGACCTTGCGGAGCCGTCGGACCCGGCGGAGCGTACAGCGGACGGGTGACCGACCGAGTGGTGGGTTGAGCACCCGTAATACGGACGCGTGCGGTCGTTATCGGACAACCCGCCATTTTCACAGGGTGCTCACAGCACCGCGCGGTGCGTAGCGGGATCGAGGCGCAAGCGCTTGTTCCGCCGGCGCAATGCGCCAATCGTGCGGCCATGGAAGGCGAGGGCGGCGTGCGCGGAAGCGCACGCCGCCCTGTGCCCGGCCGGAATTGGGTCTTGCATGTCATCGGTGCCTGTCGGAATACTCGGCCGCGCTGATTGGCATGGGCACGACGCATTCACTCCCTGTATGTCCCGCTTCGGCCCATCTCCTCAGCTGCTCCGCCCTCCGCGGCCCGTGACAACCGGGACGGGCCCACCCCCCACGGGAGGTTTCCGAGTTGAGACACCGGCGAATACCGAACCGACGCGTGATCCTGGCCGGAGCGGGCGCCGCCGCTCTCGTCGCCGCCGCGATAGTGCTGCCGAACGCCGAGGCCGCCAACACATCGTCGGCCACCCCCGCCCCCGCGCCCGCCGGGCTCACCGCGGTCGCGGCGCAGACGCTCGCATCGAACCTCGCCCACCGCCTCGGCGGCAGCGCGGCCGGTTCCTATTTCGACGCACAGGCCAAGCGCCTCGTCGTCAACATCACCGATCCCGCGGATGCGGCCATGGTCCGCGCGGCAGGCGCCGTGCCGAAGACCGTCGAGCACTCGATGGCCCAACTCCGCTCCGCCACCGCCACCTTGGCGCAGCAGGCGCGCATCCCCGGCACGGCCTGGGCCATCGACCCGCGCGCCGACCAGGTCGTGGTCACAGCCGACACCACCGTGACGGGTACGAAGCTCGCCCGGCTGGACAAGGCGATGGGCGTCCTCGGCTCCATGGCGACCATGCGCCACTCCAAGGGGCAGTTCAAGCCCTTCGTCGCGGGCGGCGACGCCATCTGGGGCAGCGACGTGCGCTGCTCGCTCGGGTTCAACGTCACCAAGGGAGGCGCACCGTATTTCCTGACCGCGGGCCACTGCGGCAATGCCGCCTCCAGCTGGTCGGACTCGCAAGGCGGCTCCGAGGTCGGGCAGACGGTCGACTCGCAGTTCCCGGGCACCGACTTCGCGCTGGTCAAGTACGACGACGCCAACGCCAACCCGCCGAGCGCCGTCGACCTCTACAGCGGAAGCCAGCAGCAGATCACCCACGCCGCCGATGCGACCGTCGGCGAACAGGTGCAGCGCAGCGGCAGCACCTCCCAGGTGCACGGCGGCCAGGTCACCGGGCTGAATGCGACGGTCAACTACTCCGAGGGGACGGTCAACGGCCTGATCCAGACCAACGTGTGCGCCGAACCCGGCGACAGCGGCGGCGCGCTCTTCGACGGGGACGCCGCGATCGGTCTCACGTCGGGCGGCGACGGTGACTGCACCTCCGGCGGCACGACGTACTTCCAGCCGGTCACCGCGGCGCTGAGCGCGGAAGGAGCCACCATCCCGTAGCACCGGAACCGCACCAGGATCCCCCCACGGGTGGAGGCCGTCTGCGCGAGCGATCGCGCAGACGGCCTCCACCCGTTCGGCGTCCCGCAGTGGTGCCGCAGTGGTCCCGCAGGGGAACTCTTACGAATGCCTGACGGCTGCCGCATTGCGCGGACCGGCGCTGGTCGTCCCCCGGCCCGGCGTGCTCGAATGGACGTATGAGCAGCGACGGCACAGGTGGTGCGGACCGCGCGGGCACGCCCGTCGGGCGGCGGGTGATCCTTGCCATGCTGGGGCTCGGCGCGGCCGGTGCAACCGTGGGCGGATACCTGCAGAACGGCATCGACAACGTCCTCGCCTCGGTCACCGCCAAGGATCCGACGGGCCTGAGCGGCTTGCTGCCCGGGGGCGGGGGATTCCGCTTCTACTCGGTCGCCGACACCATCCCGCACCGCTCGCCCGCGGACTACCGGCTCACGGTGGACGGCCTTGTCGAGCGCCCCGCGACCTACACGCTCGCGCAGCTGCAGGCCATGCCACGCACCCGGCTGGTCAAGGACGTGCAGTGCGTGACGGGCTGGCGCGTGCCGCACACCCCGTTCACCGGGGTGCTCCTCTCCCACCTGCTGGACGAGGCCGGGGTCAGACCCGGCGCCAAGGCGCTCACCTTCACTTGCTTCGACGGCGTCTACAGCGAGAGCCTCACCCTGGACCAGGCGCGTCGCCCCGACATGATGGTCGCCTACGCCATGGACGACAGGCCGGTCACCGACGCGCACGGCGGCCCCGTCCGCCTCTACGCCGCACCGATGTACTTCTACAAGTCGGCGAAATGGCTGTCCGGGATCACCGTCACCGACCACGTCCAACCCGGCTACTGGGAGCACTACGGCTATGACGTCGACGCCTGGGTCGGCAAGTCCAACGGGCGGACCGATGCCCCTACCGACTGACGCGACGCACACCACCGGTGAGGCCGGCGCGCCGGAGCTGCTGCGCCGCTTCACCACGGCCGAGCGCTGGATCCACCGCACCACTGCCCTGCTGATGGTCATCGCCCTGATCACCGCGGCCTTCCTCTACCTGCCCGCGCTCGCCGAACTGGTGGGCCGCCGCAGGCTGTTGGTCACCGTCCACGAATGGGCGGGGATCACCCTGCCGGTGCCGCTCCTTCTCGGCCTGCTCTCCCGCGCCTTCCGCGCCGACCTGGGCCGTCTCAACCGCTTCGGCCCGCACGACCGCGGCTGGGTGCGGGCCGCGCTGCGCGGCCACCACCGGCCGTCGGGCAAGTTCAACGCGGGCCAGAAGCTGTACGCGGCGGTGATCGCCGGTGCCGTGCTCGTGATGATCGGCACCGGTCTGATCATGTGGTTTCCGCACCTCGCCCCGCTGATCTGGCGCACCGGCTCCACGTTCGTCCACGACTGGCTGGCACTGCTCATCGGCGTGCTGGTGGCCGGCCACATCTGGATGGCCGCCCGTGACCCCGAGGCCCGCCGCGGCCTGCGCACCGGCCATGTCTCCCGCACGTGGGCGCGGCGCGAGCACCCGCTGTGGGAGAAGGAGCAGCGCGGCGAGTAGCGGTCCGCCACGGGACCGGACCCGGTCGTCGATCGCCCTCAGTCGTCGATCGCCTGGTAGGCCGACGTCCAGAAGTCGAGCCAGACGACGGGAGGTTCGGGTGAGGTCCAGGCGCACTGGGTCATCAGGATCCCGGTCATCTCCTCCGTCGGGTCCGCGTACCAGGAGGTGCCGAGCCCGCCGTCCCAGCCGTAACGGCCGGGGACCGACCAGATGTTGTCGCGTGCCGTGATCACGGACATGCCGAACCCCCAGCCATGGCTGTCCCAGAAGCCCGGGACGAACTGCGAGACCGCCTTCTGCGCGGGTGTCAGCTGATCGGTGGTCATGGCCTCGACCGAGAGCCGCGACAGGATGCGCTCGTTCCCGTACCGGCCCTTGCCCAGCAGCATGCGTCCGAAGGCCAGGAAGTCGTCGGCCGTCGAGACCAGCCCCCCGGCTCCGGAGGGGAACGCGGGAGGACGGCTCCACTCGCCGTTCTCCGCCTCGTCGTAGAGCGTCAGCGCACCGGTCCGGGGATCGGGGGCGTAGCCGGTCGCCAGCCGGGCGAGCTTGTCCGGCGGCACGCTGAAGCCGGTGTCCTTCATCCCCAGCGGACCGAAGAGCCGTTCGCGCAGGAACGTCTCCAGCGGCTGCCCGGAGGCGCGCGCGATGAGCACGCCGAGGACGTCGGCGCCCGTGTTGTACATCCATTGCTCGCCCGGCTGATGGATCAGCGGGAGCGTGGCGAGACGGTGCATCCACTCGTCCGGTGCGGGCACCGTGGCGGGTCTCGGTGGGCCCTGGCCGAGGCGCAGCCCGTCCACGGCCGTCTGGAGCGGAAAGGTGCCGGGCGGCGCCATGACGACGCCGAAGCCCATCCGGAAGGTGAGCAGGTCGCGGACGGTGATCGGCCGGTTCGCGGGTACGGTGTCACCGAGCGGTCCTTCGAGCCGTTTGAGGACCTTGCGGCCGGCCAGTTCGGGGAGCAGCCGGTCCACCGGCTCGTCCAGCCGAAGCCTGCACTCCTCCACCAGGATCATCGCCGCCGCGGCGGTGACCGGTTTGGTCATCGAGGAGATGCGGAAGATCGTGTCACGGCGCATCGGCCGGTCACCGCCGGCCGCCTGCGCGCCGATCGCGTCGACGTGCACCTCGCCGCGCCGGCTGATCAATGTGACGAGGCCGGGGACCTTGCCGTCCGCGACATGGCCTGCCATGACGTCGTGCATGCGGTCAAGACGCGCCTTCGACAGGCCTCCGGCGCCCATCGCAGCCCCTTTCACCCGGGGTGTAACCCCGGGGGTGTCGCCCGGGAGTGCTGCTCACATGCCGTTCAGCTGTCCTGGGCCTGCTTGTGTTCGTGCCGCTCGTGGTGCCGTTCGTGCCGCTCGTGCCAGCGTTCGACGAGCTGCGTCTTCGCGTTGAAGGCAGCCAGCATCGCACGGTCGGCGGCCGATCCGCGATGCGGCAGCATGCCGACCTGACGGGCGAACTCGGCGCCGTCGAAGGCGACCCGGTTGTGACGGATGCGACCGGAGTCGATCTCCATGAAGTCGACGCCTTGGATGTCGATCTTGTGGTGGTTGGGCGCGATGCCGTGGAACGGCTTGCCCTCGAAGGTGCCGGTCATCCGCCACTCGATGGCCGCGCGCCGGTCGTCCCCGGTGACACCCTCCAGCGTCATCGAGGCGTCCGGCAGGGCGGCGCGGAGCTCTTCGAAGTGCTCCCGTATGGCGGTCCGCCCGCGCTGCTCACCGACGGGAAGGACGTCGAAGACGGCGTCCTCGTGGGTGAGTTCGGCGAAGCGGTCGAGATCACCGGCGGCCAGCGCCTCGAAGGCGGTGCGAGCCACGTCGGCTGGTGCTACGGGTGCAGTGGGTGCGCTCATGGCCTCCTCCTGACGATCTCCTGAGCAGGCGCTCTTCCAGCGATTCCAGCGTCCCGCGGCCGACGGGAACACGCCACACGCGGTGTGACTCTTTCGGGGGCACGTATGTCGAACGTGTATTCGAACCTGGTCTATGGTGGAGACAGGGAGGTGAGAGGGACATGGCGGTCGGGGGGTGCGGGAGCAGCAGGAGGTGCGTATGCCTGGCTTTACGCATCTGCATGCCGTTTCGGGGTTCTCGATGCGGTATGGGGCAAGCCATCCCGAGCAGCTCGCGGAGCGCGCCGCCGAGCGGGGAATGGACGTGCTTGCGCTCACCGACCGGGACACCCTCGCCGGGACGGTGCGATTTGCGAAGGCGTGCCGCGCGGCCGGGGTGCGGCCGGTGTTCGGTGCCGGTCTCGCCGTACCGGAGAAGCTCGCCGTACCGGAGAAGGGTGGGACGCCGGGGCGCGGGGCGCGACTGCGTACCCCGGTACGGGGAGGTGCCTTTGTCGATGAATCGGCACCGCGTGCGGTCTTCCTCGCCCGGGACGGGGCGGCGGGCTGGGCTGCGCTGTGCCGGCTGGTCAGCGCCGCGCACCGCGCGGAGTCGGCCGCCGAACCGGCGAACGTACCCCGGCTGAGCCGGCAAGACCTGGCGGCAGCAGCCGAAGGGGAGGCGCTGGTCGTGCTGCTGGGAGCGGACTCCGAGGTCGGCCGCGCGCTCTCCGCGGGACGACCCGACCGGGCCGAACAGCTGCTCGCGCCCTGGCGCGAGATGTACGGGGAGGCGCTGCGGCTCGAAGTCGTGCACCACGGGCGCCCAGGCACGGGACCGGGCTCGCTGCGGCTCGCGGCCCGTACCCTCGGCTTCGCCGTCGAGCAGGGCGTACGGGCGGTGCTGACCAACGCCGTACGGTACGCCGACCCCGGACAGAGCCAGGTCGCCGACATCCTGGACGCCGCCCGCCGCCTCGTCCCCGTCGACACGCGCAAGCAGGAGACGCTGGACAGCGGTGAGCGCTGGCTCAAGGACGCGGTCGGCATGGCGCTGATCGCCGAGCGGGTCGCCGAGGCGGCCGGATTCCGCCGTGATGCCGCACACAGGCTGCTGCGGATGACTGAGGAGACCGCGGCCGGCTGCACCGTCGACCCGGAGGGCGACCTCGGGCTCGGGCAGGTGCACTTCCCTGAGCCGGAGCTGGTCGGAGCGTATGTGCGGACCGCGGACCGCGTGCTGCGCTCCCGCTGCACCGCCGCCATGGTGGCGCGGCGGTACGACCACGACCGCGTCCGCTGGAGGCGGTTGGACGAGGAGCTGCGTACCATCGCACGGCTCGGTTATGCCGGGTACTTCCTCACCGTCGCCCGGGTCGTCGACGACACCCGTGCGCTCGGTATCCGTGTTGCGGCCCGCGGCTCCGGTGCCGGTTCCTTCGTCAACCATCTGCTGGGCATCACCATCGCGGACCCCGTCGAGCACGGGCTGCTGATGGAACGTTTCCTCTCGGTGCAGCGCAAGGCGCTGCCCGACATCGACATCGACGTGGAGTCGGCGCGCCGCCTGGAGGTCTACCGGGCGATCTTCGACCGCTTCGGCGCCGAGCGCGTCGCGACCGTCTCCATGCCCGAGACGTACCGCGTACGGCACGCCGTGCGCGACGTGGGCGCCGCGCTCGGCATGGACCCGGTGGAGATCGACCGGCTGGCGAAGGCCTTCCCGCACATCCGTGCCCGCGACGCCCGTGCCGCGCTCGCCGAACTGCCCGAGCTGCGCGGCATCGCACAGGAGGACCACGGAGGGCTGTGGGAGCTGGTCGAGGCGCTCGACGGGCTGCCGCGCGGGGTCGCCATGCACCCGTGCGGGGTGCTGCTCTCCGACGCCGGGCTGCTCGACCGCACCCCCGTCATGCCGACCAGCGGCGAGGGCTTCCCGATGTCGCAGTTCGACAAGGACGACGTCGAGGAGCTCGGACTGCTCAAGCTCGACGTGCTCGGGGTGCGCATGCAGTCCGTGATGGCGCACGCGGTCGCGGAGATCGCCCGCACCACCGGCCGCCGTGTCGACCTCGACGACCCGGCGCAGGTGCCGCCGGGCGACCGGGCGACGTACGAGCTGATCAGGTCGGCCGAGACGCTCGGCTGCTTCCAGATCGAGTCGCCGGGCCAGCGTGACCTGGTGGGACGGCTGCAGCCCAGCACCTTCCACGATCTGGTGGTCGACATCTCGCTCTTCCGGCCGGGCCCGGTCGCGGCCGACATGGTGCGGCCCTTCATCGAGGCCAGGCACGGGCGCAGGCCCGTCCGCTACCCGCACCCCGACCTGGAGGAGCCGCTGCGGGAGACCTACGGCGTCGTGGTCTTCCACGAGCAGGTGATCGAGATCATGCGCATCATGACCGGTTGTGACCGGGCGATGGCCGACGAAGCGCGGCGCGCCCTGTCGGATGCCGACCGGCAGGGGCGGGTGCGGGTCTGGTTCGGGGAGAAGGCCCGGGGGAACGGCTACTCCGCCGAGGTCATCCGCCGTACCTGGGAGATCCTCGAAGCCTTCGGCTCCTACGGGTTCTGCAAGGCGCACGCGGTCGCCTTCGCGGTGCCGACGTACCAGTCGGCCTGGCTCAAGGCGCACCACCCGGCGGCCTTCTACGCCGGCTTCCTCACCCACGACCCGGGCATGTATCCCAAGCGGCTGCTGCTCGCGGACGCGCGCCGACGCGGGGTGCCGGTGCTGCCGCTCGATGTGAACCGGTCCGGCGTGGACTATCGGATCGAACTGGTGTGCGGCAATGAGGGCGATGAGTGGGGGCTGCGGCTCGCGCTCTCCGAAGTGCACGGCATCAGCGAGGAGGAGACCGCCCGGCTGGTCGCCGGACAGCCGTACTCCTCGCTCCAGGACGTGTGGCAGCGAGCCCGTCCCAGCCGCCCGGTGGTCGAACGGCTGGTACGGGTCGGCGCGTTCGACGCCTTCGGCGTGGGCCGTCGCGATCTGCTGCTCCAGGCCGCGGAGCTGCACCGGCAGGGACGGACGCGGGCCGCCGCATACGAGGGGCAACTCCCGCTCGCGGCGGGGGATTCCGGGACCGGCCGGTCCGGGGGCGGGCTGCCCGACATGGACGCGGACGAACGCCTCGGCGCCGAGCTCGGGGTCCTCGGTATGGACGTCTCCCGTCATCTGATGACCGACCACGGCGCCTTCCTCGAGGAGCTGGGCGTCGTCCCGGCGAACCGGCTGCGCGAGGTGCGGCACGGAGGGACCGTGCTCGTCGCGGGCGCCAAAGCGGCCACCCAGACCCCGCCGATCCGCTCCGGGCGCCGCGTCATCTTCACCACCCTCGACGACGGGACCGGGCTCGTCGACTGCGCGTTCTTCGACGACAGTCACGCGGCGTGCGCATACACCGTCTTCCACTCCTGGCTGCTGCTGGTACGGGGAGTGGTGCAGCGGCGCGGCCCGCAGAGCCTGAGCGTGGTCGGCGCTGCCGCGTGGAACCTCGCCGAACTGGCCGAGCTGCGGCGGGAAGGCGGTCTGGACGAGGTCGCGGCGCGGCTCGCGCGGGGCGCGGATGCGGCCGTGGACGCCGGTGCGGAGGCCGGTGCGGAGGCCGGCGCCGAGGTGCCCGTGGCCCCGGGCGACCGCACCGGAGGCCGGCGCATCCATCTGCCCACCGGCTACGAACTCCACCCGTGGGCCGATCTCCAGCCCCCGGGCGACCGCGCCGCCACCGGCCGCAAGCTGTGGCACTCCAGCCCGGGGAGCGCAGGATGAGCCGGCTCACGACCAGGCAGACCACGGCTGAACGGAAGCTCGCCGCCGCGCCGGACACCGGTGGCCGGCCCATGGGCGCGAACGTGCTGCACGTGCGCTTCCGCCCCGCCGGCCGCCGCACGCCCCTCACGGAGGAGTCGTACACCTGCCTACTCGGCCTGCTCATGGAGATCACGCCGGTCGTCGAGGCGTTGCCACCCGACGCCGCCCTTGCCGATGTGCGCGGAAGCCTGCGCTACTTCGGCCGTACGCCGGCCGAACTCGCCGCCCTGATCAGGGTGCGGTCGCTGGCCCGTTACGGCATCGACTGCACCATCGGCGTCGCCGCCAACCCGCTGCTCGCCCGTATGGCCGCGTGCGAGGGCGGGCCCGGCGCGGTCTGTGCCCTCCCCGACGAGCCCGGTGCGGTCGCCGCGTTCCTCGACAGCAGACCGGCCGCCGCCCTGCACGGCGTCGGGCCGGCCACCGCCCAACTCCTGTGCGACTACGGGCTCGACAGCGTCGGCCGGATCGCCGCCGTGCCGCTCGGCACCCTGCAGCGCATCCTCGGTGCCTCCGCCGGGCGGCGGATCCATGACCAGGCCCGTGGCATCGATCCGACCCCGGTCACCCCGAACGCCCCCGCCCGTTCCGTCGCGGGCGAACGGCGCTTCGACCGCGACGAGCTGGACCCGGACCGCCATCGTCGCGCGCTGCTCTCCCTCACCGAGGAGCTCGGCACACGGCTGCGCGGCGACGAGCAGATCGCGGGATCGCTCACCCTCACCGTCCGTTACGCCGATCGGACCGCCACCACTCGTACCCGTCCGTTGCCCGAGCCGACCGCGCACACCGCGGACCTCACGCGCGCCGCGTACCGGCTGTACGCCTCGCTCGGTCTGCAGCGCGCCCGCGTGCGCGCGGTCGCACTGCGGGCGGAGGGCCTGACGGAGGCCGAACTAGCCGCACACCAGCTCACGTTCGACCCGGCCGACGACAAGGCGCGCCGGATCGAGGAGGCCATCGACCGTGCCCGCGCCCGCTTCGGGCCCCATGCCGTGCTGCCCGCCGCGCTCCTCGGCGCGGCGTGAACCGTGAGGGTGGATCACGGATTTCACACGCATGGCCGATTTTTTACTCGCAGGTAACTAGTCATTTTTACTACTGGTCCGTAACTTGGCGGAACGCGCGGCGAAGCTGTGATCCGGATCACGGGCCGTACGGGTCGCGGGACCCCAGAGCCTGACCTGCGAGGAGATCACATGAGCCTGCCCGCATCACCGAAACCGCCGAAACACGCCCTGACGCGCCGACGGCGCCGCGGCCTCGGCACACTGTCCGCCCTCGCCCTGGCCACCGCGGTTGCCGCCACCCCCACGGCGGCGAGTGCGGCAACCTCCGCGACGTCGTCGGCATCGGCGACCGCGCCGTCCAGCGGCTGGAACGACTACTCCTGCAAGCCGTCGGCGGAACACCCGCGCCCTGTCGTGCTCGTGCCCGGCACCTTCGGCAACAAGACCGACAACTTCCTCGCCCTCGCCCCCTACCTGGTCGAGCGCGGCTACTGCGTCTTCTCCTTCGACTACGGGCAGTTGCCCGGCGAGACGCTCTTCGACGGGCTCGGCCCGATCGCCGCATCGGCCCAGCAGCTCTCCGACGAGGCGGACAAGGTGCTCGCGGCCACCGGCGCTTCCAAGGTCGACATCGTCGGGCACTCGCAGGGCGGCATGATGCCCCGTTACTACCTGGAGTTCCTCGGCGGCGCGGCCAAGGTGAACTCCCTGATCGGCCTCGCACCCGACAACCACGGGACCACGCTCGACGGGCTGACGGCGCTGCTCCCGTACTTCCCGGGCGCGGCGCAGGCGCTCCAGGGCGTCACACCGGGGCTGACAGACCAGGTGGCGGGTTCGGCGTTCATGCAGAAGCTCAACGCGGGCGGGGACACCGTGCCGGGGGTGCGGTACACCGTGATCGCGACCAGGTACGACGAGGTAGTCACCCCGTACACCTCGCAGTTCCTCTCCGGGTCCGATGTGCACAACGTCCTCCTCCAGGACCTGTGCCCGCTCGACCTCTCCGAGCACGTGACGATCGGTCTGACGGACCGCATCGCTTATCACGAGGTCGCCAACGCGCTCGACCCCGCGACCGCCACTCCGACCACGTGTGCGTCGGCGGCTGACGGCTGAACGGCTGACGGCTGACGGCGGCGGACGGGGTGCCCGGTTCACACCGGGCACCCCGTCCAGTCATCCGCGCCCCGGCGTCACGAACGGCGGCGGCCTTGCGGCGTGCGGTCATCGTGGACGGCTCCTTCTCGGGTCGACGACGGAGCCGGGGGCGGCGAGGTGGGGGATCCGCACCCCGGCGCTGAGCACGCTAGCGGCGCGCGAGGGCCGGTCCGGCTGCTCGGACGGCGTATGAGCAATCCCTATGAGCCCGTTAGGGACCACTCATCGCTGATTAAGAACGGGACCGTGGCAGGGTGTCCGCATGACCGTGCAACAGCTGATCGATTCGGCGCTCGATCCGGGCACCTGGCGCAGTTGGGACGAGCCGGTGCCGGTGCCGGTGCGTGACGAGGACGCGTCGTACCGGGCCGCGTTGGAGCGCGCCCGCGCCAGGACCGGACGCGAGGAGTCGGTCGTGACCGGCGAAGGACGCATCCACGGGCGCCGGGTGGCGATACTCGCCTGCGAATTCGGCTTCCTCGCCGGTTCGATCGGGGCCGCGGCGGGGGAGCGGCTGGTACGAGCCGTCGAACGGGCCACCCGCGAACGCCTTCCGCTCCTGGCGTCTCCGGCGTCGGGGGGAACGCGGATGCAGGAGGGCACCATCGCCTTCCTGCAGATGGTCAAGGTCGCGGCCGCGATCGCGGACCACAAGGCCGCCGGACTGCCGTACCTCGTCTATCTGCGCCACCCGACGACCGGCGGGGTGCTGGCCTCGTGGGGATCGCTCGGGCACGTCACGGCCGCCGAGCCCGGGGCGCTCATCGGTTTTCTCGGACCGCGCGTCCATGAGGCGCTCTATGGGGAGGAGTTCCCCAAGGGCGTACAGACCGCCGAGAACCTGCTCGCCCACGGTCTCGTCGACACGGTGCTGCCCGCAGGGCAGTTGGCGGACGCGGCGGCGCGGGCGCTGGACGTGCTGTGCGGGGAGCAACGGCAGGGCGGTGATGCGGAGCCGGCGCCGCAGGGTTCGGCGTCGGGTTCGGTGCCGGGGGCGACACCAGGGCCGGTGTCGGGGCCGGCTCCCTCGGCTGAGGAATCGATCCGCCGCTCGCGGCGGCCCGAACGGCCTGGTCTGAGGGCGCTGTTGCGGCATGCGGCCGCCGACGTCACCCCGCTGAGCGGCACGGGCGCGGGGGAGAGCGACCCGGGGCTGCTGCTCGCCCTCGCACGGTTCGGCCCGACGCCCTGCGTCGTCATCGGCCACGACCACCGCAGCGAAGGCGCTCCGTCGCCGCTGGGGCCGGCAGGGTTGCGTGAGGCGCGGCGCGGGATGCGGATCGCTGCCCAACTCGGGCTGCCGCTCCTCACCGTGATCGACACAGCGGGCGCCGCGCTGTCGCAGGAGGCGGAAGAGGGAGGTCTTGCCGCGGAGATCGCGCGCAGCCTCGCCGATCTGGTCACTCTTCCCGCGCCCAGCTTGTGCCTGCTGCTCGGACAGGGCGCCGGCGGCGGCGCGCTCGCGCTGCTTCCCGCCGACCGGGTGCTGGCCGCGCGCCACGCCTGGTTGTCGCCGCTGCCTCCCGAGGGCGCCTCCGCCATCCTGTACCGGACGACGGAACGCGCCTACGAGATCGCTGAGCGGCAGGGCGTGCGCTCCGCCGATCTGCTGGCGCACGGCATCGTGGACCGGATCATCGAGGAGACACCGGACGCCTCCGACGCACCAGAAGTCTTCCTCGGCCGGCTGGGTGAGGTCCTGGGCGCCGAGCTCGCAGCGCTCCGCGCCCAGGACCGCACCGCACGGCTCGCCGCCCGCCGCGCCCGCTACCGGAGGCTGGGCCTGGACTGAGCGGACCGGGCCGCAGGTCGCAGGCCGTTGTCAGTGGCGGGTGCGAAGATCGGGGCATGGATACGAAGAGTGACCGGATCGGCAGTTCCCGGACCGACAGCAAGCAGGCCGACAGCAAGCAGGCCGGCAGGAAGCAAGCGGACAACCGGACCGACGCGGCACCGGACTGGGATGCGGCTGCCGCATCGTTCGACGACGAGGCGGATCACGGCCTGCGCATCCCCCAGGTCCGTACGGCATGGGCGTCACGGCTGCGCGCATGGCTGCCGGATCCGCCGTCCGACGTACTCGATCTCGGGTGCGGTACGGGAAGCCTCACGCTGCTGGCGGCCGAACTGGGGTATCGGGTCACCGGCGTCGACCGTTCGCCGCGGATGGCCGAACGGGCCGCGTCGAAGCTTGCCGCGAGCGGGGGCAGTGCGTGGGCGCGTGTGCTGATCGGGGACGCGGCCGAACCACCCGTCGGCGACGGGCGGTTCGACGTGGTGCTGGTCCGGCACGTGCTGTGGGCGCTGCCGGATCCGCGGGCGGCGCTGCGGCGCTGGGTGCGGTTGCTGCGGCCCGGCGGCAGACTCGTGCTGGTCGAGGGACGCTGGGGTGCGGCAGAGCCCGTCGCCTCCCGCGCCGGCATCCCCGCCGAGGCCCTCGCAGAGCTGGCCGCGCCACTGGCATCGCGTACGTACGTCGAGCAGCTCGGTCACGACCAGGCGTTGTGGGGCCGGGAGGTGAACGATGAGCGCTATGTCGCGATCGTCCATCCGGAGCCGGTTCGGCGGCGCCACAGCGAGATCGTCGATGTCCATCTGATCCTGCGGCAGGACGACCGGATACTTCTCGCCCGGCGCGCCAACACCGGCTATGCCGACGGCCTGTTGCATGCGCCGAGCGGGCGTGTCGAGGATGGCGAGGACGTGCGGGAGGCGCTGATACGCGAGGCCCGGGAGGAGATCGGAGTCGTCATCGACCCCGGCGACGTACGGGCCGCGCTGGTGATGCAGCACCGTGCGCCGGACGGGGATCCGCGCACCGGTTGGTTCTTCGAAGTCCGCAGTTGGAAGGGCGAGGCGGTCAATCGCGAACCCGACAAATGCTCCGAGCTCGGCTGGTTCCGGCTCGACGCGCTGCCCGACGACATGGTGGCGTACTGCAGGGCGGGCATCGACGCCTACCGCTCGGGCCGGCGCTTCGTCCTGCACTGGCACCGTCCGGGCGACGCGATCGCATACGACCCGCAGGGTCCCAGCCGCGCTGTGGGCCTGGAGCACAATGAGTGGCACAATCCGTCGCACCCCGCGGGAGGCCGCACGTGAGCCTGAAGATCATCGTCGATCCGGCGTCGGCCGCCCCGCCGTTCGAGCAGCTGCGGGAACAGATCGCCGGACAGGCGCGAAGCGGTGCACTGCCCGTCGGATACCGGCTGCCGACCGTTCGCGGGCTCGCCGGAGAACTGGGCCTGGCAGCCAACACGGTGGCCAAGGCGTATCGCGCGCTGGAGGCCGACGG
Organism: Streptomyces humicola; assembly: GCF_024436035.1. GTDB lineage: Bacteria > Actinomycetota > Actinomycetes > Streptomycetales > Streptomycetaceae > Streptantibioticus_B > Streptantibioticus_B humicola. The sequence goes on from NZ_JANFNG010000020.1 coordinate 29,091, forward strand.
AGTGATCGAGACGCGCGGACGCAATGGCACGTTCGTCGCTGCGGCGGGTGACGCGGCGGTCCACCAGGCGGCTGCAGCCGCAGCGGAGTACGCACGGCGCGCCCACCGCCTCGGCCTCGACCGCCGGGCCGCGCTCGCTGCGGTCGAGGACGCCCTGCGTGCGACATACGAACAGTCGGGATAGGACCCGGCACGCTCATTGCCAGCGGGGCTCGTCCGTGCCGGGGCGGCCGGGCGGGCGTGACCAGTCGGACGGGCCGCCGTCGATGCGGACCGGAGGGAGGGCATGGCGGAGGCGGCCGAGCGCGGAGTCGGTCTCGGTGAGATGGAGGTGGGGATCGTATGGATCCAGAGGGCCGATGCGTGGTTCGGGCCGGATGCGGTCGACGAGCCAAGCGGCGGTTGCGGCCAGGCTGAACCGCAGCACCCGGCCACCGCCTGCCGTGTGCCGCTCGGCCAGGGCACGCAGCACCGCGGCCGCGATGAGATAGCCCGTGCCGTGGTCCAGCGCCTGGGCGGGAAGGGCGCCGGGCCAGCCGTCCGGTGCCGCCTCGACCGCCGCGATGCCGCAGGCCGCCTGTACCAGGCTGTCGAAGCCTCGGCGCGCGGCCCACGGTCCGTCGCCGCCCCACGCGCACAGTTGAGCGACGATCAGGTCGGGCCGCTGCTCCAGCAGGACACCGGCCGACAGGCCGTACCGGTCCAGGGCGCCGGGCCGGTAGCCCGTCACGACGACGTCAGCCGTGACGAGCAGCTCCTCGAAGCGGGAGCGGTCCGCCCGCACGTCCAGGTCGAGCAGACAGGACCGCTTGCCGAATCCGGTGTCGGCGTGCGCGTCCGCGCTCTCCGGCAGCTGTGGTGAATCGACGCGCAGCACATCCGCGCCGAGCAGCGCCAGCGTCCGGGTGGCAACCGGCCCGGCGATCACCCGCGTCAGATCGAGCACCCGGACGCCGCGAGCAGGCAGCAGCACGCCGCCGTCGAGCGGGCCGAGCCGCCGTACCGGGGCGGCGCCCCCAGCCGCCCTCTCGACGCCGATGAGAGGCCCGGCGGCCGAGGCCCGGCCGGGTTCCGATGCGGCCCACTCCTGCGGCGTGCGCACAGCGACCGCGAGCCCGCCCTCCGCGTAGACCTGCTCCTGCACGTGTTCCGCCGCCTCGTCCCGGATCACGGCGGCGAGATGGTCGGCGAGCACCTTGTCCTCGTCGCCGTCGGGGATGCCGAGGGCGGCCAGCAACCGGGCACGGTGATGCGGGTAGTTGGCGTGCGTACGCACCCATCCGTCGGCCGCGCGCCAGAAACCGGAGAGCGGAGCGAACGTCGCCCCGGGCCGGCCGCCGATCGTCAGATGCCGTTCGCTGGCGAACGCCGCGGCAACCGCCCCGTCGTCCACCCGCACCGCCGGCGGGTCGCCGCCCGAGCGCACCGCCGCCAGCTCCGCGGCGGCGAGCGAGCACGCGGTGACAGTCGCCCGCGCCAGCTCGATCACCGGCAGCCGAGCCGTCAGCACACCACCCGGCCCGCCGGACGCCACCCGTTCCAGCGCCTGAGGGGCGCCTCCGACAGCCGCCCACGCCTCTTGCGTCGCGCCCTTGATCCGACTCGTCATGCGGACATTCTGCTCCGGCCCCGCTCCGGGCGGCCCGGCAGCCTACAGTTCCCTTGTGAGCCGCCGCATCGTCCTGCTGGCCGCCGTCGGCGTGACCGGCCTCGGGCTTCTGGTCGCCCTGTGCGGCGCTCCGCAGCCCCGCACGACCGGCAGACAGCCGACCGCGCAGCTCGGCTGGGGGTTCACCCACACCCAGTACAGTGCCGACCAGGGCAGCGCGGCCGACCGGAACACCGCCCTCGCCACCCTCTCCGCCCAGCCCCTCCCGCAGGACCAGGCCATCATGGGCTGGGGCACGGACAACCCTGAACCCGCGGCCGGCCGCTACGACTTCACCACCCTCGACAGCCGCATCGCCCTGATCCGCCGCACGGGCGGCACACCGGTGATCACCCTGTGCTGTGCCCCCGACTGGATGAAGGGCGGTCGTCCCGGCACCACCGACTGGTCGACGCTGGAGACCGCGCCCACTCCCGGCCACTACGCCGACTTCGCCGCGCTCGCAGCCACCGTCGCGCGTCGCTACCCCTTCGTGCGCCACTTCATCGTCTGGAACGAGTTCAAGGGATTCTGGAGTGACACCGCGGGCCGCTGGGACTACGAGGGCTACACCCGCCTGTACAACCTCGTCTATCGCGCCCTGAAGCACGTCGACCCGCAGATCATGGTGGGCGGCCCCTACCTCGACATGGACAGCCTCGCGCCCGGTGACGACTCCAACGCCTCAGCCGTCGGCGGCCCTTGGGGCAGCCTCGACCAGCGCACCGTCGATGCTCTGGACTACTGGCTGCGCAACAAGGCAGGCGCCGACTTCCTGGTGGTCGACGGCTCCAGCACGGGCAGCGACAACAGGCTCTCCCCTGACGCGTTCACCGCGACCACGAAGTTCTCCGCCGTCAGCCGGTGGCTGCGCCGGATCAGCGGCCTGCCGGTGTGGTGGGCCGAGTGGTACGTCGAACCCGAAGGCGTCCAATGGCCCGACGACGAACTCCTCGCCGTCCAGGCGGCCGCCATGATGGAGATCGCCAAGGGCGGCTCGTCCGCCGCCTTCTACTGGAACCCCGAGACCGAGAGCGGCAGTTGTCCCGGCTGCCTGTGGCGCAGCACGGCAGCGGGCGCCCCGGGCGGAGGCACCGGGCTGCCGATGCTTCAGCTGCTGCAGCGCTTCGCCTCGGCCTTCCCGCCCGGTACTCCGCTGCGCGCCGTCACCGTCGACACCCCGGCCGTGCGTGTGCTCGGCGACGCGCGAGCCGTCCTCGCGGTCAACACCACCGCCCGGACGGTGCGCGCCCGGGTCGACGGTCACCGCGTCGACCTGGGGCCGTACGCCGTCGTGTGGACGACATCGATGCCGTTGATGACGCCGACGACACCCTGAGCCGGTTCAGCTCAGCGTCACAAAGCGGTCGACGACGGAGATGAGGACCACCACGAGCAGCGGCACCGCGGCGATGAGCGACAGCCGCATGCCGCGCCCGCGCCGCTGCGGTGCCACCAGCACCCGCGCCAGCTCGCGCGCCCCCAGCAGGACGATCAGCGCCAGGGCGGCGATCACCCCCGCGACCGTCCACGGCGTCCACGTGATCACCGGACCGGCCTCGCCGGTCACCGGCCGCGGCACCCGGCCCGCCGGCGGCGAGGAAAGCTGGTACACGGTGGCATCGGCATCCGACATCGCTACCTTCAGCTGCCCGTTCCCGGTCAGTGCGGCGCCGAACCGCCCCGGCCAGTCGGACGGATAGCCGCCGTCCAGCTCGAGCGACTCCGTCAGGCCGCTGCTGACGATCAGGTAGGAGTTGGGCCCGGCGCTGCGCAGATCGTCCACCAGTACCCCGACCCGCGTCGGATCGTGCGGTGCGAGCACCGGCACATAGTCGACCTTCTCCATATCGCGGGCCATCCACGGCAGGTTCGGCGTCACGTCGGTCGACGGATCCTTGCTCGGCCACAGCAGCCGGGCCGACGGCGAGTCGTGGTCGTAGACGAAGTCCATCGCCGCGACCTCTCCCGTCCGCACCCGTTCGAACGGCTCGTTGCCCCAACGCGCCACCAGGAAACCGCCCATGAGGACGAGCCCGGCGAGCAGCGCGGCGAGCGGCCCGCGCCACGGACGGCCGGGGCGCGGCGTGCTACGGGGGAAGAAGGCCAGCGCGGCAAGCACGCTGGCCCCTGGCAACGCGAAGAGGAAGACTCGCAGCGCCATTTCGCCGCCGTACGACTGCATGCCGAAACCGAGGAACGGAACGAGCAGCAGGATCAGCATCGCCCGGTCGCTGTAGCCGGTCCGTCGTCTGCGCAGCCAGCCGTAGGCCGCGAGCGCCAGCACCCCTGCGGCGAGCCCCACCCGTGCGTACAGCACCAGCTTGTGCGTGCTGCTGCCACCCTGGATACGGCCCGAGACGCTGGAGGTGACGTTTGCGCCGAGCGAGCCGAAGCTGCCGAACAGATCGCCCCAGTGGCCCGACCAGTACGGCTCGGCGAGATAGGCGACCCAGCAGATCACCATCACCCCGCACAGCAACGGAAGACCCCGCAGGTCCACGCGGCGCCAGACGACGAGGGCGGCCACCACCCCCGTCATCACAAAAGGGGTGAGCTGATGGCTGACGACCGAGGCCGCAAAGAGCGCGATCACGAGGACGAGCAGCACCGCCCGTTCCCGCGGCTGCGCACGATGCGCCTGCGCCTCACCCGCAATCGGCCCCGTACCCTCACCCGGCGTGCCGAACCACACCAACAGCACGGCCACGAACATCAGATAGAAGAAGTAGTTGACCGACTGCGGTGAGAAGTAGTCCTGACCCACCCAGCCGCACAGCGCGAACAGCCATGCCGCGCACCACTTGGTGCGCCACCCGGCCCGCACCGCCCGCAACAGCAGCATCATCGGCGCCAGATACAGCAGTTCGACGGCGAGCGGCCACCAGCGCAGCACCTGAGTCAGATCGCTGATCCCGCAGGCCTTGGTGACGAGCGCGACAGCCGCGAAGAATCCCGGCCAGGAGAACCGGGCATCCAGATACGGCCGTGCGGTGCCGGTCCGGTCGATGTACTCGATGAACCCGGCGTGCTGCCAGGCGGTCGCGAACCGCGGCTGGGCCTCGAGCAGCGCAGGCACGCCGTGCAGTGAGACGACCGTGGCCAGCAGGACGGTGAGCAGCAGCACCGTGCGCGGGGTGCGCAGCCACAGCCCCCAGCAGAAGGCCACGACCAACAGGGCCGAGCCGAGCAGCGTCAGCGGCGGCAGGACGGATATCAGGCCGAGCCCGTTCATCCGGTTGAGCGAGGCGTCGTTCATCCCCCGCAGCGGCAGCCAGTACAGGGCGAGCGCGACGACCAGCGTCACCCAGCTCCCCGCCCCGGGCGCCCGCCCTCGCCATGTCCTGCGCACTCGAGCCCACATCCGCGTCCGTGACGATTCCCGTATCTTCCGTACCGGCCGCGCCCTGAGCACCTGCGCAAGCCCGAAGCAGGCGACCACCGCGATCACGCTCTGGCTCGCCAGCTCCGCAACGCCCGCTCCCACGATGCCCAGCGGATGCAGCAGCGCCATCGTCGACCCCAGCACCAGCACGCACAACAGCCCCTGCAGCACGGCGATCCTGGAGGTGCGGCTCTGCGCGCGCAGCACCCCGAAGTACGCCTCGAACAACACCCGCGTCAGCGACGCCAGCGCCATGAGGCGCAGCAGCGGTGCGGCCTCGGCAGCGTACGCGGGACCGAAGACATGCAGCACCGGCGAGGCGAAGACGGCCAGGAACATACAGATCGGGATCATGATCCGGGCCATCCGGCCCAGCGCCGCACGGCAGTTCTCCGCGATCCGCGAGGGATCGTGGGCGCCCTCGACGGTCAGCGATGCGCCCATGTTGATCGCCAGCAGGTCGACCGTGCTGCCGATCGTCGACGTGACGTAGAAGTACGCGTTGTCCTGCGGGCTGATCCGGGAGGCGACCAGCACCGGCACGAGATAGACGACGGCGAGTGCGAACAGCGAGCCGGTGCAGTCACCGGCCAGGAACCGCCGGACCTCACGCCCCGTAGGCGGCACCGCGCCGGCCCGCGTGGCCTCGATGTGCCGCGGGATGAGCCGCCGGAAGACCAGCCAGCCCAGCGGCAGCACGGACAGGGCGATCGCCGCGACCCACGAGACGAACACCCCCGTCGCCGGGACGAGCGCGGCGAGGACGACCAGAAGCACCAGCTTCCCCGTGGAGAAGACGGTGTTCCCGACCGGCACCCACACCGCGCTGCGCAGCCCCGTCAACACCCCGTCCTGCAAGGTGAGGACCGACCAGGCGATCACCGAGCCGATGAACGCGAGCCCGGGCAGAAGCCCGTGCAGGAAGTGGTACGACGGTCCCCACAGGCCGAGCGTGAGCAGAAAGACCAGTGCGGCGGCCGTCACCACTGCGGCGCTCGCCAGGTACGTGCGCACGACGAGCCTGGCCGTGTGCTTCCCCGCCACGGGGATGAAGCGTGCCAGCGCCCCCGTGAGCGTCACCGCGGCGATCCCGGCGAGGAACTTCATCGCCGCGATCGCCGCGGAACCACGGCCGACCGCAGCGTCCGGGTAGTACCGCGCTGCAACCAGCCAGTAGCCGAGGCCCAGCACCGCCGACACCCCGGTGTTGAGCATCAGCGCATACGCATTGCGGAACAGCGGGTCGCGCGCGCCCCGGCCGCGCGGCGGCCGGACCGGCGGTGCTTCGTTCGCTTCTCCGCCCTCCCCCTGATCCGCGGGGGGACCTCCGCCCAGGCTCCGCGGACGGCCTGCGGTGCCGGAGGCATGCCTCTCGACAGGAGCCTCGGCCGGCCTCCCCCACCTCCGCGGGGGGACGCCCTCCGCCTGCTGGCGTGCGTCGCTCAATGGCGTCTCCTCCGGCTCCTGAGCCGGCTGCTGGGCGGTGGTCGTCTCAGACACTGGCCTCGCGTACCTTCCGCACTGCGCGGCGCGTTCGCCGGATGATCGCGTAACTGCGGGTCAGCGCCCGGTCGCTGGCGAAGTGGAATCCAAGACGCCGACCCTCCACCAGCCGCTCGAACTCCTCGATCCCGGTGGACCGCCGTACCGTCACCCGCCGCAGTGCGTACGGCCCCTGCGTCGGGTGGGCCATGCCATTGCCCACCGCGAGCCCGACTCCGTAGCCGGCGGCGCGCACGAAACGCCGTACCCGGCGGCTCGAATATCCGTACGGGTAGGCGAACGAGCCCGGAGCCGTCCCCAGCTCCTCGTGCAGGATCTCCTTGCAGCGCACCACCTCGAACCACAGGTGTTCGTCGGGGAGCTGGTCCAGCTGGGGATGGCTGTGGCTGTGCGCTCCGATCTCCAGTCCTGCGGCGGCCAGTTCACCCACCTGCGCCCAGTCGAGCATGGTGTCCGGTGCGCCGGGGGTCAGGTCGGCGGCGGGCCGCCCGCGCAGCCAGCCGGTGGAGACGAACAGCGTCGCCACGAATCCGTGGCCCTTGAGCGCGGCGAGGGCATGGCGGTGCACCCCCTCGTAGCCGTCGTCGAACGTGATCAGCACGGGACGCGGCGGCAGCGGCCGCCGGTCCCGCCAGGCCTCGGCGAGCCGCCCCGCGGTCACCGGGGTGAACCCGCCCGCGGCGAGAAGCTCCATCTGCTGGGCGAACGCCACGGGTGCCACCGACAGCCGTCGCGCCGCCCGGGACGGGACGTCCGCCACGGCGTGATACATCAGCACCGGCACCGGCGAACCGCTCATGCGACCGCTCCCCCCGTCCCCCCACGGCCCCCGCGCGCCCGCAGACTGCCGAGGGCGTACCCCGCGCCGGCCGTCGCCACGCCGGCCACGATGGCCCCCGCACGGGCCGCGCCTCCTGCGCGCCCCAGCAATGCGTCACGCGCTCCTCGCAGCGCGCCCACCGGCAGCACGCGCGTGGTGTAACGGCGCTCGGAGGCGAGCCCCGCCCCCACGCCCACACGACGGGTGACCAGCGCCTTCGACAGGCCCTCCGCCCAGCAGCGGGCGCGGAAGTACGAGAAGCTCTCCCGCGCCCGCGGCACCCGGTGGTGGATCACGGCGCGGTCGTCGATGAGCACCACCGCGTCCGGCAGCGCCCGCTGCAGCCGGATGCACAGCTCGGTCTCCTCGCAGCCCAGCGGCCGCCGGTCGCCGTCACGCCCGATGCCGGTGGCGAAGCCGCCCGCCGCGTCGAACGCCGTGCGCCGGAAGGACGCGTTGCCACCCAGCACATTGCGCACCTGCACCCGGCCCGGCGGCAGTCCCAGATAGCTGCAGCCGACCACCCAGTCGAACTCGCGCGGGAACCACACGGGCCGGCGGCCCGACGACCAGACGGGCACCGTCCGTCCGCCGACCGCCATCACCCGCGGCTCCTCGTACGCCGCCGCGAAGTGCCGCAGCCAGTCGCGCTCGGCCACCGCGTCGTCGTCGAGGAACGCGATCACCGAGCCGGTGGCGGCGGCGATGCCGGTGTTGCGGCCGGCCGACAGGCCGCGCGGACCGGCGTTGGGCAGGACGACGACCGACGGATCGTCCTCGTAGTGTGCGCAAAGGCGGCCCAGCAAAACGGGGTTGTGGTCCACCACGAGCAGCATCTCGTGCGCGGGCAGGCTCTGCGTGGCCACCGAGGCCACCGAGGCGAGGATGTCGTCCCAGCGGTCCTCGGTGTACACGCAGATCACCACGGAGAGGGTCTCCGTGCTCAAGAGCCCTCCCCCAGACCCACACCGCCCGCTGCCGTGAGCACGGCGGGCCGCCGTCTGCGACGTCTGCCGCCCCGCTCCCGCACGATCACCTTCAGCACCCGCAGACCGTCGCGGACCGCTCGCAGGTTGCTCGCGCCGTGGATGCGCAGATGTTCGTGGCTGGGGATCTCCTGGACCCGCAGCCCGGCCTTGACCACCCGTATGTTCATCAGGGTCTCCACTTCGAATCCGGCGCAGTCCAGGGCGATGTGGTCCAGGCAGTGGCGCCAGAAGGCGTTGTAGCCGTAGCACAGATCGGTGTACCGGGCGCCGAACTTGGCATTGACCAGGGCACACAGCACCCGGTTGCCGAGTCTTCGGATCAGCGTCATGTCGTCGGTGCCGCCGCCGTTGGCGAACCGCGAGCCTTTGGCGAAATCGGCCCCTCCCACGAGCGCCGAGACGTACGAGACGATTTCCCTGCCGTCGGCGGACCCGTCCGCGTCCACCATCACGATGATCTCTCCGGTGCATGCGGCGAAGCCGCTGATCAGTGCGTCTCCTTTGCCTCTGCCGAACTGGTCGACGACGGTGACCGACGGCCACAGTTCACGGGCGACCTTCACGGTGTCATCGGTGGAATGCCCGTCCACCAGAATGACTTCATGTATCCAGGGCGGGAGTGTTGCGAAAACGTGCGGGAGATTTTCCGCCTCGTTCATCGCGGGTATCACGACACTGACGGGCGGTGCAATTGCCAGATGCGAAGAAACCGGCCGGAAGGCCGGCCCGGCGACGGAGCCGGCTAATGTCGCTCTTAAAGGCGGCTGGTCCGGCGCGGCTGGTTGCGCGTAGGAAGTCACGATTCCAATTCCCTCTCGTCCGGGGGATCGTTCACGCGGGACGGTCCTGAGGTATGTCCGGTTCGAAAGGGGGGTCTCACCACGCCCAGAGAATGCCCCCAACTGGCATGCGGGCATGATGAGTTGGCATAGGTGACAGGCCGCGCGGCGCGCGGCTCGGCACATACGCGGTGTCCGAGCACGGCACCCCCCTACCGCGCCCCGCACCGGAACCCATCGCGGCCTGCTCAGCCCTCCCCTGGGACCGCTTTTCATGATGGGGCGATGCGGGTGGAAGTACGACGGTATTGATAGTCGGCACTCTATGGCAAGACCTGCACCGAGGATTACCCTTTGGCGGAATTGCCGTCATGATGTCGCTTTGATCTTGTTGTATCGACAGATCATGTGCGATGCCGCAATTTTTCTGCCATGACCACAGACACATGAGCCGCGCGCGAGGTTGTACGAACGGAAGTGCGATACAGGCCAGCGGTGTTCACCCGCGGGAGCGCAGCCGCCCCAGCCGCTTGAGAAGCCAGTCGGCCGGATCGCGCAGCTCCGGGCGGCCGACCACGGTGTTGCGCAGCGCCCGGACGGGCGCCCGCCGGGTCCGGTGCAGGGCGGCGACCGGGTGCGGACGCGTCACCCAGCCTTCGCCGACGGTCAGATCGCGTGTCTTCAGCGACTCCTTGTACGGCATCGCACCCCGCCCGAGATCGAGATAGGCGGTGCCGTCCAGCGCGGCCGCCTCGGCCATCCGCAGGCACAGCACCAGACCGGGGGAGTACTTCGCGTACCCGGTGTCGTAGGCCGGGAACCAACAGGCCAGGACGTGCGGCGAGTGCAGCCCGAAGTGCGCGGCGACCGGCAGCCCGCCCGCGTACAGCACCGAGAGCCGCCCGGCGAAGTGGTCCTCGCGCGAGTGGAAGAGATGCTCGACGAGCCCGACGATCCACGGGCGCGCAAACCGGTCGCTGCGCCCCGTCCGCCGGTACTGCGCCGACTTCCAGGCCATCAGGGTACGCAGCACCGCCGGGTCCCGCTCGTCGTGCACATAACGCAGCTCTCCCGCATCGCGCGCAAGGCGGCGCTCCTTGGCGAGCGTGGTGCGCGTGAACTTCGGTGCGTGGCTGCGCAGATGGCGCAGATACGCCTCGTACCCCAGCTCGATGTCGATCACCGGCGAGGCGTAGCAGCCGCTCACTCCGGACTCGAACGGTTTCTGGCCCTCCACCAGGTGGTCGAACTCCCAGATCGCAAGCCCGCAGGCGCGCAGCAGCTCCCGGGCGTCCCACTGGAAACCCGGCCGGTGGACGAGCCCCTGGCAGTCCGAGAGCCCGAGCCCGACCGCCCGTCCCACCCCCGTTGCCGTGCGCTCGAAGGCGAAGAATCCGGCCGGCTCGCCGTCCTCACGGATCACCGCGACGCGCACCCCGCGCCGGAACCGGCCCACGGCCAGGGCGAATTCGAGTGACAGAAACGGATTGGCGAGGCCCGGGAAGCCGGAGCGCCAGGCCCGGGACTGCATGCGGGCCCACGCCGCCCGGTCCGCACCGCTCAGTTCCCCGGGCCGGTGGAGCGTGATGTCCACGGCTAGGGTGCCCTCTTTCCCGGTGCCGTCGGCCGGCGGTAGGCGCGCCGCACCAGCGGCAGCAGGAAGAGTGCGATGCTCACCACGGCCACCGCGGCGACGCCGCCGCGTATCGACCACAGATGCAGCATCAGCATCACCTGCGCGACGATCAGGTCGATCACGACCGAGCCCGTCACGGCCACGACGATCCTGCTCAGCGGGTCCAGGCCGCGCAGTACCGAGGCGAGCGCCGCGCCCGGAGCGACGACCAGGAAGAAGAAGGTGAACGGTGCGCGCAACGGCGAGCCGATGTCCGCCAGGGCGAGCACGGCACCGACCCCGCCGGTCCCGAACGCGGCTCCCGCGAGAAGCGGCAGCGATTCCCTGGCGACCGACTGCCTGACGGATGGCCTTGTGACGGATTCCTTGGTGATGGGATGCATGGACGGCTCGCCCCCCTCAACCCCCGCGACCCGGGCTTCAATGTCGCGCAGCGTACACAACTCCGTCAAGTACGTCCGCGAAGGACCGGTCTTGCCCAGATCGTTATGGAACATGGCGTCAACACGCGGGCATGGCAGGTGAATCCGCGGCCTCGGATCCCCGCGTGACGCGTAGGAGCGATAGGGTTACGCTGCCCGGGCCGGGTGCCCTCGTACGGGTGGGGAGTGTCAATGGAACAGATAGTGCGCAGCAGGGCGCGAGTCCCTGCCATCAACTGCGGTAGTCGCGCGAGCAGTGCGCGTCTCGACCGCCATCTCGCGGTCCTCGGCGGCCCTGCCGTGCCGCCGCGCGAGACGGCCGAGGCGACATCGCTGATGCGTGAGCTGACGACGCGCGACCAGGCCTGCGCCAAGGAGAACCGCGGCGCCCGGCTTTCGCTGTTCGCCCCGCTGCGCAGGCTTCGCCGCACGCTCTTCGGCAACCGGGGCTGAACGGCGGAGGTATCGGTCGCACCAGCCGTTACACCAGCACGAACTGCCCCTCCGGCCCTTCTTCGTGATGGTCGAGCACGGAGGCCGGGCGCCGCACGGCATCCGGCACCGGCAGGATCCCCGCCCGCCGAAGATCGTCCGTGCCGATGCAAGGGCCCGCGTCCAGGAGCCGGCCCAGCTCCCGCTGTTCGCCGCGCAGGCCGGCGAGCAGCGCGAGGACCGTGACCAGTTCGAGCAGCTCCGACGTCCACTCCTGCGGCCAGGCGCGTACTCCGATCGCCGCAAGCGTTCCGGCGGGCGCTGTGGCGGTGCGCGAGGCGAACCAGCTCTCCAGCACGCCGACCCCGCCCACCCGGAACTCCCACACCGCCTTCGGCACGGGGGCGATCCGGCCCTCCCCGACGAGAAGCGCCCGCTCCTCGGCGTCGTACCGCAGTCCTGCTGGGCACGCCGGCAGCGGTGCACGGACGTACGGCCGTTGCCCGCCGGGGAGCCGCGGCCGCTTCCCGGAACCCTCTCCCCGCAGCTCGACCCACCGCATCCGCCGCCCGACGGCGACCCCCATGTCCCACAGCTCGGGACGGGTGGTCAGCGGCACGACGTGTCCGCCGAACCCGTCCGCGCCGGGGTGCGCCGTCGCCGTGATCCAGGCGAGCACGTCGTCGGCGCCGACCTCGCGCCCCAGAAGCCCTGCGAGAAGCCCGGTCAGCCCGGGTGCCAGATTGGGCTCGCGCCCACCGGGGCGCCGGTACAGCGGCCGGATCCGCCCCGCACGCCCGGCCGGTGACCGCCCGTCCGGCACCAGCGTGCTGAGCACCAGCAGCTCGTCCTGTTCGACGACGAAAACCTGACGCGCGTCCGCAACCCGCCACATTTCGGGCCGTGCTGCATCGATCAGCCGTTGATCGGGTATCAGCCACTGCTGGTCGAACGCGCCGTGCAGCACCCGCACCGGCTCGGGGCACGGGCCGCTCTCCCGGGCCATCCTGCCCGTCGGCGCGGCATGTCCCGGCAGTTGACCGACGGCGCTGTGCAGCGTACGGGAGCGCGTGGGGCAGAAGAGCACGCCCCGCTGCTCCTCCTCCGCAACACCGACCAGTGCGTTCCAACGGGCTCGCAGCGAGCCGGCATCCGGAGCCATCACCCAGCCGCGGCCGAGCCGTAGCGGAGCGGCGGACCAGGGCATCAGATCATCGAGCAGGGGCACGTCGTCGCTCACCGCTCAGATGGTACTGACGGTGGCCGACAGTGTGCCTCCGGCCGGGTGGATCCGGCCGGTCCGTACGGAGCAACGCGGCGCGCCGCCTCGCCTGCCGCACGCGGCCGAGGTGCGCTGTCAGAAGTCGTCGCTGTCCGAAGTCGTCCCCGTCCCATGGTCCTCTACGGAAGGGGTTCCCGGTGAGACGTTGCAACAAGCCGCTGCTGCGGCGGGCCACCCGAGCCGTCGCCCTCGCGGTCTTGGCGGTGTTCTGTCTTGCGAGCGCGCCCGCCGCCCTGGCCCGGGAGGTCCACCACCCCAGGCCGCACCGGCATCAGTCGGTCTCCAGGGTGACGGAGAAGGAGAAACGGTCGCCCCGGTAGTGGATGCGGGCAACGTCCACCACCCGGCCGCTCTCGTCGTAGGTCACGCCTGTGTAGTGCAGGATCGGGCTGAGCAGCGGCACCTGGAGCAGCTCGGCGGTCTGCGGGTCGGCGAGCCGTGCCTCGACGGTGTCGGTGATCCGGCTGATCCGTACCCCGAGACGGTCCTTGAGCACCTTCGTCATCGGCCACCGTTCCAGGTCGCGGGGGTCGATCCGGTCGCCGAGACCGGGGAGTACATGGTTCTCCGCCCAGTTGGTCGGCTCGCCGCCGTCGTCGACGCGCAGCCTGCGGAACCAGGCGGCCTCGGCCAGGTCCGGGAAGTACCCGCCGAGCTCGGGCGGTACGGGACGGCGGCCGTGGTCCAGCAGGGTCGACCGCATGCCCGACTGCTGGGCCACGATCGCGTCCACCGAGCCGAGCAGCCGTACCGGTGCAGCCCGCCGTGCACCGGGCTCGATGAAGGTGCCGCGCCGCCGGTGACGGCTGATCAGCCCCTCCTCGACCAGCGGCTTGAGCGCCTGCCGGACGGTCAGCACGCTCACCCCGTAGTGCGCCGCCAGCGCGTCCTCGGTCGGCAGCCGCAGGGGCGCGTCCTGCGGCCTGCCGAGTATCGAGGCGCGCAGCGACTGCGACACCTGATACCACAGTGGCAGCTTGCGGTTCAGGACGATCGAGTCGGGCGCGAATTCGGTCACGGGGCGTATCCGATGCGGTCAGGACGTGAAGTGGCGCTCCAGACCCTGCCATACCGCGTCGTACCCCGGCTGGCGGTGGTCCGCGCCGAGCGCCTGCGCCGTCGGCACCACAGGCCAGCGCGTTTCGAACATGAAGGCCAGGCCGTCGTCGACCTTGTGCGGCTTCAGCTCGGCCGAGCTCGCCGCCTCGACGGTCTCACGGTCGGGCCCGTGTGCCGACATCATGTTGTGCAGCGACGCCCCGCCCGGCACGAACCCCTCCGCCTTCGCGTCGTACGCCCCCTCCACCAGGCCCATGAACTCGCTCATCACATTCCGGTGGAAGTACGGAGGACGGAAGGTGTCCTCGCCGACCAGCCAGCGCGGGGCGAAGACCACGAAGTCCGCATTGGCGAGCCCCGGGGTGTCGGACGGCGAGGTGAGCACTGTGAAGATGGACGGGTCGGGGTGGTCGTAGCTGATCGAACCGAGCACGTTGAAGCGATTCAGGTTGTAGACGTACGGCACGTGGTTGCCGTGCCACGCGACGACGTCGAGGGGGGAGTGGCTGTACTCGGCCGCCCACAGGTTGCCGCCGAACTTGTTCACCACCTCGACCGGTTCGTCCCGGTCCTCGAACCAGGCGACGGGCGCGAGGAAGTCCCGTGCGTTCGCCAGGCCGTTGGCCCCGATCGGGCCGAGCTCGGGGAGGCGGAACGGCTGCCCGTAGTTCTCGCAGACATAACCGCGCGCCTCGCCGTCGAGCAGCTCCACCCGGAAGCGGATCCCGCGCGGGATCAGCACGACGTGCCCCGGCTCGGCGCTCAGCAGCCCCAGCTCGGTGCGGAGCAGCAGCCCGCCGCGTTCGGGCACGATCAGCAGTTCGCCGTCGGCGTCCGAGAAGACCCGGTCGGTCATCGAACGGTTCGCCGCATACCAGTGGATGCCGATCCCGGTCCGCTGCAGCGCGTTGCCGTTGCCGCCCACCGTCACCAGGCCGTCGACGAAGTCGGTCGGCGCCTGGGGGAGCGGCAGCGGGTTCCAGCGCAGCCGGTTGGGGTCGGGTTCGACCTCGGTGAAGGGTGCCGTGCGCAGCTGCCTGTTGCCGATCCGGTGGAACGCCGGATGGGCCGCCGAAGGCCGGATCCGGTACAGCCAGCTGCGCTGGTTGTGGTGGCGCGGCTCGGTGAAGGCCGTGCCGGACAGCTGCTCGGCGTAGAGGCCGAGCGGTGCGCGCTGTGGTGAGTTGCGGCCCACCGGCAGGGCGCCGGTCACCGCCTCGCTGACGTGCTCGTTGCCGAAGCCGGGGGAGTACGTGAGACCGGCCGCGATCTTGCGGGCCGCCTCCGAGCCGCCCGCGACCCCGTCGTGCGTTGTGCCCATCGCCTGCTCCCTCTCCCTCACCTAGTCGCCACTGAATCCTATGCTCGACCATAGGATTGCGCGCGGCAGGCCGTCAATGATGCGGGGGCACCTGGCGCCGCCTGCTGCGGTGTGACTACGTTGAGGAGCTACCGGCGAGTCACCGCACCCGCTGCGACCGCACCCGTTCTGGGAGGACGACGACGTGAAGGCCCACGAGGCGATGTACATCGACGGTGACTGGCGGCTGCCGGCGGGCCCGGAGACGGTCGAGGTGGTGAACCCCGCCGACGAGCAGGTCATCGCCGCCGTCCCGGCCGGAACGCCCGCCGACGTGGACGCGGCCGTCCGGGCCGCGCGCGAGGCCTTCCGCGGCTGGGCGGCCACCCCGCCCGCCGAACGCGCCGCATGCATCGCCGCGCTGAGCGAGGCCATCGGGTCGCGCAAGGACGAGATCACGGCCACCGTGACCGCGGAGCTCGGCTCGCCGCTCTCCTTCAGCCGCGTCGTCAGCGCCGATCTGCCGGCCACGGTCGCCGCCTCGTACGCCACGCTGCTGCAGACCCACCCCTTCGCCGAGCGGATCGGCAACTCCACCGTCCACCTCGAACCGGTCGGCGTGGTGGGGGCGATCACGCCCTGGAACTACCCGCTGCACCAGATCGTCGCCAAGGTGGTCCCGGCGCTCGCCGCAGGCTGCACGGTGGTGCTCAAGCCCGCCGAGGACACCCCGCTCGTCGCCCAGCTCTTCGCCGAGGCGGTGCACGAAGCCGGCTTCCCGGCAGGGGTGTTCAACATGGTCACCGGCTACGGCCCGGTCGCGGGCCAGGCGCTCGCCGAGCACGAGGGCATCGACATGGTCTCGTTCACCGGGTCGACCGCCGTCGGCCGGAAGATCGCCGCCGCAGCAGGCGCCTCACTCAAGCGCACCGCCCTCGAACTCGGCGGCAAGTCGGCCAATGTGATCCTTCCGGGCGCCGACCTCGCCCGAGCCGTCAACGTCGGAGCCGCCAACGTCTTCGCCAACTCCGGCCAGACGTGCAGCGCCTGGACCCGGATGCTCGTCGACGCCGAGGGCTACGACGAAGCCGTCGCGCTCGCCGCGGCCGCCGCCGCCAAGTACGTGCCGGGCGACCCGACGGACCCTGCCACCCGCATGGGGCCGCTCGTCAACGCCAAGCAGCGCGACCGGGTGCGCGGCTACATCACCAGGGGCATCGAGGAGGGCGCCCGGCTGGTGGTGGGCGGCCCCGAGGCACCGGAGGGCCGCAAGCGGGGCTTCTACGTCCGCCCGACCGTCTTCGCCGACGTGAGGCCCGGCATGACCATCGCGCAGGAGGAGATCTTCGGTCCCGTACTGTCCATCCTGCGGTACGAGGACGAGGATGAGGCGCTGCGGATCGCGAACGGCACGGTCTACGGCCTGGCGGGCGCCGTGTGGTGCGACGACGAGGAACGCGCCGTCGCCTTCGCCCGCCGGATGGACACTGGCCAGGTGGACATCAACGGCGGCCGCTTCAACCCGCTGGCCCCCTTCGGCGGGTACAAGCAGTCCGGTACGGGGCGGGAGCTCGGCGCCCACGGCCTGGCCGAGTTCCTCCACACCAAGTCGCTGCAGTTCTGATCCCCTCACCCTGACCCCCGAACCCGCACACGCAACCCCGCACACGCAACTACCGCAAGGAGCCGCTGTGGTCCGCGCCGCTGTCCTGCCCGCCGTGGGCGCCCCGCTGGAGATCGCGGAGATCGAGCTGCCGGAGCCCGGTCCGGGCCAGGTCCGGGTGCGGCTCGCGGCCGCCGGGGTCTGCCACTCGGACCTCTCGCTCTCCAACGGAACGCTGCGGCAGCCGGTGCCGGCCGTGCTCGGCCACGAGGGCGCCGGCACGGTGGCGGCGGTCGGCGAGGGCGTCACCTCCGTCACGCCGGGGGAGCATGTGGTCCTCAACTGGGCGCCGTCGTGCGGGGCGTGCCACTTCTGCGGGCTCGGCGAGCCGTGGCTGTGCGCCAACGCCGCGGCGGGCACCACGCACCCGTACGCCAAGCGGTCGGACGACGGCAGCGAGCTCTACCCGGGACTCGGCACCGCCGTCTTCGCCGAGGAGACCCTGGTGGCGGCGAACGCCGTGCTCCCGCTGCCCGCGGGCGTGCCGCTCACCGAGGCGGCCCTTCTCGGCTGCGCGGTGCTCACCGGCTACGGCGCCGTGCACCACGCGACCCGGCTGCGGGCCGGCGAATCGCTCGCCGTCTTCGGTGTCGGGGGGGTCGGCCTCGCCGTCCTGCAGGCCGCACGCATCGCAGGGGCCGGACCGATCGTCGCCGTGGACGTCTCGCCGGAGAAGGAGGAGCTGGCGCGCGCTGCCGGTGCCACCGACGTCCTCCTCGCCTCCGAGGAGACGGCCAAGCAGATCAGGAAGCTGACCGGCGGCTACGGTGCTGATGCGGCCATCGAGTGCGTCGGCCGCGCGGAGACCATCCGCACCGCGTGGTCCGCGACCCGCCGCGGCGGCCGCACCACGGTGGTGGGCATCGGCGGCAAGGACCAGCAGGTCACCTTCAGTGCCCTCGAACTCTTCCACTTCGCCCGCACCCTCACAGGCTGCGTCTACGGCAACAGCGATCCGGCGAAGGACCTGCCCGTGCTCGCCGAGCACGTCCGTGCCGGACGGCTGGATCTGGGTGGTCTCGTCACCGAGCGGATCGGCCTGGAGGAGATCCCGGCGGCCTTCGACGCGATGCTCGCGGGCCGAGGCGGACGCGCGCTCGTCGTCTACTAGCCCACTGCGCCCCGCCCGGCTTGGCCTAAGCGCTTGCTCAGCCATGACGGTATGGTGGTCGCGCGAGGCCGACTGCGGCAGAGCTCGGGAGGACGGGACGCGCGATGGGTGTGGAGGAGACGACGGCACCGGTGGCGAACGTGCCGTGGCAGCAGATCACCCCGGACGCGGCACGGCGGCTGGTGATCGCCGCGGTGGAGGCGTTCGCCGAGCGCGGCTATCACGCCACCACCACCCGGGACATCGCAGGCCGGGCCGGAATGAGCCCCGCCGCCCTCTACATCCACTACAAGACCAAGGAAGAGCTGCTCTACCAGATCAGCAGCGTCGGCCACTGTCTCGCGCTGCGGCTGCTCGAGGACGCCTCGTCCGGCGAGGGCACCCCCGCCGACCGGCTCGCCGCGGCGGTGCGGGCCTTCACCCGCTGGCACGCCGAGCACCACACCACGGCCCGGGTGGTCCAGTACGAGCTGGGCGCGCTCTCCGAGGAGCACCTTGCCGAGATCGTGGATCTGCGCCGCCGTACCGACCGGGTGGTCAGAGGCATCATCCAGCAGGGTGTGGACGCGGGCGACTTCGCCGTGCCGGACCTGGCCGGGACGACGCTCGCCGTGATGTCGCTCTGCATCGACGTGGCGCGCTGGTTCGGCTCGGAACGCCGCCGCTCGCCCGAGGAGCTGGGCGGGCTCTACGCCGACCTGGTGCTCCGGATGGTCCGGCCCGCGGCCTGTTGACCCGGCTGCGAGCCGTGCTCACACGTCAGCGCTCACACGTCCGCGCTCACACGTCCGCGCTCACAGGTAGTAGCGGGCCACCGTCTCCGCGACGCAGACCGGCTTGTCGCTGCCCTCGCGCTCGATCGTCACGCGCACGACGATCTGCGCCCCGCCCGGCACGTCGCTCACCTCGGCCAGCTGGGCGGAGGCGCGCAGCCGTGAGCCGACCGGAACGGGGGAGGGGAAACGCACCTTGTTCACACCGTAGTTGACGCCCATCGTCACGCCCTCGACCGCCATCAGCTCGGGCATGAAGGACGGAATGAGGGAGAGCGTCAGGTAACCGTGCGCGATGGTCGTGCCGAACGGCCCCTGGGCGGCCTTCTCCGGATCGACGTGGATCCACTGGTGGTCACCGGTCGCCTCGGCGAACAGATCGATCCGCTTCTGGTCGATCTCCACCCAGCCCGTCGGCCCCAGCTCTTCCCCGACGGCCGTGCGCAGCTCGTCCACCGAGGCGAAGATCCTGGCCTGCGACATAGCGTACCTCCCACTGGCTGCTGTCTAAGCGCTTGCTCACCGCGCCTGCCCAGCATGGTTCGCCCGTGCGGAGCTGTCAACGGACGGGCGGCTCAGTGCAGGGCGAGTCGCGCGGCCCTCGCGACGTCGAGCGCCTGCTGCGTCAGCACCGGCTGCGGTACGACGATGCCGCAGTTGCCGCAGACGGCGCCCGTGTGCGGGAAGCGGTGCAGATCGGTGCGCCAGACGATCCGGACGTCCTGGCAGACCGGGCAGGTGTTGCCCGGATCGGACTGGAGCGCCGAGATGAGCCGGCGCAGCACCTCGGCGAGCCGGTCCGTCGGGTGGACCAGCGGGTCGTCGCACCAGGCGATCCCGCACCCGCCCCAGGTGCGCCGGTGCCAGTCGTCGAGGGCGGTCGGCTGGCGTATGCCGTTGTGCTTCTCGCGCTTGCGGCGGGCGGCGAACTCCCCCTCGTACGCCAGCCACACGGCGCGCGCCTCCTCCAACTCCTCCAGCGCTGCCACGAGTCGATCCTGCCCCGGCCACCTGTCCTCGGTGCCGAACCTGGCACGGGTGCACAGATGGTGCCAGGTCGCCCGGTGGCCGTAGGGGGCGAAGCGCTCAAGGCATCTGCGCAGTGAAGAACGTTGCTGGGCCGCCACCAGACGTGGATCGCGAACTTGGCTTGCGAGACTGCGGAAACCGGCCATATCGTCCCACCTCGGTCATTGCTCGGCCATCACGGGCGACGCGCGACGTCGCGGTGCTGTGAGTTGGACGTACAAGTCCGCGATTCGGCTCCCGCCTGCCGGCTGCAGCGGCCATCATCGGCCACCGGCAGAAACATGACGGGGGCTCATCTTTGCTTGTTCATTTGTCTTCCCATGTGCTCCTACCGGCGGTAACGTCCGTCGCGTTGCCTCACCGGAGGAGCAGGCATGCGACGAAAATTCTGGCGGTCTTCCTGCTCGCGGACCGCGCGGACGGCCTCGCCGGCGCTCAGTCGGCCCACCTTGCCCGCCATCGGGCAGGGGTCCGGCCCGCTCGGGCGTCAGACCGCAGGCACCCTCAACCTCAGAACTGCCGCGGCGGCCGCGCTGCTCGCGCTGGGCGCCACCCTCATCGCACCCGTCACACCGGCGGCCCGCGCCGCCGACTCCGGCGCCGACTACTGCCACGGCCAGTGCAACGACATCCTGCCGCCCGGCGAGAACGGCAACGAAACCCTCGCCGACATCCTCGGCAACCGGCTCTTCGGCACCCATCCCGCCCACAGCACCGACCAACTGGGCCCCTACGACGCGCTGTCCGGCGGTTACCCCGGGCTCACCGACGCAAGCCTGAGCCAGTTCTTCAACGACGCCTCGTTCGGCGTCCCGAAGGACCAGATCGCTTCCGTGATCAGCCCGCGCCCGGACGTCACCATCACCCGCGACAAGGCCACCGGCGTGCCGCACATCCAGGGCACCACCCGCTCGGGCACCGAGTTCGGCGCCGGATACGCCGCCGCCCAGGACCGGTTGTGGCTGATGGACCTGTTCCGGCACGTCGGCCGCGGGGAGCTCACCTCGTTCGCGGGCGGCGCCGCCGCCAACCAGGGTCTGGAGCAGGAGTTCTACCAAGCCGCCCCGTACACCGAAGCCGATCTGCAGGCGCAGGTGAACCGGATCGCGAGCGCCAACGGGGCTCGCGGCCGCCAGGCGCTGGCCGACGCCCAGAACTACGTCGACGGCATCAACGCCTATATCGCGCAGGCGAAATCAGGACGATACTTCCCCGGCGAGTACGACCTGACCGGCCACGTCGACCCGATCACCAACATAGGTGAAATCCAGCCGTTCAGACTCACCGACCTGATCGCCCTCGCCTCGGTCATCGGCGCCCTCTTCGGCTCCGGGGGCGGCGGCCAGGTCCAGTCGGCGCTCTCGCTCCTCGCCGCACAGCAGAGATACGGAGTCGCCGAAGGCACAAAGGTCTGGGACTCCTTCCGGGAGCGCAACGACCCCGAGGCCGTGCTGACCGTCCACGACAAGAGCTTCCCGTACGCGGGCGAGCCGGCCCACCCGCAGGGCGTCGCCCTGCCCGACGCCGGATCCGTCACCCCGGAGCCCCTGGTCTACGACCGCACCGGATCCGCGGCCTCCGCCTCCGCGGCGGCCAAGAAGGCCCCGGTCGCCGCGCCGGCCAAGCTCAAACCGTTGCAGGGGATCTTCGACAACGGCGTGCTCCCCGCCAACCTCCTCTCCTCGCCCCGGAAGGGCATGTCCAACGCCCTCGTGGTCTCCGGCAAGCACACCGCAAGCGGCCACCCCGTCGCTGTGTTCGGCCCGCAGACCGGCTACTTCGCCCCTCAGCTGCTGATGCTCGAAGAGCTCCAGGGGCCCGGCATCAGCGCGCGCGGCGCGGCCTTCGCCGGGCTCAGCCTCTACGTCGAGCTCGGCCGCGGACAGGACTACGCGTGGAGTGCCACATCGGCCGCGCAGGACGTCACAGACACCTACGCCGTCCCGCTGTGCGACCCCAAGGGCGGCACCCCGTCCAAGGACTCCCTGTATTACATGTGGCACGGCTCGTGCATCCCGATGGAGAAGCTGGAGCGCTCCGACTCCTGGTCACCCACGCTCGCCGACTCCACGCCCGCGGGCTCGTACCGCATGCAGATGCTGCGCACCAACTACGGACTGGTGCTCTACCGGGCCACGGTCGCCGGCCGGCCCGTCGCCTATACCGAGCTGCGCAGCTCGTACATGCACGAGGCCGACTCGATCATCGGCTTCCAGATGCTCAACGATCCCGGCTACGTCCACGACGCCAGGTCGTTCCAGAGCGCCGTGCAGCACATCAACTACACCTTCAACTGGTTCTACGCGGACTCCCGGCAGACCGCCTACTACAACTCCGGCTCGAACCCCGTGCGTGCGGCGGGCGTCGACCCCTCCCTGCCCATCCGGGGTGAACAGCAATACGAATGGCGGGACTTCGACCCTGCCACCAACACCGCCGCCTACACCCCGCCCTCCCAGCATCCGCAGTCCATCGACCAGGACTACTACATCTCCTGGAACAACAAGCAGGCCAAGGACTACACCTCGGCCGGGTTCGGCGACGGCTCGGTCCATCGCGCCAACCTCCTCGACGCCCGCGTCAAGGCACTGGTGCGCAAGGGCGGGGTCACCCGCTCTGAACTCACCCAGGCGATGGCCGACGCCGCCGTCACCGACCTGCGCGGCGAGGACGTGCTGCCCGACCTGCTCGCCGTGCTGGGCAACGGTCCCATCACCGACCCGCAACTCGCTCAGGCCGTCGCCGAGCTGAGGAACTGGAGCCAGGACGGAACCAAGCGGCGCGAGACCACTCCGGGTTCGCACACCTACGCCGACTCCGACGCCATCCGCATCATGGACGCCTGGTGGCCGCTGCTGGTGCAGGCGGAGTTCGAACCCGGCCTCGGCAGCGGCCTGTACAACGCGCTGACCGCCGACGTCCCGGTCGACCAGCCGCCGTCGGCGAGCCAGGGACCGACGGGCGGGCACGCCGGCAGCTCCTTCCAGTACGGCTGGTACTCCTACGCCGACAAGGACCTGCGAGCGGTGCTCGGAGAACACGTCGAGGGCGGCCTCGCCCAGCGGTACTGCGGCGGCGGCGACCTGACCGCCTGCCGGGCGACGCTGCTGGCCACCCTCAAGCAGGCGGTCGCGACCCCGGCGACGCAGGTCTACCCCGGCGACAGCACGGGCTGCGCGGCCGGCGACCAGTGGTGCGCCGACTCCATCGAGCAGCATCCGCTCGGCGGCATCAACGACGACCGCATCTCCTGGCAGAACCGGCCCACCTACCAGCAGGTGGTGGAGTTCCCCGCGCACCGCTGAACCCGCGGACCGGGCGCGGAAGGGCCGGGCGCATCGTCAGCCGACGATGCGCCCGGCCCGCAGCACGACCCGTCCCAGTGCCGCGTGGCAGATGTCCGAATGCGCTCCGACCGGCGGCCGGCCGGCGCGTACCACCGCCCGCGCGTCGACGCTGACGCACCCCCGGGAAGGGAACGGCCCCGCGCTCGGCGCGGTCTGCGCAAGCGTCATGCGGACGGCTGCGCCGTCGCCGTGCACACCCTCGTAGCCGACCGCCGCATGCCCATCGCCGAAAGCGGTGCCGTCGATCAGGCGCGAGGCGAGCGGGTAGAGGACGCCCAGCGCATTGTCGTGGACCGAATGGCACGCCACCAGCGGGCCGTCGATCCTGTGCAGCTGGTCAGCCAAGGCAGGGTGCGAAAGGGCCCCCTGGAGCAAGGTGACCGAGCGCACGCACCCGGGCTCCCGTGGCAGCGCCGGCAGCGCGGAGCAGACCAGACGCCCCCCGAGGCTGTGCCCGAGCAGATGGATGCGCAGTGTCGGCGCGGCATCGGCGATCCGGCGCAGCAGCGGACCGAGCCCCGACTCGCCGACCACACCCGCGCGTTGCGCCGTCAGCGAGTACACCGCCCAGCGCAGCACCTCGCGCGCCCCGCTCCACACCCTGGCCTGCCCGGGGGCGGCTCCGGCGCCCGCGCTCTGCAGCGCATCGGCGAACGACTCGCAGATCTCCCGCGGGGTGTGCGCCGATGCGTGGTCGGTCGTGCGGACGAACCCGCGCAGCAGACCGATGTACTCCCGGAGCGCGTCGTCGGACGCCGGTCGGTCGCGCAGCAGCTCGGCCATCCGGCCCAGGTCGTCGGCGCGCCCGGGGAACTGCTGCGTCAGTGCGGTCAGCGTCGGCTGGTCGAGGCCCTGCCGTACCGCCCGGTCAGCTGCTTCCTCAGCGTTGGGTGAGGGGCGGTAGTCGGGGACGGCTTCGTCGGTGAAGCGCATCGACGGCCAGTGCACGCCCGCGTATCCGACGCGGGCGGTGGCGCGTCCGGCTTCGAGCAGGGCGGGAAACGGTGTGAAGAAGCGGCGGAAGACCCGGGACGCCGTCGGGTGGTCGTTGTTCCACGCGTGCGCGAAGACGATCAGATCGGTCAGGCCGGCCGAGGCGATGGAGCGCACGAGAGCGTCCGGGCGCTGCGGGGCGGCCCGCCCGTCCGCGTCGAAGCTCACGTCCCAGTACGGATCCACGCCGATGCCCGCCATGCCCGCATCATCGCCGGAGCGTGCCGTTCCCACCAGGGCGGCTCGCGACGCCCGACGACTTCCGCAAGGCCATACCGACTGGTTAGTATGTTGCCTGGCCGAGCCGAAAGGAGCCGTCGTGGGCGCTCATCAGGGAGTACGAATCTTCGTCAGCGGAGCCGGGCGGGGCATCGGCGCCGCGCTGGCCCGCCGGTTCGCCGCCGAGGGCGCGCGGGTCGCGGTCAACGACCTCGACTCGGACGCGGCGAAGTCGGTCGCCGACGAGACCGGCGGGGTGGCGCTCCCCGGCGACGCGGCCGGCGAGGACGGCGTCGCCGGACTGATCGCCCAGGCCGAGGCCGCGCTCGGCGGCGGGATCGACATCTACTGCGCCAACGCGGGAGTGCCGACCGGCGGAGGCCCCGACGCACCCGAGGCCGACTGGGCGCTCGCCTGGGACGTCAATGTGATGGCTCATGTCAGGGCCGCCAGGGTGCTGCTCCCGGGCTGGCTGGAGCGCGGCGAGGGCCGGTTCGTCGCCACCGTCTCGGCGGCCGGGCTGCTGACCATGGTCGGCGCCGCCCCGTACTCGGTGACCAAGCACGGTGCGCTCGCCTTCGCGGAATGGCTCTCGCTCACCTACCGGCACCGCGGCATCCACGTGCACGCGGTCTGTCCGCAGGGCGTACGCACCGACATGCTGGCCGGCACCGGCGAGACCGGCCAACTCGTGCTCGCCCCCACCGCGATCGAGCCCGAGCAGGTCGCCGACGCGGTGCTCGACGGCATCGCCGACGAGCGGTTCCTGATCCTGCCGCACGCGGAGGTCGCGGCATACTACGGTGCCCGTGCCGCCGACCCGGACCGCTGGCTCGACGGCATGAACAAACTCCAGCGCAAGCTCGAAGGCCGGTGAGCACCCCAAGGCCGGCACGCAAAGGACGGTAGTCGTGGCACACGCACCCAGCAGCAAGTCGGCGGCCGTGGCACAACGGCTGCTGGCCGAGGCCACCCGGCTCTTCGCCGAGCGTGGCTTCGAGCGAACCTCCGTCCAGGAGATCGTGGAAGCCGCCGGCGTCACCAAGGGCGCCCTCTACCACTACTACGGCTCCAAGGACGACCTGCTGCACGAGGTGTACGCGCGGGTGCTGCGGCTGCAGACCGAGCGCCTGCAGCAGATCGCGGGCGGCGAGGGCACGGTCGGGGAGCGTCTGCACCGTGCGGCGGCGGACGTGGTCCTCACCAGCATCGAGAACCTCGACGACACCAAGATCTTCTTCCGCTCGATGCACCAACTCAGCCCCGAGAAGAACAAGGCGGTGCGGGCGGACCGCCGCCGCTACCACGAGATGTTCAGATCGCTGATCGAGGAGGGGCAGCGGGACGGGACCTTCCGGACCGGGCCGCGCCCCGATCTCGTCGTGGACTACTTCTTCGGCTCGGTGCACCACCTGGGCACCTGGTACCGCGAGGACGGCCCGCTCTCCGCAGAGCAGGTGGCCGCGGAATTCGCTGATCTGCTGCTGTATTCGCTACGGCGGCCCTGAACACGCGGGAGGCGTGATGCTGGCATGGCGCGTCGAGAAGAACGGGGAGCCGCACGAGGTGATGCACCTCGACGAGATACCTGACCCGGTGCCCGGCCCGGACCAGGCGCTGGTCCGGGTGCGGGCGGCCGCCGTCAACTTCCCCGACGCCCTGTTGTGCCGGGGCCAATACCAGGTCCGGCCCCCGCTGCCGTTCACCCCGGGCGTAGAGCTGTGCGGCGAGGTGCTGGCGGCGGGCGAGGAGGCCATCTCCGTCGCGCCCGGCAGCCGGGTGATCGCGCAGCCGGTGCTGCCCGGCGGTGCCTTCGCCGAACTGGCGGTGGTCCACGCGTCGAGCGTACGGCCCGCCCCTGAGGCCTTGGACGACGCCGAGGCGGCGGCCCTGCACATCGGCTACCAGACAGGCTGGTTCGGCCTGCACCGCCGCGCCGCGCTGCGCTCCGGCGAGACGCTGCTCGTCCACGCCGCCGCAGGCGGGGTCGGCAGCGCCGCCGTTCAGCTCGGCAAGGCGGCGGGCGCCACGGTCATCGGGGTCGTCGGGGGTCCGGACAAGGCCGATGCGGCCCGCAAGCTGGGCTGCGACGTCGTCGTCGACCGGCGCGCGCAGGACTTCGTCGCCGTGGTGAAGGAGGCCACCGGCGGCCGGGGCGCCGACGTGGTCTACGACCCAGTGGGCGGCGACGCCTACACGAAATCCACCAAGTGCATCGCCTTCGAAGGCCGCATCGTCGTCGTGGGCTTTGCGAGCGGCACCATCCCGGCGCCCGGCCTCAACCACGCACTCGTCAAGAACTACTCGATCCTCGGCCTGCACTGGGGCCTGTACAACACCCACGACCCGGCGGCGATCGAGGAGTGCCACCGCGAGCTCACCCGGCTCGCCGCAGAGGGAGCCGTCAAACCGCTGGTCAGTGAGCGTGTCGCGCTCGACGGCGCGGCGCAGGCGGTGCAGCGCGTCGCCGACGGCACCACCACCGGGCGAGTCGTGGTCACGCTCGGCTGAACACCACGAAGCGGGAGGGGGGCGGACCGCCGGAGCGGACCGCCCCCCTCAACCGGCGCCCCGCTACCGGTACTTCTTCAGCTCGCGCCGGGCGAGCGACCGCTTGTGCACCTCGTCCGGACCGTCGGCGAGCCGCAACGACCGCGCCGCCGACCACAGTCCGGCGAGCGGGAAGTCCTGGCTCACTCCGCCGGCGCCGTGCACCTGGATCGCCCGGTCGACGATCCTCTGGACCGCCGACGGTGTGGCGATCTTGATGGCCTGGATCTCGGTGTGCGCGCCCCGGTTCCCCACGGTGTCCATCAGCCACGCTGTCTTGAGCACCAGCAGCCGCAACTGTTCGATCTCCACCCGCGCTTCGGCGATCCACTCCTGGACGACACCCTGAGCGGCGAGCGGCTTGCCGAAGGCCGTACGGGACACAGCGCGCTGGCACATCAGCTCGACTGCCCGCTCGGCCATGCCGATCAGCCGCATGCAGTGATGGATCCGTCCGGGGCCGAGCCGGGCCTGGGCGATGGCGAAGCCGCCGCCCTCCTCGCCGATCAGATTCTCCACCGGGACGCGCACGTCCTCGAAGACCACCTCGGCATGGCCGCCGTGATCCCCGTCGTCGAAGCCGAAGACGCGCATCCCGCGCCGGACGTCGAGGCCCGGTGTGTCGCGCGGCACCAGAATCATGCTCTGTTGGCGGTGGTGTTCCGCCGATGGATCGGTCTTGCCCATGACGATGAAGATCCGGCAGTTGGGGTTCATCGCCCCGGAGATGTACCACTTCCGGCCGTTGATGACGTACTCGTCACCGACGCGCTCGATACGCGTCTCGATGTTGGCAGCGTCGGACGAGGCGACATCGGGCTCGGTCATCGCGAAGGCGGAACGGATCTCCCCGGCGAGCAGCGGCTCCAGCCATTGCTTGCGCTGCGGCTCGGAACCGAACTCGCTGAGCACCTCCATGTTCCCGGTGTCCGGTGCGGCGCAGTTGAGCGCGGGAGGCGCCAGGTGCGGGCTGCGGCCGGTGATCTCGGCGAGCGGCGCGTACTGCAGATTGGTCAGCCCGGCACCGTACTCCCCCGGAAGGAAGAGGTTCCACAGGCCCTGCCTGCGCGCCTGTGCCTTCAGCTCCTCGACGACCGGGGGAGGCGACCACGGGTCGCCGGCGTTCTCCCGCTGTTCGGCGAAGACCGGTTCGGCCGGATACACGTGCTCGTCCATGAACGCCCCGAGCCGCTGGCGCAGCTCTTCGGTGCGGGCGTCGAAACCGAAGTCCATGGCGGTCAGTCCTCCTTGATGATGGTCAGTCCGCGGTCGATGAAGACCGGCACGAGGGTGCCGATCCGGTCGAAGCCCGCCCCCACGGTCCGGCCGAGGGTGAAGCGGTAGTGGATGCCCTCCAGGATCACCGCGAGCTTGAAGTACGCGAATGCGGCGTACCAGGCGACGGCGGAGACGTCCCGGCCCGAGCGTTCGGCATAACGGGAAATCAGCTCTGCGGTGCCGGGGTGGCCCGGCGCGCTGCTGGCTGTGGCGACGGGAGAGTTCTCGACCGGCAGCCGGTCGCTGTACATCACCAGCAGCCCGAGGTCGGTGAGCGGATCGCCGAGTGTCGACATCTCCCAGTCGAGCACAGCGCGGATCCGGTCGTCCGGGCCCACGAGTACGTTGTCGAGCCGGTAGTCGCCGTGGACGACCGTCGGTGCGCCGGAGGCCGGCAGCGATGTGCCGAGCCGCTCCTGGAGGAGGTCGATGCCGGGCAGCTCCCTGCTGCGCGAGGCGGCGAGCTGCTTGGCCCAGCGGCGCAGCTGTCGTTCGAGGAACCCGTCCGGGCGTCCGAACGAGCCGAGCCCGGCCGCCTCGGGGTCGACGGCGTGCAGGTCGACGAGGGTGTCGAGGAGTGCGAGCACCACGCCGCGGGTGCGCTCCGGGCCGATCGCGGCGAGCTGTGCGGCGATGCGGTACGGCGTGCCGTCGACGTGCTCCATGACGTAGAAAGGTGCCCCGATCACGTCGGCGTCGTCGCAGAGCAGCAGTGTTTCGGGGACGGGGACAGGCGTGGGGTGCAGCGCCTTGATCACCGTGAACTCGCGGGCCATGTCGTGCGCGGTGGCGAGGACGTGGCCGAGCGGCGGCCTGCGGACCACCCAGCGTGAACTGCCGTCCGTGACGGTGTAGGTGAGGTTGGACCGGCCGCCCTCGATGAGCGTTGCCTGCAGGGGGCCGCGCACCAGGCCCGGCCGTTCCCGGTCCAGATGGGCGCGCAGCCGCTCCGGGTCGAGGCCGGGTGGGGTGTCGGTGCTCATGGACGGCTCCTCGGGGGCTCGGCGGGCTCTCCGCACCATCATGCCGACCAGTCGGTATGTCGTCCAGTGGGCGGCATTGACGCTTGGCGCGCACGCGCCTAGCCTCTGACTCTATGGGTGAACAAAATTCAGATATGCGAACAGGTGGCCTCCGGCGCGCTTCCCTCGCCATCACGGAGGTCCGGCTCACCCCGGTCCTCGTCGCGGACCCGCCACTCCTCAACGTCCAGGGTGTTCACCAGCCGTACACCCCTCGTCTGATCATCGAGGTCCTCACTGCGGACGGCATCACCGGCATCGGCGAGACCTACGGCGACACCGCCTACCTCGACCTCGCCCGCTCGCTCGCCGATGCCCTGCCCGGACATCTGGTCAGTGAGCTGAACGGGCTGTTCACCCTGGCCGACCGGGTGTGCGGTGAGCCCCAGGACGTCTCCGACGCCGTCGACGTCGGCGGACTGCGCGGCGTGCGCACCGCCGACAAGCTGCGGCTCTCGGTCGTCTCCGGCTTCGAGGTCGCCTGCCTCGATGCCCTCGGCACGTCCCTGGGCCTGCCGGTCCACGCACTGCTCGGCGGCAAGATCCGTGACCACGTCGACTACAGCGCCTACCTCTTCTACCGGTGGGCCACCCACCCCGGCGGTGCGGGCGAGCCCGACGACTGGGGCGCCGCACTCGACCCGGAGGGCGTCGTCGCCCAGGCCCGGCGCTTCGCGCGCACCTACGGGTTCTCCTCGTTCAAGCTCAAGGGCGGCGTCTTCCCGCCCGACGAGGAGATCGCCGCCGTCCGCGCGCTCGCCGAGGCGTTCCCCGGCCGTCCGCTGCGGCTGGACCCCAACGGTGCCTGGTCGGTGGAGACCTCGCTGTATGTCGCGCGCGAACTGGCGGGCGTCCTGGAGTACTTGGAGGACCCGGCGAGCGGCACCGCCCGCATGGCCGAGGTCGCCGCCGCCTGCGACACCCCGCTGGCCACCAACATGTGCGTGACCACCTTCCCGGAGATCAGGGAGGCGTTCACGACCGGTGCCGTCCAGGTGGTGCTCTCGGACCACCACTACTGGGGCGGACTGCGCAACACCCGCGAACTCGCCGCGATCTGCCGTGCATTCGGCGTCGGTCTGTCCATGCACTCCAACACGCATCTCGGCATCAGCCTCGCCGCGATGACGCATGTCGCCGCGACCGTCCCCAACCTCGACCACTCCTGCGACACGCACTACCCGTGGCAGACCGAGGACGTCATCACCGAGCGCCACACCTTCTGCGGCGGCCGTCTCGCCGTCAGCGACGCCCCCGGCCTCGGCGTCGAACTCGACCACGAGGCGCTCAAGAGGCTCCATCAGCGGTGGCTGGACGACGACGGTGCCATGCGCGACCGCGACGATGCCGCCGCGATGCTCAGGGCCGACCCGGGCTGGGGCAGTCCCGCCGTTCCTCGCTGGTGATGCCGTCGACGCGAGTGCCTCCCCCTCCGGCTTTCGGCAGGGGGAGGCACTCGCGTCGACTTGCCGCGTGCCGCGGCTACATCAGCAGCGACAGCGCGAGGATGAAGACCAGCGCCACGACCGACAGCACCGTCTCCATGAGCGACCAGCTCTTGAAGGTCTGCGGGACGTCCATCCCGAAGTACTCCTTGACCAGCCAGAAACCGGCGTCGTTGACGTGCGAGAGGAACACCGACCCGGCGCCGACGGCCAGCACCAGCAGCGCCACGTGCGTCGGGCTCATCCCCGCGGCGAGCGGCCCGACCAGACCGGCCGTGGAGATCGTGGCGACCGTCGCCGAACCGGTGGCGACACGGATGAGAACGGCGATCAGCCAGGCCAGCAGCAGCGGCGAGATGTGCCAGCCGTGCGTCAGATGGACGATCATGTTCCCGACGCCGGCGTCCACCAGCACCTGCTTGAAGCCGCCGCCCGCGCCGACGATGAAGACGATGCCGCAGATCGGGCCGAGCGACTTCTCCACCGTGGCGGAGATCTGGCCTTTGGAGAAGCCCGCGGCACGGCCGAGGGTGAACATGGCCAGCACGACCGCGGCGAGCAGCGCGATCATCGGCGTGCCGATGACGTCGAACGTCCGGTACAGCAGGCCGGCCTTGTTGGTGACGGTGACGTCGACCAGCGCCTTGGCGAGCATCAGCACCACCGGCAGCAGCACGGTGCAGATGGTCGCGGTGAAGCCGGGGCGCCTGTCCAGGTCGTCCGAGGCACGCGTCGGCGTCAGTCCCTCCGGCGGCGTGACCTTCACCCAGCGGTCGGCGAGGCGGCCGAAGAGCGGTCCGGCGATGGCCACCGAGGGAATCGCGACGAGCACACCGAGCGCCAGCGTGGTGCCGAGGTCGGCGTGGAGTGCGCTGACCGCCGCGAGCGGCCCGGGGTGCGGCGGCACCAGGCCGTGGATGGCGGAGAGACCGGCGAGCGCCGGAATGCCGACGCGCATGAGCGAGTAGTTGCCCCGCTTGGCCACCAGCAGCACCACCGGGATCAGCATCACGATGCCGATCTCGAAGAAGAGCGGAAGGCCGACGACGACGGCGACGAGCGCCATCGCCCACGGCAGCCGCCGCTCGCTGGTCCTGGCCAGGATGGTGTCGACGATCTGGTCGGCACCGCCGGAGTCGGCGAGCAGCTTGCCGAGTATCGCGCCGAGCGCGATGAGGATGCCCGTCGATGCGACTGTGGAGCCCAGGCCGGTGCTGAAACTTGTGATCGCCTTGTCCAACGGCGCCCCCGCGACGATGCCGAGCACCAGCGAGCCGATGGTCAAAGACAGGAAGGCGTGCATCCTCCAGCGCGTGATCAGCAGGACGATCACGGCGATGCCCACCAGGGCCGCGATCCCCAGCTGGGTGTTGCCTGCGCTGGTGATGGGGGGCGGGGCCGGGGCGGCGGCCGCGGCCAGCAACTCGACGCTGAGTGCAGACACGATCAATCTCCGTAGAAAGGGGGCGGCGGGAAGAGCCGGCGGGAGGGGGGCGGCCGGAAGCCGGAAGCCGGAAGCCGGAAGCCGGAAGCGGGAAGCGGGAAGCGGGAAGCGGTCAGAGGGGCAGGGCCTCGTACGCGCGCTCGGCGATCGCCTGCGGGCCGCCCTCGATCGAGACGACGGTCCCGTTCTCGTCGGCTTCGAGCGGTTCGAGCGCGTCGAACTGCGAACGGAGCAGGCCGGGCGGCATGAAGTGCTCCATGCGCGCGGCCAGCCGCGAGGAGATCAGCTCCAGCGGTCCGTCGAGGTGGACGAAGAACAGATCCGGGGCGTCGGCGCGCAGCCGGTCGCGGTAGCGGCGCCTGAGAGCCGAACAGCTCACCACCCCGCCGCGTCCGTCCCGCGCCTTGATCCATGCGCCGATCGCATCCAGCCAGGGCGCACGGTCCGCATCGTCCAGCGGGTGGCCGGCCGACATCTTGGCGATGTTCTCGGCCGGGTGGAAGTCGTCCGCCTCGGCGTACGGAACGCCCAGCCGCTGCGCCAGCAGCAGGCCTACGGTCGATTTGCCCGATCCGGACACCCCCATGACGACCACCACGGGAAGCTGCGGATCTGCCGCGGTCATGTCCTGGTACCTCCTTGTCCGAAACTGCGCCCCTCAATAAACGCCATAGGTACTACTTATTCAAGAGCTTGAGACGAAAACGTCATATGAAAGAGGTAGCGTCGCCCGGGGCCGCATAGGCTGTCGCTCATGCCGAAGCAGGGTGGGACCGCCCGAACCGCAGGTCATGACGCCGGACTCCACGCCCGCGTGCTGGACGAGCTGGGCCCGGCCATCGCCTCGGGCGTCCACCCGCCCGGCACGGTGCTGCGCATCGACGAGCTCGAACGCACCTATGGCGTCTCGCGGACCGTTGTCCGGGAGGCGGTGCGGGTCCTGGAGGCGATGCACCTGGTCGAGTCGCGCCGCCGGGTCGGCATCACCGTGCGGCGCACCGAGGAGTGGAACGTCTTCGATCCGGCCGTCATCCGCTGGCGCCTCGCCGGCGCCGACCGCCCGCGTCAGCTGCGCTCGCTGACCATGCTCCGTACCGCCGTCGAACCGGTCGCCGCGGGCCTGGCGGCCGCTGCAGCCACGCCCGCGCAGTGCCGCAGGCTCACCGTGCTCGCGGCGGACATGGCGGCCGCCGGCCGCGCCGCGGACCTCGATGAATACCTCGTCCATGACGTCGCGTTCCACCGGGTGATGCTGGAGGCATCGGGGAACGAGATGTTCGCGCGACTCGGTGACGTTGTCGCCGAGGTGCTAGCCGGGCGGACCGAGCACCATGTGATGTTCAGCGCCCCCGACCCGGAGGCGGTCACGCTGCATGTGCGCGTCGCCGACGCGGTGCGGGCGCGCGACGCCGAGGGCGCCGAGCATCTGATGCGCGAGATCTGTCTCGGCGCGCTGCGCGAGCTGGACATCCTGGCGCCCTGAAGTCGCTGTTGCGAACAATGTGCAATAGCGATTCAATACTGGGAGTACGTCGCACCAGAGCACCGCTGTACTTCTCCCAGGGGGGACCTTCACCGTGGCCATGACCCAAGCCTCGCTCTCACCGGCCGTCCGGCGACTCCGCCCGTCTCTGTCGCCGGCCGAACGCGCACAACTCGGCGGCATGGCGCTGTTCGTCCTGTTGCTGCACATCGTCGGCTTCGGGGTTCTGGCGCTCTTCGTCGTGCCCGCGCACTACCGCCTCTCCACCGGCGCATTCGGTTTCGGCACCGGTCTGACCGCGTACACCCTCGGCCTGCGCCACGCCTTCGACGCCGATCACATCGCGGCGATCGACAACACCACGCGCAAGCTGATGGCGGACGGCAGGAGGCCGCTGTCGGTGGGCTTCTGGTTCTCTCTCGGGCACTCCTCGGTGGTCTTCGGGCTCACCTTCCTGCTCGCCCTCGGCGTCAAGGCGGTCGGCCACGACCTCTCCGACGGCAACTCGCGACTGCACCAGGTCGGCGGCCTGATCGGCACCCTGGTGTCCGGCGCCTTCCTCGTCCTGATCGCGGCCATCAACCTGGCGATCCTGGTGGGCCTGGTCAAGGTCTTCCGCGCCATGCGGAGCGGCGAGTACGACGAGGCCGCCCTGGAGGAGCAGCTGAACAAGCGCGGTCTGATGAACCGCATCCTGGGCCGTGCCACCCGCGCCATCCGCAAGCCCTGGCAGATGTACCCGCTCGGCATCCTCTTCGGCCTGGGGTTCGACACCGTGACCGAGATCAGCCTGCTGGTGCTCGCCGCGGGGTCGGTCGCCTCGGGGCTGCCCTGGTACGCCATCCTCTGCCTGCCGGTCCTCTTCGCGGCAGGGATGTCGCTGCTCGACACGATCGACGGCTCGTTCATGAACTTCGCCTACGGCTGGGCCTTCTCCAAGCCGGTGCGCAAGGTGTACTACAACCTGACCATCACCGGTCTGTCGATCGCCGTCGCACTCATCATCGGCGGCATCGAGCTGATGTCGATCCTGGCGGAGGAGCTGTCGCTCACCGGGCCTTTCTGGGATGCCGTCTCCTCGGTCGACCTCAACACCGTGGGCTTCTGGATCGTCGGGCTCTTCGTCGTCACCTGGATCGCGGCGCTCGCGGTGTGGAGGTTCGGCCGCATCGAGGAGAAGTGGGACGCAGGCGTGCGTGCAGTGCGCGAACCGGCTCAGTGAACCGCGGGCCAGGTGCCGCCGCGCAGCTGCGTCAGACGCCGGAACGCCTCGACTCCGTCCGGCACCCAGGGCCACTGCGGAATCCGGGCCGCGAGCTCCGCGTCCGTGAGGAAGGTGTGCCAGGCCACCTCCTCCACCTGCGGCTGTACCGGAAGCGCGCACTCGACCTCGTAGACCCGCGACCACCAGGTGTGCTCCGGGGCCTCGTAGAGGAACTTCAGCACGGGTACGGGACGCGGTAGCCCTGTGACGCCCAGTTCCTCCTCGGCCTCGCGCAGTGCCGCGTCGTCGTAGCTCTCGCCCGCGCCGACCACTCCGCCCACGAACATGTCGTAGCGGGAGGGGAAGACGAGTTTGTCCGCGGTGCGGCGGTGGACGAAGATCCGCCCCTCGGGATCGCGGGCCAGGACGAACACGCAACGGTGGCGCAGGCGCTTGTCCATCGCCTCCCCGCGCGGGGCCTGTCCGATCACCAAGTCGGCCTCGTCCACGATGTCCAGCAGTTCGTCGGCGGAGCGTCCCTGCACATCCATGCCGCCCATCAAAGCAGAGGCGGACGCGGGCGGCACGATCCGGCCGGACCGTGCCGCCCGTCGGCAGGAGCAACGGTCAGCAGGAGAAGTCGATTGTGCTGAAGGTCGAGTAGTGGTCGGCGGTGTAGTAGTCGGTGCCGCCCTGGGCGGTGACGATGCGGCGGGCGCCGCGATTGCTCACGCCGGGCGTCACGACGGTGTAGGAGTGGTAGGAGCCGGAGGGTTCGGAGGGCAGGACGCCCTCGTAGTTCTGGAAGACCTCGCCGTCCTCGGGGTAGGGGAACGGGCCACCCTGCGCAATGAGTCGGAGCGTGTCGTCGGCCTGGCTGGGCAGCGCGCTCTTGCAGACGGTGCCGATGTCCGAGGCGACAGCGGTCGTCACCGAGGTCGGGGCGGGCGCAGCGTGGGCGTATTCGGCCAGCACGGTGGTGGGGCCGAGGGCAAGTGCTCCGGCGAGGACGATCGCGGAACCACGGGAGCGTAACGCGCGTAGAGGCATCTTCATGGCGCCAGTGTGGGCGCGGGGCGGCGCGGCAGGAATCGCCCTCGGCGAGGATTCACTTGACGTTTACCTGACAACTCCGCTCTCTGATGTACCTGTGCAGATCCTGTGGTGATGATGTGGCAGCGACACTTGAGGGTGGGGGCGGCGGCGCGGCGGCCGCCGCCCGGCTCAGTCCGACCGGACGGCCAGCTTTTCCAACGCATCGAGCAGGTACGGCAGTTCGGGGCCGCGACCGACGGGCAGCACCTCGCCCGGCTCGTCGTCCAGCAGCACGAACGCGATGTCGTCGGTGCGGGCCACCATGCTCCACCCGGGCCCGTCCGCGCGCAGTGCCCGGGCCCCGCCCTCCGCGTAGGAGGAGCGCACGCGGCCCACGGGCGGCGGGTTGTCGGCGTACGCCCGTGCCTCGGCAAGCGCCCGGCGCACCCCCTCGTGGCGCGCCGCCCCGGGCGCGGCGAAGTCCTTGGTGTCGTCCACCTGTTCACGCCACATCCGCCACTGCAACGCGATCTCGTCGGCGCCGAGGCGTCGTTGCGCCGGACCCCAGGTGCCGGTGTCGGGCGGGGCGAGGGGAGGGCCGCCGCCGTCCTCCTCCGGCGGATCGTGCGGCTCGGCGAGGCCGGGGGCGGAGACGGCCAGGTCGAGGGGCCAGCCGGGCAGCGATGCGACGATGTCGCGCTCGTCGGGCGAGAGGTCGTACGGCAGGCCGCAGTCCCATGTCGCGATGGCGACGGCGACGAGCGCGGTGTCGGCCGTGGCCACCGTCCAGCGTGCGCCGCGGCCGTCCTGGCCCAGGACGAGCCCGTATCCCTCGGGCAGTGGTTCGAGCCCCAGGGCGGCGCAGGCCGCCGGGTAGTCGTCGCCAAGCGTGCTCGGGAAACGCGCGGGGGTCAGCATGACTGCGGTGAGCACATACAGCGCGTCATCGTCCGTGGTGGACACGCGACTCCTCTTCTTCTCATTCGTGGGTGCGCGCACCTTAACCAGCAGGTAGCTGCGGCGTCGAGACCGAGGAGTGAAGAGGGGGAGTGAAGAGTTCGGCGAGGTCAGCCGGGCCTTCTGACGGCGAGGGCCAGATAACGGTCGGCGGTGTCGACGTACTCGGCCAGCTCCCACCCGGAATCGGCAAGCATCGGGCGCAGATTGGGCTCCGCGCGGACGTCGTCCGGCTGCAGGGTGTTCCCGTGGCGGGCGGCGAGCGTGGCACGGCCGATGGGGTGGAAGAGGGCGAGACGTGCGCCGGGGCGGGCGACGCGAGCGAACTCGCGCAGGGCGGCCGCGGCATCGGGCAAGTGGTGGACAAGCCCTGCGGCGAAGATCGCGTCGAGGGACGCAGAACGGACCGGCAGCCGGGCGGCGTCCGTCTCGACCAACTGAGCGTCCCGGTCACGCCCGGCCCGCACGGCGGCACGCAGCATCTCCGGGGTCAGGTCGGCTCCGATGACGACCCCGGTGGGGCCGACCGCCGCTCGGAGCGCGGGCAGCGCCCTGCCCGTACCGCACCCCGCGTCGAGCACCGTCTGCCCGGTGCTCAGGCTCATCGCGGCGACGGCGGCCTCGTAGGCGGGCGTGTCGTCGGGGTAGCGCGAATCCCAGGCGTCCGCCTTCGCGGCGAAGAACTCCCGGACACCGCGGTGATCGCTGCCCATCGGGTTCATGGGGCTCATCGGCTCATGGAGGTCATGGGGTTCATGGGGTTCATGGGGGTCAGTCTGCCCTGATTCGACGGCAGGCATGATGGGGAGATGGTCACACTGCGTTCTATCGTCCTGTTCGTCCTTGCCGCGCTGTTCGAGATCGGCGGGGCATGGTTGGTGTGGCAGTGCGTGAGGGAGCACCGCGGCTGGGTATGGGCCGGGACCGGAGTGATCGCGCTGGGCCTCTACGGGTTCATCGCCACGTTCCAGCCCGATGCGCACTTCGGGCGGATCCTCGCCGCGTACGGCGGGGTCTTCGTGGCCGGCTCGCTGCTGTGGGGAGTGGTGGCCGACGGATACCGTCCCGATCGCTTCGACATCATCGGTGCGGTGATCTGCCTGGTGGGTGTCGCGGTCATCATGTATGCGCCGCGCGGCGCCGGTTGACGGGCGGGAACGAACGCCTGGGGTCTTCCGTTCTGCTCGGCGAGGCCTAGGCTCAAAGCCGATCGAACGCCCATTGAACGCCCATTGAATGCCGGTCGAACGACGCGGACAGACGGGGGATCCCGGTGAGCAGTCGCACAGTTTCGCACGCATCCGGCGCCTCGGAAGACGATGCCGGGCTCGGCTGGTTGCTGGACGACTTGACTGACCGGGTCCAGCAGGTCATGCACGCCTTGGTGCTGTCGAACGACGGCCTGGTGACTGGAGCCAGCCGCGATTTGTCACAGGCCGACGCCGAGCATCTGGCGGCCGTCTCGTCCGGGTTCCACAGCCTCGCCAAGGGGGCCGGCCAGTACTTCTCCGTGGGTGGCGCGCGGCAGACGATGATCGAATTCGACGAAGGGTTTCTCTTCGTGACCACGGCGGGCGACGGCAGCTGCCTGGCCGTGCTGACGGGGACGGGCGCCGACGTCGGGCAGGTCGCGTACGAGATGACGCTCCTCGTCCACCGCGTGGGCGAACACCTCGGCGTGCCGGCGCGGGAGGGCGACCGCACCGTGGTGCTGCCGGAGGTCCGCGAGAGCGAGCAGCTGCACCGGCCGTAGCGTCCGGCATCGGCGCCTTGCTCGCGCGCCTTGCTCGCGCGCCTTGCTCGCGCGCCTTGCTCGTGCGCCTTGCTTGCGCGCGTTGCGCCGGACTCCGGCTGGTCCCGGTGAGTGACCGCGGCAGGAGTTATCCACAGGCCGCCCGCGATGTCGGAGGGCGGGGCTACCGTGATTACTGACAGTGATGGATCGGTGTCGGGGGAGGCACACGATGAGCACGCAGGTGATCGACGCGCCGAAGGGGCCGGGGGCGCGTGATGCGGTGGTGGGGCCGGACGAAGCCGCGGGGGAACTCTGCCTGGAACGGCGGGACATGGAGCTTGCGATGCAGCTCGGTGAGGTCCGTACGGCTGCTCGTCAGGGCGGACGGCGAATGGTGCCGCGGTCGCAGATCGCACGGCTGCGAGCGGAGGAGGGGTTTCCGTCGGCGTTGCGCGGGCGGCTGCGGCTGGTCGGCACCGTCAGCGGTGCGGAGCTGCTCGGGATCAGCAGCGTGCGCTTCACCAAGCTTGCGAAATGCGGGTGTTTCACCCCTGTGCGATGGTATGCCAACCGTTATCGGTCGGTGGTGTGGCTCTATCTGGCAAGCGAGGTGCGGTCGTTCGGTGAGACGCACACGGCGTGGCTGAGCGGGCGGTTGCCGCCGCGGTTGCTGGCTGCGCTCGCCGATGGCGAGGATCTGCGGGCGCGCGGCTGGCGTTCGCGCAGTACGGCCTGGGCGGCCGCGCAGGCCGCCGACGGTTGGCAGGAGGCCTCGGTGTGGGCCGCGCTCCTCGGCGAGGAGGCTCTGGCGCAGGTCGTGCCCGATGAGCGCGAAAGGGCTCGACTGCGGCAGTTGCGCCCGGAACTCCTGCCGGGCCGTGCAGGGCCGCCTTTCCTCCGGGAGGTGGCGGATGCCCTGCTGCTCGCCGACGGCCGCGAGGAGAGGGAGTTCGCCAGATTGTCGCTGGGGTTCGCGCTGGACAGGGCCCGGCCGGGCACGGTGCGCACAGAACACGGCGTGGCCCTGTTGCCGAACGGTGACAAACCTCGGGCAACGGTGCCGGTGACTGTGGGGTCTGTGTAAATGAACGGGCCACGACAATGCAGCGCAGTGTGCATCGGGCGGTGGAGCGTGACCGGCTCCGTCCGCCGGCCCGGCCGGTCTGTCGGCGCGGTCGACTCAGTCGACGCAACCAAAGGGGAAACGGATGATCAACCTGAACCGTCGCGTTGTGCGAGCTGCCGTCATAGCGACGGTGAGCGCTTCGGCTGTCGGTCTTGCCACCACCGCCGCTTCGGCGAAGTCCGACATCTACTTCGTGGCGGCCCCGCACAACGTGCACCTCGGCGGGGAGATCCGCCTGACGGGCAACGGCGACGACGACAACTTCACGTTCAACAGGTTCTGCATACAGCAGCGTCAGGGGCGTGGCGGCTGGCAGACCCTGCGGTGCTCGCACGGCCAGTACAACGGTGGCGGCGGGCTCAACATGTGGATACGGGCGGGGCGCCGGGGCCTGGTGCAGTTCCGCGGAGCGCTCGTCGAAGGTACCTCGCCGACGGACAAGCACCCCAAGACCCATCTCACCTCGCGGGTCTTCGAGGTCGACGTCAACTGATCGCCTGTCAGCTCAGGTTCAGCCTCCGGTCTTCCTGAACAGGCCCTCCTGCATGACGGAGACGAGCAGTCTGCCGTCCCGGCTGAAGATCTGTCCGCGTGCCAACCCCCTCGCACCGGTCGCGATCGGCGATTCCTGCTGGTAGAGGAACCACTGGTCGGCGCGGAACGGCCGGTGGAACCACATTGCGTGATCCAGCGACGCCATGTCGAATCCGCGCGGCCCCCACAGTGGCTCGACCGGCACCCGTACGGCGTCGAGCAGCATCATGTCGCTGGCGTAGGTCAGGGCGCAGGTGTGGACCAGCGGGTCGTCGCCGAGGGGGCCGACCGCTCGCATCCACACGGCACTGCGCGGCTCGGCGCCCTCGATCTCCTGCGGGGTCCAGCGCAGCCGCTCCACATACCTGATGTCGAACGGCTGCCGCCGGGCCATCCGCTCCAGCGACTCCGGCAGCGTGCCGAGATGGCCGCGGATCTCGTCGGCGAGCCTGGGCAGTTCATCGGGGGCCGGCACCTCGGGCATCGGCATCTGGTGCTCGAAGCCCGACTCGGGAAGGTGGAAGGAGGCGGTCAGGTTGAAAATCGTCCGGCCCTGCTGCACCGCGACCACCCGGCGGGTGGTGAAGGTCCTGCCGTCGCGCACCCGCTCGACCTGGTACACGATCGGCACGCCCGGGCGCCCCGGGCGCAGGAAGTACGCGTGCAGGGAGTGCACCGGCCGCTGCCCGTCCGTGCTGCGCCCGGCCGCGACCAGCGCCTGGCCCGCGACCTGCCCGCCGAAGACGCGCTGCAGGCGCTCGTCAGGGCTGTGGCCGCGGAAGATGTTCTCCTCGATCCGTTCCAGATCGAGCAGATCCACCAGCCGCTCGGCAGGATTGGTCATCGGGGCTCCCTCGTGTCGTGCTCGGGCGGTGCTCAGGAAAGGCGATCGGGGGCGGTCAGATCTGGCCGACGCCCGTGACACGGACCACCGCTCGGCCCTCCTCGTCGGACGCGGCCAGGTCGACCTCGGCCGAGATGCCCCAGTCGTGGTCGCCCTCCGGGTCGGCGAAGACCTGGCGGACCTTCCACAGACCGTGCTGCGGCTGCTCTTCGATCTGCAGCAGCTTGGGGCCGCGTGCGTCGGGGCCCGTGCCCAGGTCGTCGTATTCGTCCCAGTACGCCTCCATGGCATCCGCCCATGCGTCGGCGTCCCAGCCCGTCTCCGCGTCGAGCTCGGCCAGCTCGTCGTACTTCTCCAGCGCGGCGAGCTCCACCCGGCGGAACATCGCGTTGCGCACCAGCACCCGGAACGCCCGGGCATTGGTGGTGACCGGCTTGACCTGGTCCGCGCGGTCGGCGGCCTCGTCGGCCGTCTCCTCCTGCGGATTCGCCAGCTGCTCCCACTCGTCCAGCAGGCTGGAGTCGACCTGGCGGACCATCTCGCCCAGCCAGGCGATCAGATCCTGGAGGTCTTCGGACTTGAGGTCCCCCGGAACGGTGTGCTCCAGCGCCTTGTACGCGCTCGCCAGGTACCGCAGCACGATGCCCTCGGCGCGGGCGAGTTCGTAGAACGAGGTGAACTCGGTGAAGGCCATGGCGCGCTCGAACATGTCACGCACCACGGACTTGGGAGACAGCGGATGGTCGCCGACCCAGGGGTGGCTCTTGCGGTAGACACCGTAGGCGTGGGAGAGCAGCTCCTCGAGCGGCTTGGGGTAGGTGACGTCCTGGAGCTGTTCCATCCGCTCCTCGTACTCGATGCCGTCGGCCTTCATCCGGGCCACGGCTTCACCCCGGGCCTTGTTCTGCTGCGAGGCGAGGATCTGCCGCGGGTCGTCGAGCGTCGACTCCACCACCGAGAGCATGTCGAGCGCGTACGACGGCGACTCCGGGTCGAGGAGCTCGAACGCGGCGAGCGCGAAGGTGGACAGCGGCTGATTGAGCGCGAAGTCCGACTGGAGATCCACCGTCAGCCGCACGATGCGGCCCTCGGCATCCGGCTCCTCCAACCGCTCCACGACGCCTCCCGCCAGCAGCGACCGGAAGATCGCGATCGCCCGGCGGATGTGCTTCAGCTGGGCGCCGCGCGGCTCGTGGTTGTCCTCGAGCAACTGCCGCATCCCGTCGAAGGCGTTGCCGGGCCTGGCGATCACGGAGAGCAGCATGGCGTGCGTGACGCGGAAGCGGGAGGTGAGCGGCTCGGGGTCGGAGGCGATCAGCTTCTCGTACGTCTGCTGGGACCAGTTGACGAAGCCCTCGGGCGCCTTCTTGCGCACCACCTTGCGGCGCTTCTTGGGATCGTCCCCGGCCTTCGCCAGAGCCTTCTCGTTCTCGATCACATGCTCCGGGGCCTGGGCGACCACAAGCCCCGCGGTGTCGAAACCGGCCCGGCCGGCCCGCCCGGCGATCTGATGGAACTCCCGTGCCCGCAGCACCCGCACTCGCGAGCCGTCGTACTTGGTCAGCGCGGTGAACAGCACCGTGCGAATGGGGACATTGACGCCGACGCCGAGAGTGTCCGTGCCGCAGATCACCTTCAACAGGCCGGCCTGCGCGAGTCGCTCCACCAGTCGCCGGTACTTCGGCAGCATCCCCGCGTGGTGAACGCCGATGCCGTGCCGTACGAAGCGCGACAGATTCCGGCCGAACTTCGTGGTGAAACGGAAGTTGCCGATCAGCTCGGCGATCGCGTCCTTCTCGGCGCGTGTGCACATGTTGATGCTCATCAGCGCCTGGGCACGCTCGACCGCGGCAGCCTGGGTGAAGTGCACGATGTAGACCGGGGCTTGGTGCGTCTCCAGCAGCTCGGTGAGCGTCTCGGT
The DNA here is from genome assembly GCF_024436035.1 of Streptomyces humicola. Taxonomy (GTDB): domain Bacteria; phylum Actinomycetota; class Actinomycetes; order Streptomycetales; family Streptomycetaceae; genus Streptantibioticus_B; species Streptantibioticus_B humicola. The sequence goes on from NZ_JANFNG010000020.1 coordinate 72,059, forward strand.
CAACGGTGTCGTGCGGTATTCGTAGCTGAGCGGTACGGGGCGGGTCCCCGAGCGCACCACGGCCGTGGGACGGCCGGTACGCCGCGTCAGGTCCTCCTCGAACCGCGACATGTCCCCGAGCGTCGCCGACATCAGCACGAACTGGGCCTGCGGCAGTTCGAGGAGCGGGATCTGCCAGGCCCAGCCGCGGTCCGTCTCCGCATAGAAATGGAACTCGTCCATCACGACCTGGCCGACGTCGGCGTCCTTGCCGTCCCGCAGCGCGATGGACGCGAGGACCTCCGCTGTGCAGCAGATCACAGGCGCGTCGGGATTGACCGAGGCATCGCCGGTGAGCATGCCGACGTTCTCGGTGCCGAAGACCTTGCACAGGTCGAAGAACTTCTCCGACACCAGCGCCTTGATCGGCGCGGTGTAGAAGGTGACCTGGTCATTGGCGAGCGCCGCGAAGTGCGCACCGGCCGCCACCAGGCTCTTGCCGGAGCCGGTCGGAGTCGAAAGGATCACGTTCGCCCCGGAGACCACCTCGATCAGCGCCTCTTCCTGGGCGGGGTAGAGCGAGATCCCCCGCTCCTGCGCCCAGGCCGAGAACGTCTCGAAGAGGGCGTCGGGATCGGGGGTCGCGGGGATCTGATCGGTGAGGGTCACGCCCTCCATCTTGCCTGGCTCCCCGGGCGAAAGCGGAACCGCCCGTACGCGCGAAGATCAACCGGCGCTAGGCTGTGCCGTCACCATCGCGTCAACTCCCGCTGTACGGCGGGCCGAAGGGGGGAGCCAGGCCATGATGGGTCCGGCGCACTCACTGTCCGGAGCAGCGGCCTGGCTGGGAGTGGGGGCGGCGGCCGCGTACTTCCACCACCCCATGCCGTGGCCGACCCTCGTCGTCGGAGCGCTGCTGTGTGCCGGGGCCGCGCTCGGCCCGGACCTCGACCACAAGCCGGCGACCATCTCGCGTGCCTTCGGACCCTTGTCGCGCGGGCTCTGCGAGATCGTCGAGAAGCTCTCCCTCGGCGTCTACCACCTGACCCGGGGCAAGGGCGACCCGCACCGCAACGGCGGTCACCGCACCCTGACCCACACCTGGCCGTGGGCTGCGATGTGCGGTGCCGGGGCCTCCGCGATAGCCGTGTACGGCGGACGGTGGGGTGTGCTCGGGGTGCTGTTCGTGCACATCGTGCTGGCGATCGACGGGCTGCTGTGGTGGGAGGTCAGGGGGCACCACCACCTGCTGGTGTGGATGCTCGGTGCGGCGGGTGCCTGGTTCCTCGCCGGCGTGCTGGCCGATCCGGGCATGGGCCAGAGCTGGTTGTTCACCCAGCCCGGACAGCACTACCTGTGGATCGGCGTGCCCATCGCTCTCGGTTCGCTCGTGCACTGCATCGGGGACGCGCTCACCGTCTCCGGATGCCCGGTGCTGTGGCCCATACCGATCGGCCGAAAGCGCTGGTACCCGGTCGGCACCCCGCATTTCATGCGCTTCCACGCGGGCAGCTGGGTGGAGGTCAGGCTGCTCATGCCGCTCTTCGTGGGCCTCGGCGGGGTCGGCTTCGCGGCGGCGCTGGGCCTGCTCGGGTAACGGACGGACCCGGGAGCCCGCCCGCTCAGCAGCTACGGGACGGATCCCGGTCGAGGGCGGCGAGCAGCTCGCCCAGCTGCTCGCGCTGCTCGGGGCCGAGCGGGGCGAGCAGATCCTCGGCGGCCGCGCGGCGCGCGTCACGCAGACGTTGCAGCGCGTCACGGCCTTGCGCGGTCAGCTCAACCCGGATCACCCGGCGGTTGGCGGGGTCGGGGACGCGGCGCACCAGGCCGAACGACTCCAGCCCGTCGACGAGCGTCGTCACGGCCCGCGGCACTACATCGAGCCGTTGCGCGAGATCCACCATGCGCAGTGGCTCCTCGCTGTGCGAGACCACGCGCAGCAGCCGTGACATGGCCGGGGTGATGCCGAGCGGCTGCAGGTACTGCTTCTGCGCCCGGTGAAGTCGACGGGTCAGCCTCAACAGCTGATCGGCGAGATTCCCGGTGCTCTCAGCGACGTCCATGGCCAAAGGTTATCAGGACTTGCCTCATTGTGAGTATAGGTAACAATGAACTATGCTCGCCTACGGCCTCGCGCCGCCACGCCCCCGAACACCCGAAGGAGCTCATGAAACCCCAAGGACCCGACTGGACCCCACCGCCGAAGGACCCCGACAACCCTGCCGACGTGCGGCGCATCCTCAGGCTCTTCCGCCCCTACAGCGGTCGCCTTAGCGTCGTCCTCGTCCTCGTCGTCGCGTCCTCGCTGGTCACGGTCGCCTCGCCGTTCCTGCTGCGCGCGACCCTCGACGTCGCGATCCCGCAGGGCCGCACCGGCCTGCTGAGCCTGCTGGCCCTCGGCATGATCGCCACCGCCGTCGTCAACAGCGTTTTCAATGTGCTGCAGACGCTGATCTCCACCACCGTGGGCCAACGCGTCATGCACGACCTGCGGACCGCGGTCTACGCGCAGCTGCAGCGCATGTCGCTGTCGTTCTTCACCCGGACCCGCACCGGTGAGGTGCAGTCCCGCATCGCCAACGACATCGGCGGCATGGCCGCCACCGTCACCTCCACGGCGACATCCATCGTCTCCAACCTCACCAGCGTCATCGCCGCCATCGTCGCGATGCTCGCCCTCGACTGGCAGCTCACCGTCGTGTCGCTGCTGCTGATGCCTGTCTTCGTGTGGATCAGCCGCCGGGTCGGCCGCGAACGCAAGAAGATCACCACTGAGCGGCAGAAGCAGATGGCCGCGATGTCCTCGATCGTCACCGAGTCGCTCTCGGTCAGCGGCATCCTGCTCGGCCGCACGATGGGCCGCGCCGACTCGCTCACCAAGGACTTCCGGGGCGAGTCCGAGCGCCTGGTCGATCTCGAAGTGCGCTCCAACATGGCCGGCCGGTGGCGGATGTCGACCATCGGCATCGTCATGGCCGCCATGCCGGCCCTCATCTACTGGGCGGCCGGCATCGACCTGCACATGGGCGGGCCCAAGGTGTCGATCGGCACCCTGGTCGCCTTCGTCTCGCTGCAGCAGAGCCTGTTCCGGCCCACCGTCAGCCTGCTGCAGACCGGTGTGGACGTGCAGACCTCCATCGCCCTCTTCCAGCGCATCTTCGAATACCTCGACCTGCCGGTGGACATCACCGAGCGTGCGAACCCGGTGCGGCTGACCCGGGTGCGCGGCGACGTCCGGTTCGAGAACGTCGACTTCTCCTACCAGCCGGCCGGCGGGCAGCGCACCCTGCACGGCATCGACCTCGACGTCCCGGCGGGCGGCAGCCTCGCCATCGTCGGCGCCACCGGATCGGGCAAGAGCACCCTGAGCTATCTGGTGCCGCGGCTGTACGACGTGACGGGAGGCCGCGTCACCATCGACGGCGTCGACGTGCGCGACCTCGCCTTCGACACCCTCGCCGAGGCGGTCGGCGTGGTCTCCCAGGAGACCTATCTGTTCCATGCCTCGGTCGCGGACAACCTGCGCTTCGCCAAGCCGGACGCCACAGACGAAGAACTCGTCGCTGCCGCGAGGGCGGCCCAGATACACGACCACATCGCGGGCCTCCCCGACGGATACGAAACCCTCGTCGGCGAACGCGGCTACCGCTTCTCCGGCGGCGAGAAGCAACGTCTCGCCATCGCCCGCACCATCCTGCGCGACCCGCCCGTTCTCATCCTCGATGAGGCGACGAGCGCCCTCGACACCCGCACCGAGTACGCCGTGCAGGACGCCATTGACGCGCTCGCTGCCGGACGCACCACGATCACCATCGCCCACCGGCTCTCCACGGTCCGCGACGCCGACCAGATCGTGGTCCTCGACGCCGGCCGCATAGCCGAGCGCGGTACGCACGACGAACTGCTGGCCATGGACGGCCGCTACGCCGCCCTGGTGCGCCGCGACGCCCAGCTCACACCGGAGGACGAAGAGCAGCTCACCCCGGTCGACGCCCCCGCCGCGGGCTGACGGCGCCCACGTGGTGTGGCGGCCCCGTTCCCGTCACCCCTCGACCAGCACCACCTCCAGCGTGCGTGGCCCGTGCACGCCCTCGACCCGGTCCAGCTCGATGTCGCTCGTCGCCGACGGACCCGAGATCCAGGTCAGCGGCCGTGCCGGATCGAGCCGTTCGAGGGCCTGCGGCACCGAGTCGACCACCTGGTCGGCCAGCCGCACGACGCAGATGTGGTGGTCCGGCACGAGGGTGATCCGCCGCCGGCCCTGGTCAGGTGAGGCGTCGAGCACGATCGTGCCGGTCTCGGCGATCGCTACCGCACAGCCGGTGACCACGCTGTCCACCGAGTCCAGTTCATGGGCGGTCTGCCCGGCGGAATCCGGGATCCGTGCGACCCCGGCGGCCTCGCTCAGCCATTCCTGCGGGACACCGGGCGCCACGACGACCGTCGCCGACCCGCGCGCGGCGAGGAGGGAGGCGACGCGCACCGGCAGTTCGCCGGAGGGGCAACGATGCACCACCGCCCGGTAGTCCGCGAGGTTCTCCGCCAGCAGGTCGGCCGTCTGCCGCTCGCTGCGTTCGCCGTGCGTGCGCAGGTACGTGCGCTCCACCGGTACGTCCTGCGGCCGCTCCGTCCGTGGCACGTCGGCCAGCGCCCGCCGGATCCGGCCGAGGACGATGTCCCTGCTGCCCGCCGAACTCACTGGGTCGCCCTTCCGCCGTCCCCGCCGCGCGCCCCGCGAGTGCGCTGCCACCAGTCCCGGAAGGGCTCCGGCGGCGCCGACGGCAGATCCCGCGTGTCCGACCACGCCCTCGCCGGACCCGGCAGCCGCAGCCGTGCCGGATGCACGCTGCGGGTCCCGGACGCCAGACGCTCCCCGGCCCGCAGCGCCCGCGGATGCTCGAACGCCCACCGGGCGGCGCGCATCGCGGCGCGTTCGGCTGCGTGTCCCCTCGCCGGTTTGATGGTGACCTTGGTGCCGTGCCGCGTCGCGGGCCCGCCCTCGGCGACACGCTCCCGCAGATGCACCAGGACCTCGGGGATGTCGATGGCGACCGGGCACACCTCGTAGCAGGCCCCGCACAGCGTCGATGCGTACGGCAGCGAGGCGTCCACCTCGCTCGCGGTGCCCCGGAGCTGGGGGGTGAGGATGGCGCCGATCGGCCCCGGATAAGGCGACCCGTACGCGTGGCCGCCGGCCCGCTCGTAGACGGGGCAGACGTTGAGACAGGCCGAGCAGCGGATGCAGCGCAGCGCCTGGCGGCCGACGGTGTCGGCGAGGGTGTCGGTGCGCCCGTTGTCGAGCAGGATGAGATGGAAGGTCTGCGGGCCGTCGCCGTCGGTCGTCCCGGTCCACGTCGAGGTGTACGGGTTCATCCGCTCGGCGGTCGAGGAGCGGGGGAGCAACTGGAGGAAGACCTCGAGGTCCTGCCAGGTGGGGACCACCTTCTCGATGCCGACGACGGAGATCAGCGTCTCGGGGAGGGTCAGGCACATCCGGCCGTTGCCCTCGGACTCGACGACGACGAGCGTGCCCGTCTCGGCGACCATGAAATTGGCCCCGGAGACGGCCACCTTGGCACCGAGGAACTTCTCCCGCAGGTGGAGGCGGGCGGCCTCGGCGAGTTCGGCGGGGGAGTCGGTCAGGTCGTCGGGTGCGGGGCGCCCCCACTTGCCCATCGTGCTGCGGAAGATGTCGCGGATCTCGGAGCGGTTGCGGTGGATGGCGGGGACGAGGATGTGTGACGGGCGGTCGTCGCCGAGCTGTACGATCAGCTCGGCGAGGTCGGTCTCGTAGGCGCGGATGCCCTGCTCGGCGAGCGCCTCGTTGAGCCCGATCTCCTGGGTGGCCATCGACTTGACCTTGACGACCTCCGTCTCGCCGGTCGCCTTCACGAGCTCGGCGACGATGCGATTGGCCTCGTCGGCGTCGACCGCCCAGTGCACCTGCCCGCCGGCGGCTGTGACGGCGGCCTCCAACTGCTCCAGGTAGTGGTCGAGATGGCGCAGCGTGTGGTCCTTGATGGCGGCACCTGCGGCGCGCAACTGTGCCCAGTCGCCCAGTTCCGCGACCGCGCGGGCGCGCTTGGCGCGGATGGTGTGGGTCGCGTGGCGCAGGTTCCCCCGCAACTGCCGGTCACGGGTGGAGGCTTCGGCGGCCTTCGGAAACGCAGGTGCTCCACGGTACGTACCGCTCACGACGCGGACCCTTCCGTACGGGCCAGGATCTCCGCGAGGTGCATCACCCGCACCCCTGAGCCCTGGCGGGAGATGGTGCCGCCGATGTGCATCAGGCAGGAGTTGTCCGCGGCGCACAGCACCTCGGCGCCGGAATCGACCGCGGCCCGCACCTTGTCCGACCCCATCGCAGCGGAGACCGCCGGATTCTTCACCGAGAAGGTGCCCCCGAAGCCGCAGCACTCCTCCGCTCCCGGCAACTCGACGAGGTCGAGCCCCTTGACGGCGCGCAGCAGCCGCGTCGGGCGGTCGCCGACCCGGAGCAGACGCAGGCTGTGACAGGTCGGGTGGTAGGCCACCGTGTGCGGGAAGTACGCGCCGACGTCCTCGACGCCGAGCACATCGACCAGGAACTCGGAGAGTTCGTAGACCTTGGGGACGACACGAGCGGCCTGTTCGGCGAGAGCATCGCCCCTGCCCTCGGCCGCTGCCCGCTCGCCGATCCTCGGGTAGACCTCGCGGACCATGGCCGCACACGAGCCGGACGGGGTGACCACGGCGTCGTAACCGGCGAAGACCGAGGCGAAGCGCACGGCCAACGGCTCGGCCTGATGCCGGTAACCGGTGTTGTACTGCATCTGGCCGCAACAGGTCTGACCGGGCGGGAAGTCGACCGCGACACCGAGCCGTTCCAGGAGGCCGACCACTGCCCGGCCGGCGTCCGGGAACAGCGCGTCGTTGACGCACGTGATGAAGAGCGCCACCCGCACGGTGCCTCCTGACGTCGGTGATCGTGCCGGGGGTTCATCTTGCCGTACGCGCTCGGCAGTGTGAAGCCAGACATCCGATGTCTGGGTCCGTCAGGCCGCCCCGTGGGCCGCCAGCAACCCGGTGATCTCCCGCACGGCAGCGCGCCCGGCGCGGTTGGCACCGATCGTGCTGGCCGACCCGCCGTAACCGATCAGATGGATCCGAGGATCCTTCACCACGCTGGTGCCGTCGAGCCGGATGCCGCCACCCGGCTCACGCAGCCGCAGCGGCGCCAGATGGTCGAGTGCGGCGCGGAAACCGGTCGCCCAAAGGATCACATCCGCCTCGACCCGACGGCCGTCGTCCCACACCACACCCTGCGGTGTGATGCGGTCGAAGACCGGCAGCCGGTCGAGCACTCCGAGCGCTCGCGCCTCCTCCACGGCGCGCGTCACCGGAAGACCCGTCACGCTGACCACGCTTCGCGGCGGCAAGCCGCGCCGTACCCGGTCCTCGACGAGCGAAACGGCGTGGCGGCCGCGCTCCTGGTCGAACGGGCCGTCGACGAAGACCGGCGGGCGGCGAGTCACCCACGTCGTGTGCGCGCCCGCCGCTGCCAGCTCCATCAGATGCTGGGTTCCCGAGGCACCGCCGCCGACCACCACCACTCGCAGCCCCGCGAACTCCTCCGGGCCGCGGTACTGGGCGGTGTGCAACTGACGGCCATGGAAGGAGCTCTGCCCCGGGTAGTGCGGCCAGTACGGTCGGTCCCAGGTGCCGGTCGCATTGACCAGGGCGCGCGCCGACCAGGTGCCCGCGCCGCTCTCCACGAGCAACCGGCCGTCCGGGCCGTCCCGCACCGCCGAGACATCGACCGGGCGTCGCACCCGCAGGTCGAAGGCGCGTTCGTACGTGGCGAAGTACTCGCCCACCACCTCCGACGCCGGGCGGCCTTCGTCCGCGCCGACGAGCGGACGGCCCGGCAGGTCGTGGACGCGATGCGCCTTGCCGTACGTCAGAGTCGGCCAGCGGAACTGCCAGGCGCCGCCGGGCGCCGGCGAGTGATCGAGCACCACGAAATCCGTGCCCGCCCGCAGACCGGCCCGGGTGAGGAAGTACGCAGCCGACAGCCCGGCCTGGCCGGCCCCGACGACCGCCACCTCGGTCTCTTGGGCCCCGCTGAAGTAGTTCACATTTCCACTAACGCGCCGGATGTCCCAGCGCTTCCCGTGCGCGGTCGTCGTCCGCCGGACGGAGCGGAAGGACGGACGCACCGGAGCGCTCGGTGTGCTGCGAGAGCGCCACCGTGGTGAGCCAGGCGTTCTCGCACCAGGCGCCGGTCGGGGTGGGCACGGCCTCGAAGCCCGGCTGCTCGGCGGCCTTGGCGATCTGCGTGAGGTAGTCGATGTGGCGCGCGCACCCCGCCGACAGGGGTGATGCGCGAGTGCTTGATCCCGCTGTCGGTGTAGGCATGACGGTCGACGAGGGTCCGGCCGTCACCGCCGGTGGGCAGGAACCAGTGAAGGTGTATGGACATGGCGGGCTTTTCAGGAGGTACAGGCCTTTCAGGAGGTACGGGGTGCGGTCGTCGACGGCGGCAGGCCGGCGTTGAAGCGCTTGTCCACGAAGTCGGCGAAGGCGATGCCGTGCGGGATCAGCTTCAACGCGGCGAAGGCGTCTGCGATCTGCTGTTCCGAGGCGATGGCGGAGCTGTCCACGGCGACCGGCACCGTGGTCGCCTCCGACTGCTTCACCGCGGCGAGTGCGACGCCGTAGGAGAGACCCGTGTCCTTCGCCCAGACCCTGGCCCACTGCTCGGGGTGGGCGTCGGCCCACAGCTGTGCCTTGTGCAGCCGCTTGAGGTAGTCGGCGATCGCCGCGGCCTTCGCCTTGTCGGCGAGCGCCGAGGGCGAGGCGACCTGGAAGTTGAGGCCGACGCCGGGCAATCCCTGACCCGTGGCCAGGATCCGGGCATGGTCGGCCTGCTCCACCTGTGTGGTGTACGGGTCCCAGGTGGCCCAGGCGTCGACGGCGTGCCGGCTGAACGCGGCGAGGGCATCGGCCGGCTGCAGGTAGTCGAACGTGACGTCCGATGGCTTCAGCCCCGCCTTCGCCAGCGCGGCGACGAGGGTGTAGTTCGACGAGCTTCCCTGCGCCACCGCGATCGACTTGCCCTTCAGGTCGGCCACCGATGTCAACGTCGACCCCTGGGGGACGACGATCGCGTCGCCGGCCTCGGACTGGCGTGAGGAAGCCACGACAGTGATCGCGGAGTTGGAGGCCGCGGCGAAGACCGGCGGGGTGTTGCCGACCCCACCGATGTCCACGGCCTTGGCATTCACCGCCTCGAGCAGCGGCGGTCCCGACGTGAACGTCGACCAACCGATCTTGTACGGCAGGTTCTTCAGCTCACCCGCGGCCTCCAGAACGGCCTGGGAGCCGCCCTTCTGGTCGCCGACGTCGAGCGTGGTGCTGCCGGAGCCCACGGTCCGGCTGCCGCCGCCGAGTCCGGCTCCGGCCGAGGAGTCGTCGGCGGAGGAGGTGCCGGCGGAGGAGGTGCCGGCGCAGGCGGCGGCGAGCAGGGCGAGCGGGATCAGCAGTGCACCAGCGGCACGTATTCTCATGGCAGTTCGACTTTCTTTGAACGTACGGCGAAGGGACGGGACATCAGGCGGCCTCGGAGGGCGCGGGGGCCTTGACGCCTAGGCGGTCGAGGAGGTGGGCGCGCAGCCGGACGAACCCGGGTGCTCCCACGTCACGCGGCCGGTCCAGGCCGACCTCCGCCTCATGGGCGATCACCCCGTCCTCCATGACCAGCACCCGGTCGGCGAGCAGCAGCGCCTCTTCGACGTCGTGGGTGACGAGCAGCACCGCGCAGCCGCGCCGCTGCCAGACCTCCCCGACGAGCTGCTGCGCCCTGATCCGGGTGAGGGCGTCGAGCGCCCCGAACGGCTCGTCGAGCAGCAGCAGATCGGGTGTTCGGACCAATGCCCGGGCCAGTGACGCGCGTTGGGCCTCGCCGCCGGAGAGCGTCTTCGGCCATGCGTCGCTCCGGTGCTCCAGACCGACCTCGGTGAGGGCCTGTACGGCCTCCGCGCGCTCGGGCCGGCCCGGCAGCCCCAGCAGCACATTGCGCCACACCCTCTTCCACGGCATGAGGCGCGGCGACTGGAACGCCACCGCGCGGCGCTGCGGGACCAGCACCGCGCCGTCGATCTCCCGGTCCAGTCCGGCCAGGATCCGCAGCAGGGTGCTCTTGCCGCAGCCGCTGCGGCCCAGCAGGGCCACGAACTCGCCCGGCCGGACGGTCAGGTCCAGGCCGTCGATGACCGCTCGCCCCTCGAAGGAGCGCCTGAGCCCATCGATCCGTACCGCGGAGCCGGCGTCGTCCGTCACTTCCCGGTGAATGTCGGTCGCCATTGAAGCAGCAGCCTTTCGAGGAGACGGGCGATCAGATCGGCGGCAAGGCCGAGAAAGGCGTAGACCACCAGGCAGACGACGATCACGTCGGTGCGGAAGAACTCACGCGCCTGGTCCATGAGGAAGCCGATGCCGTTGTCGGCGTTGACGGTCTCGCCGAAGACCAGTGCGAGCCATGCGGTCGCCAGCGCGTAGCGCAGACCGGTCATTGCGCCCGGCAGCGCACCGGGCAGCAGCACGTGGCGGATCAGGCCCCAGCGGCCCAGCCCGAGCGATGTCCCCGCTTCGATCAACTGCGCGTCCACGCCTCGGATCCCGGCATACACGTTGAGGTAGAGGTGGAAGGCGACGCCGAGCGCGATGAGAGTGATCTTGGGGTCTCGCCGATCCCCAGCCAGATGATGAAGAGCGGGATCATGCCGACGAACGGCACTGCACGCAGCATCTGAACGGCCGCGTCGATCAGGTCCTCGCCCAGCCGGGAGAGGCCGGAGAGCAGCCCGAGTCCGGTGCCGGTCACCGTGCCGAAAACCAGGCCGACGGCGACACGTTGGAGCGAGACCAGCATGGCCGACGGCAGTGTGCCGTCGGAGATCAGGATGCCTGCGGTCCGCGCGATGGTGCCGGGTGAGGCGAGGATGTCGGGTGCCAGGACGCCGGTGGAGCTGAGAACCTGCCACAGGACCAGCAGCAGAAGGGGGCCGGAGGTGCGGCGCAGCCAGCGCGGTACGGAACGGCTGCGGGCCGTGGTGGAGACGATGCGCTGCAGTGCCGGGCCGCCGGCGGGATCGGCAGCTGTTGTGCGCGGCCGCTCATCAGGTGATGAAATGACGGATATTTCGGGTGGCGCATCGCCGATGCTCATGGAGGGCTCCGCGTCGGGGGGAGGTGCGTCGGGGGAACGCTTCAGGCGAGTACGCACGGACGGACCACATGGATCACTGCGGGCTGCCGCAGGTGCGCACGCGCATCAGGAGGCGGTGAATGACGGTGAAAAACGGGGAAGGCGCGAAGAAAAGTCGAAAAGGCGTCAGCGACCGCGGCGACACTCGGAGGAGGCCACCCGCAGCAGGTCGATGTGACCGCGCGTGGTGAGCAGGGCTGAACGCAACATGCCGTCGAACGTAGCGAGTGGTCCATCGCCCGGTCAACGGCAATCTCGCCACGCGGACACCGTCCGGGCGCCGTCCGGGCGCCGTCCGGGCGCCGTCCGGGCGCCGCGCGGGCTGCGCCCGGGCTGCGCCCGGGCTGCGCACGGGAACTCAGCCGCGGATGATCCAGTCGTACGCGACGCGCGCGTCGAACTCCCGCTGGCCGCCCGCGAAGACCAGCCCGACCGGCGCGAACGCCGGATCGTCCGCGTGCTCAGGGAGGTACGGGATCGCAATGCAGCGCATACCGGCCCGCTGGGCCGCGGCGGCGCCCGGTGGCGCGTCCTCCACGACGACGCAGTCCGCGGGGTCCGCGCCGAGCCGCCTCGCGGCCTCCAGGAAGACGTCCGGCTCCGGCTTGCCCCGCTCGACCTCTTCGGCCGAGACCACCGTGCCGATCAACGCGTCAAGGCCGGTGGCCGCCAGGACCGCCTCGATCGTCTCCCGCGACGAACCGGAGGCCACGGCCAGCGGGTGCCCTGCCGCGTGCAGCGACTCGGCGAACACCTTCATCTCCGGGAACACCTCGGTGCACGCGCGCGCCAACTCCAGATAGAGCCGGTTCTTGGAGTCCAGCAGCTCCTCCACCGGCGGCGAGAGCTTGTACTCCTCGCGCAGCGACTCCAACGTCTCCTTGGTGCTGATCCCGACGTAACGGGCGTGGTAGCCCCAGGTGTAGTCGTGCACCCCGTGCGCGGCGAGCAGCCGCCGCATCGCTTCGTAGTAGTTGGGCTCGCTGTCCACGAGCGTGCCGTCGAGGTCGAAGATGACAGCCGGGGTGGTCATGCCTTCAAGCATGCCAAGGAGCCGGCGCCCGGAGGCGATCACCTCACCGGAGCCGCCGCCGTTCGCCCCACCCACTCCACCAGAGGCAGCAACCGATGGGGAACGCGCTCGCGCAGCACCACCTCGGTACGGGTGCGGACCACCCCCGGCATCCGGATCACCCGCTGGATCACGTCCTCCAGATGGGTGTTGTCGCGCGCCGCGACCCGGGTCAGCAGATCGCCGGCGCCGGTGATCGAGAAGACCTCGATGATCTGCGGGACGGCGGTCAGCCGCTCGCCCACATCGTCCAGACGGCCCTGCGTGACCTCGATGTGCACATACGCCGTCACCGGGTGGCCGAGCGCGGCCGGGGAGAGCCTCGGCCCGTAGTCGGTGATCACTCCGTCGCGCTCGAGACGGTCGAGCCGCGCCTGCAGCGTGCCGCGCGCGATCCCAAGGATGCGGGCGTACTCGCGCACGCTGGTGCGCGGTTGCTCCAGCAGCAGCCGCAGGATCCGGGCGTCCAGCTCGTCCACAGCCATGGGCCAGCGGCCTCCATTCGGCGCACAGAAACGAGTCTTTACTGTACCAATGGCGCAGCAAATAGAGCGACGGTTGAGTGGATGGGCGTGCGAATGCTTTGCTCTGTATGCCGATGGCATTACCGAAGGCGTTGCGCCGGGCTGCCTCGGGACGGCAAAGGAGCCGCCCACGCCCTCCCCGCAGCGCCTTTCCGTTTCCAGGGGGACCTCACCGTTGAAGCTGAAGAGGACGATCGTCGCGCCCGACCCGGGGCGCACGCGACTGCGCGCAGCTCTGCGTGCCGTGCTCGGCGTCACCGCTGCCGTCACTGCGGGGTTGCTCGGCGTCCTCCACCCCGGGCTGCTCGTGCTGCGCCTGGAGGAGACGGCCGTCGGCGCACTCGGCGCGGCGATCGCCGTCGCCCTGGTGCTGCCCCTCACCACGCACGCGGCGACGGACGCCTGGATCCGGCGCACTCTGCACGCCGTGCACAGCGCGACCACCGCCGCCGTGCTTCACCTCGGCGACAGGTCGTCGTCCACGGACGCCCGAGGGACGGCAACGGCGTTCGAGACGCACGTCGGTGAGCTCGATCTGCTGCTCGGCCGGGTACGGGCGGCCGTCGCACCGCTCGTGCACCCGCTCAGCCCGCTGCGCGGCCGCAAGGAGCGGGCCCGCAGCGTGCTCGTGCTCCTCGACGACTGCGCACGGCAGGTGCGCGGACTCGCCGAGGTGGTTGCCGACCCGCGCGCCTCGCACGACGACCGGCTGCTCGCCGCTTGCCGCAGGGTCGAATCGGCGGTGCTGCGGCTGATGGACCCGCACGCCGACGCGAGCGCCGCAAGCCCGGCGAGTCCTGCGCACGAGTCCGAGCCTCTCCCGGCCCCCGCCGAGAACACCGTCCACCTCGTCCCGGGCGCCGAACGGGCACTGGCCCATCTGCACGGCCTGGAGCGCGCGCTCATCGAGCTGCACGCCCCGCTGCGCAGCGCGGCGCCCGCCTCCCTCGCCGCCTGACCTTCGCCCAGGTCCTGCCAGGTCGTGCCCGCCGTCCCCGCGTCCGTCCGCCTCGCACAGGCGGCCTGCGGGTACTAGCGTCAGGCCGGACGAGATCTGCGGAAGACGGGAGCCGTGGTGGCCGGCACGGGAAGGGCGCAGCGCGCGTACATCGGATCGTTCACCTCGGCTGGCGGGAACGGCATCACCACGGTGGCCCACGACCCGCAGACCGGGGCGCTCACCGAGGTGAACCGGACGGGGACGGTGCCCGACCCGTCGTTCCTCGCGCTGTCACCGGACGCCGCCGTGCTCTACGCGGTCAGCGAGCAGCCCGAGGGCGGGGCGGCCGCCATCTCCCTCCAGGACCCCGACGCGCCCCGCCCCATCGGCGCCACGGTCCATGTCCAGGGCGGCGCGCCCACCCATCTGTGCGTGATCGACGGCTACCTGCTCACCGCCAACTACACCTCGGGCAGCATCAGCGTGCTGCCCATCGGGCCCGACGGCGGCGTCGGCGAACCCAGCCAGGTGCTGACCCACGAGGGGCGTGGCCCGCATCCGGAGCGTCAGGAAGGCCCGCACGCCCACGCCGTGGTGCCGGATCCCTCGGGACGGTGGATCCTCGGCGCCGACCTCGGCACCGACACGGTGCGCGTCTACGCCCTCGACACGGCGACCGGCATACTGCGCATCCACGGCGAGGCCGCGTTGCGTCCGGGCACCGGCCCGCGCCATCTGGCCTTCCACCCGCGCGGTCACCGCGCCTACGTCGTCAACGAACTGCGCTCCAGCGTCACCGTATTCGCCTGGAATGCCGGCACGGGAACGCTGACCCCGATCGGCTCGGCGGCGACCGTGTCGCTTGACTCCAGTGATGAGCCCAACTTCCCGTCGGAGGTGGTGGTCTCACCCGACGGACGCTACGTGTGGGTCGCCAACAGGGGCCACGACTGCATCGCCGTCCTCGATCTCGACGCGGAGGGCGACCACCTGGAGCTCGCCGGCACCACGCCGTGCGGAGGGAACTGGCCGCGTCACCTCACGCTCGACCCCTCCGGCAGCCGCCTCTACGTGGCCAACGAGCGGTCGGGGGACGTGACCTGGTTCGACGTGGACCCGGAGACGGGGATCCCGCTGCTCGCCGGATCGGTCCCCGTCCCGGCCGCTTCGTGCGTCGTGTTCGCCTGACGTCGCATCGCCGCGCCGTCGTCCTGGTCCGCGGGGCGGGGGGAGCCGCCCCGGCACGGAGTCAGCGCAGTGGGGCCCCTTGGGGCTGCTGAGGCGCGATGCCGAGTGCCGCGGTGTAGCGGTTGAGGACGAGGCGGCCGACCGCCGGGTAGGAGCCCAGCGCTTCCGCGGCCGCACAGCCGGCGTCCTCGGCAGCGGCCGCAAGCAGCCCGTCGCCGAGTTCGGGGCCGATCAGACACGGCGCGAGCGCCAGCCTTCCGGAGCCCGATGCGCGCAACTGCTCTGCGGTGTGCGCGATCGCGCCGTCCACATCGATACCGGCGGCCAGCACCGGCACGGCGAGCCGGGCGGCGAGCAGCAGTCCCGTGACGCCGGCGGCCTGCACGGCCTCCTCACCGCCGACGGTGGCCAGGATGATGCCGTCGGCCGCGGTCGCGACGGTGAACAGCCGCGCACGGTCCGCCCGGGCGAGACCCGTCTCGGACAGGCGTACGTGCAGCGCCTCGGCGAGCAGCGGGTGCGGACCGAGGACGTCGGTCAGCTCGAAGGCCGCTCCGCACTCCGCGGCCGCTTGCCGGATCCGGCCCAGCACCGACGCCTCAGGCCCGGCGAGGAGCGGCACGACCACCGCGGCAGGGACGCCCTCCGGGCGCTCCCGAACGGCGGCCCTCCCCAACTCGGCCTGGAGCGACGGGTATTCGGAGCTCACATCGTCACCGGTACCGTCGAGATACCCGATACGGGCGTTGAGTCCGGGCAGCTCCGAGCCTGCGATGCTGAGCACCTCCTCCACCAGCGCACGAACGGCGGGGGAGGGGGCGCCGGGAACGGCGAGGACCAGGGCCGGTGCGTCCTCAGGCGCGGCCAGAGGCTCCGGGCGCCGGTGCCGACCGGGCTGTCGGGGACGCGGCATTCGTACGGGCAGGCCGGGTGCGGGGCCAGTGGCAGAGCTCATGGCGACGCATGCTAACGGTTCCGCACGGGTCCTGGCCTGGCCGGGTGGCGGGGTGGGGTGGGGTGCCCGGGTCTGGCGGGATTACTGGCGTGATCTCCGGAAATCTCCTGCGAAATCAGCTGACATGGGGCGGCGAATGCGCGACGAGCGAACACTGTCAGCGAACGGCGTCAGTGAAGGGTGAGCAGCGCAGGATCCACCGGCAGCGGGAGTGCGCCACCGGCGAGTTCCTCGGCGATGCGCACCGCGCCGTGCAGCGGGTCGCCCTCGGGGGCGGTCAGGCGGACGCCCGGCAGATACTTCTTCGCCTGATGCCGGAGCGGAGCCAGCAACGGCTCGCCCATCCTGAACAGCCCTCCGGTGAGGGCCACTTCACCACCGTGATCGCGCCGCACGGCAGCCGCTGCCTGCAGGATGTGCCGGGCAGCCGTGCGCAGGATGTCCGCGGCCACCGGATCCGCATCCGCGCAGCGGGCGACTTCCGGGGCGAACGAGGCGAGCACGGCAGCGCGGTCGTTGCGCGGATACAGCTTCCCCGGCAGTTCGGCGGGCGGCCCGAACACGGCCTTGACGCGTGCCAGCAGCGGACTCGATCCGCCCTCGCGCCCGTCATGAGCGCGCATTGCCGCCTCCAGACCGCAACGCCCGATCCATGCGCCGCCACCGCAGTCGCCGAGCAGGTGTCCCCATCCGTCGGCGCGCAGCCAGCCGCTGTCACCGAGGCCGGTGCCGATCGCTACCATTCCGGTGCCCGCGGCGACGACGGCACCGGGCCGCATGCCGAGCGCTCCCACGTACGCCGTCACGGCATCGGCGGCGAGCGCGAGCCGCCCGGGAGGCACGCCGAACGCGGTGTGCAGTGCCGCCGGCAGCCGCTCCCGCAACGCTGTGCCCAGCGATGCCATTCCGGCGGCTCCGATCGCCGCCGCGCTGAGGCGATCGGCCCCCGTGTCGGCCATGGCGGCCTCGACGGCGGGGCGGAGCAGCGCCAGCAGGTGGTCGGCGTCGATGCCGCCCGCGCCGGTGCGCACCGGCGCGTCGGCGGCTGTGGCGGCGATCTCCCGGACCGTCGCGTCGCCGTAGAGCCGGACGAGTACGAAGCGCAGCCCCGAGCCGCCCGAATCGACCCCCAGGACCCAGCCGGGCGTACGCGGTGTCACGCGGGGCAGATTACCGGAGCCGGCGCCCGCCGGCCGGTCAGGGAAGACGCCAGTCCACGGGCTCCGCGCCCTGCTGCGCGAGCAGCTCATTGGTGCGGCTGAACGGCCGGGAACCGAAGAAGCCACGGTCGGCCGACATGGGGGAGGGGTGCGACGACTCGATGGCGGGCAGCGCGCCGAGCAGCGGGCGCAGGTTGCGCGCGTCCCGTCCCCACAGTACGGACACCAGAGGCTTACCCCGTGCCGTCAGTGCCCGGATCGCCTGTTCCGTGACCTCCTCCCAGCCCTTGCCCCGGTGCGCCGCGGGCCTGCGCGGGGCCGTGGTCAATGCCCTGTTGAGGAGCAGCACCCCGTGGCGCGTCCACGGTGTCAAGTCGCCATTGGACGGCGGGGGGAACCCCAGATCGGTGCTGTACTCGCGGAAGATGTTGACCAGACTGCCAGGCAGCGGGCGTACCTCGGGCGCGACCGAGAAGCTCAGCCCTACGGCATGGCCGGGTGTGGGGTAGGGGTCCTGGCCGACGATGAGAACCCGCACATCGTCGAAGGGCTGCTGGAAGGCGCGCAGCACATTCGGTCCCGACGGCAGGTACGTGCGGCCCGCGGCGATTTCCGCACGCAGGAAATCGCCCATGGCGCCGATTCTCCCAGCCACCGGCTCCAGCGCCTTCGCCCAGCCCGCTTCGACGATCTCGTTCAAGGGTCGTGCCACGGTCGGCCACTCTACTGGCTTACCGGGCACGCCCATTCACACGTCCATTCAACTGGTCACCGCGGCCCGCACGCACAGCACGTCCGGCAGATGCGAGGCGATCAACTGCCACGAATCGCCGTCATCCGCGCTCGCATAGACCTCCCCGTTGCGGTTGCCGAAATACACGCCCGCCGGATCGTTGTCGTCCAGGCACAGCGCGTCGCGCAGTACTGCGCCGTAGTGTTCGCTCGCCGGAAGCCCCGCGGACAGCTTCTGCCAGCTCTTCCCCGCGTCCTCCGTACGGTAGACACGGCAGTGCTTGCCCGCCGGGAAGCGGTCGGAGTCGGCCTGGAGCGGGAAGACGTATGCCACACCGCCGCGCCGCGGATGCGTGGCCACCGGGAAACCGAAGTCGGCGGGCAGCCCCTCGGCGATCGACGTCCAGCTGCGGCCCGCGTTGTCGCTGCGGTAGACACCGCCGTGGTTCTGCAGGAACAGCCGGTCGGGATCCTCGGAGTCCTGCGCCACCTTGTGCACGCACTGTCCGAACTGCGGGTATCGCTCGGGCAGGAAGGTGGTCTGCACGCCGGTGTTGAACGGCGCCCAGCTCTTCCCGCCGTCGAGGGTGCGGTAGACGCCACCGGTGGAGACGGCGATCGTCACTGCATCGGCGTCCCGCGGATCGGTCACCACGGTGTGCACCGCCTGTCCGCCGAACCCCGCGGCCCACTGCTCCCGCTGCGGGTGCTCCCACAGCGCCCGTACCAGGGAGAAGGTCTCGCCCCCGTCCTCGGAGCGGAACAGCGCGCCCGGTTCCGTGCCCGCGTAGACCACGTCGGGCGCCTCGGCCCCGGCGGGCTTCAGCTGCCAGACCCGTTCCAGCGACGCGTCGGTGTCGCGCGGGAACTTCACCGCCGGGCGCTGCGGCTCGTGCCACGTCGAGCCCAAGTCGTCCGAGCGGAACACCGACGGACCCCAGTGCGAGCTGTCGGCGCCGACGAGCAGCCTCGGCACTGCGCGCCGGGTGTCGATCCCGATCGCGTAGACCGCCTGCATCGGAAAGCGCGGGCCGCTGAACTCCCACTTGCCGCCGTGTCCGCGTCCCAGGAACAGCCCCTTATTGGTGCCGACCCCGAGCACCACCTCTGCCATGGCGCATCACCACCTCCGAGATGCCGGAGGACCAGGGAGGGCCTCCGCACCACAGAGTCTGCACCGCTCCACTGACAATGACCCGCTGCGTGCAGTCGTCCCAGGTCAGAGCGTGGCGCGCGCGTACTGCGGCGGCACGGCCGCGTCGTGCCCCAGCTCCCGCGCGGCGCGCCGTGCCCAGTACGGGTCCCGCAAGAGCTCCCGTCCGAGCAGCACCGCGTCCGCTTCGCCGCGTTCGAGGATCTCCTCGGCCTGCCGGGGCTCGGTGATCAGGCCCACCGCCGCCACCGGCAGATCCGTCTCCGCCTTGACCTGCGCCGCGAAGGGCACCTGGTATCCGGGGCCGGCGGGGATCCGCACATCGGCGGCGTTGCCGCCGCTGGAGACGTCCAGCAGGTCCACGCCGTGCACCAGTAGCTCCTTGGCGAGCCGCACGGTGTCCTCGGCGGTCCAGCCGCCGTCCCTCCCGTTCTCCGCGAACCAGTCCGTCGCCGAGACCCGGAAGAGGACGGGGAGATCGTCGGGCCACTGGGCACGCACGGCGTCCACGACGTCGAGCGCGAAGCGGATCCGGTTCTCGAAGCTGCCGCCGTACGCGTCGGTGCGGTGGTTGCTGTGCGGGGAGAGGAACTCGTGGACGAGGTAGCCGTGCGCCCCGTGCACCTCGGCCACCTGGAAGCCGGCGTCCCGCGCACGCCGCGCGGCGGCCGCGAACTGCTCCACGATCCCGGTGATCTGATTAGGCGTCAGCTGATGCGGCTGCGGGGAGCGATCGTCGAACGGGACCGGGCTCGGCGCCAGAGGCCGCCACCCGCCCGCCTCCTCGCTCACCGCTCCGCCGCCGAGCCACGGCGGCTGGGTCGAGGCCTTGCGCCCGCTGTGCGCCAACTGGATCCCGGCCACCGCCCCCTGGTCCCTGATGAACCGGGTGATCCGGCCGAAGGCCTGCTGCTGCCGCTCGTTCCAGATGCCGAGATCCGCCCGGCTGATGCGACCCTCGGGTGCGACCGCGGTCGCCTCGGTGAGGATCAGCCCCGTGCCGCCGACCGCGCGCGAGGCCAGGTGCGCGAAGTGCCAGTCGTCCGGGACACCGGTCCCGGGGCCCTCCGTGGCGGCCGAGTACTGGCACATGGGCGCCATCCAGATCCGGTTGGGAATCGTCAACGACCGCAGGGTGAGGGGCTCGAACAGGGCGCTCATGGCACTCTCCTCCGATGGGAGCCGGACGAACGGGCTCCTACGGTAAGGCTCGTAGTACGCCATCTGTCAAACTACGAGAGTGCTCGTACCATGGGTCCATGCCGTCCCCCGAAGCGAGCACACCGCCCCTCGCCCCCGGCCGGGCCCTGGACCATCCGGGCCGCGACGCGATCCGCCTCGAAGGTGTGCTCCACGCGCTCTCCGACCCCATGCGGCTGCGCGTGGTCCGCGTGCTCGCCGAGCGCGAGGCGACCTGCTCCGACGTCGAACTGCCGGTAAGCAAGTCGACCTGCACCCACCACTTCCGCGTGCTGCGCGAGGCCGGAGTCATCTCACAGGTCTACCGGGGCACGGCCAAGGTGAACTGCCTGCGCCGCGACGACCTGGACGCGCTCTTCCCCGGACTGCTCGACTCCGTGCTCGCCGCCGCGAGCGAGCAGGACCAGCGCGCCGGCGCTCCCTGAGGCCGGCCGGGCCCGCCGTCAACTCCTGGGCGGCGGCTCGTCGTTCGGCGGGCAGCCCGACTCCCATGCCAGCCCGTACCGTTGGAAGAGCTCGGCCCGCAGGCTGGACAGGGGCATCGGTGCACCCGGCAGCAGCAGCGCCACCACCGCGCCCATCAGCAGAGCCCGCAGCAGCCGGTAGTCCTGGCCCGGGTCGGCCGCGCCCCAGCGTGCGATGGTGTCCTCCAGCAGCGCGGCCAGCTTCTGCTGCTCGGGGCACTGGATGAACCCCTCGTGCTGCAGGATGAGCGCCATGTGCGTGCGCATCACCGTCGTATGCGTCCGGGTGAGGCCCAGCACCGCGTCGATCGCGCGGGCGAGCCGTTCGTCGCCGTCGTCGGTGCGCGGCTCCCGATCCAGCGCGGCGGCGAGCGTCAGATGCATCAGGCGGTGCACCGCCGACTGGACGAGCTGACGCTTGCCCGGGAAGTAGTACGAGACCAGCCCGCGAGCGGCCCCGGCGCGATCCGCGACGTCGGCCAAGGTCGTGGCCTCGTAGCCGCGCTCGCCCACGAGTTCGACCGTCGCCTGCAGCAGTCGCTCGCGGGACCGGCGGCGCAATTCTTCATTGACCGATGCGCTTCGCGGGGACATGCTGTAACTCCTGCGTTGACTGGCTCAGGGCCAATATACTCAGGGCGGTAAGCGGCCGCCGCAGTGCGGTCGGCCACGGGGGCGCGGCGCGGTACCGGGCGACACGGGGGATCGTCCGGTGTCGGCGTCGCCATCCGGCGTCGGGGCCGCCGCGGGGGAGCGGCCCCGGCACCCACGACCGCCCGCACGGTGCGGCGCCCCTCGTGCGGACACGCCCCGGAAGCGGGAGACTGGGCGCGCACGAAGCCCGACGTGCCCCCGGGCGGCCCGAGCGCCCGGCAGCGCGAGGAGCGGCAGATGCCCTGGTACCCCGGATCCGGCGATCGTCACCCCCTTGCTCCGGCACGCCCCGCTGCCCGCCCGGTCGGCAGAAGGGCCGTCCTGCTCGGTGCCGCAGGGACCGTCCTCGGGGCCGCGGGATGTTCGGGCGGCAGTACTTCACCGCGCACGACGAGCAGTCCCGCGCCGTCGCCGCACACGACCTCACCGGCTACCGCCGCACTGCCGCGCACAACACGCTGGCGCCCCGACGGCAATGACATCGACGGCGATGTCAAACTGCGCGCCGTCCAGCTGATCGAGGTCATCGGTACCTGGTCCGCCGGGCAGGGCGGCGCAGCGCGGGCCGGCGCCCGCGTCGCCGCGCTGGGCCTGCCCTCCGGACTCGTCCAGCAGGCCGGCCCGCTGCTCCCCACCGCCGACCAGGCCGCGCTGCAGGTCATCGAGGCGCAGTACGGAGGCATCCTCGCCGATTCCGCCAGCGTTCTGGTGGTGTGCCGACAGTGGACGGCAAACGGCTCCTCGGTGGTGGCAGGCGGGACGACCGTCGATGTACGCCTGAGCCGGGCGCAGCCGCGGTGGACGGTGACGGCGCTGCACCCCGCACGCCCCGGTTCCGCGGCGGCGTCGCTGCCGGGCGACGCGCACCGCGTGCTCGCGCATTCCCGCATCGAACTCCCGCCCGACGCCGTCGCCGACGTCCGCAGCGGCACCATCCACGAGAGCGTGCTGCGGGCGATTCTCCAACTGGCGGGCGCATACCGGATGTACGTCAGCGTCATCCGCTCCGGGCATCCCATCGACGTGTTCGGCACCACCCGGCCCAGCGACCATCCGCGCGGCCGGGCCTTCGACGTGTGGCAGATCAACGGGCACGCGGTCGTCGACGCGGCGACCTCGCGCAGCCTGATCGAGACCTTCATGCGGGACGCGGCCGCGGCCGGGTCGTACAACGTCGGCGGCCCCGTCCTGCTCTCCGGCGGTGCCACGCCCGACCAGTTCTTCTCCGACGACACGCACCACGACCACGTGCACATCGGGTTCTCCAGCTGATCGGGTTCTCCAGCTGAGCTGAGCTGAGCTGAGCTGAGCTGAGCCGACCGGTCGCGGTCCGCCGGCCGTTTCGGGGGCCCTCACCCGAGGAACGACAGCCGTACCGTGCGGCGCGGGTTGTCCTTGTTGGTGTCGACGAGCACGACCGACTGCCAGGTGCCGAGGTCGAGCGAACCGCCGATCACGGGAAGCGTCGCATGCGGCGCGACGAAGGCCGGGAGGACGTGGTCGCGGCCGTGCCCGGGACTGCCGTGCCGGTGCTGCCAGCGGTCGTCCGCGGGCAGCAGATTGTGCAGCGTGGCGATCAGGTCGTGATCACTGCCCGAGCCCGTCTCGATGATCGCGACCCCGGCCGTCGCATGCGGCACGAAGACGTTGAGCAGACCGTCGCGCCCCTGCGCCGCCCGCGTCAGGAACGCCTCGCAGCGCTCGGTGATGTCGACGGCCGCCTCCCGGGCCCCGGTGGTCAGCTCGAATGTGTCGGTGACGAACGTGTCGGCCATGGACCCATGATCGCCGATGCGGCCGCGTACCGCTCCACCGTCCGCCGCACTCAGCCGACCAGTTCCAGGACCGGCCGCAGCGCGTCCGGACGCTCGTCGACGGGCAGATGGTCCACGGCGTGGAAGGCACACCCCAGTTCGGTGGCGGCGCCGTCGGCGCGCCGGTCGTCGCCGACCATCAGCAGGTTCTCCGGCGACTGGCCGAGCCGGTCGCAGGCGAGGCGGAAGATCCGCGGATCGGGCTTTTGGATGTGGTGCTCGAAACTGAGCACCACGGAGTCGACGAAGCTGTCCACGCCGTGCGCACGCAGCACAGGCCGCAGATCCCACCCGATGTTGCTCAGGACCGCCACGCCGGCGCCCCGCTCGTGCAGTGTGGCGAGCACCTCCACCGTGTCGGGGTACGGGTCCCAGGCAGCAGGTGACATGTGGCGTTCGTACAGCACGTCGTACAGCTCGGGCCACGGCAGCTCGGCCCGGTGCGCGAGCCCCACGTAGGCGGCGCGGTGACGCGTGGCATCCACGTCCCGGAGCTCCCACAGCCGCTCGAGGTGCGGTGGGATGAACTCAGGCGACCTGCTTCCGGGCAGCGCACCAGCCCGGTCGAGGCGGTCGGCGTAGCGGGCGATCTCGTCCTCGGACGCCGAGATCCCGGCCTCGGCCAGCGCGGCACGCAGCCACCGTCCGGCCGGTTCCACCCGGAAGAGCGTGCCGGAGAAGTCGAAGATGCAACCTTTGAAGTGCCCGGGGGCAGCTGTCGTCATGCTCGCGATCCTGCCCGTTGCGACAAGTCCTGCTCAACCGCCTTCCAGGGCTCGATCACCGCAGCCGACGCCGTCACCACCGCTGCGCCGAGCAGCCACCCTGCGAGGACGTCCGAGGGCCAGTGCACCCCCAGATACAGCCTGGTGAAGCCGACGCCCGTGGCGGACACGGCGCCGATGGCAACTGCTGCCGTCCACCACTGCCCCCGTACTCCGTACAGCCGCATCAGCCAGAGCAACGTCACACAGGCCGTCGCCGCCGCGACGGCGTGGCCCGACGGGAAGGACGCGGCGGTGGCCGAGTCCACCGGATGCGGCCAGTGCGGGCGGGCGCGGCCGACGGCCGCCTTCGCCCCTGTCTCCAGCGCCCATCCGGCGGCGCAGGCGATCAGCGTCCATGTTGCGCGCCGGCGGTGCCCCCGCCCGAGCAGCAGGGCAGCGGCAGCGACTGTCAGCAGCCGCATGGTCGTCGGGCCCCACACCCAGTCGGTCAGGACGAGGTTCAGCCGCGTCACGGACGGATGGGCGCGTGCGAAGCCGTGCAGAGCGGCATCGGTGCGACCGTCGAGGGGCAGCAGTGGCGGCCGCCCCGGCGTCACCAGGACGAGGACGAGAAGCACGAGAAAACCGCAGGCGAGTGCGGCCGTCCACCACAGGCAGCGGAGCCGGGTGGCACCGCCGGCCGGAGGCGGCGGGGCGGGCGGCGGCGCGGTGGTGTCGGGGGGCGTGTCGGCGGGCACGGACGCCGATGCTACGGGGCCGCGCCGGCCGACACGCTCAGGCCCGGGAAGGGACACGGCCTACGTCAGCGCGCCGATGCCAGGACCGAAGGCCACCAGCAGCGGGACGACGGGCACCAGCAGCGCCATCGCCGTCAGTCCCATCCGGTGCCCCCGCGTCAGACGTGGTGCAGGGTCGAGCAGTCGGTGGACGCGGCCCGGCAGTTGGGCCAGCGGCGTCGGACACGGCCCGAACACGCCGCGGTCCTCATTGAGTTCGACCAGGGCCAGGGCCGTGGTCAACCGGCCGAAGCGCCGGGATGCCACGTCGTCCGCCGCCAACTCCACCAGGCGGTGCACCTGATGACGGAACCCCGCGAAGACGGGCACCTGCGGGAACCCCGCGGCCAGCGCATAGGCGAAGGCCAGCAGCCAGTCGTGGCGTGCACGGGCGTGGCCTTGTTCGTGTGCGAGTACCGCGTCGAGCTGCCTGCCCTGCAGCCTGCGCAGGGCGGCGGTCGTGACGACCAGCTGCGGCCGGGAGCCGGCAAGCCACCACGCCTCGGCCCGTTCGCTCTCCAGCACCACCAGACGCTCGCCGCCCTCGGCGGGCAGCTCGCCGAGCAGCCGCGGGGATCGCACGAGCAGCTCGGCGCGCCGCCGGCGGTGCCGCGCGCGGGCGCCGCGCACCTCGCGCGTCAGCATCGCGGCCGTCCATGCGCCGCCGCACGCGAGCAGCACGGCCAGGACGCCCGCCCAGCGGCCGTACGCGGCCAGTCCGTATGCGTCCACGACGCCGCGCGGTGCGAGCGCGAAGACATGCCCGCGGACCACGGCCCATGCTGCCGACGCGCACAGTGCCATCGCGGAGACACAGCACAGCAGGACGCCGACGATCACGCACTGCCATACCCACAGCGCCAGCACGGGCTCGCGGTCGGGCCAGTCGGCTCGGGCCAGCAGACGTGGTGCCAGCGCCGCCGTCAGTGCGCCGAGTACCAGCAGCACGAACGGAACCGTCATGGCGCAAAGATTAAGGCCCCCCACTACCGATGGGTACGTCACCTTCGGGGAAGGTGACGTACGCCTCATCCGCGCGGCCGTCTCGCCGTCACCGTCACTGTCACATCGTCAGCAGCATCGTGAACATCCCGATGCCCAGCGACAGACGGCACGCCGCGGCGAGCTCCGGTGCCTCCAGCAGGGATCCGGCTCGGGGCCCGGTGACCGTGACCGGGGCGCGCCCGGCAGCGGGGAGCATGCGTATGCCGGTGGCGAGGGCATACACCGCGAAATAGCACAGCAGCACACCCGTGAGCACCGGTATGCCCGTCGGCGCTCCGGCTTGGCTGCCCATACCGGGCGCACCGGCCATGCCCGCCATCCCGGATCCGCCGCCCGTGCCCATCGCGAGCGCCGTGTAGGCCATCGCCGCGGCCTCCACGGCGTGGTGGAAGCGGTGCCGCTCGTCACGGGCCAGCACGGCGAAGCGCAACGCCATTGCGCCGAAGGCCACCACGAACAGCGGCGGACCCCAAGGGTGCTGGTCCAGCACCGGCGCGGGCACCGCCATAAGCCCCATGCCGAGACCCATCACCCCCTCGTCCCGCGCGGTGCGCCGCTCGCCCGGCGCGGCCGCGCACCCCGCCCTCATGCGCAGCAGACACGAGAGCCCGGTGGCAGAACCGGTCACCACGAGCAACCAGCCGACGAGCGGCGGTCCGTGCATGACCCCTCCCCGGTCCGTACCGACACAGGGGAGATGCCCGGAGCGGACGGCGCACACGCGGCGCATGGTGGTGCGGGAGGGCGCGCCAGGGTGGCGTTGCCTCAGACGCGCTGGGTGACAGCGACGCATACGAGCACCGCGACCGCCGTCAACGGCGTGGCGGCACCCAGGCGTTCGCCCAGCAGCAGCGCCGACCAGACCAGCGTCAGCAGCGGCTGGGCGAGCTGCAGCTGGCTTGCGCGGGCCACACCGATCGCCGCCATGCCCCTGTACCACACCATCAACCCGCCGAACTGCGAGACGGCCGCAAGATAGACCAGGCCGAGCACGGACAGGCCGCCGGGCCTGGAGGGCTCGACGCCGAGTGCCAGGGCCGCGGCCGGCCCGGTGAGCGGCAGCGCCGCCACCAGCGCCCAGCCGATCACCTGCCAGCCGGGCATCGTCCGGGCGAGTCTGCCGCCTGCGACGTATCCCGCGGCGCAGATCAGCAGCGATGCGAAGAGCAGCAGGTCACCGCCGGTCGGTGCGCCGTGGCTCTGGGAGAGGGCGAAGACGATCACCACGACCGTTCCCGAGCACGCAGCGATCCAGAAGAGGCGGGGATGCCGGGTGTGCGTCACAACGGAGGCGATCGCAGCGGTCGCCAGCGGCAGCGCGCCGACGACCACGGCGGCGTGCGAGGTCGAGGTGGTCTGCAGGGCAAGCGTGGTCAGCAGCGGATAGCCCAGCACGACACCCGAGGCCACCACGGCGATGGCCGGCCATTGGCGCCGGTCGGGCAGCGGGGCCCGCGCGGCGAGCAGGCACGGCCCCGCTATCGCGGCGGCGAGGGCGGCGCGGACGGTGACGGTGGTCCACGGCCCGAAACCGCCGAGCGCCCAGTGTGTCGCCGGAAAGGTGAACGAGAAGATCGCCACGGCGAGGGCGGCGAGCAGTGTGCCGCCGCTCACCGCTACCGGGCTGTGGTGGATAGCGCTATTATCAACTTTCATGAATGACGGTAGCAGTTCGGGAACCGTCGCCGATACTCTGCGGCGGGAGCTAAAGCGCTACTCTCCGGGGGAGAAGCTCCCGTCGAGCCGTGCACTCGTCGAGCGCTTCGGCGTCAGCCCGGTCACCGTCTCGCGTGCGCTATCCGCGCTCGCCGCCGAAGGCCTGGTCGTCACCCGTCCCGGATCCGGCACCTACCGCGCCGAACGCCGCACGGACGAGCCGCGCGCGCTGCGTGCCGCCGACACCTCCTGGCAGCAGATCGCCCTCAGCGCCGAGGCCCACGGGGACGCCGCCCCGCGCGTGGTCGACGCCTCCGGTGTCCTCGCCACGCTCTCCGCGCCACCGCCCGGCGTCATCGCCCTCAACGCCGGCTATCTGCATCCCTCACTCCAACCCGAGCAGGCGCTCGCCGCAGCACTCGGCCGTGCGGCCCGCCGCCCCGGTGCCTGGGAGCGGCCTCCGCTCGAAGGGATCATCGAGTTGCGCGCCTGGTTCGCCCGGGAAGCGGGCGGGGTCGCACCGGCGCAGGTGCTGATCACCGCAGGTGGCCAGGCCGCACTCACCACGGCGCTGCACGCGCTCGCCGCCCCCGGCTCGCCGGTGCTCGTCGAATCACCCACCTATCCGGGCGCCCTCGCCGTGGCCCGCGCGGCAGGGCTGCGGCCGGTCCCGGTCCCTGTGGACGCCGACGGTGTGCGGACCGATCTGCTCGCCGCCGCGTTCGAGGCGACCGGGGCAAGGATCTTCTTCTGCCAGCCGCTCTTCCAGAACCCGACCGGTGCGGTGCTCTGCGCGGAGCGTCGCCGGGAGGTGACTCGGATCGCCCGTGCCGCCGGGGCGTTCGTCGTCGAGGACGACTTCGCCCGCCGTCTCGGCCATGGCGGACCGTTGCCGCCCCCGATGATCGCCGACGACATCGACGGCACCGTCGTCCACGTCACCTCCCTCACCAAACCCACCTCCCCCAGCCTGCGGATCGGCGCGCTGATCGCCCGCGGGCCGGTGTCGGAGCGGTTGCGGGCCATCCAGGTGGTCGACAGCTTCTTCGTACCGCGCCCGCTGCAGGAGGCCACCCTCGAACTCGTCGGTTCGCCCGCATGGCAGCGCCATCTGCGCACCGTCGCCGCGGGGCTGCGCGAGCGGCGTGACGCGATGCTCTCCGCACTCGCCGGCGAGCTGCCGCACCTCGTCCCGGCGCGAGTGCCCGCGGGCGGCTACCACCTGTGGCTCCCGCTCCCCGACGGCACGGACGAACTGGCGCTCGCCGCCACGGCTCTCAGACACGGCGTCGCCGTGGCACCCGGCCGCCCCTACTTCGCGGCCGAGGCTCCGGCGCCGTACCTGCGGGTGAGCTTCGCCGACACCACCGGCGCGGAGGAGATCACCGAGGGTGTGCGCAGGCTCGCGACTGCCTGCGCGGAGACGGGCGTCGCCTGACGAGGCGTGAGTCATGGCCGGTAACGGATGGGATGGTCCTGCGGGACCTCCACGACGCAGATCTGCACGCCGTCCGGGTCGCTGATCCACATCTCGATCAGCCCCCACGGCTCCTGCCGCGGCTCCCGCACCACCTCGACACCGCGTGCGCTGAGCTCCTCATGCGCCTCCCGTACGTCGGGGACCTGGAGCCACAGCCGCATGCCCGGCGCCGGTGGATGATCCGAGCTTCCCGAGAGCTCCAGATGGCCGCCGCCGAGGAAGAACACCGTGCCGCGCTCCGGTCCCTGCCCGAACTCGCGGTAGATCGCCAGCCCGAGGATGTCGCGGTAGAAGGCACGGGACCGCTCCAGGTCGGTCGGCCGCAGCAGGATCCGGCTGCTCAGTACGTTGACCATGCGGCGGACGATACTTGTCGGGTTAGTCTCGGAGCGGCACCACGCCTGGACCCGCCGGGGAAGGAACCACTCACGCATGAGCACCGCCGAGCAGCCCGTCTTCCGAACCGCCACCGAGGCCGACGTGCCCACGCTCGTCACCCTCATCGAGTCGGCGTACCGCGGTGACGCCAGCCGCACAGGATGGACCACGGAGGCCGATCTGCTCGACGGGCAGCGCACCGATCCCGACGGCGTCGCCGCGGTCATCCGGGACGCGGACAGCCGCATAGTGGCGGTCGAGGACGGCACTGGGCTGATCGCCTGCTGCCAGCTGGAACGCCGCGACGGACATGCCTACTTCGGGATGTTCGCGGTGAGCCCGGCGCGCCAGGGCGGCGGACTGGGGAAGTCGGTCCTTTCGGAGGCGGAGCGTTTCGCCCGCGACGAGTGGGGCGCCGGTGAGATGCACATGACGGTGATTTCCGCACGCGACGACCTCATCGCCTGGTACGAGCGCCGCGGCTACCGCCGCACCGGGCAGTACACCCCGTTCCCCTACGGCGACGAGCGGTTCGGGCTGCCGCGCCGCGACGACCTGCGGTTCGAGCTGCTGGTCAAGAAGCTCGGCTGAGCCCGCGCCGAGCCCGCACCGAGCCCGCTCAACCCCCGGCGGCCGCCACTGCGTGCTTGATCTCCGGCATGTCGGTGGCGGCGCCGTCGAGCCCGAGCGCGTGGGCGAGCGCCAGCTCGCGCGGCGTGTTGACGGTCCAGGCCATGACGGCGATGCCCGCCCCCTGGCAGCGCTCCACGACCTCCAGGCTGATCTTGCGCAGTTCGAGGCTGACCAGCCGGGCTCCGACCGCCTGCGCCCGCTCGACGAAGTCCGGGCCGGTGCGCCCGGCCACCAGGACCGTCCGGACCCCGGGCAGCAGTTCCCTGATCTCCAGCAGCGCGGCGTCGTGGAAGGAGAGCACCGAGACCCGCTCCAGCAGCCGGCGCCGTTGCAGCACGCGTGCGAGCACCCGGGCCGCCGCCACGTCCTTGATCTCGGCCTGGATCGGGCGGCTCACCGCATCGACGACCTCCTCGAAGACCGGGATCCGCTCGCCGCGGCCGGCGTCGAGTTCACGCAGCTCGGCGAGGGTGAGATCGGCGATGGCCCCGGTGCCGTCGGTGGTGCGGTCGACGGTGGCGTCGTGCATGACCACGAGCTCGCCGTCCTTGCTCAGGTGCAGGTCGAGCTCGATTCCGTCGAGCCCCTCGCGGTCGGCCCGGATGAAGGATCTCAGGGTGTTCTCCGGCTCGACGCCCATGACGCCGCGGTGGCCGATGGTGAAGAAAGTCAACGTGCTCGCGCCTTTCGTGCTCAGGCCTCCGCCCGCCCTGTGGCCCGCGACGGCTCAACGATCACCCTAGCCACCCGCGACGACGATCTGCCGAACTACCGGTGGCCGTGAGGTGTCGACCCGCCAGAGGTGAGAAATCTCCTTGGGATCGGGTATGTAACAGGAGAAATCCCCGCGAACACCAGCTGTCGCCGGAGGATTATTCGAATCCTCCCCTTGAACCGCACAACCCAGCGCCCTTACCGTGTCTGGCGCAAAGATCTTCTGTGGAGGACGGGTCATGAGGGAAGATTTCCTGTCGGTCGCGGCGAGCGGCGACGAAGGTATCGTGCGACAGCCCGCCTGGGCAGTGCTCAAGGAGGCGGTCGAGGCGATACGGGTCTGGCAGTCGAAGGACGGTTCCATCGACTTCTCCGCCCAGGGCGCTCCGGAGCCCGCCGAGGCGGAGCGGGAGCTCTCGCGCGCGGTCGGCGCGGTCCAGGAACTGGCGCCGCTGCTGCCGCACGACGCCGCGTACCACGAGGCCCTCGTGGCGGACCTGCGCCGTTGGGGCGCGGATGGATTCGGCGTCCCCGACTTCCTCGACTCGTTGCTGGCATTCCAGCCCGCGGCCGACCGCCGCGACGGCCTGGAGCACCTCGTCGTCTTCGCGATGTACACCCAGAACGGCAATCCGGACCGCAACCTGGAGGCCGTCGCGCTGCGTGTGGTGTGGCCGGAGTGGCTGGCGGAGCTCGAGCACACCCGCTACGACAACCCGATGTTCGTGCCGATCACTTTCGAGGACTTCACCAGCGGCTACGACACCAACTCCGCTGTTCTCTTCCCCGAGACGGTCGCCGTCCGCGAGGTGCCGGAACGGTTCAGCTGGGGTGCCATCTTCTGCGACCGCGAGGCCGCCCGCTTCCGCCGGGTGACGGAGGCCGCCGTCACCACCCTCGGCCTGGCGCTCCCCGAGCGCGCCGCGGAGCTCGTCGCCGACCAGGAGCTCGCCCAGCAGACGTTCGTGCTCTGGGACATGATCCACGACCGCACCCACAGTCACGGCGACCTGCCGTTCGACCCGTTCATGATCAAGCAGCGCCAGCCGTTCTGGATGTACGGCCTCGAAGAGCTCCGCTGCGACCTCACCGCCTTCAAGGAGGCGGTCAAGCTGGAGGCGGACGGCTACGAGCAGGGCACCCTCGTCCAGTACGCCGTCCTGTTCGACCGGCTCTTCCGCTTCCCCGTCACCGGCGAGCGGGTCCGCAACTACGACGGCCTCGGCGGTCAGCTCCTCTTCGCCTACCTGCACCAGCACGACGTGCTGCGCTGGACGGACAACACCCTGCACATCGACTGGCAGCGCGCCCCTCAGGTCACCAACCAGCTGTGTGCGGAGATCGAGAAGCTCTACCGGGACGGCATCGACCGGCCCAAGCTCGTCCACTGGTTCGCCGCCTACGAGCTGGTCTCCACCTATCTCGCGCCGCACCCCGGCTCGGTGTGGGCCAAGGGCCCCGACGCCCTCGACCTCTCGCTGCCGCCGCGCAAACTCGTCGACGACGTGCTGCCGGACGAGTTTCCGCTCAGCATGTTCTATGAGGCGCTCGCGAAGAAGCTGCGCGATGTGATCGCTTCGACGAAGGGCATCACTGCCGACGACGCGGTGCGGGTGGCCGCGTGACGCGCGCGACCGGGCAGGAGGCGAAGGCGATGACCACTGGGAACAACACGAGGCCGCTGAGCGGCGCGGTGATCGCGGTGGCGGGTGCCGGCGGCCCGGCGGGCAAGGCCACGCTGTGCCGTCTCGCCCAGGCGGGAGTGCACGTCGTGGCCGCGGACGCCCAGCCGGAACGGCTCGCCGAAGCCGTCGACGCCGCCCGCTACCAGGCCGGGGGCGGCGACATCACCGGGGACGTCATCGACCTGCTCGACATCGACGCCACCCGGGAGTGGGCCGCCCGCACCGAGAAGCAGTTCGGCCGCATCGACGGCCTGATCCACCTCGTCGGCGGCTGGCGCGGCTCGGCCACTTTCCCCGAGACCGACCTGGGGGACTGGACCGTCCTCAACGACCTGCTGGTGCGCACTGTCCAGCACACCTCGCTCGCGTTCCACGACCCCTTGCTGCGCAGCGCGTTCGGGCGCTACGTGCTGATCAGCCAGTCCGGCGCGACCAAGCCCACCGCGGGCAACGCCGCCTACGCGGCCGCCAAGGCGGCGGCCGAGGCATGGACGCTCGCGCTTGCGGACTCCTTCCGCAAGGCCGGCGGGGAGACGGGACCGACCGCCGCGGCTACGATCATCGTCGTCAAGGCGCTGGTGCACGACGAGATGCGGGCGCAGCGCCCCAACGCGAAATTCGCCGGTTTCACGGATGTCGGCGAGCTGGCGGACAGCATCGCCGGCGTGTGGACCCGGCCTGCCGACGAAGTGAACGGAAACCGCTTGTGGCTCACTCCCCGACCGTGAACGGCCATCCCGCGACCGAAGCCGTGCGACGCCACGACCCCGGGGTGCGAGGCTTCGCCAGCGACAACTACGCGGGCGCGCACCCGGAGGTGCTCGCGGCGCTGGCGCTCGCCAACGGCGGCCACCAGGTCGCCTACGGCGAGGACGAGTACACCGCGCACCTGCAGGACGTCTTCCGCCGTCACTTCGGCCCCCGCGCCGAGGTGTACCCGGTGTTCAACGGCACCGGCGCCAACGTCACCGCGCTGCAGGCGCTCACCGAACGGTGGGGCGCGGTGATCTGCGCCGCATCCGCCCACATCAACGTGGACGAGTGCGGCGCGCCCGAACGCATCGGCGGGCTCAAGCTGCTCGCGATCCCGACGCCCGACGGCAAGCTCACCCCCGAGCTGATCGACCGGGAGGCGTGGGGATTCGACGACGAGCACCGCGCCCAGCCACAGGTCGTCTCCATCACCCAGAGCACCGAACTGGGCACCTGCTACACGCCGGAGGAGGTCCGGGCGATCTGCGAGCGCGCCCATGAGCGGGGCATGGCCGTCCATCTCGACGGCGCGCGGATCGCCAACGCCGCCGCGACGCTGGGTGTGCCGCTGGCCGAGTTCACCACCGAGGCCGGGGTCGACGTCCTCAGCTTCGGCGGGACCAAGAACGGGCTGCTGCTCGGCGAGTGCGTCGTCGTGCTCGATCCGCAGCGGGTGCGTGCGATGAAGCATCTGCGCAAGCTGTCGATGCAGCTGGCCTCCAAGATGCGTTTCATCTCGGTGCAGTTCGAGGCGCTGCTCGCCGGGGATCTGTGGCTGCGCAGCGCACGGCACGCCAATGCCATGGCGACGCGCCTCGCCGACGCCGTCCGCGGGATCGACGGCGTCACGCTGCTGTACCCGGTACAGGCCAACGGGGTCTTCGCGACGCTGCCGCGTGACGTCACCGATCGGCTGCAGAAGCGTTTCCGGTTCTATGTGTGGGACGAGGCGACCGGCGCCGTGCGCTGGATGTGCTCGTTCGACACGACGGAGGAGGACGTGGACGCCTTCGCCGCCGCGATCGCCGAGGAGATGGCGGCGCGGTAGGACGTACGTGCGCATCAATCGCCGCGGGTCGGCGGGTACGGTCACGCCATGGAGCCGTTCCGCGAGACCGCCGACACCGCCGGCCCCGGCGACGTGCTCTGCGCCGTGGTGACACCCGAGCCCCCGCACCGAAGGCTTCCGATGACGTCCGCACCACCTTTGACCCTCACCGTCGCGGATGACGTCCGCGCCCTCGCACCGCACTTCACCCACCTTGCGGTCGAGGCCCGTGGCCTGAGCGGCGGTCCGAGCGACGAGCGCAGTTCGGTTCTGCTCGACGACGCGGTACGCCGGCTCTCGGCGCGCCTCGGCGGTCGCCCGCCGCACGAGCACCCGCACATCGCTGCCTGGCGCGCCGCCTACTCGGCCTTCGGCGCCAAGCCGTCCCGCACCCGCAACTCCGCCGAGGCGCTCGCCCGCCGCGCACTCGCCGACGGCGCGCTGCCTCGGATCAACCTCCTCGTCGACGTCTACAACGCCGTCAGCGTGGCGCATCTCGTTCCGGTCGGCGGTGAGGACGCCGACCGCATCCAGGGCGGCATGCGGCTGGTGCGGGCCGTCGGCGACGAGCCGTTCGAGACCGCCGCCGGGGGCGAGCCGGCGGTCGAGCACCCGGAGCCCGGCGAGGTGGTCTGGCTGGACGACGCCGGGGTGACCTGCCGGCGCTGGAACTGGCGGCAGGGGGTGCGCACCCGCCTCACCAAGGAGTCCACGCGTGCCCTCTTCCTGCTGGAACGCCTCGATCCGATGCCGCTCGACGACCTGCGGGCGGCCGGTGCCGAACTCGCCGAGCAGCTGTCCCGGTTGAGCCCCGGCGCCGAGATCGTCGTCCGGGACCCCGCGTGACGCGGCCTAGGCCAGTGCCTCGGCCTGTTCCGGGGTCGGTGCGGTGCCGCCCAGGTGCGCGGGCAGCCACCAGCTGTCGTCGGGGCCGCTCGGGCGTACCGGATACGCACGCGCGGCGGCGTCGAGCAACTCCTGTACGCGGCCGCGCAGTCGATCGGTGAGCGACTCCGCGTCCTCGTGCGGTTCTGCCGCCAGGGGCTCGCCGACGCGCATCGTGATGGGGAAGTGATGGCGGCCGAGCCGTCGCGGATGACCCTTGGTCCACATCCGCTGTGTGCCCCACAGAGCCATCGGCAGCAGCGGCACGCCGGCGTCCTGGGCGAGCCGTGCCGCGCCGGTCTTGAACGCCTTGAGCGTGAAGGAGCGTGAGATCGTCGCCTCGGGGAAGACCCCGACGATCTCGCCCGCCCGCAGCGCGCGCAGCGCGTGCTCGTAGGCGGCGACACCGCGCGACCGGTCCACGGGGATGTGCTTCATCGCGCGCATCAACGGCCCCGACACCTTGTGCCGGAAGACGGACTCCTTGGCCATGAAGCGCACCAGCCGCTTCGCCGGGCGCGCGGCGAGTCCGCAGAAGACGAAGTCCAGGTAGCTGATGTGGTTGCTCACCAGCAAGGCTCCACCGCGGTGCGGCACATGCTCGGTGCCGGCCATGTCGAAGCGCAGGCCCTGCACACGGAACATGGTGCGGGCGATGCCGATGACCGGGGGATAGACGAGTTCGGCCACGTGGGGGGACACCTTCCAGATGGCTGGGTGCGAAAGTTACCAGGCCGTAGGTTGCGGCCGTCGCAGGATGGTCCCTCGACAACGTGTTAACCGCCAGATCCCGCGCCGGCATCGGCACGAGATTCTTCTCACGTCATCCCATGGCACGCCGCAGCAGCAGATACGTCTCGCACCCCAGGCAGTAACCGAAGGCGGCGTTGAGGAAGGCTGCGGCGAGCGCACACGCGGTCGCCGCAGGCCCGAGCCACGACGGCCCGATGGCGTAGCCGGTCACTCCGATCACCGTGAAGACGAGTCCGACCCCCTGCGCGAAGCGGGGAGGTGCGGGGTCCTCCGTCGCGGTCGGCGGTCCGAGCCTGGGCCGCACCAGCGCGCGGAACACCACCCCGTACGGCGAACGTTGCACACCGAGCACCGTACCGAGAGCGAACACCAGTGCCTGGACGGCAAGGAGCCAACCGCTGCCGGTGATCAGCGCGACCGCGAGGACGACGGTGGTGAGAGCCGCGCCGAACCGCGGCCCGCGGACATCGATGGTCATGCGCTCCATCATGGCCGAGCGGGCCGCCGCGGGCGCTCCGGGAATCATTGCGGTCCTATGAATGCTGCACCCGACCGGGAGGCGAAGATGACAGGACTCGTGGTGTGCGTCGCCGTGTTCGCCGCGGCCGGGATCTTCGGCCTGGTGCACCGGCGGACCGACGGGAGGACACGAGTGCGCAGCAAGGACGACGGCACGCGGCTGACGGCAGCCGAGATCGGCGGTGCGCTCGGTGAGCGGGCCACGTTGGTGCAGTTCTCGAGTGCCTTCTGCGCGCCGTGCCGTGCCACGCGACGCACCCTCGCCGAGGTCGCCGAGATGGTCGACGGCGTTGTGCACGTGGAGATCGACGCCGAGGCCCATCTCGATCTCGTCCGTCGTCTTTCGATCCTGAAGACCCCCACCGTGCTGGTGCTCGACCGCAACGGCGCGGTCCGCCGCCGGGCCGCGGGTCAGCCGCGCAAGGCGGATGTCATCGCCGCCGTCGGAGCGGCGGTGGACCAGTGATCCCCGTCCCACATGCCGGTCCGCCCTTGACGTGGTGCAACCGGAATCGTCAGTCTGACGTTATGTCGCATGAGCTCCTTCTGTACGGGCGGACGGATGTCGACCTCGGTCGGCACGCCAGCGCGCGCTGTCCGGACGGCCGTTGACCACCCCTGACGCCCGTTCAGTTCCGGCCCGACCGTTACAGAAGGACAACTCCATGACTGCGTCGACCGATCTCGGCCGCCCCTCGCATCTGGCCGCTTCCCGATCGGGCGCCCCCGATCTCGCCGAGGCTGCCTTCGACAGCACCGTCTTCCGCTCGGTCTTCCGCCGCCACGCGGCGGGCGTCGCCGTGATCACCGCGGCGGGCGCCGGACCGGTCGGGTTCACGGCCACCTCGCTGACCTCGGTGGCGGCCGAGCCGCCGCTGCTCTCGTTCGGCATCAGCACCGGCTCCTCCAGCTGGCCGACGCTCACCGAGGCCACACACGTCGGTGTCCACATACTCGGCGAGCACCAGGAGGAGCTGGCGGCGACCTTTGCGCGCAGCGGCGCCGACCGCTTCGGTAGGCCCACCTCATGGCGTACCGGCCCGCACGGCGTGCCGGTGCTTGACGGCGTTTCCGCCTGGCTCGTGTGCCGGATCGCGGCCCGGGTGCCCGCCGGTGACCACCGCATCGTCGTCGCCGAGGCGGTTGCCGGCGATCCCGAGGGTCCCGGTCGCCCGCTCCTCTACCACGAGGGCCGCTTCAACGCCCTGAGACACTGAGCCCGTGCCGGGATCTCTCGGCGGTGTCCGCAGGCGTCGGGAACGTCACAGTTCACGAGCCTTGCGGACCGGGCACGGGTTCTGTCTACTGGCGAGTAATATTTCTGTCGGGGCGTCCCGGCGGTGCTTCGGCTCCGCCTTGGCGCTCCGGCCGGGGAACCGCCCCCGAAGGCGCCTATGCTGCCTTCACCGGGCAGTTACTGGGTGGGCCCGCAAACCCGATGCAGTAGGAGAGCAGGCGTGAGCTTGAGGATCGTTGTCTGTGTGAAGTACGTGCCCGACGCCACGGGCGACCGTCACTTCGCCGAGGACCTGACCACTGACCGCGATGCCGTGGACGGCCTGCTGTCGGAGCTCGACGAGTACGCGGTGGAACAGGCGCTGCAGATCTCCGAGGCCGCCGACGACGCGGAGATCACCGTGCTGACCGTCGGTCCGGAGGACGCGAAGGACGCGCTGCGCAAGGCGCTGTCGATGGGCGCCGACAAGGCCGTCCACGTCGAGGACGACGCGCTGCACGGCACCGACATCCTGGGTACGTCGCTGGTGCTGGCCAAGGCGATCGAGCACGTCGGCTACGACCTGGTCGTCTGCGGCATGGCGTCCACCGACGGCACCGCCGGCGTCGTCCCGGCGATCCTCGCCGAGCGCCTGTCCGTGCCGCAGGTCACGCTGCTGTCCGAGGTCAAGGTCGAGGACGGCACAGTGACCGGCCGCCGCGACGGTGACGCGGCGAGCGAGCAGCTTCAGGCGTCGCTGCCGGCCGTGGTGTCGGTGACCGACCAGTCCGGCGAGGCCCGTTACCCGTCGTTCAAGGGCATCATGGCCGCCAAGAAGAAGCCGGTGGAGTCGCTCGACCTGTCCGACCTGGGCATCGAGGCGGCCGAGGTGGGTCTGGCGGGCGCCTGGAGCGCGGTCGACGAGGCCAACGAACGCCCGGCCCGCACCGCCGGGACGATCGTCAAGGACGAGGGCGAGGGCGGCAAGCAGCTCGCAGCCTTCCTCGCGGAGCGCAAGTTCATCTGAGCCGCCGCCCCTGTCACGCCGTCAGAACCTCGCAGGAGAGATGAATTCCCATGGGTGAAGTCCTCGTCTACGTCGACCATGTGGACGGCGCCGTCCGCAAGCCGACCCTCGAACTGCTGACCCTGGCCCGCCGCATCGGCGAGCCCGTCGCCGTCCACCTGGGCGCCGGCGCCGACACTGCCGCCCCGGT
Source organism: Streptomyces humicola (assembly GCF_024436035.1). Classification (GTDB taxonomy): domain Bacteria; phylum Actinomycetota; class Actinomycetes; order Streptomycetales; family Streptomycetaceae; genus Streptantibioticus_B; species Streptantibioticus_B humicola. The sequence continues at coordinate 110,588 of NZ_JANFNG010000020.1, forward strand.
GCTCGCCGAGCACGGCGCGACCCGGGTGCTGGCCGCCGACGCGTCCGAGTTCGCCGACTACCTCGTCGTGCCGAAGGTGGACGCGCTGGAGCAGGCCGTCACGTCCGTGAACCCGGTCGCCGTCCTGGTGCCGTCCTCCGCCGAGGGCAAGGAGATCGCGGCCCGCCTCGCGGTGCGCATCGGCTCCGGCATCATCACCGACGCCATCGACCTGGAGGCCGGCACCGAGGGCCCGGTCGCAACCCAGTCGGTGTTCGCCGCCGCGTTCACCACCAAGTCGCACATCACCAAGGGCACCCCGGTGATCACCGTCAAGCCGAACTCGGCCACCCCCGAGGCCGCACCCGCGGCGGGCACCGTCGAGCAGTTCGCAGTGACCTTCAGCGAGGGCGCCACCGGCACCAAGGTCGTGGCGCGCACCCCGCGCGAGTCCACCGGCCGCCCGGAGCTGACCGAGGCCGCGATGGTGGTCTCCGGCGGCCGCGGTGTGGGTGCCGCGGAGAACTTCAACATCATCGAGGCGCTGGCCGACTCGCTCGGCGCGGCCGTCGGCGCCTCGCGCGCCGCCGTCGACGCCGGCTGGTACCCGCACAGCAACCAGGTGGGCCAGACCGGCAAGCAGGTCTCCCCGCAGCTGTACATCGCCTCCGGCATCTCCGGAGCGATCCAGCACCGGGCGGGCATGCAGACGTCCAAGACCATCGTGGCCATCAACAAGGACGCCGAAGCCCCGATCTTCGACCTCGTCGATTACGGCGTCGTCGGCGACCTCTTCGAGGTCGTCCCGCAGCTCACCGAGGAGATCAAGGTCCGCAAGGGCTGAGCCGTCACCTGCTGAGCCGTCACATGGAGTGGTCCCTGCACGCCCCGGGCGTACAGGGACCACTTCCGTGTTGACCTGGCGGTACGGCCCGGCTAGCTTCACTTCAACGGTTTGTTGAAAGCTCGGGAGTGTGGCAGATGGCGCAGGGTGAGAGGGCCGGCATGTCGCTGTCGGACGCGGTACGGGAGAGCGTCGGTGCGTCGCTGGCCGGCGTCGATGCCGAGCTGGCGCGGCGCTACCCGGGGGACCCCGGCACGCGGCAGCCGGTGCACACCGTCTACGTACCGGGAGACGTCTTCGAAGCGGGCACCGTCCGCTCCTGGGGCGACCAGGCCCTTGCCGCGCTCGACGAGCACGCCCCCGACGCAGCGGCGTTCGCCCGTGTCCTGGAGCTTCCCGAGCAGCTCGCCGCGGATGTCTACGAACGCGTCCGCGCCAAGCTGCGGCGCGAGCCCATCGAAGATCTGCGGATCGACTTCGAGGACGGTTACGGCCCGCGCCCCGACGACGAGGAGGACGCCGCAGCCGCGCGCGCCGCCCGGCTCGTCGCCCGGACCGTTGCCGACGGCACCGCACCGCCCTGCATCGGCATCCGGATGAAGTGCATGGAGGCCGCCGTCCGCGACCGCGGCATCCGCACGCTCGACATCTTCCTCACCGGACTCATGGAGGCCGGCGGCCTGCCCGAGGGGCTCGTGCTGACCCTCCCCAAGGTGACCTTCCCCGAGCAGGTCTCGGCCATGGTCAGGCTCTGCGAGGAGTTCGAGAAGGCCCGCGGCCTCGGGCAGGGCCGGATCGGCTTCGAGATCCAGATCGAGACCACCCAGGCGATCCTCGGCCCCGACGGCAGGGCCACGGTCGCCCGGCTGATCGACGCCGCCGAGGGCCGCGCCACCGGCCTGCACTACGGAACCTTCGACTACAGCGCCTCGTGCGGCGTCAGCGCCGCGTACCAGTCCATGGACCACCCGGTGGCCGACCACGCCAAGGCCGTCATGCAGGTCGCGGCCGCGGGCACAGGCGTACGCCTGTCGGACGGCTCCACGAATGTGCTGCCGGTCGGCCCGACCTCCCAGGTCCACGACGCCTGGCGGCTCCACTACGGCCTGGTGCGGCGCTCGCTCGCCCGCGCCTACTACCAGGGCTGGGACATGCACCCGGGCCACCTGCCGACCCGCTACGCGGCCGTCTATGCCTTCTACCGCGAGGGCCTGGAGTCGGCGGCGGCACGGCTTGCGGCGTACGTGGCACGCGCGGGGGGTGACGTGATGGACGAGCCGGCAACGGCGAAGGCGCTGAGCGGATATGTGCTGCGTGGTCTGGACTGCGGTGCGGTCGACCTGGACGAGGTGAGCGGCGCGACGGGGCTCGGGCGTGCGGAGCTGGACGCCCTCGCCGGGCGGGCTTGACGCTCTGGGGGTTCGCCCCTTTCCCGCGGTTGCGGCTTGCGTAGGTGTTCTTCCCGCCGCCCGCGGTTGCGGTGCGCTGCGCTGGGCGTTCTGCGGTCGGTTCGCCCGTTCCCCGCGGTTGCTGCTGGGGTGGGGTGTTTTTCCCGCCGCCCGCGGTTGCGGTGACGCTGCGCTGGGCGCTGGGCCTTTGGGGGTCGGTTTGCCCGTTCCCCGCGGTTGCGGTTGGGGGTGGGTGT
>NZ_JANFNG010000021.1 GCF_024436035.1 Streptomyces humicola
GGAACGGAAGCTTCCATCGAGACCGTCTCACCGGCCCCTCCGGGCTTTCCCTTCGTTTCTCCAGCTTATCAGACCTTTTCAGGACCGAATTCCACTGGCATCTCCACCGACCCCGATTTCCCGACAGGAAAACGCGACCCTGTCGGGAATCGAAGGTAATGGTTGTCCGCGATCGCAGGGGCCCCGGGCGACGTGATCGTCGCACCGTGCGGCGCCCTGTTCCAGCGGCTCGGACTACGTTAGGCGCTCGGCGGGCCGGAGTCAAACCACCGACCCGCCGAATCTGAAGTTCCGTGAACTTCCGTCGCCCGGACGGCCGTCAGGCCCGTTCGACCTCGATCGCGGCCAGGTTCTTCTTGCCCCGGCGCAGCACCAGCCACCTGCCGTGGAGCAGGTCGGACGAGCTCGGGACATCGTCCTCGCTTTCTACCTTCGCGTTGTTCACGTACGCGCCGCCCTCCTTGATGGTGCGGCGCGCCGCCGACTTGCTGGGCACGAGCCCGACCTCGGTGAAGAGGTCGACGACCGGGCCCAGCGTTGCCACCTTGGCGTAGGGCAGCTCGGAGAGCGCCGCACCGAGGGTGGACTCGTCGAGTCCGACCAGTTCGCCCTGGCCGAAGAGCGCCTTGGATGCTGCGATCACGGCGGCGCACTGGTCCGCGCCGTGCACGAGCGTGGTCAGTTCTTCGGCGAGTGCCCGCTGAGCGGCCCGTGCCTGCGGGCGCTCCGCGGTCTGCCGTTCCAGCTCCTCGATCTCCTCACGGCTCCTGAAGCTGAAGATCCGCAGGAACTGAGAGATGTCCCGGTCGTCTGCATTGATCCAGAACTGGTAGAAGGCGTAGGGCGTGGTCATCTCGGCGTCGAGCCAGACGGTGCCGCTCTCGGTCTTGCCGAACTTGGTGCCGTCCGCCTTGGTGATCAGCGGCGTGGCGAGTGCGTGTACCGACGCGCTCTCGACCCGGTGGATCAGGTCGATGCCGGCCGTCAGGTTGCCCCACTGGTCGCTGCCGCCGGTCTGCAATGTGCACCCGTACCGTCGGTAGAGCTCCAGGAAGTCCATGCCCTGGAGTACCTGGTAGCTGAACTCGGTGTAGCTGATGCCGGCGTCGGAGTTGAGGCGGCGGGCAACCGCGTCCTTGGTGATCATCTTGTTGACGCGGAAGTGCTTGCCGATGTCGCGGAGGAACTCGATCGCCGACATGCCCGACGTCCAGTCCAGGTTGTTGACCATGATGGCCGCGTTCGGTCCCTCGAAGGACAGGAACGGCTCGATCTGGCCCCGCAGTCGTTCGACCCATGCTGCGACGACACTCGGGTCGTTGAGCTTGCGTTCCGCCGTCGGCTTGGGGTCGCCGATCAGCCCTGTCGCACCGCCGACCAGGCCGAGGGGACGGTGGCCCGCCTGCTGGAGGCGGCGAAGGGTCAGGATCTGCACCAGGTTGCCCAGGTGAAGGCTGGGCGCGGTCGGGTCGAAGCCGCAATAGACCGTGACCGGGCCGTCCGCGAGAGCCTTGCGCAGTGCGTCCTCGTCGGTGGACAGGGCGATCAGCCCGCGCCACCGCAGCTCGTCGACGATGTCCGTCACGGTGTCTCGTTTCTCCTTCGTCCGTGTACGCGACCTTCGCGTACAGACAGCGTGTCCGAGAGTACGCGGTTCCGGCCAGCCGTTTGTTGCCGATGAGGCCGGGGAGGTACTAGCGGCGCTTCTTCGGAGCGTGGGCCCGGTAGGGGCTGACGGTGGGGTCGTGCTCGATCCAGAACCGCCAGGGGTGAGCGGCGCCCTCGCCGCCGACGCCGGTGCGGGGGCCGTTGCGGACGGTGGCCGGATCGGCAGGAGCGCCGGTGAGGATGCGGAAGGGGGAGGCCGCCGGGTCGGAGGGGAAGAGGTCGCTGCCGTCGAGGGAGCGGTCGACGTCGAGGGCGGTGGCGAGGCGAGCCGGTCCCTGAGCGAGGTCGGCGAGGCGGCGCGAGGTGGTCCGGCGCTTGCGGGCCAGGTCGGCTCCGGTGATGATCTCGCCGGCGCGCAGCAGGACGGCACTGGCGGTGTCCTCGGGGCCGCAGACCAGATTCATGCAGTGCCACATCCCGTAGGTGAAGTAGACGTAGACGTGGCCGGGCGGGCCGAACATCACGGCGTTCCGGTCGGTGCGTCCGCGGTAGGCGTGCGAGCCGGGGTCGGCGGGACCCGCGTAGGCCTCGACCTCGGTCAGGCGTAGCTCGATCGGGCCATGTTCGGTATGGCGGACCAAGATGCGGCCGAGGAGGTCCGGGGCGACGTCGAGGACCGGTCGGTCGAAGAACGACCGGTCGAGCGGTGCGCGTTGCGATGCGGCGATCATCGCTCTGAGCCTACTGGACGTGGCGGTGGCGTCACGGTGACCGAATACCGACCACGGGGGCCCGTGGTTCTAGGGTGACGGGGCAAGCGACAGGCGCGATGCAGGAGGTAGCCAGGTGACCGAGCAGAAGAGGCGGCCGCTCCCCCACGACTTCCACCCGCCGGTGGCGTCGTTCACCGTAGTCAGCGACGATGTGGCGCCGGATGCGGTGCTCGACGACAAGCAGGTGTACGCCAAGGGCAACACGTCGCCGCATCTGCGCTGGGAGGGCTTCCCGGCCGGTACGAAGAGCTTCGCCGTGAGCTGTTACGACCCGGACGCGCCGACCGGCAGCGGATTCTGGCACTGGATGGTGTTCGACATCCCGGCTTCGGTGACGGAGCTTCCGGCCGGTGCGGGCTCCGGTGACTTCGTCGGGCTTCCCAAGGGCGCGATTCACGTGCGGAACGACTACGGGACGCGGGATTTCGGCGGTGCGGCGCCGCCGCCCGGGGACCCGGCGCACCGGTACGTCTTCACGGTGTACGCGGTGGACACCGAGAAGCTCGGGCCGGATGCGGACGCGACACCGGCGGTGGTGGGCTTCAACCTTCGGTTCCACACGCTGGGCCGGGCGCAGCTGATCGGTCTGTACGAGGCGCCTGCGGCCGACGGCTGAGCGAGCGGTCCTGCTGACCGGGACGTCCGGAAATTCCGTTGCGCCCCGCGGCCTGCGGCCGCACAGTGGTGTCTGTCCGGTGGCTGGACCACCGTCACCGGGCAGTCGGCACCGCAGTGGCGGAGGCGGCGGGGCGTTCGCGTCTGCCGCTTGCCGGAGCCCGGTCGTCAACCGGGTGGCCGCGCCGGCTGCCGTACGCTCCGGGTGGCCCTTTGTCTTGACGGGGGAAGGGCGCCCGGAGCGATCGGCTCCCTCCATTCCGATGACACCCTCGCAGCCTTTCCGATGAGGCGTCATATCGTCGTGGAGCTGCGGATATTGCGTTGTCCGCCGGGTGGCCGAGCGGCCACAGTGGTGCCACCTCGCCGTGGGGCGGGGAGGGACCCGGGAGGTGGACGGGATGCGCGAGACGTTGGTGCTCAACGCGAGCTTCGAGCCGCTTTCGACGGTGTCGCTTCGACGCGCCGTGGTGCTGGTGATGCAGGACAAGGCCGTGGTCGAGCAGGCGCATCCTGGGCTGCGGCTGCGTGCGGCGGCGGTCGACATACCGGTGCCGCAGGTGATCAGGCTCTGCCGGTATGTGAGGGTGCCGTTCCGACAACGGGCGCCGTGGTCGCGGCGGGGTGTACTGGTGCGTGACCGTCACCGGTGCGCGTACTGCGGACGCCGGGCGACCACGGTGGATCACGTCGTACCGCGCTCGCACGGTGGTCGGGACACATGGCTGAACACGGTGGCGGCATGCGCTGCGGACAACCACCGCAAGGCGGACCGTACACCGGAGCAGGCGGGGATGCGGCTGCTGTCGCAACCGTTCGAGCCGACTCCCGCGGATGCGCTGCTGCTGGCGCTGGGGTTGGGGCCTTCGGACGGCGTGAAGCTGCCCGAGTGGCTCGCGGTTCGTGCTGCGTAAACCTCTAGTCCTTGTCGAGGCGGGGGGTCTCACGTCGAGGCCCCTCGCCTGCGCTGCCGTTGTCGCCGGTGGCCGGCGGTCCTTGCGGTGCCCGGAAGTTGCCGATGGCGCCGCCGAGGCCCTTGAGCGCCTCGCCCAGCTCGCTCGGCACGATCCAGAGCTTGTTGGAGTCGCCTTCGGCGATCTTCGGGAGCATCTGGAGGTACTGGTAGGCGAGGAGCTTTTGGTCCGGGTCGCCGGCGTGGATGGATTCGAAGACCGTGCGGATCGCTTGTGCTTCGCCCTCTGCGCGCAGTGCGGCGGCCTTGGCCTCACCTTCGGCCCTGAGCACGGCCGATGCCTTCTCGCCTTCTGCGGTGAGGATCTGGGACTGCCGGATTCCCTCGGCGGTGAGGATGGCTGCGCGCTTGTCCCGGTCGGCGCGCATCTGCTTCTCCATCGAGTCCTGGATGGAGGTCGGGGGCTCGATCGCCTTGAGCTCGACGCGGTTGACGCGAATGCCCCACTTGCCGGTGGCCTCGTCGAGGACTCCGCGCAGCGCCGCGTTGATCTCCTCGCGGGAGGTCAGAGTGCGTTCCAGGTCCATGCCACCGATGATGTTGCGCAGCGTGGTGACGGTGAGCTGCTCAATGGCCTGGATGTAGCTTGCGACTTCGTATGTTGCCGCCCGTGCGTCGGTGACCTGGTAATAGATGACGGTGTCGATGTTGACCACCAGGTTGTCCTGGGTGATCACCGGCTGCGGCGGGAAGGGAACGACCTGTTCTCGCAGGTCGATGCGGTTGCGGATGCGGTCGATGAACGGCACCACGATGTTGAGGCCCGCGCTGAGGGTGCGGGTGTAGCGGCCGAAGCGCTCCACGATGGCGGCGCTGGCCTGTGGGATGACCTGGACGGTCTTGAGAAGTGCGATGAAGACGAGCACCACCAGGATGACCAGGACGATGATGATGGGTGTCACGACCACTCCCCAGTGCCACACGCCGCTGTACGGATGTCCGATGATCAAGTCTGGCAGACGCTGGGCCCGGTACGAAGAGGGTTCGGCGAATTCCCGTCACGTCGCCACGGGCCGGTCACATCGCAGGGTCGGTCACATGACGACGGCTGTCGCCCCCTCGATGTCGACGACGTCGACGCGCTGGCCGACCTCGAAGATCTGATCGGCGTCGAGGGAGCGCGCCGACCAGATCTCGCCACCGAGTTTGATCCGTCCGTCGTGGCCGTCCACCCGTTCGAGCACGGTCGCCTGGCGTCCTTTGAGCGCCTCGACTCCGGTGGGCAGCGCCGGTCTGGTGGATCGGTGGCGTACGGCGATCGGGCGGACCACTGCGACGAGCGCGACGGAAACCGCGGCGAAGACGACGACTTGGAGAACGACACCGCCGCCGAGCGCCGCGACGACGGCCGCCACGAGGGCTCCGACCGCGAACATCCCGAATTCGGGCAGCGCCGTGATTACCAGCGGGATGCCCAGAGCGGCGGCGGCGACCAGCCACCAGACCCATGTGTCCACAACTCCCATGGTAGAGCGCGCACACCCGGGCGGGAACGGCTTTCGAGGGCGCCCGGAGCCGCGTTGACGGCGCCTCGGCGCCCCCTCCCGCGCCCTGCTACGACAGCGGCAGTCCTTGGGCCGTCCAGCGGTCGCCGCGCTGTTCGACGACGAGCGGAAGGCCGAAGCAGTGGGAGAGGTTGCGCGAGGTGAGTTCGGTCTCCAGGGGGCCGGCGGCCACCACCTTGCCCTGACTGATCATCAGGACGTGGGTGAAGCCGGGGGCGATCTCCTCGACGTGGTGGGTCACCATGATCATGGAGGGCGCGATCGGGTCACGGGCGAGGCGGCCCAGCCGGCGCACCAGGTCCTCGCGGCCTCCGAGGTCCAGTCCTGCGGCCGGCTCGTCGAGGAGCAGCAGCTCGGGGTCGATCATGATGGCCCGGGCGATGAGGGTGCGCTTGCGCTCGCCCTCGGAGAGGGTACCGAAGCGGCGCTGGGCGAGTTCTGCCATGCCGAGCCGGTCGAGGATGAACAGGGCACGCTCTTCGTCGCTGGTGTCGTAGCTCTCGCGCCAGTGGGCGGTCATGCCGTATGCGGCGGTGAGCACGGTTTCCAGCACCGTCTGGCGGCGCGGCAGCTTGTCCGCCATCGCCACGCCGGCCATGCCGATACGCGGGCGCAGGTCGAAGACGTCGACGCTGCCGAGCTTCTCGCCGAGGACCTGGACCGTTCCGGAGGTGGGGAAGAGGTAGCTGGAGGCGATGTTGAGCAGGGTGGTCTTCCCGGCGCCGTTGGGACCGAGGATCACCCATCGCTCACCCTCTGCGACCGACCAGGAGACCTGGTCCACCAGAGCGCGTCCGTCGCGGACCACGGATACGTCCACCAGCTCCAGTACATCGCTCATGAGCGCGTTGTCTCCCAAGTGCAGTGATCGCAGTTTTTGCCATCGCGTTCCGCGGTCTCGGTCGGCCGCGGGTAACAGCCCCGAGGGAAAACCTACGCCACGCGTCGGGCGGCCCAGTCCATAGGCTGGGTGGATGCTTCAGGAACCTCGCTCAGGACGCATGGCAGCATGGGGAAATGCCCTTCTTGGGGGTTTTGCATCCCCGGATGAGGCGGTGGAGGAGATCGTCGGCGGCGATTCGGTGCACCGCATCGAGGGCCTGCCCGGCGAGCAGGCCCCGGTCGGGCTCTCGCTGGGGCTCGGCCGGCTGCGGGCGCTGGGGGTGACCGGCTTCCGGGTGGCACTGCCCGCGCCCGGGCATCCGCTGGGGCTGAGCGGGCCGTCGGAGTTCAATGCGCGGGCGCTCGCCGCGCAGGAGGCGGTGATCTCGGTCGGCAGGGCGGCGCTCGGCCTGGTGCCGCAGGTGACCGAGACCGGGTCACGACAGGACCGCCACGTCGAGGTGGTGTGGCAGTGCCTCGGGGTACGGGACGCGCCCCCGGCCGATGTGCCCTCGCTGGGCGAGGCGGAGCGTGAGCTGGCCGAGGCGCTGCGGGACGCGACGGCGGCGCTGGCCAAGCTGGACGTGTCGGGCGCGGGCCCTGCCGCGCAGGCGGCGCTGGACGCCTACCGGGCCCGGGCGGAGCGCGGCCGCGAAGTGCTCGCCCCGGGGTATCCGGCGCGGGCGGCGCGCGTGCTCGAACTGGCCCAGCGGGTGGCGGCGTTGACGTCGATCGCGCAGGGCCGCGACGACAGCGCCGAGCACGGTACGGCGGTGAGCGCGTCGCAGATCGCGGCCCGGGCGGAGCTGTTGCGGCCGGTGGAGCGGACGGCGCGGCGCGCCCAGGTGGCCGCGTACAACGCATATGTCGAGGAGGCCGAGCGGCGGCGCGGATGACCGTGCGGGGACGGGACCGGCCCCGGGGCGATGCCTCCGGGGCCGGTGGTCGCGTCAGGACCGTGTCCGCGCGCGGTATGCGCGGTATGCGCGGTATGCGCGGTGTGCGTGCGCCAGCGGTCGGATCAGCGGTTGAAGGCGCTGTTGCCGAACGCGGGGTTCAGCAGGCCGATGACGTTGACGGTGTTTCCGGAGACGTTGACCGGCACGTGGACCGGGGCCTGCACGTTGTTGCCGGAGATGACACCGGGCGAGTTCACGGCGGCGCCGTGCGCACCGGCGTCGGCGGTCGCGACACCGGCAGCGGCGACGGCGAGCCCACCGGCGAGCATGGAGACGGCCGCGGCCTTCTTCAGGTTCATCACTTCTAACTTCCTCCTAGCGTGGTGCGGCAGCCGTTCGCTGCGTGCACGCCATGGAGAACGGGCAACGGCGGCGCCGGTTGCGCCAAGTGGGGGACATATACACGACGGTATGAATCTCGGCCCGGAAGACGACATTCCGCGTCCAGTTCAACCGCCCATGCCGTGCCGTACCGCCCATAGAGCGGCCTGCGTGCGATCCGCCAGGTCGAGTTTCATCAGGATGTTCGACACATGCGTCTTGACGGTCTTTTCCGACAGTACGAGTGCACGGGCGATCTCCCGGTTGGAGCGGCCGTCGGCGATCAAGCCGAGCACCTCGCGCTCCCGGTCCGTCAGCGAACCGCCGCGCCCCTGGCCCGCACCCGGTTCCTCGCGCGAGAGCAGCGCATCGGCCACCTCGGGCTGGAGCAGCACATGCCCGGCATGCACGGAACGGATGGCACCGGCCAGCGCGTCCGGGTCGACATCCTTGTACAAATAGCCGGCGGCGCCCGCCCTCAGCGCGGGCACCACGGTGCGCTGCTCGGTGAAGCTGGTGACGACCAGCACCTTCGCGGCGACGCCGAGTTCTCGCAGCTTGCGCAGACAGGCGATACCGTCCATGCCCGGCATCCTGATGTCGAGCAGGATCACATCGGGGCGCAACTCCTCGGCCCGGCACACGCCCTCGTCGCCGTCGGACGCCTCGCCGACCACCTCGATGTCGTCCTGCACCTCCAGGAAGGTCCGCAGGCCACGGCGGACCACCTGGTGGTCGTCGACGAGCAGGACCCTGATCGCACCGCCCGCCGTCGGTCCGCCCTGATCAGCCACCGGGCACCTCCATCTCGATCACGGTGCCCTTGCCGGGCGCCGAGTCCACGGTCAGCCGTCCGCCCGCTCCCGCAGCGCGGTCCCGCATCGACACCAGTCCGAGGTGCCGGCCCGCACGGCGTACCGCGGAGGGGTCGAACCCCTGGCCGTCGTCGCACACGCGCAGCACCGCGCCCTTTCCGCGGCCCTCGAGGCGCACGTCGACACCCGAGGCCCCCGAATGCCGCAGGGCGTTGTGCAGGGCTTCCTGGGCCACGCGCAGCATCGCCTCCTCCTGGGCGGCCGGAAGCGCGCGCATCCCGCGTGCCCGGAAGCCGATGCGCGCGGAGTGCGCCCGGGCCAGCACCCGGGTCTGGGTGCGCAAGGTGGCGACCAGTCCGTCCTCGTCCAGCTCCGCGGGGCGCAACTCCACCACGACGTCCCGCAGTTCGTCGGCGGCCTCGGCCGCGAGCCGGGCCACCTCCTTCAACTCGCCCTTGGCGCGGGCCGGGTCGCGGTCGACCAGCGCTGCCGCTGCCTGGGCCGTCAGCCGCAGTGAGAAGAGTTTCTGGGCGACGGCGTCATGGAGTTCGTGGGCGATGCGGGCGCGCTCGCCCGCGATGGTCAGCTCGCGGCTGCGTTCGTACAGCCGGGCGTTGGTCAGTGCGAGAGCGGCGTGCGCGGCGAGCGTGCGCAGCAGCGCCTCGTCCTCCTCGGTGAAGCCGCAGCCGCCGTCCTGTGGCTTCGGGCACTTCTTGTTCGCGAGGAAGATGGCGCCCAGGGTCTCGTCGCCGTCGACGACCGGCATGCCCAGGAAGTCGGACATCTCGGGATGCGCCTTGGGCCAGCCCCCGAAGCGCGGGTCCTTGCGGACGTCGGCGAGGCGCTGCGGGGCGGGGTCGTGGAGCATCGCGGCGAGGATGCCGTGCTGGCGGGGCAGCGGGCCGATCGCCTTCCACTCCTTGTCGCTGACGCCGTCGACCACGAACTGGGCGAAGCCACCGTGGTCGTCGGGTACGCCGAGGGCCGCATACTCGGCGTCGAGCAGTTCGCGCGCGGAGGTGACGATCGTGTGCAGCACGTCGCGCATCTCGCGGTGCCTGCTCATCGCGAGCACAGCCGCACTCACTGCTTCGATGCCGTGGCGGGGCGACCCGTCAGGAGACCGACTGGACATGTGTTCACGGTACCGGCGGGGTCGGACAACGAGGATCGGCCGCTCGGCGTGCCCGGCCTCGGCCTGGCGGCGTAGGCCGAAGCTCCCCGTGCGGCTGCGGCGCGCGGCCGAGGCCGGGCGGTTCCGGGGACGTCTCCCACCACGGGTTCCGTGATCTGCCAGGACTGCTGCGCGCCGGAGATGTGCTGGCGGCCTCCGCCGAGGCGGACGAGCCGCCGTACCCGGAGCGGTTCTCGGTGCCTGAGTCCACCGCCTGGCTGGTCAACGCGGCGCGCGCGGGCGGCGGAAGGGTGATCGCGGTGGGGACGACGGCGGTGCGCGCGCTGGAATCGGCGGCGGACGAGCACGGCACGATCCGGGCTTCGCAGGGCCGGAGCTGAGGTGCCGGCGGCGGCGCCCCTGTTCCCGGGCGCGCCGCCGTGTGCGCGTGGGTCACTTCTCGCGCATCACCTCGGGCTCGTGCCGTCGCAGCAGGCGGGCGACGGCGAAGCCGCAGATCACGCTCATCACGACGAGCGCGAAGACGTCCAGGAACCAGGTTCCGGCGTTGTGGTCCCACAGCGCGTCGGTGTTGGTGGGGTCCCAGGGCATCAGGGTGTTGAGTTGCGCGGTGGTGCCCAGGGCGGCCATGGCCCACCGGGACGGCATCAGCCAGGCCACCTGCTCGATACCGGGCTTGGCGTAGAGCTGGAAGAGCACACCGGTGAAGACGACCTGGACGATGGCGAACATCACCAGCAGCGGCATGGTCTTCTCGGCGGTCTTCACCAGCGAGGAGATGACGAGCCCGACCATCATCGAGGTGAAGCCGATCGCGATGACGGCCAACGTCATCTCGATCGCTGGGGCGTTGTGGAAGAGCACGCCCTCGGCCGGCAGGGTGCGCGGTGCGAAGCCGATCCCGCAGATGATCACGCCCTGCAGCGCGGTGATGAGGCCGAGCACGATCACCTTGGACATCAGGTAGGCGGAGCGCGACAGGCCTACGGCGCGTTCCCGCTCGTAGATGACGCGTTCCTTGATGAGTTCCCGCACCGAGTTGGCGGCGCCCGAGAAGCACGCGCCGACGGTGAGGATCATCAGGATGGTGCCGGCGTCCTTGTTGTAGAAGTGGGCCTGCGGCGGTCCGAAGCCGAGGCCGCTCTTGGCAGGGATGACGGTGCTCACCACGCCCAGCACCGCGGGCAGGACGAGCATCAGCCCCATGAAGCCCCGGTCGGAGGCGATCACCGACAGATAGCGGGCGATCAGCGTCCACAGTTGCGAGCTCCAGCTCTGCGGCTTCTGCTGACGGGCCTGCGCCGGCTGCGGGTGCGGCTTCGGGGCCATGTGCGGCTGCTGCGGTGGGTGCGGTTGGTACGGCTGCTGCTGGGGTGCCGCGTCGAAGTCGGCCGCGTACATCTGGTAGTGCTGCGAACCGCGCCAGCGGCCGGACCAGTCGTAGTCGCGGTAGTTCTCGAAGGCCTGGAAGACGTCGGCCCAGCTGTCGTAGCCGAAAAAGGTGAGCGCCTCCTCCGGCGGGCCGAAGTACGCCACCGAACCGCCGGGGGCCATCACCAGCAGCCGGTCGCAAAGGGCGAGTTCGGCGACCGAGTGGGTGACCACCAGCACCGTGCGGCCGTCGTCGGCGAGGCCGCGCAGCAGTTGCATCACGTCGCGGTCCATCCCCGGGTCGAGGCCGGACGTCGGCTCGTCGAGGAAGATCAGCGACGGCTTAGTGAGCAGTTCCAGGGCGACCGAGACGCGCTTGCGCTGGCCTCCGGAAAGGGAGGTGATGCGCTTGTCGGCGTGGATGTCGAGCTTGAGTTCTCGCAGCACCTCGTCGATGCGGGCGTTGCGCTCGGCGGCGTGGGTGTCGCCGGGGAAGCGGAGCTTGGCGGCGTACCGCAGTGCGGTGCGCACCGACAGCTCCTTGTGGAGGATGTCGTCCTGCGGCACCAGGCCGATGCGCTGGCGCAGCTCGGCGAACTGCTTGTAGAGGTTGCGGTGGTCGTAGAGAACCTCGCCGTGGTCGGCGGGGCGGTAGCCGGTGAGCGCGCGCAGCAGGGTGGACTTTCCGGAGCCGGACGGTCCGATCACGCCGACGAGCGACTTCTCCGGGACGCCGAAGGAGACGTCCTCGAGGATGGTCTTGGTGGTCCTGCCCTGCGGCACCTGGACGGTGAGCCGCCGGGCGGAGAAGGAGACCGCGCCGGTGTCAACGAACTCCTCGAGCCGGTCGCCGACGAGCCGGAACGTCGAATGGCCCACGCCGACGATGTCGCTCGGGCCGATGAGGTGGCCTTCGACGGGCTGGCCGTTGACGTACGTGCCGTTGTGGCTGCCGAGGTCGACGATCTCCATGCGGCCGTCGGGGTGCGCGTGGAACTCCGCGTGGTGGCGGGAGACCTGCAGATCGGAGACGACGAGGTCGTTGTCCAGGGCACGTCCGATGCGCATGACGCGGCCCGCGGCCAGCTGGTGGAAGGTGGTCGGGCTGCGGTCACCGCGGGCCGGGGGCTGCTCCTGCGGCCTGGCGGGCGGCGTCTGGGCGGATATCGGTGGCGGGGCCGGCCGGGGGCTCTGCTGGTACGGGGCCCAGCCGGCGGGTGCGGCTGCGGGGGCGGGTACGGGAGCGGTTTCAGGTGCTGCCGTTGCCGTCTGCCCGCTGTACGCCTCTGCGGGGGCCGGCTGCGGCGCGGCCGAGGCGGCGGAGAAGGCAAGCCGCGGGCCGTCGGTGGCATTGCCGAGATGCACGCTGGTTCCGGGGACCAGTTCGCATTGCTGGATGCGTACGCCGCCGGCGTATGTGCCGTTGGTGCTACCGAGGTCCTCCATGACCCACTGACGTCCGTTCCAACGGATCGTCGCGTGCCGCCAGGAAACCCTGGCGTCGTCGAGGGCCAGGTCCCCCTGCGGATCCCTCCCCACATTGTATGACCTGGACGCGTCAAGAATCCGGGTATGTCCGTTCAAATCCAGTACGAGTTCCGGCACTCCATGCCCCACAAAGTTGTCCCCCGACTGACCCCCGCTCCGGGGAGTCCAGGGATGGCGAACATCGGGAGGAACTATTTCAGGGACTCAGGTGCAACGGGAAACCGCCCTCCGCCGCCGACCGCACCCCGTTCGCTTTGACGCCGGCGAAACACCCGCGGAGAGTGAAAACACCCCTGGATCAGCACAGATAACAGTAATCCGGGTAACTCCTCGGGCAGGAGGCGTCATGTCCCACACCACGCTCGCTCCCGCGCCCGGTCTCGCCGGACCGCGGCGCCCGGTCCCGTGGGTCAGCGCGCTGGCCACAGCGGTCGCCTCGGTCGGGTGGGCCTTCGTGGGCATGACAGCGGTCGCGGCGCTCGGGCTCCATCTGCTGGGCGCGGACACCCAGGGGTCACTCGCGCCGATGACGGCGGCCGTCGTCACGATGGCGGTGGGCGGCAAGGTCAGCCCCTCCGGCGATCTTTCGGTCTTCGGCGTGAGCGGGGCCGGGGCGACGGCGGCCGTCGACATCATCCCGCTTGGGGTGGGCCTTGCGGGCGCACTGCTGCTCGCCTGGATCTTCCTGCGGTCGCTGCGGCAGGCGGGCCTCCGGATCGGCTGGGGTGAGCTGGCGGCCCGTGCGGTCATGCTGGTGGTGCTCTTCGCCGCCGCGCTGTGGGGGCTCGCATGGGCGGGGCATGACACGATCTCGATAAACGGAGCCACGCTCGGCAGTGGAGGAGGCGGGAGCGGCGGGATCCTCGGCTCCGTCCCCGGCCTCGGCGACCTGGGGAACCTCGATCCCGGCCTGCTCGGCGGCCTGAACGACCTGGTCAAGACGCGGACCTCGGTCGGCTTCCACGTCGAGACCGGACCCACGCTCGCCTCCGGGGTGCTGTGGGCGGTCGCCGTCCTGGCCATCGCCCTGCTCGCCTCGCGCCACACGCCGCTGCCGCACGGCTGGGAGGCCCTGCACCGCCAGGTGCGGCCGGCCGTCTCCGCACTGTGCGCGGCACTGCTGCTCACCGTGGCCGCGGGCCTCCTCGTCTCGGTGTACGCGGCGGTCACCGACGACCACCCGGGGCGGATCATCGGCACCGCCCTGGTGGGCGGCGTCAACGGGGTGTGGCTCGGCGCGGCACTCGGGCTCTTCGTCCCGTGGCACGGACGGGCGACCGGTCCGCTCGCCCAGCTGGTGCCGCATCCGCTCGACCGGCTCATCGGCGCCGGCTCCGAGCGGCCGGTGACCGTCTCCCGCCTGGCGCAGCTCGACGGCAGGGTGTGGCTGCTGGTGGTGGCGGCCGCGCTGATGATACTCACGGCCGGGGTGCTGGCCGCGGCCCGTACTCCCGTCGCAGGTGCGTCCCCGTGGCGGTACACGGCACTGTGCGCGCTGCGGCTGGGGCTCGCGACCGCGGTCGGCCTCGGTGCCGCGGTGTGGCTGACCGGCTTCTCGGTCAATGCGGATCTTTCGGTCTTCGGCTTCGATGCCGTGGGCGCAGGGGTCGATCTGCACGCCTCACTGGCAGCCGCCGTGGGGCTGGGCGCGGCATGGGGAGCGGCGGCCGGGGCGGTCGGTGCGCTGCTGGCCCGCGCCACGGGCGCAGCGGGCAGCCGGGCCTCGCCGTTGGCCTCGGCGACCAGGGGTGTTGCCGGCTGAGCGCGGTCCCGCCATACGGGACACTCCTCCAGTGTTCGAGTAACGCCAGATACGGTGGTTGCACCATGGACGACGCATCGCAGCCTTACACTGCCCCCGCCGTTCCCGAGACGGCCCCGCCGCCCGGTCCGACCCTGCTCGTCAAGATCTTCGGCAAGGACAAGCCGGGGATCACCGCCGGACTGTTCGACACCCTGGCCGCGTACGGCGTGGACGTGGTGGACATCGAGCAAGTGGTGACGCGTGGCCGCATGGTGTTGTGCGCGCTGGTCACCGTGCCCCCGGGCGGCTCGTCCGCGGAGGGTGAGCTGCGCGCCACGGTGCACAGCTGGGCCGAATCGATCAAGATGCAGGCCGAGATCATCTCCGGGGTCGGCGACAACCGGCCGCGCCGCACCGGCCGTTCGCACGTGACCGTCCTCGGCCATCCGCTCACCGCCGAGTCGACGGCCGCCATAGCGGCACGGATTACCGCCCTTGGCGGCAACATCGACCGTATTTTCCGCCTCGCGAAGTACCCCGTCACGGCGGTCGAGTTGACGATCTCGGGCGCTCCGACCGATCAGCTGCGGACCGCGCTGGCCATGGAGGCCGCGCACCGCGGGATCGACGTGGCCGTGGTCTCGGCCGGGCTGCATCGCAGGGCGCAGCGGCTCGTCGTGATGGATGTGGACTCCACCCTCATCCAGGACGAGGTGATCGAGCTGTTCGCGGCCCATGCGGGTTGCGAGGCCGAGGTCGCCGCGGTGACGGCGGCGGCAATGCGCGGTGAGCTGGACTTCGAGCAGTCCCTGCACGCCCGGGTCGCGCTGCTCGCAGGCCTCGACGAGTCGGTGGTCGACAAGGTACGCGCCGAGGTCCGGCTGACGCCGGGCGCCCGCACGCTGATCCGCACCCTCAAGCGGCTCGGCTACCAGGTGGGCGTCGTCTCGGGCGGATTCACGCAGGTCACCGACGAGCTCAAGGAACGGCTCGGCCTCGACTTCGCCTCCGCCAACACCCTGGAGATCGTGAACGGAAAGCTCACCGGCCGGGTGATCGGTGAGGTCGTCGACCGGGCGGGCAAGGCACGGTTGCTGCGCCGTTTCGCCGGGGAGGCCGGCGTCCCGCTGTCGCAGACCGTCGCCATCGGGGACGGGGCCAACGACCTGGACATGCTCAACACGGCCGGTCTCGGCGTCGCCTTCAACGCCAAGCCACTGGTACGCGAGGCGGCACACACCGCCGTCAATGTGCCGTTTCTCGACACGGTGCTGTATCTGCTCGGGATCACGCGCGAGGAGGTCGAGGCGGCCGATCTGCACGTCGAGTCCTGAGCCGGGAGCCCTCAGCCGGGAATGGTGAGCCGGGAATCTTGAGCCGCAACGACGATCGCCTCCCGGCTCTCCGGGAGGCGATCGTCGTGGGGTCTCCGACGTCCGGTTACCTCAGTCGTGCGGCGCCCAGTAGGCCACGAGGCGGCCGACACCGTGCTCGACGGACTTCCATGAGCCGGAGAAGGCGACGACGGCGGCGGCCGACGTCGGGAAGCCACGGTGCAGACGGCTGAGCACATCGCCCTCCGCCTCGCCGGCAAGGGCGTCGGCGAGGCCCTGCATCCCCGGGTTGTGGCCGACGAGCAGCAGATCGGCGACATCGTCGGGGGTCTCGTTGAGCAGCGCGATCAGGTCACCGAGCGTCGCCTCGTAGAGCCGCTCCTCGTAGACGGTCTTGGGGCGCTGCGGCAGCTCGTGGGCGACGAGCTTCCAGGTCTCGCGGGTGCGTACGGACGGTGAGCAGAGGGTGAGATCGGGAAGGATGCCCGTTCCGGCGAGCCAGCGTCCGGCAGCCGGCGCGTCCTTGCGGCCACGCTCGGCGAGCGGCCGCTCGGTGTCGGGTACGGAGGACCAGTCGGCTTTGGCGTGTCTGAGGAGGACGATCCTTCGGGGCGTTGCGTCGCTCATGCCCTTCAGCTTTCCAGAAAACCCCGCGCCAGGCGCGGGGTGCGAAGGTTCTCACCCGCAGGTGTCCATACGATCACATGATGCGCAGGAGCAGCTCGTGAAGACGGCCGGTGAACTGCGCGAGCGACTCGGCCGCCGGGGCGGAACCGCCATGTCCCGAACCGGTGACGAGGGTGAGCAGCGCGGCGAAGGCGAGCGCGGGCAACGCAACCGCCCACCACGGCAGCCGGGTCGTGGGCCGCGGCGCGGGTGCGTTGCTGTGAGCACTGGTGAGGGCGGGGCGCGGCGACATCGGGAAGTGCCTTTCGGAGTCTGGTCTGAGCTGTCCGACACCGACGACGCTACGGATTCCGAGCGATGCAACCCATCAGGCAGCCCACCCAGTTGACCCTGACACTGGCCCCCTAGGGGAGGTGGGGACAACCCCACCTCGGTCTCACCCTGCCTGGAGCGGACACTCCGCCCGGTCAGCCCATCTTGGCCGCGAAGCTGGCGACGACGGCGACGAGCGCCGGGACGCCGAGGATCAGCACCATGAGCAGCAGGAGCTTCTTGTGGGGTTGGGGCGGATTCGGTTCGAGCACTGGCATGCGCCCCAGTCTCGCACTGCTTCCTGAGCGCTCGTGACCGGGGCCGGGCCCAGGCGTGTCAGAGTTCGTCCTCGATGTGGCGGTCGCGGCCCGCATACAGGCCCGCCACGATCTGCGGCACCATGAGCCCGGCCATCAGCGCGATGGGCAAGCTCCAGCCCCCGGTGAGCTGGTAGAGCGTGCCGACGAGGATGGGACCGGGGATGGAGATCAGATAGCCGGTGCTCTGCACGAAGGCCGACAGGCGCACCACGCCCGTGCCGCTGCGCGACCGCATGCCGATCATCGTCAGGGCGAGCGGGAAGGCGCTGTTGGCCACACCGAGCAGCAGCGCCCAGGCGAGCGGCGCAGCAGCGGGCGCCAGCCACAGCCCCGCGTACCCGACGAATCCGAAGGCTGCGAGGACGACGGCGAGCGGGCCCTGGCGGCGCATCCGCCCTGCCACGGCCGGCAGGACGAACGAGAGCGGGACGCCCACGGCCATGGTCGCCGCGAGCAGCACACCGGCGGTGTCCGCCGAGACTCCGGCGTCGCGGAAGATCTGCGGCAGCCACCCCATGGTGATGTACGCGCCGGTGGCCTGGAGCCCGAAGAAGACGGCAAGCGCCCACGCGGTACGGCTGCGGGTGATCCGCCCGGAGCCCGCAGCGCCGGGCTCGGGCCCGGCGGCCGAGGGGTCCGGTGCCGGTGCCGCGCCGGGGCGATTGCGGACCAGGCCGAGCCACGGCAGCGCGGCGGCGGCGGCGAGCAGTGCCCACGCGCCGAGGCCGAGGCGCCAACTGCCGCCCAGAGCATGGGTCATGGGGACGGTGACGGCGGCTGCGATGGCGGTGCCGAGGGCTAGCGCCATCGAGTACACGCCCGTCATCGCGCCCACCCGGTCCGGGAAGTAGCGCTTGACGATCACCGGCATGAGCACGTTGGTGACCGCTATCCCAGCGAGGGCGAGCACACTGGCCACGACGAACGTCGCCGCGGCACCCGCGAACGGCCGCAGCAGCAGCCCCGCGGTGATCACCGCCATCCCGGCGCAGACGACGGCGCCCGGGCCGAAGCGCCGGGCGAGGCGGGGAGCGGCGACCCCGAAGACGGCAAAGCAGAACGCGGGCACGGAGGTGAGCAGTCCCGCGACGGTGCCGCTCATGTGGAGGCCCTGGCGCACCTCTTCGAGCAGCGGGCCGAGGCTGGTGACCGCGGGACGGAGGTTCAGCGCGGCGGCCACCATCCCGACGGTCACCAGCCGCCGCGTCCACGTGCCGGCTCTCGCGGCCCTCGTGGGACCGGCGGAGCCGGCCGACCCCGTCGCGGCCCGGGTACCGGCCGACGGGAGATCGTCGCAGGTCACGGCAGTGTCGTCGTCGCGCATGGACCTATCATAGAATGATGGGATGATTGCCTGACAAGTCCTTTGCCGATCCGCACGCACCCAGCAGGCTGCAGCCTCAACCGAGGAGAACCATGCCGCTGACCTCACCCCGGCGTTCCGCTCTCGCCGACCAGGTCATCTCCGAGCTACGGGCACAGATCACCTCCGGCGAGTGGCCGGTGGGCACCCGCATCCCGACCGAGCCGGAGCTCGTCGAGCAGCTCGGCGTCGCACGCAACACGGTGCGTGAGGCCGTCCGCGCTCTCGCACACAACGGCCTGCTGGACATCAGGCAGGGCTCGGGCACGTATGTCATCGCCACCAGTGAGCTCGCCGGCGTGATGCACCGGCGCTTCGCCGGGACCGATCCGCAGCATGTCGCCGAGGCGCGCAGCGTTCTGGAAGCCGCGGCGGCACGGCTCGCCGCCGGGCGCCGCACCGCGCGCGACCTGGCCCACCTGGACCGCGTGCTCGCCCGGCGCGAACGCGCCTGGGAATCGGGGAGCGCGCAGGCCTTCGTGGATGCGGACGCGGCCCTGCACCTGGCGGTGGTGGCGGCCGCGCACAACGACGTCCTCGCCGAGATGTACGCGGATCTCGGCCAGGTGCTGCGCGACTTCCTGCGCGCGGACGTCGGCGAGGTGCTCAGCCCCGAGGGCTATGTCGACCACTCGCGGCTCGTCGAGGCGATCCGGGACAGGGACGGTGAACGCGCCGCCGCGGAGGCGGGGGCGCATGCGCTGGGCTGCCGGTTCAGCGGCGGGTGAGGGTGACCCAGACCGCGCGGATCTCCTTCCAGCACCGGCCGCTCAGCACGATGGTCTGGGCCGGGCCGACGGTCGCCGCAGCGGTGTCCACGGAGGGGTCCCACCAGCGGGCGCACCGGATGTGCAACCTCAGCCACACCTGCTCGGGGTCGGGGTTGTGGCAGGCGGCAGCGGCCGTGCTGCCCTGCGTCGCGGTGTAGCACTGCGGGCCGGCGGCGGCCGGCCCGCCGGGCGCCGGGGCGGCCGCTGTCACGGCGACGACGACCGCCGTCACTGCGGCTGCGGCTGTCACTGTGGCTGTGGTCCTGCGGCAACGCGCGTGCATGGCGGGACCTCCACTGGGGGCCTGATGCAGCCTGGTGCACTAGTGGTGTCGCCGGTTCGGGTGCATTCATCCTGCGCGGCTTCGCTGGGCAGGCCTACTCCTGCTCACCCGTTCGGGGGATATCGGTCACCGCGGCGGAGCCCCGGTCGCGCCGTGCGGCGTGACCGGGGCTCCGGCGCATGGGTTCGGCGCGCGCTCAGGCACCGATGGCGTGCAGGCCGCCGTCGACGTGGATGATCTCGCCGGTGGTCTTGGGGAACCAGTCCGAGAGCAGGGCCACCACACCGCGGCCCGCGGGCTCCGGGTCGGTCAGGTCCCACGCCAGCGGGGCACGGGTCTCCCAGACCTGGGCGAGCTCCTCGAAGCCGGGGATGGACTTGGCCGCCATCGACTTGATCGGGCCGGCCGAGACCAGGTTCACCCGCACGTTCTGCGGGCCGAGGTCACGTGCGAGATAGCGGGAGGTGGACTCCAGCGCGGCCTTGGCGACGCCCATCCAGTCGTACTGCGGCCATGCGATCTGCGCGTCGAAGTCCATGCCGACCACCGAACCGCCGTTCTCCATGAGCGGCAGGCACGCCATGGTGAGCGACTTCAGCGAGTACGCGGAGACCTGGACGGCGGTGGCGACCGACTCCCACGGGGTGTTGAGGAAGTTGCCGCCGAGGGCGTCCTGCGGGGCGAAGCCGATGGAGTGGACGACGCCGTCGAGGCCGTCGACGTGCTCGCGCACCCGGGCGGCGAGGGAGTCGAGCTGCTCCTGGTTCTGCACGTCGAGCTCGATGACGGGGGCCGGCTTGGGCAGCCGGTTGGCGATGCGCTCGACCAGGCTGAGCCGGCCGAAGCCGGTGAGCACGACCTCGGCGCCCTGCTCCTGGGCGAGCTTGGCGGTGTGGAAGGCGATCGAGGACTCGAGCAGTACGCCCGTGACCAGGATGCGCTTACCGGTGAGAAGTCCGCTCATGATCTCAGTGACCCATGCCCAATCCGCCGTCGACGGGAACGACGGCTCCAGTGATGTATGCGGCGTCGTCGGAGGTGAGGAAGCGCACCGAGGCGGCGACCTCCTCCGGCTTCGCGTAGCGGCCGAGGGGGACTTGGCCCATGATCGACTCGCGCTGCTCGTCGGTGAGCACGCGGGTCATGTCGGTGTCGACGAATCCAGGGGCGACGACGTTGACGGTGATGTTGCGGGAGCCCAGTTCACGGGCGAGGGAGCGCGCGAACCCGACCAGGCCGGCCTTGGAGGCGGCGTAGTTGGCCTGCCCCGCCGAGCCGAGCAGCCCGACCACGGAGGAGATCAGCACGATG
Organism: Streptomyces humicola; assembly: GCF_024436035.1. Lineage (GTDB taxonomy): Bacteria > Actinomycetota > Actinomycetes > Streptomycetales > Streptomycetaceae > Streptantibioticus_B > Streptantibioticus_B humicola. The sequence continues at coordinate 20,510 of NZ_JANFNG010000021.1, forward strand.
CGGCCCTTGCGCGCGCGGAGCATCCCGCGGGCGGCGCGCTTGACCACCCGGAAAGTGCCGGTGAGGTTGGTGTCGATGACGGAGGTGAAGTCGTCCTCCGACATCCGCAGCAGCAACTGGTCGCGGGTGACACCGGCGTTGGCCACCAGCACCTCGACCGCGCCCTGCTTCTCCTCGATCTCCTTGTAGGCCTGCTCGACCTGCTCGGGGTCGGTGATGTCGCACTTGACCGCCAGGAAGCCCTCGGGCGGCTCCCCGGAACGGTACGTGATCGCGACCTTGTCGCCTGCGTCGGCAAAGGCACGGGCGATGGCGAGGCCGATGCCCCGGTTGCCTCCGGTGACGAGAACCGAGCGGCTCAAGGGATCTCCCTTTCCGTTGTCATTCGTTCGCTGCGAACGATACGAAAACTATCGGTCCGCGGCCGGTCACCGAGAATCCAGCACGCACAGGGGCTCGCCGGAGACGCTGTGGGATCTCTACAGAAAACCGGCGGGCGGGGCCCCTGTGACCGACGCACGCGAGCAGGCGGAGGAGGCCCCCGCGGAGCAGGGGAGGGCGGAGAGATGAACGGACGGCCTCGCTGTCGGAGGGGCATGATTCACTGCGATGACAGATCGCAGGACGGACCGGAAGACAGATCGGGACGGGCGAGAAGGGGAGACAGCCGTGCCCAAAGAGATCGATCAGTCGTTCCTCGCGTTGCCGTTGCAGGCCCTGGCCGACGCGGCACTGGCCAGGGCGCGGGCGCTCGGAGCCGAGCACGCCGACTTCCGCTTCGAGCGGGTGCGCAGCGCCTCGTGGCGGCTGCGGGACGCCAAACCGGCGGGGTCCTCGGACTCCACGGACACCGGCTATGCGGTGCGGGTGGTCCACGGTGGGGCCTGGGGGTTCGCCTCCGGGGTGGACCTGACGATGGACGCGGCCGCGCGGGTGGCGGGCCAGGCGGTGGCGATGGCGAAGCTGTCGGCCCGTGTCGCCGCCGCCGCGGGTGCCGAGGACCGGGTCGAGCTGGCGGACGAGCCGGTGCACGCGGAGCAGGTGTGGGTCTCCTCCTACGCGGTCGATCCGTTCGGGGTGCCGGACCGGGAGAAGACCGAACTGCTCGCGCAGTGGAGCTCCCGGCTGCTGGCGGCCGAGGGGGTGGCTCACACGGACGCCTCGCTGCTCACCGTCCAGGAGAACAAGTTCTACGCGGACACGGCGGGCACGAGCACCACGCAGCAGCGGGTGCGGCTGCACCCGGAGCTGACGGCGTTCGCGGTGGACCAGGAGTCGGGAGAGTTCGACTCGATGCGCACGCTGGCGCCGCCCGTCGGGCGCGGCTGGGAGTATCTGACGGGCACAGGCTGGGACTGGGACGGCGAGCTGGACCGGATCCCGGAGCTGCTCGCCGAGAAGATGCGGGCGCCGAGCGTCGATCCGGGCTCCTACGATCTGGTGATCGATCCGTCCAATCTGTGGCTGACCATCCATGAGTCGATCGGGCACGCCACGGAGCTCGACCGGGCGCTGGGGTACGAGGCCGCGTACGCGGGCACGTCCTTCGCCACCTTCGACCAGTTGGGGAAGCTCAGGTACGGCTCCGAGGTCATGAATGTGACGGGCGACCGCACCGCCGAGCACGGCCTTGCCACCGTCGGCTTCGACGACGAGGGCGTGGCCGGGCAGTCCTGGGACCTGGTCAAGGACGGCACGCTCGTCGGCTACCAGTTGGACCGGCGGATCGCGCGACTGTGCGGCTTCGAGCGTTCCAACGGGTGTGCGTACGCGGACTCCCCGTCCCATGTGCCGGTGCAGCGGATGGCGAACGTGTCCTTGCAGCCCGCACCGGACGGTCCGCCGACCGAGGAACTGATCGGCGGGGTGGACCGGGGCATCTACGTGGTCGGCGACCGGTCGTGGTCCATTGACATGCAGCGCTACAACTTCCAGTTCACTGGGCAGCGTTTCTTCCGCATCGAGAACGGGCGGCTGGCCGGGCAGGTGCGCGACATCGCCTATCAGGCGACCACCACGGACTTCTGGGGCTCGATGGAGGCGGTCGGCGGCCCGCAGACCTATGTGCTGGGCGGCGCCTTCAACTGCGGCAAGGCGCAGCCGGGACAGGTCGCGTCCGTCAGTCACGGCTGTCCCTCCGCGCTGTTCCGTGGCGTCACGATCCTCAACACCACGCAGGAGGCGGGCCGATGACACGTACGACCGCAGCCCACGAAATCGTCGAGCGGGCGCTGGAGTTGTCGCAGGCGGACGGCTGTGTCGCCATCGCCGACGAGGAGTCGACCGCCAATCTGCGGTGGGCGCGCAATGCGTTGACGACCAATGGCGTGACGCGAGGCCGCACGCTGACGGTGATCGCGACCGTGGACGGCGCACAGGGCACGGCGTCCGGTGTGGTCTCGCGCTCCGCCGTGACCGCGGATGATCTCGAACCGCTGGTGCGGGCGGCGGAGGCGGCGGCGCGCGAGGCGGAGCCCGCCGAGGACGCCCAGCCGCTGGTGACGGACGTGCCGGCGTCCGCCGATTTCGCCGAGGCGCCCGACGAGACCTCCTCCGAGGTGTTCGCGGACTTCGCGCCCGCGCTCGGCGAGTGCTTCGCAGCGGCACGTGGCGGCGGCCGCGAGCTGTACGGCTTCGCCTCCCACTCGCTCACCTCCAGCTATCTGGGCACCTCGGCGGGGGTCCGGCTGCGGGCCGACCAGCCGTCGGGCACGCTCGAACTCAACGCCAAGTCGCCCGACGGCGCACGCTCGGCGTGGGCGGGCGCGTCGACCCGCGACTTCAAGGACGTGGACCCCGCGGCGATGGACGCCGGGCTGGCCCAGCGGCTGGAGTGGGCGCGCCGACGCGTGGAGCTGCCCGCGGGCCGCTACGAGACGCTGCTGCCGCCGACCGCTGTGGCGGATCTGCTGATCTACCAGATGTGGTCGTCGGGGGCGCGGGACGCGGCGGAGGGCCGCACCGTCTTCAGCCGTGCCGGTGGCGGCACGCGGGTCGGCGAGAGACTGTCGGAGCTGCCGCTGACGCTGTACAGCGATCCGCACGAACCGGGCCTGGAGACGGCCCCGTTCGTGCTCGCGCACGCCTCGGGCGACGACATGTCCGTGTTCGACAACGGGCTGCCGCTCGGCCGGACGGAGTGGGTGCGCGAGGGGGTGCTGCGCAAGCTGATCACCACCCGTCACACGGCGGGGCTGACCGGGCTGCCGGTGGCGCCCCCCGTGGACAATCTCATCCTCGACGGCGGAGGCACGAAGTCGCTGGAGGAGATGGTCGCGCAGACCGGGCGCGGGCTGCTGCTGACGTGCCTGTGGTACATCCGCGAGGTGGATCCGGCGACGCTGCTGCTCACCGGGCTCACCCGGGACGGGGTGTACCTGGTGGAGAACGGCGAGGTGACGGGCGTGGTGAACAACTTCCGCTTCAACGAGTCACCGGTGTCGCTGCTGGGCCGGGCCACGGAGGCCGGCCGTACCGAGCGGACGCTGCCGCGCGAGTGGGGCGACTGGTTCACCCGGGCCGCCTTCCCGACGGTGCGTGTCCCGGACTTCAACATGAGCTCGGTGAGCCAGGGGGTGTGACAGGCCGGTACGTCATCGGGCGTAGCGCAGACGGCACGCCGGGGACAGCACCCGGTCTCCAATGCTGCGCACCTGCGGCGTAGCGTGGAAAGTGCCGGGCCAGGGTTGGTACCGGCAGGTGGATCGGGTGGTGGGACGTGACGCGGAAGCACGGCGGTACGGAGGTCTTCCGGATCACCGGAGCCCGTTCGGGGCTGAGCGAGGATGTTCGCGGTCGGCAGCGCAGGTATGTCATCTCGATGTCGGTCCGCACGGTCTGCTTCCTGCTCGCCATCGCGCTGTGGCATGTCCAGATCGTTCTCGCCGTCATCGCGCTGGTCCTCGGCGGGGTGTTGCCGTATATCGCTGTGGTGATCGCCAATGCGGGGCGGGAGAACGCCACGGATCTGCCGTCCACGTTCGTTCCTCCGCCGGCGCGCCCGGTGCTGAACCGGGGGCCCGATGCACCGGAGGCACCTGGCGAAGAACGGCAGAGCTCAGCGCAGCCAGGTCCGGAACGCACCAAGGAGGCGAAGCGCGACGGAGTGGGCTGAGCTGAGCAGTTTGTGAAAGCTCAAGAAATGCTCAGATCAATACCGCCGTTCCGCTGCACCGGCGGGGCGTGTGCGTGACATACTGCGTAGGCGCTCCGCATCCCCCGTCGGAGCGACGGACCGACGTCGGGCGGCTCCCCCCGTGGCTGCCCGGCGTCGTTCTTTTTTTCCCGAGTGAAGGTTTCGATCCATGCAGCACGCCGAGTCCGCGAAGAACACCGCGGACGGGAAGCCGATCTGCTCGGCCAAGGGCTGTCAGGCGGCCGCGGAGTGGGTCCTGGCGTGGAACAACCCGAAGATCCACGCCCCTGAGCGGCGCAAGACGTGGCTGGCCTGCGACGAGCACCGCGAGTACCTGTCGAAGTTCCTCGGGGTGCGCGGCTTCCTCAAGGACGTGGTGACGCTGCAGGACTGGGAGTCCCGCGACACCGGCGAGTGACCGGGACGTGATGGAGGCGCGGCCGCCCGGTCAGCCGCCGATGGCGGACATCGGGCGCTGCGGTTGCAGGAACGAGGGGTCGTCGAGGCCGGAGCCCGCCTTCTTGCCCCACATCGCGGCGCGCCACAGTGCGGCGATCTCGGCGTCCGCCGCGCCGGCGCGCAGCGCCGTGCGCAGGTCGGACTCCTCGCGGGCGAACAGGCAGTTGCGCACCTGCCCGTCGGCGGTGAGCCGGGTGCGGTCGCATGCGCGGCAGAAAGGCCGGGTGACGGAGGCGATCACTCCCACCGTGGCCGGGCCGCCATCGACGAGCCAGCGCTCGGCGGGCGCCGAGCCGCGCGCGGAGGACTCCTCGGGGGTGAGGGTGAAGCGGGTGGAGAGCTTGGTGAGGATCTCCTCGGCGGTCACCATGTTCTTCCGCTGCCAGCCGTGCTGGGCATCGAGCGGCATCTGCTCGATGAAGCGCAGCTGGTAGGCGTGTTCCAGGGCCCAGGCGAGCAGTTCGGGGGCCTCGTCGTCGTTGATGCCGCGCATCAGCACGGAATTGATCTTGACCGGGGTGAGGCCGGCATCACGGGCTGCGTGCAGACCCTCGATGACATCCGTGTGCCGCTTGCGGCGGGAGAGGGTCTGGAAGACGTCGGGGCGCAGGGTGTCGAGGGAGACATTGACCCGGTCGAGCCCGGCGTCGCGCAGCGACGCCGCGATGCGGGCCAGGCCTATGCCGTTGGTGGTCAGCGAGAGCCTGGGGCGGGGTTCCAGAGCTGCGCAGCGCCCGACGATGGAAACGAGGCCGGGACGCAGCAACGGCTCGCCGCCGGTGAATCGCACCTCGGTGACGCCCAGGGTGGTGACCGCGATCCGGACGAGCCGCACGATTTCGTCGTCCGTGAGCAGATCGGGCTTCGCGAGCCACTGCAGACCCTCCTCGGGCATGCAGTACGTGCACCGCAAATTGCACCGGTCGGTCAGCGAGACCCGCAGATCGGTGGCGATCCGCCCGTAGGTGTCGATCAGCACGGGTTGCGCGCCTCCCCTCGGGGGCGCGGGACGCGCCCTTTGCATCTTGCTCCAGCGTAGATCGCGGGTCCGACATTCCCACCGGAGCCGGTGCGCGGGCAACGCCCGCATCCGTATCCGCACTCTGCCGCAGAGTACGCGATGACCTGCCCCTTGCAACAATTTGTTTAAAGCGTGGGCCGACACCGCGCCCGCCCCGGTTCGTTCTACAGGGCGTGAGCCCCCCGCCGCCCTCTCCGCCCCCAGCGTCCGGCAAGCGGCCGTACGGCAGCGTGCAGCTTGCGGTGCCCGTGACACCCCCGGCCGCCGCCCGCGCCTCCTGGCGTCCGCCCGCCGGCGTGTGGTTCGGGCCGCGGGTGCCGATACCGCCACTGAGCATCGAGGGGCTGCGCGGCGCCTAGCGGGTCAGGGCGTGACCAGCACCTTCAACGCGGTGCGCTCGTCCATCGCGCGGTAGCCGACGGGCACGCCCTCCAGGGGACCTCCAGGTCGAAGACGGGTGACGGGTCGATGGCACCGCCGAGTACGTCGCGCAGCAGCTCGGGGATGTAGGTGCGCACGGGTGCGATCCCGCCGCGCAGCGCGATGTTGCGGCCGAACATCACCCCGAGGTCGAGCCCGGTGCTGCTGCCGTGCGGGACACCGGCGCAGCCGATCGCGCTGTCCCGCACGATGTTCACCGCGGTGCGCATCGACTGCTCGGTGCCGACCGCCTCGATGACGGCGTGCGCGCCCTGCCCGCGCGTCATTGCGCGCACCGCCTCGACGGCGGCGTCACCGCGCTCCGCGACGACCTCGGTGGCGCCGAACCTGCGCGCGATGTCGGTACGGGCCTGGTGCCGGCCGAGGGCGATGATGCGATCCGCGCCGAGCCGGTGCGCCGCCAGGATCCCGCACAGGCCGACCGCACCGTCACCGACCACTACGGGGCGTGGATGACGGTGGCGCGCATGAGGGTCATCGGATGATCGGTGAGCCGTGGATCAGATGTACGTCACCAGACGCTACGCCTGCCGGTGCGTCGCCGCACGTCACCAGACGCGCGGCGCTCCGCCCACCGCGAAGGCGGGACTCGTCGCGTCCCGAGGCGGCTCTTGGAGCGGCTCGGATATCTCCTCGGCCGTGGGCCCGACCCTTGCGGCTATCGGGTCGAGCAGGTCGAGGTCGAATCCGTAGACGCGCGCCGCGTTGCCGCCGACCATCGCCGCGACCTCCCCGGGCGGCAGACCGGCGTACGCAGCCCGCAGCCCTTCCCTGGTGTACGGGTAAGTGCCTTCGTCGTGCGGGTAGTCGCTCCCCCACATGATCTTGTCCAGGCCGATGCGGTGACGCAGCGGCGCCTCGTGCGGGCGCATGAAGCTCGCGCCGACGAAGCAGTTCTCCTGCCACACCTCCTTCGGCCCGCGCCCCATCGTCTCGGCGAGCCCCGCTCCGAACTTCGCCTCGGCGGTCAGCGTCCCCGCTGTGCCGGGAGCCGCCCGCACCAGCCGCCCGTGGTAGTACTCCAGCATGTCGAGCACGCCGGGGATCCACCCCGATCCCTGCTCGGTGAGGACGAGCCGCAGCCGTGGATGGCGGTGGAAGGCGCCCCCGAAGAGCAGGTGCCACAGCGCCCGGTGCGAGAACCAGGTCGTCTCCACCATGAACACGGCGCGGGACGCCGGATCGTCACCGAGCGGCGGCGACGCGGTGCCCGCATGGTGGTTGACAGGCACCTCCAGCTCTTCGCACACCGCCCACAGCGGGTCGTAGACGCGCGAGTGCAGCTCCGGCAGGCCCGAGCCGGGGGGTGCGCCGGGAAGCGTCACTCCCCCGTGCAGCCCGGCCGACTTGGCCCATCTCACCTCCCGTACCGCCTCGTCCACGTCGCCCAGAAGGATCTGCGCGACGCCCGCGCGGCGGCCCGGCGCCTGGGCACAGAAGTCGGCAAGCCAGCGGTTGTGGGCGCGCAGCCCGGCCCAGCGCAGCTCGAATTCCTCAGCCGTCGGAGCGGGGGCGGTGAGCGAGCCGCTGGGAAAGAACGGCGGGACGGTGTTGGGGAAGACGACCTCGGCGACGATGCCGTCGGCCTCCAGCTCGGCGATCCGCCGGTCGGAGTCCCAGTTGCGGTCGGCTTCCGGCGCCATCAGGTCCTCGAACGGATTGACGTACGTGGCCGCCCACGCGTCGAAGGCCTCATGGTGCCTGGACTCCAGATACGGCCGGTAGTCCAGCAGATCGGCGCCGGCGTGGCAGTCCGCCGAGATCACCGTATAGCGGTCGTTCACGTTGCCGTCTCCCTCCCCACGTACGGAAAGTCGTGCCCCGTCAACCAGTGGCGGCCTGTCTCGCGGGCTCGTGCCCACGACGCCTCGACCGCGCTCTGGTCCTCCGGCTGGCCCAACTCCTGCGGCCGTGGCCCGATCCGGGCCGCAACCGGCCGCAACGCATCGGCGTCGAACCCGAAGACGTCGAGTGCCGCAAGACCCAGCATGCGCCTCGCCTCTGACACCGGGATGTCGTGGAAGGTGTCGCGCAGCCACTCGCGGGTCCTCGGCCAGGTGCCCTCCGGGTGCGGGAAGTCGCTGCCCCACAGGATGTTGTCGATGCCGATCTCGTAGCGCTGGGCCAGCTCACGGCGTTTGGTGTTGGTGGCGCAGATGAAGACGTTGCGGTCGAGGTAGGCGCTGGGTGGCTGCGTCAGCTCGGCGAACGGGGAGAGCTTCTTGCCGCCGTGCGCGCCCAGGTAGAGCCGGTCCATGAACCACAGCAGGTTCGGCAGCCACCAGCAGCCCGATTCGGCGACGCCGAAGCGCAGCCCGGGGAAGCGTTCGAAGACCCCGGACCACAGCAGGAACCACAGCGGACGGGCCGGCCACCAGGTGACCTCGCTGACGTAGATGCCCAAGTGGTCGCCGTACTCATGGCGCGGTGCCGCTCCCGAATGGGTGACGACGGGCATCCGCAGCGCCTCGGCCTCCGCCCACACCGGGTCGTAACGACGATCGTGGTAGGGGGCCTTGTCGTCCCACATCGCGGGGATCATCAGCGCGCCGAGTCCCGTCTCCTTCGCCCGCCTGATCTCGGCGACGACCTCCGCCACGTCCCCCGTGACCGGCAGCAGCGCGACCCCACAGCGGCGTTGGGGCTCACGGGCACAGAATTCGGCGAGCCAGCGGTTGTGAGCGCGTGCCCCCGCCATGCCCAGCTCCGGGTCCTGGTCGCCGCTCAGGCCGAGGCCGACGCCGAAGGGCGCGGCGGTTCCGCTGTCGACGGCGTCCGCGTCAGGGAAGATCACTTCCGCGGCGACTCCGTCGCCGTCGAGTTCCTTGTCACGTTGTGCGCTGTCCCAGCCCCCGCGCAGTCCCTCCTCGTTGTCGGCGAACCACCGCGCCGCGAAGGCCTCGTTGCGGACGCCGAGCCGGGTCATCGCCTCGCGCCGGGCATCACGTTCGGAGAGGAAGTCGTCGAACTCGCGGTGGAACCTGCTCTCCAGGTAGGGCCGGTACTGTTCGGTCGGCGGACCGGCATGGCAGTCGGAGGAGACGATCAGATACGGCTCCGGCATATCCGGCATACCTGCCCCCAATCATCCAGTGGTCCAGTCGTCATCGGGTCATTGGTCGAGAATGAATCGTTCGAGATAGTCCGGATTCGATCGGTCGAGCATCGATTGCGATCGCGCCCTGATCTGCGCGTCGCTGTGCTCGCTCGGCGGCAGCATCCAGAAGCGGTCTTCCCTGATGCCGCCGACCACCAGCTCCGCGACGTCCTCGGCCGGGGTGAAGCGCACCTCGTGGCCGGCGTCCCGCATCGCCGCCTCCCACTGTGCGAGCGTGCGGTAGGGGGTGCGGCGGGGACGGGACTTGGCGTACTTGTGCTGGCGGTTGCGGTGCGAGTCCCACAGACCGGTGCGCAGCATGTGGGGCCCGGGGAAGAGGACTGAGGCGCCCACACGCGCGCCTTCCGCCTTCAGATGCGCGTAGAGCGACTCGGTGATGGTGACGACGGCCGACTTGGTGACGGCGTACACGGACGCGGTCGGCAACGGCGCGATCCCGCCGTCGCCCGATGAGGTGTTGACCACATGACCCGGTTCGCCGCCGTCCAGCATCCTCGGCAGGAACGCCTGGATGCCGTGGAAGACGCCCCAGACGTTGACGGCGAAGGCCCATTGCCAGTCCTGCGGGTCGTGCTCCCACATCCGGCCTTCGGCGCCCGAGCCCACACCGGCGTTGTTGCACAGGACGTGAACAGCGCCGAAGGCCTCGTAGGCGGCGCGCGCGAGCGCGTCGACCGAGGAGCGTTCGCTCACGTCGGTCGCCACCGCCAGCGCGCGGGCGCCGCGTTCGCGCAGTCCGGCGGCGGTCTTGTCGAGCGCCGGCTCCTCGATGTCGGCGAGTACGACCCGCAGCCCTTCGGCGGCGAACCGTTCCGCCATGGCGCGCCCTATGCCGCTTCCCGCTCCGGTGACCACCGCCACCTGTCCTGCCCGAAGCTCCATCACGGCTCCTTCACGGGCGCATCGAGGATCTGCGCCGGGTCGTCGTAACGCTGGTGGATGTACGGCAGCAGCGCCTGCGCACTCACTCGTTCGGCGACACGACCGGACTGGTCGCCGGTCTTCTCCCCGATGGTGATCCCGACGAGGCGGCGCACGGCGAGGTCGGCGACCGGATCGTAGGCGGACTCGCGCAGGACGACGCGCCCGGTCACCGGCTCCAGCCTGCGCACGCGCTCGCGGCGCGTGCAGTGGACGAGCAGCGGTTCGCCGTCGAGGCCGTTGCCGTCCACCGCGGGCAGGAACTTGTAGTAGAAATCGGTCTTCTCGCTCTCCTCGGGCAGCGGAAGCGGCCCGCCGACCGCCCCGTCGATCTCGACGAATGCGATGCCGTGCCGTGCGAGCCTGGCCGTGACCACGTCGCCGTCCCGTTCGACCGTGACCTCCCCGAGCTTCTTCGGTTCGCCGAACACCTCGCGCCCGCCCGTCAGCGCGCGTTCCGTGGTCATCGGCATGACCAGCGGATACCACCCGTCGACGGCGCCGTGCCGGGCGGCGACCGCCACGGATCCCGCGCCGAGCGTGTGGCCGAACAGGTCGACACGGCTGATGTTCGCCCGCACCAGCGGCCTCTCGCCCGGTTTCAGCGGCGGTGGCAGGACCTGCGCCAGCAGCTCCGGTTCGGTCTCCCAGATCGCGACCACGCCCGTCGACCAGATGTCCGCGAGCGACGCCGCACCGCCTCTCGCCGCCTCCCGCTCCACATCGCTCCGCGGGCCGTACCTCACTCGCACCATGCCGTGGCTCCCCTCTTCCGCGCCTGTCCCCCGCATCGGTCCGCTGCAACTTTCTGATGCACCGTCACATTCTTCGCGTGAGAGGTAAAGACACGTGCACGTACGGACCTGTCAGTGGCGGCCCGTATCCTCATGGACCATGCTGGAGGACCTCACCACCGCGCCGACCGAGCCCGCCTTTCCGTGGCCCGCCGCCTACCCGGACGGCTATGCGGTGGTGGACGTGGAGACCACCGGCCTCGGCCGCGACGACCGGATAGTGTCGGCGGCGGTCTACCGGCTGGACGCCCGTGGCGACGTCGAGGACCACTGGTACTCGCCCGTCAACCCTCAGCGCGACCCAGGACCGGTGTGGATCCACGGTCTGACCAGCGAACAGCTCGCGGACGCGCCGCTGTTCGCGGAGATCGCCGACGAGCTCGCCGAACGCCTCGCCGGACGCGTGCTCGTGGCGCACAACGCGGTCTTCGACTGGTCGATGATCGCCCGCGAGTACGCCCGCGCCGACCACCGCCCGCCGGTGGAGCAGCGGTTGTGCACCATTCTCCTGTCCAAGGAGCTGCGGCTGCCGCTGCCCAACCACAAGTTGGAGTCGCTCGCCGCGCACTACGGCGTCGTCCAGCAACGTGCCCACCACGCCCTCGACGATGCGCGCGTCCTCGCCGAGGCGTTCCGCCCCAGCCTGCACATGGCCGCCACGGCAGGGCTGCGGCTGCCGCTGCACACCTGCCGTCCGCTCACCGAGTGGTCACCGGCCGGCGGCCCGCTGCGCTCGGCCGGCTACGCACCGCGAAGCTGGCGTCCCTCGCGCAAGCGACCGCCGTGCCCGTACCCCAACCCCGGGCGGCTGGAGCCGGGCGGCCCGCTGGTGCAGGGCATGCGGGTGGCCTTCTCGGGCGACACCACGGTCGACCGCGAACTGCTCGAGGACCGGGCGACCGAGGCCGGGCTGCACGTCGCATCGGCCGTGTCGCGTCTGACCAGTCTGCTGGTCACCAACGACGCACTCTCGCGGACCGGCAAGGTCGTCAACGCGCACCGCTTCGGCACGCCCATCGTGGACGAGCGGCGGTTCCGCGAGCTCCTGGACGGGGTCGTGCCCGCCCCCTCGCTGATCTGTGGGCAGCCCGCGGGGCAGGAGTGGACGGGACGGGATTAGGCCGCAGGAATAGGCCGTACGAGCGGAGTGGTCGCGACGCGTGCCGCACCCGCTTGCCGGGGCGCCCACGGCAGCGCAGGCTGGGTTGCATGGCACGATGTGAGGTCTGCGGAAACGACTACAACATGGCTTTCACTGTGGAAGCCCAAGGCGCCCGCCACACCTTCGACTGCTTCGAGTGCGCGATCCACCGCATGGCTCCCATCTGTGAGCACTGCCGCGTGCAGATCGTCGGACACGGCGTCGAGGCGGACGGCCGCATGTACTGCTGCGCGCACTGCGCGAAGGCCGAGGGAGCGACCGGCATCGTCGACCACGTCGAGACCGCCGCGTCGTTGTGACAGGCACCCCCTAGCGGCAGCCCGTGCGGGAGCGGGTTGTACCGTCGTGGGGTGTACCGCTTCCTGCTGTCCAGGCAATGGGTGATCCTCACCCTCATCGCCCTGATCCTGATGCCCGTCATGGTGGAGCTGGGCATCTGGCAGATGCACCGCCATGAGCAAGAGAACGCGACCAACGCAGTGATCAGTGCGAGCCTGGCCGCACCCGCCGTCCCGGTGGAGAAGCTGACTGCGCCGGGCGCCCGCGTGCCGTCCCACGACAACTTCCGGACCGTGACGGCCACCGGCCACTACGACACCGCGCACCAGGTTGTGGTGCGCCACCGTACCTCGGCCGACGACTCCACCATCGGCTACTACCTGGTCACGCCGCTGGTGATGACCGACGGCAGGGCGGTCCTGGTCAATCGCGGCTGGATCCCGGCGCCGCAATCCGGAAACGACGCCCAGTTCCCCGTGCTGCCGCCCACCCCCTCCGGCCAGGTCTCGATCACCGGCCGCATCCGCCCCGACGAGACGACCGCGAGCACCGGCATCGTCGACCGGCCGGGCCTGCCGCCGCACATGATCATGCTGATCAACAGCGGCAAGCTGGCGAGCCAGCTGCCCGAGCAGGTGCTCGGAGGCTACGTCGAGCTCACCGGTACCTCTCCCAGGCCGACCGGCAGCCAGCCCCAGCCCGTCCCCGCCCCCACGCCGGGCCAGAGCAACGGCGGCTACAGCCCCCCGCACCTGGCGTACGCCTGGCAATGGTGGCTGTTCGTTGCCATGGTCCCGGTCGGATGGGCCATCCTGGTACGACGGGAGCTCAAGGACCGGCGCGCCCAGCGGGCGAAGGCGACGGCGCAGCCGGGCCAGGGGCAGGACGAGAAGCCCTCGGTCCCCGCGGAGGCCTCCCTCGCGGAGTAACGTCCCCTCGCGCGCCCCGGCACACCGGCACCACCGGCACGACGTGACGACAGCTCGTTCGAGGAAGGCGGCACTGTGGCAGGACGCATCGAGGACTACGCGCTCATAGGCGATCTGCAAAGCGCCGCACTCGTCGGCAGGGACGGTTCCATCGACTGGCTCTGCCTCCCCCGGTTCGACTCACCCGCGTGCTTCGCCGCCCTGCTCGGTACCAAGGACAACGGCCACTGGCGCATCGCCCCCGCCGGCGCGGGCGATGCCCCTGGCCCTTCGGGCATGGGGAACACCGCCCGCCGCTCGTACCGTGGCGACACCCTCGTCCTGGAGTCGGTGTGGGAGACGGCCTCCGGCGCCGTCAAGGTGATCGACTTCATGCCGCAGCGCGACAAGGCGCCCGACGTGGTCCGCATCGTCGAGGGCATCTCCGGCCGGGTCGAGATGCACAGCAGGCTGCGGCTGCGTTTCGACTACGGCAGCATCGTCCCCTGGGTGCGCCGCACCGACGGCACCCGGGTCGCGATAGCCGGGCCCGACGCGGTGTGGCTGCGCAGCGAGCCCGAGGTGCACACCTACGGCAAGGACTACTGCACCCACTCGGAGTTCACCGTCTCCGCGGGCGAGCAGGTCGCCTTCGTGCTGACCTGGCATCCGTCCTACGAATCCCGCCCCAAGCTGGTCGACCCCTACAAGGCGCTTCGGGAAAGCATCGAGGGCTGGGAGCGCTGGTCCGCCCAGTTCTGCTACGAGGGCCCCTACCGTGAGGCGGTGCTGCGTTCACTGATCACGCTCAAGGCGCTCACCTACAAGCCGAGCGGCGGGATTGTGGCCGCGGCCACCACCTCGCTCCCCGAGGAGATCGGCGGGGTGCGCAACTGGGACTACCGCTACTGCTGGCTGCGCGACTCCACGCTCACCCTGAACGCGCTGGTCGAGAGCGGCTTCCGCAAGGAGGCCGCCGAGTGGCGCGACTGGCTGCTGCGCGCGGTGGCCGGTGACCCGGCGGATCTGCAGATCATGTACGGGATCGCCGGGGAGCGGCGGCTGCCGGAGGCCGAGGTGGACTGGCTGCCGGGGTACGAGGGCTCCTCGCCGGTGCGCATCGGGAACGCCGCGGTGCGCCAGCTCCAGCTTGACGTCTACGGCGAGGTCATGGACTCGCTGTTCCTCTCCCGCGAGTACGGGATGCCGCAGAAGAAGCATGCATGGAGCGTGCAGCGTGCGCTGATGGACTTCCTCGAGTCGACGTGGCAGGAGCCCGACGAGGGACTGTGGGAGGTGCGGGGGCCCCGGCGTCATTTCGTGCACTCCAAGGTGATGGCGTGGGTCGCGGCGGACCGGGCGGTACGGACGGTCGAGGCCAACCCGGAACTGCGCGGCGACGTCGACCGCTGGCGGCGGATGCGCGACGAGGTGCACCGCGAGGTGTGCGAGCGCGGGTACGACAAGGAACGCAACACCTTCACCCAGTACTTCGGCTCCAAGGAGCTGGATGCGGCGACCCTGCTCATTCCGCAGGTCGGCTTCCTGCCGGCCACCGATCCGCGGGTGATCGGCACCGTCGACGCGATCCGTGACGAGCTGAACCACGGCGGCTTTGTACGCCGCTACACGATCGACGATTCGCAGAGCTCATCGGTCGACGGTCTGCCGGGCTCCGAGGGTGCCTTCCTCGCCTGCTCGTTCTGGCTCGCCGACGCACTGAGCGCGACCGGCCGGCAGAAGGAGGCGCGCGAGCTGTTCGAGCAGCTGCTGTCGCTGCGCAACGACGTCGGGCTGCTCGCCGAGGAGTGGGACCCGGTGACCGGCCGCCAGCTCGGCAACTTCCCGCAGGCGTTCAGCCACATCGGCCTGGTCAACACGGCGATGACGCTGGGCCGGTGCGCCGAGGCCTCCGGCAGCTGAGGCAGGATGAGCCCATGGATCTCGGACTGAAGGACAGGGTCTACGTCGTCACCGGCGGAACGCGCGGCCTGGGGCATGCCGCGGCGCGCGAGCTCGTGGCCGAGGGCGCGAAGGTGGTGATCAGCGGCCGCAAGGACGACTCGGTGGCGGCGGCCGTCGAGGCGCTCGGCGGCGGAGAGTTGGCGTTCGGCGTCGTCGCGGACAACGCGGACGCGGACGCCGCCGAGCGGCTGATCGGCGCCGCGCGCGAGCGGTTCGGCGGCTTCGACGGGGTGCTGATCAGCGTGGGCGGGCCGCCCGCGGGTCCGGTCGCTGCGATCACCGACGATCAGTGGCGCGAGGCGTTCGAGTCCGTCTTCCTGGGTGGGGTGCGGCTGGCCCGCACGGCGGGCGGTGAGCTCGGCGACGGAGGCGTGATCGGCTTTGTGCTCTCCGGCTCCGTGCACGAGCCGATTCCGGGCCTGTCGGTCTCCAACGGCCTGCGGCCGGGGCTCGCGGGCGTCGCCAAGACCCTCGCCAACGAGCTCGGGCCGCGGGGCATCCGGGTGGTGGGGCTCCTCCCCGCCCGTATCGACACCGACCGGGCGCGCCGGCTCGACGCGCTCGGCGGGGACCCGGAGGGCGCCCGCGCACGCAGCTGTGCAGCGATCCCCCTGCGCCGCTACGGCACGCCGGAGGAGTTCGGCAGGGTCGCCGCCTTCGTGCTCTCCCCCGCCGCCTCCTATCTGACCGGCATCATGCTGCCGGTCGACGGCGGTCACCGGCACAGCTTCTGACCGTCCGGCTACTCGACGCGGCGGGCGCGGTGGCGCTCGGCGCGCAGCCGTACCTCGGCGGGCAGCGCGGCAAGCCCCGCCGAGCGGCGGGCCGCGTCGAGCACCCGCTCGTCGAGCCCGCGCACGACGGCCTGCGGGGCGGCGCCCGCTTCGAGTACGACCTGCATCAGCGCGGCGGGGGCGGCGCGCCGGCGGGTGAGCAGGACTCCGGCCCGCCCCACGCCGTCGAGGAACTCCGCGTCGGCCGCGATCGCCTGCTCCAGGGCGCGGCCACGCACCAGCGCCCTCCCGTCGTCACCGCTGTCGACGACGACCTGGCCGAGGCGTCGGTCGTGCAGCTGGGAGAGAAGCCACCACAGCGCGACGGCCACCAGGAGTGCGAGTACGCCGATGACCATCGGCCACCACCAGCCCTGTCCGCGGTAGCGGGTGCGGGCGTGCGCGCCGAGCAGCACGTCGTGCCGGCCCGCGTACGGCCACCACGACGGCAGCGTGAACCCCAAGCGACGGGGGAGGTCGAGCCCGCCGACCAGCACCGCGCCCCCGACGGCGAGCAGGATCAGTCCGACGACCCCGAGCAGCACCCGGTTGACCACGCCACGCACCGCCACCACCGCCCGCTCACCCCCTTCCGGCCCTGCGCACCTGCAGCGACAGCGTCAACGGCCTGGCGAGGGCGAGGTCGTGCACCGCCTCTTCGAGAACCGCGTCCAGATCCCGTCGTACGTCGTCCAGTTCACGGAAGTGCGCATCGGCCCGTACCTGGATGCGGCGGCGGCTCACGGAGACCCGCACCCATCGCACCCCCGGCACCTCGGTGGCACGGTCGCGCAGCAGCAGCGCCGCCGCGATCCGGTCCACCCCGGCGCGTACCGCAGGGGGTACCTCCTGCCGTAGGCAGGGGGATGCATGCGTCCGCATCCGCAGCACGGCACGCAGCCCCGGGGTCAGCGCGAGGACGAGCAGCCACACACCGACGAGCGAGGCGACCGCGGCGCCGAGGATCACCCAGTGGTCCTGCAACGGCCGGGTGGCCAGTTCGGCGGCGAGGCGCCTGCGCCACTGCGCGGCGGGGCGGCCCGCGCGCACCGCGGAGACGTCGTACAACAGCGCACCGGCGACGACGAGTACGAGCAGCGCGGTGATTGCAGCCGGCACGCGGCGCTCCGACCAGAAACGGCGGTCGCTGCCGGGGCCCGTCATGTCACCCGCCCCCTGACCGCTCGCCCGGTCGCCTCGGAATGGAGCCGTTCGACTTCCACGGTGACCTCCGGGACCTCCATCCCCGTCAACGCGTGCACCGTCGCCACGACATGGCGGCGCACCTTCGCGCAGACCGCGGCGATGTCGGCCGGGTACCCGATTTCGACGGAGAGCCGAACCCGGGCCTGCCCGCGCATGCCTGCGGCGGGTGCGGCCTGCCGCACCACCACTGAGGCGTGCGGGACGCTGTCGTCCGGCACCCACTCGGCCTGCGGCGCGGCGCCGAGCGCTTCGCGCGCGGCCTGGGAGGCGATCTTCGACACGACCCGGTCGGCGATCCGCGTGGCCCCGCGGTCCGCCGGCGGCGGGGCCGCCTCGGACGGAAGGGTGCTCATCGCCGCTTGTCGCGGTCGCCCCTGCGGAAGTCCCGTGTGCGGACGGCCCGCGTGCGGAAGAAGTCCCCGGGCTCCAGGTCGCCCTCGAGGAACCGCCCCACCACGAAGCCGACCGCGCCGAGCGCCGCCACCAGCAGGAAGGCCTCGAAGCCTCCGAAGTACCCGGCGAAGCCGAGCGCCATTCCGACGATCACGCCTACGACGGCCATGCTCATCGTCCGCTCCTCACTGGAGCCCGCCCGAAGCCGGCTCGGGCTCTTCGTCCTCCTCGTCGGGGAGCTTCACGTCGTCGACGGCGATGTTGACCTCGACGACGTCGAGTCCCGTCATCCGCTCGACCGCGTCGATGACGTTCTCCCGTACGGCGCGGGCGACCTCGTGGATGGCGACCCCGTAGTCCACGACGATGTCGATGTCGAGCGCGGTCTGCACCTCGCCGACCTCCGCCTTGACGCCGCGGCAGGCGGCTGCGCGGGCACCGCCCGGCACCCGCTCCCGTACCGCGCCGAGCGTGCGGGCGAAGCCGGTGCCCAGGGCGTGGACGCCGATCACCTCGCGCGCGGCGAGTCCCGCGATCTTCTCCACGACCCCGTCGGCGATGGTGGTCCGGCCTCGGGTGGCCGGATCGCCGAGCTCTCCGGTACGGGGGCGTGCTCCGGCACGTGTGGCGTGCGGTGTGCTCGCGCCCGGGGGCTGGATGCCCGGGGTTTCGATGTCCGGGGTGTCGGGCCGGTTCCGGCGTGCGCTCTCGGTCATCGCGAGTCGTCCCTTCCGGTCGCAGCAACTGTGCGGCGGATCCGCAGTCCACACTAGGCGTGCGGGCGCGACAGTGCGCCGGGGTTGCGTCCGTCCCCGGCCAATCGGGCGATGTGAGGAGCGGCGGGTGATGACGGACCGTTTGACCCAGGCGGTACGCGAGCAACTGGGCTTCGGCAGGCTGCTGCCGCTCGGCGGGGCGCAGGACCGGGCCTGGGTGATGGAGCACGCCGTGGCGGGCGTGCTGCGCGCGGAGGCTGCCGCGGTGGACACGGTGCTCATCCGGACGCTGCGGATCGAACCGTCCGGCCCGTCGCGCGAGGACGTCCCGGAGCCGTTGCCGCCCAGCGCACTGCCGCCGGGGCCGCTGCTGATCACGGCCGATGTCGAGGCGGTGCCCGACGATCCACTGCCTGCGTCCGCGCAACGGCTGCGGGGTGTGCTCGCGCGGACGGCGGTCGACCGGATCGGCCTTGACCTCACCGGCGTCGACCTGCGCGTCACGGGGCTTCTCGACCAGCCCGTGGGCCAGCCCGTGGAGGAGCCGGCCGATCAGCCGGTCGGGGAACACGGAGACGACGAGGGGCCGCCGCCCGCGGATCCCCTCGCGGTGGCGGCCGCTGCGGTGCCCGGCGTGGTGCGGCTCTCGCCGTGGGTGGGAAGCGGCGAGGGGGTCCAGATCGTGGAAGCGACGGAGCCGCCGGTCCGGCATGTGCAGGTGCAGATCACCGCCGACCACCGCCACCGCACGCTCGACGTCGCCCGCGCGGTGCGCGCCGCCGTGACGGCCGCAGCGACCGCGCAGGCGCCCGGCCCGGTAACGGCGGCCGTCGTCGTGACGGCGATCGCCTGACCTCTACTCCCCCACTATTCCCCCACGCCCGCCAGGTCACGCAGGCGGCGTGCCTGTGCGGCGCGCTCAGCGGCGCGCTGCTCCTCGTACCCCCGCGAAGCGGCCCCGCGCAGCAGCGCCTTGGTCTCGACGACCGCGTCGCGCGGCGCGGCGAGCAGCGCAGCCACCAGATCGCCGACGGCGTCGTCGAGTTCGTCGCGTGCCACCACCGCGTTGGCGAGACCGGTGCGTCCGGCCTCGTCGGCGTGGACGAAGCGGCCGGTGGCGCAGATCTCCAATGCCTGTGCATAGCCGACGAGTTCCACCAGTGGCTTGGTGCCGGTCAGATCGGGCACCAGGCCGAGGCTGGTCTCGCGCATGGCGAACTGCGCGTCGTCCGCGCAGACCCTCAGATCGCAGGCGAGCGCCAATTGGAAGCCCGCGCCGATGGCGTGGCCCTGCACGGCCGCGATGCTCACCACGTCATTGCGCCGCCACCAGGTGAACGCCTCCTGGTACTCGGCGATGGTGGAGTCCAGCTCGGCGTCGGAACCGCGCGCGAGGTCGATGAAGGACGGCTCGCCCTCGAACCCTTCAGGCGTGAACGCCTGCCGGTCGAGGCCGGCGGAGAAGGAGACGCCCTCGGCGCGCAGCACGACGACGCGCGTGGTGCCGGGCAGCAGCCGCCCCGCCTCGGCCAGTGCCCGCCACATGGCGGGCGATTGGGCGTTGCGCTTTGCGGCGTTGCACAGCGTCACGGTGGCGACGGTCGCCCCGTCGTGCCCGTCGTCCGCGTCGTGGACGGTGAGCCGTACGCCGTCGCGATCGAGCAGCGGGCCCGGGCCCGCGTCGGTGTGAGCGGTACGGGCGGCGGTGGGGTCGGACATCGGGCACCTCCGAGCAGGCCACGGACTGGATTACTGAACAGTAACCACCCGGTCGGACTCGCTGGCGACCGGGTGGTCGCCGTCCGGGTCCTCCCATGCCCGTGAGCATCTCCGCCCTCCCCCATAGCCTGCGGGCATGGGGAGTGCCCCCTCCCAGGCTCCGCGGACGGCCCCGTGCCTCGGCCGACCACTTCGCCTGCTCGCGCGCGCCGCTCACACGGCCGTCCCGGATGCCCGGTGTCGTCAGGCCGTCGCCGCTTTCTTGCCGCGGGTCGCCCCGCCGCGGCCGCGCAGAGTCACACCGGACTCGCTGAGCATGCGGTGCACGAATCCGTAGGAACGGCCGGTTTCTTCGGCCAGCGCCCGGATACTCGCACCGGCGTCGTACTTCTTCTTCAGGTCTGCCGCGAGCTTGTCGCGCGCGGCGCCGGTCACCCGGCTGCCCTTCTTCAGAGTCTCGGCCACCCGTGCCTCCTCTAGGGAAGTGCGCTCTGGACTCTCATGATCACCCCTACGGCGCTTCCTGGCCACCCATTCGACAAGGTCCGTAGAACAACATTCGTGTCACGCGAAAACCGACACGCGGTGAGTGCTCCGTCACAGCGACGGATTTCCGGCCGCCGCGTTTGCGCCGAATTCCGTGGGCGACCGAAAAGCGGCTGGTCATCACGGTGCGTAAGGAGTCTTGCACGGTTACGGAAGTGATCAGTGGACGGCCCGGGCCGGTGTGGCGCACCTCCGCCCAGGTGTACCAGCCCGTCTCACGCAATTGATGGATCACGCATCGGCCGAATGATCCAGAAGTGATCCGGACAGCTGATCACGACCGGGTCGGCACGCCGGCACGCCGCCACGCCGGCAGGGGACGGCAGGCGCCGTGCTCAGGCGAGCGAGACCAGGTCCGCGTAGTCCTCGCCCCACAGGTCCTCGACACCGTCCGGGAGCAGGATGATCCGCTCCGGCTGCAGGGCGTCCACCGCGCCCTCGTCGTGTGTGACGAGCACGACCGCGCCCGTGAAGGAGTGGAGCGCGCCGAGGATCTCCTCGCGGCTGGCCGGGTCGAGGTTGTTGGTCGGCTCGTCGAGGAGCAGGACGTTGGCGCTGGAGACCACGAGGGTGGCAAGCGCCAGACGCGTCTTCTCGCCGCCGGAGAGCACGCCCGCGGGCTTGTCGACATCGTCGCCGGAGAAGAGGAAGGAGCCGAGGATCTTGCGGATCTCGACCAGGTCCATGTCGGGAGCGGCGGAGCGCATGTTCTCCAGGACCGTGCGCTCCGGGTCGAGCGTCTCGTGCTCCTGCGCGTAGTAACCGAGCTTGAGACCGTGGCCCGGTACCACCTCGCCAGTGTCCGGCTTCTCGACGCCCGCAAGCAGCCGCAGCAGCGTCGTCTTGCCCGCACCGTTGAGGCCGAGGACGACGACGCGGGAGCCCTTGTCGATGGCGAGGTCGACGTCGGTGAAGATCTCCAGCGAGCCGTAGGACTTGGACAGGCCGCTGGCGGTGAGCGGGGTCTTGCCGCACGGCGCCGGGTCGGGGAAGCGCAGCTTGGCCACCTTGTCCGACTGGCGTACCTCGTCCAGGCCGGAGAGCAGCCGCTCGGCGCGGCGGGCCATGTTCTGCGCGGCGACGGTCTTGGTGGCCTTGGCGCGCATCTTGTCGGCCTGGGCGTTGAGGGCGGCGGCCTTCTTCTCGGCGTTGGCGCGCTCGCGCTTGCGGCGCTTCTCGTCGGCCTCGCGCTGGGCCAGGTACTGCTTCCAGCCCATGTTGTACAGGTCGATGCAGGCGCGGTTGGCGTCGAGGTAGAAGACCTTGTTGACCACCTCGTCGACGAGGTTGATGTCGTGCGAGATGACGACGAAGCCGCCCCGGTAGGTCTTGAGGAAGTCCCGCAGCCACAGGATCGAGTCGGCGTCGAGGTGGTTGGTCGGCTCGTCGAGGAGCAGGGTGTCGGCGTCGGAGAAGAGGATGCGGGCGAGCTCGACGCGGCGGCGCTGGCCGCCGGAGAGCGTCTGCAGCGGCTGGCCGAGCACCCGGTCCGGCAGGCCGAGCGCGGCGGCGATGGTGGCGGCCTCGGCCTCGGCAGCGTAGCCGCCCTTGGTGAGGAACTCGGTCTCCAGGCGCGAGTACTTCTTCATCGCGTTCTCGCGGGTGGCGCCCTTGCCGTTGGCCATCCGCTCCTCGTTCTCGCGCATCTTGCGGAGCACGGTGTCCAGGCCGCGGGCGGACAGGATGCGGTCGCGGGCGAGCACGTCGAGGTCGCCGGTGCGCGGGTCCTGCGGGAGGTAGCCGACCTCGCCGCTGCGGGTGACGGTGCCGGTGGCGGGCTGACCCTCGCCGGCGAGCACCTTGGTGAGGGTGGTCTTGCCCGCACCGTTGCGGCCGACCAGGCCGATGCGGTCGCCACGGGCGATGCGGAACGATGCGGACTCGATCAGAATGCGGGCGCCGGCGCGCAGCTCCAGGCCGGTGGCAGTGATCACGGAAAGGGCTCCAGGACGTCGTGGACGAGGGGACGGTCGGGCGGGATCGGCCGGGCGCCGTCTAATCCGTGGGATCCGTGAGCAAAACTGCCATGGGGAGAGTCTACCGGGGCCCCGCAACCGCATTTCGGCCCGCCGGGTCACCCGCCGTCGTGGACTCCCTGGTGGACCTGGAACGCCGCCCGTCGCACGGCCTTGGCCAGCACCGGGTCGGGGTGGGCCGCGGCGAGCGCCACCAGCACCTGCACGGTGCGGGGGTGGCCGGTGCCGCGCACCTCCTCCAGCAGCCGGGACAGGGACTCCTGGACCGCGCCGTCCAGATGGCCGACGAGCAGATGCCCGTCGCCGTGGTCGGCGACGGCTGCCGCGGTGTCGACCCACAACCAGGTGGCTTCCTCCCGGGTGAGCAGCGCCATCTGCTCCTCCGGCTGGCAGCCCTGCTGCTCGGCGAGCCAGAGCAGGGCGTAGGGGCGCAGCTGCGGCTCGTCGACGACGGCACGAACGGCGGGTTCGGCGGGGGCGCCGACGGTGCGCAGCGCCTCGAAGGCGAGCCCGCGCAGCAGGGCGTCGTCGCCGCGTGCGACGTCGAGGAGTTCGGCGACGGCCTGTGCGGCGGGGCGGGCGGCGAGCCAGGCGCGGTACTCGACGCGGGCGGGGCCCGGCGAGTAGTCGGCGCAGGCGCGCAGCAGGTCCTCGGCGGACTGCTCGATGTGCCCGGCGGGTGACTGGGCGGCGACGCAGATCTGTTCGAGTTTGACCCACACCGCCCAGTTGCCGAGGGCGGTGAGCGCGACCTCCTCTCCGGGGCCGGCGACGCGGGCGCCGGCGTCGCCGGATCTCAACGCGCCGGTCGACCCCAACGCTTCCAGCGTCCACTCCAGCAGTCCTGGCAGCGGGTCGCCGCCGCCGTCGGCGGGCGGCTCACGGCGCTCGGTGCGCAGCTCGGCGACGCGCTGGCGCAGCAGGTCGAGGAGGGCGGAGACCGGCACCGGGCCCGAGGACAGGTGGAGGAACGACAGCAGCTGCGGTGCCGCCTCGATGACCTCGGCGACGAGGGCGGGGTCGGCGGCCTCGGGGGCGAGACGGCCGAGGTGGGCGAGGGACCAGGCGTCGAAGAGCGCGACCCAGCCGCGCAGCACGGCGGTGTCGTCCCGGTCCCATGCGCGCAGCCGCCACCCGGGACGGGCGGCGCCGTCGCGCAGTTCGACGAGGCCGGCCAGCCGGGCACGGTCCCATGAGGCCCGCACCTGATCGGTCTTCAGCTCCAGTGCGAGCGCGGCGCGTTCCAGGTCGGCCTCGGGCAGTATCCCGCTCGGCGCCGGCCGCAGCGGCGCCCTGCGCCCGGTCTCCGCCTCCGCCCAGCGGGCCAGCTGGACGGCGTCGGCGAGGACGTGCCGTGCCTGTGCGGCGAGTGCGGTGGGGGTGGGCGTCCCGTCGGGCGGTCGCGGCGGCCCGTTCCGGCGGACGGTGGTCACCTTGCGCACGGCCGCCATCGGCCTGCTGGGTACGAGACGAAGCCTGCTGTCACGCGGGGAACGGGACGTCACGGGAGCAGTCTTACCGGCTGAGCCCCCGGAAACCCAAACGAGCGCCCCCGGGCACCCGCCGGCACGGGCTACATCAGCGGGGTCAGGAAGCGGCGCAGCGCCTCCTCGTACCTGTCCGGGTCGGCGTTCCACATCGCCTGGTGACCGGCGTTCGCCACGGTGTGGAGGGTGACCAGGTCCGGGCGGAGCTCGGCGAGTCGGCGGGAGTGCTCCCATGGGGCGATGGTGTCGTCCGGGCCGTGGAACACCAGTGCGGGAACGGCCAGTTTGGCCGGTTCCGCGGAATCCGTGAGGCGCTGCGCGTGCAGTCCGGTGCGGCCTTGTGCGGCCCGTATCGCAAGTGGCACCAGCGGAGCCGGCACGCCGTGGCCCCGGACCAGCCCGCGGAGCGCGGACTGCCAGTCGAGCACCGGCGAGTCGAGGACGAGGCCGCTGATCCGGCTGCGCTGCGGCGAGTGGTCGGCGACGCGCAGCGCCATCGTCGCCCCCACGGACCAGCCGTAGAGCACGGCCCGTTCGGCGCCGTAGCGCACCGCGTAGCGCAGTGCCGCGTCGACGTCGCGCCATTCGGTGTCGCCGAGGTGCCCTATGCCGTCGGGGGACCTCGGCGCGCCCGCGTCGTTGCGGTAAGTCATGACGAGGACGGGGAAGCGCAGACGGTGCAGGAGCGGCAGGACGGCGAGCGGCTGGCGGCGGCTGGTGCCGAGGCCATGGACGGCAATGACGCAGGTGGAGCGGTCTCCGGGCACGAACCAGGCGGGCATCGGACCGAGTTCGCCGTCGACCTCCACGTCGCGGTAGGCGATTGCGTGTGCGGTCTGCGGATCGCCGGCGTACGCCTCGGGGGTGAGGTGCACGGGCATGCCGGTGACCGGGGCGCCTTCCTGGACCCGGTCGAGACGGCGGGTGACGGAGTCGGGGGTGGTGGCGAGGACGGGGCCGAGCAGGGCGTGGCAGCCGTCGGCGGACAGTCCGTAGACGCCGGGGCGCAGCGAGGCGAGCGTGCGGGTCAGGGTGACGGCCCCGGCGGCGGTATCGTGCACGGTCAGCGGGTCGTCCTCGCGGTCCGGCGAGCCGAGGGCCGGGCCGTTCGGCCGCGGGTTGAGGGCGAGGCCGGAGACGTACCGGCCGGCCGCCACCGCGGCAGCACCGGCACCGAGACATGTGGCGGCCACGGTCGCCGCGGTACGCAGGCGCATCCGTTCCAGTGTCGGCACCCCGGGCGGATGCGGCCAGTGGGGGGAAGCGGGCGGGTGAGGGATAGGCGTGCTCAGGGCTTCGGGGCCTCAGGGCCTTTGCCCGTACCCGCGCAGTTTGGCGCCGACGCGGTCGATCTCTTCGCGGGCAAGGAGGGTGGGGGTGCCTGCGGCGGTCGCGGCGAGCCATACCTGGCACATCCACTCCAGCTGCGCGGTGTGGTCGTACGCCTGGTCGAGGCTCGCGCCGTGGACGACAGTGCCGTGGTTGCGCAGCAGGCAGCCGGTGCGGTCGCGGAGCGCTTCGAGCATGTTCGCGGCGAGCTCCTGCGATCCGTACGTGGCGTAGGGGGCGACCCGCACCGGGCCGCCGAGGGCGGCGCACATGTAGTGGACGGCGGGGAGCTCGTCGACGAGGGTGGAGACGGCCGTGGCGTGCACGGCGTGGGTGTGGACGACGGCCCGGGCACCGGTGGTGCGGTAGACGGCGAGGTGCAGGGGGAGTTCGCTGGTGGGCCGCAGGATGCCGATGCGGGGCCTGCCGTCGAGTCCGACGGCGAGCAGGTCGCCGGGACCGAGCCTGTCGTAGCGCACGCCGCTCGGCGTCACCAGCACCAGGTCGCCGACCCGGACCGAGACGTTGCCCGACGTCCCGACCACGAGGCCGTCGGCGGCCGTGCGCCGCGCGGTGGCCACGAGGTCGTCCCACGCCTCGCGCAGATCCTCGCCGCCCGTGTGCCCGTCCGTCATCTGCCGCACCTCCGGTAACTGATCCTGACACGTTGCACGTTGCCGGTCGCGACGAGGGCGCAATAGCATCCCCCACCACGACGACCAGCACTGACACCTGCAGGGGCATCCATGACCACCGTCAACGGCGGTATCTCCTTCTGGTACGCGAGCACCGGCATACCCGCTCCGCGGGAGCCGCTGCCGGGCGACGCGGCGGCGGACGTGTGCATCGTCGGCGGTGGCTTCACCGGACTGTGGACGGCGTACTACCTGAAGAAGTCCGTACCGTTCCTGCGGATCACCGTGCTGGAGCAGAAGTTCTGCGGGTACGGCGCCTCGGGGCGCAACGGCGGCTGGCTCTACAACGGCATCGCCGGCCGCGACGCCTATGCGAAGCGGCACGGCCTCGATGCGGCGGTGCGGCTGCAACAGGCGATGAACGAGACGGTCGACGAGGTGGTTCGGGTCACCGACGAGGAGGGGATCGACGCCGACGTCCACAAGGGCGGGGTGCTCGAGGTCGCCTATTCCCCTGCGCAGTTGGCGCGGTTGAAGGCCTTTCACGAGGCGGAGGTCGCCTTCGGCGAGAAGGAGCGGGTGCTGCTCGGCGCGGCCGAGGCCGCCGAGCGGATCCGGGTGGCGGGAACGGTGGGCGCCACGTGGACCCCGCACGGCGCGCGGATCCACCCGGTGAAGCTGGTGCAGGGGCTTGCGCGGGCGGTGGAGGCGCTGGGGGTGGTGGTCCACGAGTCGACGCCGGTGACCGAGATCCGGCCGAAGCACGCGGTCACCCCGTACGGCACCGTACGCGCGCCCTATGTGCTGCGCTGCACCGAGGGGTTCACTGCGGCGCTGAGGGGACAGCGGCGGGTGTGGCTGCCGATGAACTCCTCGATGATCGCCACCGAGCCGCTGCCACAGGCGGTGTGGGAGACCATCGGCTGGGAGGGGTTGGAGACCCTCGGCGACATGGCCCATGCGTACATGTACGCGCAGCGGACGGCGGACGGGCGCATCGCGCTGGGCGGCCGGGGCGTGCCGTACCGGTTCGGGTCGCGGACCGACAACGACGGCCGGACGCAGCAGTGGACGGTGGAGGCGCTGCGCGAGATCCTGGTGCGCTTCTTCCCGGCGACGGCCGGGGTCGCGATCGACCATGCCTGGTCGGGGGTGCTCGGGGTGCCGCGTGACTGGTGTGCGACGGTCACGCTCGACCGGTCGACGGGGCTCGGCTGGGCGGGCGGCTATGTGGGCAGCGGGGTCGCCACCGCGAACCTCGCGGCGCGCACGCTGCGCGACCTGGTGCGGCTCGATTCCGGACAGGACGGGCCGACGGAGCTGACGGAGCTGCCGTGGGTCGGGCACCGGGTGCGGCGCTGGGAGCCGGAGCCGCTGCGCTGGCTCGGGGTGCACGGGCTGTACGCGGCGTACCGGGCGGCGGACCGGCGCGAAAGCACCGGGCGCAGCGCGCAGACGGCTACGCTGGCGCGGCTTGCGGACCGGGTGTCCGGGCGCGGGTGATCGCCGGCGGCTGATGGTTGCCGTGGCCGGAAAGATCCCCCGGCTCCCGCAGGCCGCCTGCTGTTCACCTTCCGTTCATTCTCAGTCCCTACGGTCGCCGCGTTACTGACCGATCAAACGATTGCCTGGGTGAATGGAACACATCACGCTGCTCGTTGGAGTCGTGATCGTCACCGCTCTCGTCTTCGACTTCACGAACGGCTTCCACGACACCGCCAACGCCATGGCGACCACGATTTCCACGGGCGCCATGAAGCCCAAGATCGCGGTGGCGATGTCCGCGGTGCTCAACCTCGCCGGGGCCTTCCTCTCGGTCCAGGTCGCCAAGACGATCTCGGGCGGGATCATCGACGAGAAGTCCGGTGTCCGGCCCGAAGTGATCTTCGCTGCGCTGATCGGGGCAATCGTCTGGAACCTGGTGACCTGGCTGGCCGGGCTCCCGTCGAGTTCCTCGCATGCGCTCTTCGGGGGGCTCATCGGCGCGACCCTGGTCGCGGTGGGCCTGCACGGCATCAACGGCGACGCGATCATGATGAAGATCGTGATCCCGGCGGTCGCCTCCCCGGTCGTGGCGGGTATTGCCTCGTTCCTGGCGACCCGCGCGACGTACCGCATCGCACGTGACGCAGGACCGAAGGCCACGTCGAAGGGCTACCGCGCGGGGCAGGTCTCCTCGGCGGCTCTCGTCTCCCTCGCCCACGGCACCAGTGACGCCCAGAAGACCATGGGTGTCATCACCCTCGCCCTCGTCAGCGCCGGTCTGGTGGCGCCGCACTCCGACCCGCCGGTGTGGGTGATCCTCGTCGCGGCGACGGCGATGGGTCTCGGTACGTACATCGGCGGATGGCGGATCATCCGCACGATGGGCAAGGGCATCACCGACATCCAACCGGCGCAGGGCTTCGCCGCGCAGACCGGTGCGGCCGCCACCATCCTCGCCTCCTCGCATCTCGGCTTCGCGCTGTCGACGACGCATGTGGTCTCCGGTGCGGTGATGGGCACCGGGCTCGGCCGCAGGGGAGCCGTGGTGCGGTGGATCACCGCGAGCCGGATGGCGGCCTCGTGGATCATCACGCTGCCGGCGGCGGGTCTGGTGGCCGGAGGCGCGACGCTCCTCGTCGACGAGGGCACCTGGGGCCTGTGGGTGGTCACGCTGCTGGCACTGGCGGTCTGCGCCGGCGCGTATGGAGCGGCGCAGCGCAGGCGCATCGACCACACCAACGTCAACGACGTCGAGTACGTCGAGAACGCGGTGGGTGCCGAGCGCGCCGCAGCCGATGTGCCGGCCGGCGCGGAGCGCTTCGACGCCTTCGCCCCGCCGCTGAGCACGACGATCGCGGCGCCGGCCTCCCGTGCCGTCCAGACGCCCATGCAGACGCAGAAGGAAACGGCACTGTGAACATCGACTGGGGAGCCCTGGGCTCGGTCCTCGGCGTCAGCGTCATCAGCACGGTCGGGCTGGTGGGCCTGTTCACGCTCGGCATCGCCGCTCTGTCCAGGCAAGAGGCGGCCGAGGCGCGCGGAGCGGCGGCGCCGCTGGCGCGCGGGGGCGCTTATGCCTGTTTCGCACTGTGCGCGGCGGCCGTCGCCTATGGGATCTATCTGATCGCCCTGTAGCGGCGGGGAGTTCGGCGGGTGGGGTGCGCCCCGCCCGCGTTTGCGCTCTCATGCGCGCCGTGTGTGCCTCGGCACACTCCCCCCTCGCAGGTCAAGGGGAAGTTGACTGCCGTTCGCGGAACATGGTGGACTTCGCGGTGCCAAACGGCGACAGGAGAGGAAGCCGGTGAGAATCCGGCGCGGTCCCGCCACTGTCACCGGGGAGTGCGTCCCCACCCGAGCGTCACGGCCGAGGGATCGGCTGGAAGGCCCGGGGACGTGCCGATCCGGGAGCCAGGAGACTCTCATCGCCGGTCACGTCGAACCAGGGCGCGGACCCTGAGTGAGGACTTCTGCCATGTCCGGCATCCGCCGAACGCCTCTCAGCCCGACGGCGGTGTGAGCCCATGCATGCCGATCGCACCTTCGCGTACGGCGCGGCTCTCGGCTTCCTCGGCGACAAACTCGTGGGCGATCCACGCCGCGGGCATCCCGTCGCCGCGTTCGGCCGCGCCGCCGCCGCCCTCGAACACCGGCTGTGGAGCGACGACCGCGGCCGCGGGGCGCTGCACGCCCTCGTGTGCGCGGGCGGCGCCCTCGCCGTCGCCGGAGCGCTGGCGCGCTGCGCACGGCGCTCGGCCGCCGGTGAGGTTGCACTGACCGCGGCCGCCACCTGGGCGGTGCTGGGCGGCAGTTCGCTGGGGAGCGAGGCGCGCATGATCGGGCGCGCACTGGAGGCCGGGGACGTCGCAGCGGCCCGCAGGCGCCTGCCGCATCTGTGCGGACGCGACCCGCAGGCGCTCGACGGGCAGCAGATCGCCCGCGCGGTGGTGGAGTCGGTTGCTGAGAACACCTCGGATGCGGTGGTGGGCGCGCTGGTGTGGGGGGCCGTCGGCGGGGTGCCGGGCCTGGTCGGCTTCCGGGCGGTGAACACGCTCGACGCCATGGTGGGTCACAAATCGGCGCGTTACTGGCGGTTCGGCTGGGCTGCGGCACGCCTGGACGACGTCCTCGGCTATCCCGGGTCGCGGCTGACGGCGGCGCTGACGACGGTCGCGGGGCCCGACCCGCGCGGCGCATGGCGGGCATGGCGGGCCGACGGCCGCAAGCATCCCAGCCCCAACGCGGGCCCTGTGGAGGCGTCGTTCGCCGGCGCGCTCGGTGTGCGGCTCGGGGGGCGGCTGGCATACGGCGGGCGGGTGGAGCACCGGCCCGTGCTCGGGGCGCACCACCGGGCCGTCGAGGCGCGGGACATCGAGCGTGCAGTGCGGCTGTCGCGGCGCGTCGGGGTACTGGCGCTCGCGGCGTGCGCAGGTGCGCGGCTGGCGGCTGCCGCGGCGTGCCGGGCAGGGAGAAAGCGGTGAGCGGGCTGCTGGTCGCGGGGACGACCTCCGACGCGGGCAAGAGCGTGGTGACGGCCGGTATCTGCCGCTGGCTGGTGCGCAAGGGCATCGCCGTGGCGCCGTTCAAGGCGCAGAACATGTCGCTGAACTCGTTCGTGACGCGCGAGGGCGCCGAGATCGGCCGGGCGCAGGCGATGCAGGCGCAGGCGGCGCGGATCGAGCCGAGCGCGCTGATGAATCCCGTGCTGCTCAAGCCGGGCGGCGACAGCAGCAGTCAAGTGGTGCTGCTGGGCAAGCCGGTGGGCGAGCTGAGTGCGCGCGGCTACCACGAGGGCCGTCAGGAGGCCTTGCTCGCCACGGTGACGGACTGCTTGCGTCAGTTGCGGGACACCTACGACGTGGTGATCTGCGAGGGTGCCGGCAGCCCCGCCGAGATCAATCTGCGCCGCACCGACATCGTCAACATGGGTCTTGCGCGGGCCGCCGGGCTGCCGGTGGTGGTGGTGGGGGACATCGACCGCGGCGGGGTCTTCGCGTCGTTCTTCGGGACGACCGCGCTGCTGAGCCGTGAGGACCAGGCGCTGGTGGCCGGGTATCTGGTCAACAAGTTCCGCGGCGATGTCTCCCTGCTCGAACCGGGTCTGGGGATGCTGCGTGATCTGACCGGGCGGCCGACGCTGGGCGTGCTGCCGTACACGCACGGCCTCGGCATCGACGAGGAGGACGGTCTGAGGGTCTCGCTGCGCGGCACCGTGCGCGAGTCGGTGGTGGCGCCGCCGTACGGCGAGGACGTGCTGCGGGTGGCGGTGCCGGCGGTCCCGCTGATGTCGAACTTCACGGATGTGGACGCGCTCGCTGCCGAACCGGGCGTCGTGGTGCGCTTCGTGGACCGGCCCGAGGAGCTCGCCGACGCCGATCTCGTCGTGCTGCCGGGCACCCGCGGGACGGTGAAGGCGTTGCGCTGGCTGCGCGAGCGCGGTCTCGCGCGGGCCGTGGCCCGGCGCGCCGCCGAGGGGCGCCCGGTGCTCGGCATCTGCGGCGGGTTCCAGATGCTCGCCGAGACGATCGAGGACGAGATCGAGTCGCGGGCGGGCCTTGTGGACGGTCTCGGGCTGCTGCCGGTGCGGATCCGTTTCGCCGCGGACAAGACGCTGACCCGGCCGGCCGGCAAGGCGCTGGGCGAGCATGTCGAGGGCTACGAGATCCATCACGGGATCGCCGATGTGGCGGGCGGCGACGAATCGTTCCTGGATGGCTGCCGGGTGGGCTCGGTGTGGGGCACGCACTGGCACGGCTCGCTGGAGAGCGACGGCTTCCGCCGGGCGTTCCTGCGCCGGGTGGCGGCGGACGCGGGCCGGCGCTTCGTGCCCGCGCCCGGGACGAGATTCGGCGCGCTGCGCGAGGAGCAGCTCGACCGGCTCGGTGATCTCGTCGAAGAACACGCGGACACCGCCGCGTTGCTGCGTCTGATCGAGGACGGGATCCCGTCCGGCCTTCCCTTCGTACCCCCGGGGGCACCGTGACCACCGTACTGCTGCTGTCCACCGCCGACACCGATCTGCTGGCGGCCCGCGCCTCCGGTGCGCCGTACCGGATCGGCAATCCGGCCCGGCTGGCCGCCGACGGGCTGGCGCCGCTGCTGGAGGGTGCGGACGTCGCCGTCGTACGGCTGCTCGGCGGCAAGCGGGCGTGGGAGGAGGGCCTTGCGGCGCTGCGCGCCTCCGGGATCCCGACGGTGCTGCTGGGCGGCGAGTCGGTGCCGGATGCGGAGTTGATGGCCGAATCGTCGGTTCCGGCGGGTGTGGTCGCCGAGGCGCTGCGCTATCTCGTGGAGGGAGGTCCGGGCAATCTGGCGGAGCTGGCGCGATTCCTCTCCGACACGGTGCTGCTGACGGGCGAGGGTTTCGCGGCGCCGCGGCCGATGCCCGAGTACGGGGTGCACGGCGCGTACGAGCAGGTGGCGGGCAGGCCGACGGTCGGCGTGCTGTTCTACCGGGCGCACGAGCTGTCGGGCAACACCGCGTTCGTCGATGTGCTGTGCGAGGCGATCGAGGCGAAGGGGGCCAATGCGCTGCCGGTGTACTGCGGTTCGCTGCGGGGCGCCGATGCGGGTCTTTACGAGCTGCTGGGGCAGGCGGACGCGTTGGTGGCGACGGTGCTCGCGGCGGGCGGTACGCGGGCTTCGGATGCGTCCGCCGGCGGGGACGACGAGGCCTGGGACATCGGCGCGCTCGCGGCGCTCGACATCCCCGTGCTGCAGGGGCTGTGCCTGACCTCGTCGCGCGCCGCGTGGCAGGGCTCGGACGCGGCGCTGTCGCCGATGGACGCTGCCATGCAGGTGGCGATCCCCGAGTTCGACGGGCGGCTGGTCACCGTGCCGTTCTCGTTCAAGGAACAGGGCGAGGACGACGTTGCGGTGTATGTCGCCGATCCGGAGCGCGCGGCGCGGGTCGCCGGGATCGCCGTGCGCCATGCGGCGCTGCGCCACAAGCCGAACGCGGACAAGCGCCTGGCGCTGGTCTTCACGGCGTATCCGACCAAGCACTCGCGGGTGGGCAACGCCGTGGGCCTGGACACCCCCGCTTCGGCGGTGCGGCTGCTGGATGCGCTGCGCGACGCCGGGTACGGGGTCGACGCCTACCCGGACGACGGCGACGAGTTGATTCACCGGCTCATCGCCGCTGGCGGCCATGACGTGGAGTGGCTCACCGAGGAGCAGCTCGCCGTCGCGCCGGCCCGCGTGCCGCTCAAGGAGTACGAGCAGTGGTTCGCCACGCTCGATCCGGCGCTGCGCGAAGGGATGCTGGAGCACTGGGGCGAGCCGCCGGGCAGTCTGTATGTCGACGGCGAGGACATCGTGCTCGCGTCGCTGCAGTTCGGCAATGTCGTCGTCATGATCCAGCCGCCGCGCGGTTTCGGGGAGAACCCGATCGCGATCTATCACGATCCGGACATGCCGCCGTCGCACCACTATCTGGCGGCGTACCGCTGGCTGGAGCAGTCGTTCGGCGCCGACGCGATCGTGCATCTGGGCAAGCACGGGACGATGGAGTGGCTGCCGGGCAAGGGGCTCGGCCTGTCGGCCGGCTGCGCACCGGACGCGGTGCTCGGCGAACTGCCGTTGGTCTACCCCTTCATCGTTAACGACCCGGGTGAGGGAACGCAGGCGAAGCGCCGCGGTCACGCCACCGTCGTCGACCATCTGGTGCCGCCGATGGCGCGCGCCGACTCCTATGGCGACCTGGCGAAGCTGGAGCAACTCCTCGACGAGTACGCCCTCGTCAGCGATCTGGACCCGGCCAAGGCCCCGGCGGTGCGCAGCCAGATCTGGACGCTGGTGCGGGCCGCGGAGCTCCATCACGACCTGCATGTCGACGAGCAGCCGGGCGAGGACGCGTTCGACGAGTTCGTCATGCACGTCGACGGCTGGCTGTGCGAGATCAAGGATGTTCAGATCCGTGACGGCCTGCACATCCTGGGCGGCGGGCCGGTCGGCGAGCCGCGCGTCAACCTGGTGCTGGCCGTGCTGCGTTCGGCGCAGATCTGGGGCGGTGTCGGAGGCGCGCTGCCCGGGCTGCGGGCCGCGCTGGCGGCCGCGTTCGGCCTGGAGGAGAAGGCGCTGCTCGCCGAGCCGGGGGCGCGCGTCGAGGTGCCGCAGGAGCTCACGGCTCTGGTGGGCGGGCCTTCCCGGACCGCCTCCGATGCGGTCGACCTGCTGGAGCGGCTCGCCCGGCTGCTCGCGGAGGCGATGGAGGCACGCGGCTGGGACGGCGCCGCGGCGGGCTCGGTCGTCGCGGAGGTGCTGCGGCGCGACGTGCCGGATGCGGTGCGGGTGCTGCGGTTCTCGGCCGACGAGGTGGTGCCGCGGCTGGTCCGGACGACGGACGAGATCGATCACGTCCTGCGGGCGCTGCGCGGCGGATACGTTCCGGCGGGCCCGTCCGGCTCGCCGACCCGCGGCCTGGTCAACGTGCTTCCCACGGGTCGTAACTTCTACTCCGTCGACCCCAAGGCGATTCCCTCCCGTCTCGCCTGGGACGTGGGCTGTGCGCTCGCCGATTCACTGCTCGCCCGTCATCTCGCCGACAACGGCGTCTACCCGCGGTCGGTGGGGCTGACGGTGTGGGGAACCTCGTGCATGCGGACGCAGGGCGATGACATCGCCGAGATCCTCGCGCTGCTCGGCTGCCGCCCGGTGTGGGACGACGCGTCGCGCCGCGTGACCGGTTTCGAGGTGGTACCGCTCGAGGAGCTCGGCCGGCCGCGGATCGATGTGACGGTGCGCATCTCCGGGTTCTTCCGGGACGCGTTCCCGCATGTCGTGGCGTTGGTGGACGACGCCGTGCGGGCCGTCGCCGAGCTGGACGAGCCCGCCGACCGCAACTTCGTGCGCGCCCACGCCGACGAGGACACCGCGCACCACGGCGACCGGCGCCGGGCCACCACCCGGATCTTCGGCTCGAAGCCGGGCGCGTACGGAGCGGGGCTGCTGCCGCTGATCGACGCCCGCAACTGGCGTTCGGACGCGGACCTCGCCGAGGTCTATGCGGTGTGGGGTGGCTACGCATACGGGCGGGGCCTCGACGGGCGAGTGGCGCGCGGCGACATGGAGGCGGCGTTCCGCCGGATCCAGGTGGCGGCGAAGAACGTCGACACGCGCGAGCACGATCTCGTCGACGCCGACGACTACTTCCAGTACCACGGCGGCATGGTCGCCACGGTGCGCCATCTCACCGGCTCCTCCCCGGAGGCGTATGTGGGCGACAGCGCGCTGACCGACCAGGTGCGGACGCGGACGCTCGGCGAGGAGACGCACCGTGTCTTCCGTGCCCGGGTGGTCAACCCCCGCTGGATGGCGGCGATGCGGCGCCACGGCTACAAGGGCGCCTTCGAGATGGCGGCCACCGTCGACTACCTCTTCGGCTACGACGCGACGGCCGGTGTGGTGGACGACTGGATGTACGAGAAGCTCGCCGCCGAGTACGTCTTCTCCTCCGAGAACCGGGAGTTCATGGAGAGGTCCAACCCGTGGGCGCTGCGCGGGATCAGCGAGCGGCTGCTGGAGGCGGCGGACCGCGGTCTGTGGGCCGAGCCGGAGCAGGAGACGCTGGAGCGGTTGCGCGAGACGTATCTGCAGTTGGAGGGCGACCTCGAAGGCGACCACCTGGAAGGTGATGCATGAGTACGGCGTATCCGTTCAGCGCGATCGTCGGCATGGACGATCTGCGGCTGGCGCTGCTGCTCAACGCGGTGTCGCCGGCCGTCGGTGGCGTGCTGGTGCGCGGTGAGAAGGGCACCGCCAAGTCGACCGCGGTGCGTGCGCTGTCCGCGCTGATGCCGGAGGTCGAGGTGGTGGCCGGGTGCCGGTTCTCGTGCGATCCTGCGTCGCCGGATCCGCACTGCCCGGACGGCCCGCACGGCGAGGACACCGGCGGAGTGTCGCGGCCGGCGCGGATGGTGGAGCTGCCGGTCGGGGCGTCGGAGGACCGTCTCGTCGGTGCCCTCGACATCGAACGGGCGCTGTCGGAGGGGAAGAAGGCGTTCGAGCCGGGTCTGCTCGCCGCGGCGCATCGCGGACTGCTCTACGTCGACGAGGTCAACCTGCTCCACGACCATCTGGTGGACCTGCTGCTGGACGCCGCGGCGATGGGCGCCTCGTACGTCGAGCGGGAGGGCGTGTCGGTGCGGCACGCCTCGCGGTTCCTGCTGGTGGGGACGATGAACCCGGAGGAGGGCGAGCTGCGGCCGCAGTTGCTCGACCGTTTCGGGCTCACCGTGGAGGTGGCGGCCTCGCGCGAGCCGGACGAGCGGGTCGAGGTGGTGCGGCGCAGGCTCGCCTACGACGAGGATCCGGCCGGGTTCGCGGCGCGCTGGACGGGCGAGGAGGCTGCGCTGCGCGAGCGGATCGCGGCGGCGCGGGCGCTGCTGCCGCATGTGCGGCTCGGCGACGGCGCCCTGCGCCAGATCGCCGCGGTGTGCGCGGCGTTCGAGGTGGACGGGATGCGCGCGGACATCGTGACGGCGCGTACGGCGACGGCGATCGCCGCATGGGCGGGGCGCACCGAGGTGCTCGCCGAGGACGTACGGCAGGCGGCGCTGCTGGCGCTGCCGCATCGCCGCAGGCGCAATCCGTTCGATGCGCCAGGGCTGGACGAGGATACGCTCGACGAGACGTTGGAGCAGTCTCGTGGCGAGGACGACGACCCGGATCCGGACGGTCCCGACGGGGGCGGCGGGCGGCCACCGCAGGACGGCGACGACGGCGGGCCGCAGACCCCCGCACCGCGTGAATCGGCGGAGAACGAGCGCGTGAACGAGACGGTGGACGAGGGCGGTGCCGCCGCCCCGCGGGGGGCGGGCGAGCAGTCGGCCGTCGCGGCCGGTGAGCCGTTCAAGGCGCGGCTGCTGGACGTGCCGGGCCTGGGCGAGGGGGTCGCGGGTCGCCGTTCCCGCGCCCGTACCGCGCACGGGCGCACGACGGGCGCACACCGCCCGCAGGGTGCGCTGACCGCACTTCACCTTGCGGCCACGGTGCGGGCGGCCGCCCCGTACCAGCACGCGCGCGGCCGCAGCGGTCCCGGTCTCGTCGTGCGCCGCGACGATCTCCGGCAGGCGGTGCGGGAGGGCCGTGAGGGCAATCTCGTGCTGTTCGTGGTGGACGCGTCGGGGTCGATGGCGGCACGGCAGCGGATGAGCGCGGTGAAGGGCGCGGTGCTGTCGCTGCTGCTCGATGCCTACCAGCGCCGCGACAAGGTGGGGCTTGTCACCTTCCGCGGTACCGGCGCGGAGGTGGCGCTGCCGCCGACGTCGTCGGTGGAGGCGGGCGCTGCCCGTCTCGGGAAGCTGCCGACCGGTGGCCGTACGCCGCTGGCGGCCGGGCTGCTCAAGGCCCGTGAGGTGCTGCGGGTCGAGCGGCTTCGCGATCCGTCGCGCCGGCCGCTGCTGGTGGTGGTGACCGACGGGCGGGCGACGGGATCCGGCACAGTGGCGCGAAGCTCCCGCCCGTCGCCGGCCACCACCCTCAGCGCAGGCGGGCGACAGGGCGGGACCGAGCCGGTGCGGCTGGCGTCGCGGGCGGCGCGGTTGCTCGCCGCCGACGGCGCGGCGTCGGTGGTGGTGGACTGCGAGAGCGGTCCGGTGCGGCTGGGGCTCGCGGGCGCGCTCGCCCGTGATCTCGCCGGGACCGTGGTGACGTTGGACGAGCTGCGTGCGGACGCCGTGTCCGCGCTGGTACGGGACGTGAGGAGGGCCGCGTAATGCCGCAGGGGAAGCCGAGCGTCGTACCGGACGACGGGCTGACGACGCGTCAGCGTCGTAACCGTCCGCTGGTCGTGGTGCACACCGGGATCGGCAAGGGGAAGTCGACGGCGGCCTTCGGGCTGGCACTTCGGGCGTGGAATCAGGGTTGGCCGATCGGGGTGTTCCAGTTCGTGAAGTCCGCGAAGTGGCGCGTCGGCGAGGAGCGGGCGCTGCGGGTGCTCGGGAATTCCGGCGAGGGCGGCAGCGTGGTGTGGCACAAGATGGGTGAGGGCTGGTCGTGGGTCCAGCGTGGCCTGGAGTCGAGCGAGGAGGCGGCGCGCGAGGGCTGGGAGCAGGTCAAGCGTGATCTGGCGGCGGAGACCTACCGGCTGTACGTGCTCGACGAGTTCGCCTACCCCATGCACTGGGGATGGGTCGACACCGACGAGGTGGTCTCGGTGCTGAGCGACCGTCCCGGTGCCCAGCATGTGGTCATCACCGGGCGCAATGCTCCGCAGAAGCTGGTGGACGCAGCGGATTTGGTGACCGACATGTCCAAGGTCAAGCACCCGATGGACGTGGGCCAGAAGGGCCAGCGGGGTATCGAGTGGTGAGCAGCGTCCCCCGCCTCGTCATCGCCGCCCCGGCCTCCGGGAGCGGCAAGACGACCGTCGCCACCGGTTTGATGGCCGCGTTCGCCGAGCGCGGTCTCGCCGTCTCCCCGCACAAGGTGGGCCCCGACTACATCGATCCGGGCTATCACGCGCTGGCGACGGGGCGTGCGGGCCGCAATCTCGACTCGTACCTGTGCGGTGAGGAGCGGATCGCGCCGCTGTTCCTGCACGGGGCGCGGGGGTGCGATCTCGCCGTGGTCGAAGGTGTGATGGGGCTGTTCGACGGGGCGGCGGGGCAGGGCGAGGCCGGGTCCACGGCGCAGGTGGCGAAGGTGCTGGGCGCACCGGTGGTGCTGGTCGTGGACGCCTCGTCGCAGTCGCGCTCGGTGGCGGCGCTGGTGCACGGGTTCGCGTCGTGGGATCCGCGGGTGCGGATCGGCGGGGTGATCGTGAACAAGGTCGGCTCGGACCGCCATGAGGAGCTGCTGCGGGCCGCGTTGGACGAGTCCGGGGTTCCCGTGCTCGGTGTGCTGCGGCGCGAGGCGGATGTGCGGACGCCGAGCAGGCATCTGGGGCTTGTCCCGGTGGCGGAGCGGGGTGCGGAGGCCGTCGAGGCGGTTGCCGCCATGGCGGCGCGGGTGCGCGCGGGGTGCGATCTGGATGCCCTGCTGGCGCTGGCGCGCAGCGCTCCTCCGCTTGCGCACGCTCCGTGGGATCCGGCGACGGAGGTCGGCGGTGGTGCGGTGCCGGGACGGCGTCCGGTGGTGGCCGTGGCGGGCGGGCCGGCGTTCACCTTCTCGTATGCCGAACACGCCGAGTTGCTCGCGGCGGCCGGCGCCGAGGTCGTCCGGTTCGATCCGCTGCGGGACGAGGAACTGCCGCAGGACACAGCGGGTTTGGTGATCGGTGGTGGGTTCCCCGAGGTGTACGCGCCGGAGCTGTCGGCGAACGAGCGGCTGCGGAAAGCGGTCGCCGGCCTTGCCGCGTCGGGCGCGCCTGTCGCTGCCGAGTGCGCCGGACTGCTCTATCTGGCAGGGGAGTTGGACGGTGCGCCGATGTGCGGGGTGCTGGACGCCCGGGCCCGGATGGCGGAGCGGCTGACGCTGGGCTACCGGGAGGCGGTCGCCGTCTCGGAGAGCGTGCTGGCGCCGGCGGGGACGCGGCTGCGCGGGCACGAGTTCCATCGCACGGTGACCGATCCGGGGGCAGGCGCAGCGCCCGCCTGGGGCTGGTCGCAGCCGGAGCGCCGTGTCGAGGGTTTCGTCCACGAGGGTGTGCACGCCTCGTATCTGCATGTGCACTGGGCGGCCGAGCCGTCGCTCGCCCGCAGGTTCGTCGAGAGGTGTGCCGCATGAGCACAGGGACCAAGCGGCTGATCGGCGTCGGAGTCGGCCCCGGCGATCCGGAGCTGGTGACGGTCAAGGGCGTACGGGCGCTGCAGGCCGCCGACGTCGTTGTCGTACCCGTCATGGACACTCTGGAGCGGGGGCGCGCAGAGGCAACGATCCTGCACTACGTGGACGCCGCGAAGGTGGTCCGGGTGGTGTTCGCGCTCAACGAGCGCAGCGACCGGGCGCGTCGTGCGGCGGCGTGGGACGCGGCGGGCGAGCGCGTGGCGGAACTGCTGCGTGCGCACTCCACGGTGGCGTTCGCGACCATCGGCGACCCGAACGTGTACTCCACGTTTACCTATCTCGCGCAGACCGTCTCCGGTCTGGTCGAGGGTGTGGTGGTGGAGACGGTGCCGGGGATCACGGCGATGCAGGATCTCGCGGCGCGCAGCGGGGCGGTGCTCACCGAGGGCACCGAGCCGCTGACGCTGGTTCCGGTGACGGCTGGGGCTGCGGTGCTCAAGGAGGCGCTGCAGGGGCCGGGCACGGTGGTGGCGTACAAGTTCGGGCGGCTCGCGGAGGAGGTCGCCGCCGCGCTGCGCGAGACGGGTCGGACCGAGGGCGCCGTGTGGGGTTCGTCGCTGGGGTTGCCGGAGGAGTCGATCCGGCCGGCCGCCGAACTGTCGGAGGTTCCGTTGCCGTATTTGTCGACGTTGATCGCACCCGCTCGGCGGGACGGCGGACGTGGAGGGAAGCTGTGAGCGACGCACACGCGGGCGCCCGGCCGCAGACAGCAACAGGGGGCACCCCCGGACGGAATCCGGTGGAGGCCGCACCTCTGCGCCGCGCGAGCGGAGAAGGGGGCACCTCCCAGGCGCAGGCTCTGGGAGAGAACGGAAGGAAGCTGTGAACGGCAAAGTGAGCGGCAAGGTGACGTTCGTCGGGGCGGGGCCCGGCGCGGCCGATCTGCTGACGTTCAGGGCGGCGCGGGCGATCGCGGACGCGGACGTGGTGATCTGGGCGGCGAGCCTGGTCCAGGCCGAGGTTCTGGAACACGCCCGTGAGGGCGCGCAGATCCTCGACTCGGCGGCGATGTCGCTGGAGGACGTGCTCGTGGTGTATGAACGGGCGGCGCGCGAGGGGCTGAAGGTGGCGCGGATCCACTCCGGCGACCCGGCCCTGTGGGGCGGTACGCAGGAGCAGCTCGACCGGTGCTGTGAACTGGGCCTGGAGACGGAGGTCGTGCCGGGCGTGTCGGCGTTCTCGGCGGTGGCCGCCGTGGCGCAGCGGGAGTTGACGATCCCGGAGGTCGCGCAGTCGGTGATCCTGACTCGGCTGGGCGGAGGGAAGACGCCGATGCCGCCGGGTGAGGAGGTCCGGGAGTTCGCGCGGCACGGGACGACGATGGCGGTCTTCCTGTCGGCGGCGCGCTCCGGGCAGTTGGCCGCGGAGCTGCTGGAGGGCGGCTATCCGCAGACGACTCCGGTGGTGATCGCGTACCAGGCGACATGGCCGGAGGAGCTGGTGCTGCGCTGCACGGTCGGGACGCT
Organism: Streptomyces humicola; assembly: GCF_024436035.1. Lineage (GTDB taxonomy): Bacteria > Actinomycetota > Actinomycetes > Streptomycetales > Streptomycetaceae > Streptantibioticus_B > Streptantibioticus_B humicola. The sequence goes on from NZ_JANFNG010000021.1 coordinate 61,669, forward strand.
GGAGGAGACCGTCAAGGAGCACAAGCTGTGGAAGCACACACTGTTCCTGGTCGGTCCGGCGCTCTCGGCCACAGGGACGCGTTCGCACCTGTACCACCCGGGTCACTTCCACGGTTACCGCCGTGCCGATCCCGCGGCGCGGCGGGCGTTGCGCGCCTCTCGCGCATAGCGCTGCATACGACGACACGCTCAAGGACTCGCTGAAACCACGGTGAAAGGAGGGACGGCCTTGGAGGACCGGGACCACGACCAGCAGCAGCCCGAGCTGCGCGAGCCGGATCTGCCGCGTACCGCCAAGGTGCGTCCCAAGGCGCTGCGCACGGGGTGGACGACCGGCACGTGTGCGTCGGCCGCCGCGCGCGCCGCCGCGTTGCATCTGGTGACCGGGGAGCCGCAGCGCTGGGTCGAGGTGGCGCTGCCGTCGGGGCAGCGGGTGACGTTCGCGGTGGAGCGGTGCGAGGAGTTGCGGCCCGGCCGTACGGAGGCGGTCGTGGTCAAGGACGCGGGTGACGATCCGGACGTCACGCATGGCGCGCACCTGACAGCGACGGTCACCTGGCGGCAGGCGCCCGGGATCGGGTTGCACGGCGGCATCGGCGTGGGCGTGGTCACCAAGCCCGGTCTCGGGCTCGACGTGGGAGGTCCCGCCATCAACGCGACGCCGCGCGCGATGATCACCCAGGCGGTGCGCGAGGCCGTGGATCTCGATGTTCGCGGCGTGGATGTGACCATCAGCGTGCCGGACGGCGAGGTGCGGGCCCGCAAGACGACCAACGCCAGGCTGGGCATCATCGGCGGGATTTCGATTCTCGGCACGACCGGGATCGTCCGGCCGTTCTCGACGGCTTCGTGGCGAGCCAGTGTCGAGCAGGCGGTGTCGGTGGCGGCGGCCCAGGGCGAGCGCACGGTCCTGCTTTGCACGGGCGGGCGCACGGAGAAGGGCGCGATGGCGCTGCTGCCGGACCTGCCGCAGGTGTGCTTCATCGAGGTCGGTGATTTCACCGGCGCCGCGCTGCGGCGCGCGGTCGAACACGGCCTGGAGCGTGTGGTGTTCGTCGGCATGGTGGGCAAGCTGACGAAGCTCGCCGCGGGCGTGCTGATGACGCACTACACGCGCTCCGCAGTGGATCCGGGTGTGCTCGCCCGGATCACGCGGGACGTCGGCGGCGACGCTGCGCTCGTCGACCGGGTCGCCTCCGCCAACACCGCGCGCCACGGATACGAGTTGTGGCAGGAGGCGGGGTTGCTGGAGAGCGCGGGGGCGGAGCTGTGCCGTCGCGTCACGGACGTGATGGGGCGGTTCGTGGATCACCGGCTCGTGGCGGAGGCCGCGATGGTGGACTTCACCGGCCGTACGCTGATCGCCTCCTCGGGTGGGGAGTTGCTGTCGTGATCACGGTTGTGGGTGCGGGTACGGGCACGGGCCTGCCCGGACCGGCGCGGGAGGCGCTGGCGGGGGCCACGCTCGTGGTGGGCGCGGCCCGTCACCTCGCGGCGGCGGAACTGCCGCCGGCCACCGAGCGGATCGCCCTGGGCCCGCTGGCCCCGGCGCTCGACGCCATCGGAGCCCGCCTGGCCACGCGCGAGCCAGGACGCGTCGTCGTCCTCGCGTCGGGCGACCCCGGTTTCTTCGGGATCGTGCGCGCTCTCTCCGAGCGGTTCGGCCCCGAACGGCTTGATGTGCATCCCGCGTCGGCATCGGTGGCCGTGGCCTTCGCCCGGCTCGGACTCGCGTGGGACGACGCCGTCGTGGTCAGCGCCCATGGCCGTGCGCTGCGCACCGCGGTCAACGTCTGCCGCGCGCATCCGAAGACCGCGGTGCTGACGGGCCCGGGGGCCGGACCGGCGGAGCTGGGCCAGGCTCTCGCCCGTACCGGACTCCCCCGAACCCTGGTCGTCGCGGGCGCCCTCGGCACCCCGGACGAGTACGTGCAACACCTCACCCCGGCCGAGGCAGCGGGCCGTGACTGGCCGCCGGGCATGGTCAGCGTCGTGGTGTGCCTGGACGAGCGTCGGCTGGCTTCCTCCCTTCGCACGGTGGCCGGTTCTCCCCCCGCCCCCGCCCGATGGGCGTTGCCGGAGGAGGAGTTCGAGCACCGCGACTCGATGGTCACCAAGTACGAGGTGCGGGCGCTGGCGCTGGCGCGTCTGGGGCCGCGCACCGGGGAGCTGGTGTGGGACATCGGCGCTGGATCGGGCTCGGTCGCGGTGGAGTGCGCGCGCTTCGGTGCCGCGTCGGTGGCCGTGGAGAAGACCCCCGACGGCGTCGAACGGATCCGGGCCAACGCCGCCGCCCATGGCGTGGACGTCGAGACCGTGCACGGCACCGCGCCCGATGTGCTCCCGGAACTGCCCGATCCCGATGCCGTGTTCATCGGCGGCGGCGGCCGGGACCTGCCCGCGATCGTGGCCGCCTGTGCCCGCAGGACGCGCCGCACAGTCGTCGTCACCGTCGCCGCCCTCGACCGCGTGCCCACCGTGCGCGCCGCTCTCACCGAGGCCGGGCTGCGTGTTGAGGGCGCCCTCATCCAGTCGTCCCGGCTCTCCCCTCTGCCGGGCGATGTGACGCGGCTCGCCGCCGCCAACCCCGTGTTCGTCCTGTGGGGAACCCGCGCAACGGCCGGCGGATCCGCCGGGGATGCGCTTGATTCACATGAAGGAGCATCACAGTGATCGGCCTGATCGCCGCCACCGCGGCAGGCACTGCCGCCCGCGACCGGCTCGCCGCGGCCTGGCCCGGGCGTACCCGGGCCTACGAGGGCCCGGTACGCGAGGCCGTGACCCGCGCCTTCGCCGAATGCGAGCAGCTGGTGTGCTTTCTGGCGGCCGGCGCCGCGGTTCGGCTGATCGCACCGCTGCTGTCGGACAAGGCCTGCGACCCCGGCGTGGTCTGCGTCGACGAGGCGCAGCAGTATGCGGTGGCCCTGCTCGGCGGCCATGCGGGCGGCTCCAACGAGCTTGCGGAGCAGGTCTGCGACGTGCTCGGCGGCCGTCCTGTGGTCACGACGGCGACCGACGCCGTCTCCATTCCCGGCCTCGACACGCTCGGTTGGCCGGTCGAGGGCGCCGTCGCGGCCGTCAGCCGCGCGATGCTCGATGGCTCCCCCGTTCACTTGGACGCCCATGACGTCCACCCCCTTCCTCCTCTGCCACCCAACGTAACGGCGACCACTGACAGTGACGTCCGGATCATGGTCACCGACCGGGCCGTCACCCCCGACGACCGGACCGCGGTGCTGCGGCCGCCGACGCTCGTCGTCGGCGTCGGCGCAAGCAAGGGCGCGCCCGCGGAGGAGGTCCGGCAGCTGATTGCCGCGGCACTGGCGGATGCCGGTCTTTCGCCGTGCTCCGTCGCCGCTCTGGCCACCGTCGACGCGAAGGCGGAGGAGCCTGGCATCGTCGCGGCGGCCGAACGGCTCGGGGTGCCCCTCGTGACGTACGACGCGCGGCGGCTGGGCGCCGTCGAGGTGCCCCATCCCTCCGACGCTCCGCTCGCCGCGGTCGGCACCGCGAGCGTCGCCGAGGCCGCGGCGCTCCTCGGCGCGGGCGCGGGTGGCGAACTCCTCGTTCCCAAGCGCAAGTCCGCCCCGCCGTCCGGTCCGGCGACGGCCACGGCGGCGGTGGCGCGCCGCCGCCCGCGCGGCCGGCTCGCCGTCGTCGGCCTCGGTCCGGGCGCGCGCGATCTGCTCACGCCACGCGCCCGCGCCGAGTTGCGGCGCGCCTCGGTCGTCGTCGGCCTCGACCAGTACGTCGGCCAGATCCGTGATCTGCTGCGCCCCGGCACCCGGGTGCTCGAGTCGGGCCTGGGAGCCGAGGAGGAGCGGGCCCGCACCGCGGTCGCCGAGGCCCGCGCCGGGCATGCGGTGGCGCTGATCGGCAGCGGCGACGCCGGCGTGTACGCGATGGCCTCGCCCGCACTCGCCGAGGCGGCCGACGACATCGATGTGATCGGGGTGCCCGGTGTGACGGCCGCGCTCGCCGCCGCGGCGATCCTCGGCGCGCCGCTCGGCCACGACCATGTCTCGATCAGCCTCTCCGATCTGCACACGCCGTGGGAGGTGATCGAGCGACGGGTGCGGGCGGCGGCCGAGTCGGATCTGGTGGTGACCTTCTACAACCCGCGCAGCCGTGGCCGGGACTGGCAGCTGCCGAAGGCGCTCGCCGTGCTGGCGGAACACCGTTCGCCGCAGACGCCGGTGGGTGTGGTGCATGCCGCGTCCCGGCCGGACGAGCGCAGCGAGGTCACGACGCTGGCGGGTCTCGATGTGACGACGGTGGACATGGTCACCGTCGTCACCGTCGGCAACTCCGCCACTCGGCAGGTCGCCGGACGCATGGTCACACCGCGCGGTTACCGGTGGCAGCGGTGACGGCCGGCGCAGGGGCGGCGGCGGTCCGCGTGACGTCGCGCTGCGCGGGCTGCGGTTCATGCCTGCTGACCTGCCCGACCCATGCCATACGGCCGGACGGCGGCCAACTGCTGGTCCGCGCCGACCTGTGCACCGGCTGCGTCGAGTGCATCGACGTCTGCCCGGTCGACGCCATCGAAGAGACGACTGCCTCGGCACGTGCCGAGACGACTGCCGGAGGAGCCCGGTGACCCGCACCATTCACCCCATCGAGCAGGAGTCGTACCGCATCCTGCGCTCGCGCCTGGACCTGTCCGGGCTGCCGCCGCTCAGTCGGGCCGTCGTCGAACGCGTCATCCATGCGAGCGCCGACCTCGACTACGCCACCGACCTCGTCGTCGACGAGCCGGCGCTGACGGCCGCCCACCGGACACTGCACGCCGGCGCGCCCGTCGTCACGGACGTGGAGATGGTGGCGTCCGGCATCACGGCCGTGAAGGCCGTGTGCCGGCTGCGCGATGCCACGTCGGGCCGCGGGCTGACGCGTTCCGCGCACGCCGTCCGCCTTGCTCATGAGCAGGTGGGGCCGGGAGCGGTGTGGGTGATCGGCTGTGCGCCCACCGCGCTCGAGGAGCTGCTGCTGCTCGATGCCGCTCCCGCTCTCGTCATCGGGCTGCCCGTCGGCTTCGTCGGTGCCGCCGAGTCCAAGGCCGCCCTGCGTGCGAGCGGTCTTCCGGCCGTCAGTAACGTCTCGGAGAAGGGCGGCTCCGCGGTCGCGGCTGCCGCGCTCAACGCGTTGCTCTACACCCCGGCCCCTGCCCCAGCGCACGCACAACCCCTCAGCACCCGCAAGGAGAACCACCAGTGACCCCGCCGCCCGCTCTTCTGCTCGTCGGCCACGGCACGCGCGACGAGGCCGGAGCCGAAGCCTTCCGTTCCTTCGTCCGCGAGCTCGATGAGCGCAACCCCGAACTGCCCGTGGGCGGCGGCTTCATCGAGCTGTCCCCGCCGCCGCTCGCCGACGCCGTGGCGGAGCTCATCGAGAGCCGCGGCGTGCGGCAGTTCGCCGCCGTGCCGCTGGTCCTGGTGTCGGCCGGACACGCCAAGGGCGACATCCCAGCGGCGCTCGCCCGCGAGGAGAAGCGCCATCCCGGCACCGCCTACGCGTACGGGCGGCCGCTCGGCCCGCACCCTGCGCTGCTCGAGGTGCTGGAGCGGCGGCTCGACGAGGCGCTCGGCGAGGACGGCCACCGCTCCCCCTCCGACCGGGCGACGACCACCGTGCTGCTCGTCGGCCGCGGCTCGACCGACCCGGACGCCAACTCCGAGGTGTTCAAGGTCGCCCGGTTGCTGTGGGAGGGGCGCGGATACGCAGGGGTGGAGACGGCGTTCGTCTCGCTCGCCGCGCCCGATGTGCCGTCGGGGCTCGACCGCTGTGCCCGGCTCGGGGCGCGCCGCATCGTCGTCCTGCCGTACTTCCTGTTCGAGGGGGTGCTCCCGGAGCGCGTACGCCAGCAGACCGAGGGCTGGGCGGCCGCGCACCCCGAGATCGATGTGCGCAGCGCCGATGTCATCGGCCCCACGCAGGAGCTGGCCGATCTCGTCATGGAGCGCTACCGCGAGACCCTCGAAGGCGATCTTCGGATGAACTGCGACAGTTGCGTCTACCGCATCGCCCTTCCCGGTTTCGAGGACCGCGTCGGCCTGCCGCAGCAGCCGCACCACCACCCCGAGGACCCCGCGCACAGCCACGGACACCACCACGGCGGCCATGCCCACACCCGCTGACCGGCACGATCTGCGCCATCACGGCGACGCGGAGGTACGGGACGAGGGCGCGGCGCTCGTCGACCTCGCCGTCAATGTCCGGACCGGAACGCCCCCTTCGTGGCTGAAGGAGCGGATAGCCGCGTCGCTGGACGACCTTGCCCGCTACCCGGACGGGCGGGCGGCGCGGCGTGCCGTGGCGGCACGCCACGGGCGGCCGGCTGACGAGGTGCTGCTCACGGCGGGCGCGGCGGAGGCCTTCGTCCTGCTGGCGCGAACGGTCGCGCCGCGCCGTGCGGTGGTGGTGCACCCGCAGTTCACGGAGCCGGAGGCGGCCCTCCGTGACGCGGGGCACGCCGTCGAGCGGGTGCTGCTCGACGGCTCAAGGGGCTTCCGGCTCGATCCGGCGGCGGTCCCCGAGGACGCCGATCTCGTCGTGATCGGCAATCCGACCAATCCGACGTCCGTACTGCACCCGGCCGACGCCGTGGCGCGACTCGCCCGTCCCGGGCGGCTGTTGGTGGTGGACGAGGCATTCATGGACGCGGTGCCCGGGGAGGCCGAGTCGCTCGCGGGGCGACGCGACGTGCCGGGCCTCGTCGTGCTGCGCAGCCTCACCAAGACGTGGGGTCTCGCCGGGCTGCGCATCGGCTATGTGCTCACCGCGCCGGAGACGGTGGCCTCACTGCAGCGCTCCCAGCCGCTGTGGCCGGTCTCGGCTCCGGCGCTCGCCGCGGCCGAGGCGTGCTCCGCGCCCGAGGCGCTCGCCGAGGCGGAGGCGGCGGCGGTGCGGATCGCCGAGGACCGGGCCCACCTGCTGGGGCGGCTCGCCGAGTCGGATCGTATCGAGGTGGTGGCCCCGGCTGCCGGACCGTTCCTGCTGCTGCGCACGGCGGGCGCGGCTGCGGTGCGGGTTCGTCTGCGGGCGTGCGGCTTCGCCGTGCGCCGCGCGGACACCTTCCCGGGGCTCGGACCGGACTGGCTGCGGGTCGCGGTGCGCGACCGGGCCGTCTCGGACGCCTTCGTCGAGGCTCTGGCGAAGGCACTGCCCGAGCCGGACGGGCTATTGGATTAACCTCCAACCCCCGTGGCGTCCGGGGCGGTACGGATCGGGCCAAACGCCGGTACCCGGCACGCGATCGGCTGTGATCACATGGATGCGGTTCGTGACACGGCGATCACTGCACGTCGGAGCAGATCGGAGCAGCGCTTATGTCCGCGCGCGCGACCACGCCCGGCGCCCCGCCCGACGCCGCACCCGACGCCCGGGACCACGCCGGGGGTGGCGCCGCTCCCGCAGGCTTCCGCGCGATCTTCCGCCTCGCAGGCACCGGCCTGCCTTTGGCGGCGTTCCTGGCGCGGCTGCCCGCCGCGCTCTGCCCCACCGGCACGTTGCTGATGGTGACCGCCGCTTCAGGCATCGGACGCGCCGGCATCGTCGCCGGAGCGCTGTGGATGGGGCAGGCGGTGGGCGGGCCGCTGATCGGACGGCTGGCGGACCGGCGCGGGCACCGCCCGGTCCTGCTCGTCACCTCGCTGCTCAACGCCGTAGCGATCGCGGCCATGGTGGCCGCCGTCCTCGGCCATGGCCCGCTCACGCTGCAGACGGGCCTTTCCGCCGTCGGTGGTCTGACCATCCCGCAGATCGGACCGCTGGCCCGTACCCGCTGGTCCGCGCTGGCGATGCGGCACCCGCGCGGCCGTGAACTCATCGGCCCGGCCTTGTCGCTCGACGCCACCACCGACGAGCTGAGTTTCGTCGCGGGCCCGGCGGTCGTGGGGATTCTCGCCGCAGCGATCGATCCGACGGCGGGTCTGGTGTGTGCCGCCGTCCTCATCGCCGTCTTCGGTGTGGTCTTCGCCGTCCACCCGACGGCTCCCGCAGGAGTGCGGGCCCGGTCCGCCCGCCGTTCGGTCCCGTTGATGTCGCCGGCGCTGATCGTGCTGTTCGCGATGGCCACCTGCCAGGGGCTCGTCTTCGGCGCCGCCAACGCCGGGATCAACGCGATGGCCAAGGGGGACCTGGGACTTGCCGGTCTGGTGTGGGCGGCAACGGGTGCGACGAGCGTGGTGGCCGGTCTGCTCACCACGGCGCATCCCGGCCCCTGGGACCTGACGGTCCGGCTGCGTCTGGCGGTGCTCGCGCAGAGCCTGGTGGTGCCGCTCCTGCTGCTGACCGGCTCGGTCGTCGGCGCGGCCGCGGTCTTCGCCGCGCTCGGGCTCACGGTCGCTCCGCATCTCATTGCGAACTTCACTCTCGTCGAGCGGATCGCTCCGGCGGAACGCATGGGCGAGGCCATGACGCTGGTGGGTACGGGGCTGATCATCGGTCAGGCGATCGCCGCCCCGGTCGGCGGGCAGTTGGCGGCGGCTCACGGGTTCAAGGGGTCGTTCGCCCTGGGCGTAGCGGCCGCCGTGGCCTCGGCGCTCGTCGCCGTAACGCTGGTGCGTGAGCGGCGCTACCGGTGCCGGACCGTCCCCGTGCCGTCGTAGGCGGACGACGGCACGGGGACGGTGGCGTTCAGCTCTGGCCCGACGACGACCTGCGGCGCCGTGTCACGAAGACGACGGCCGCGCCCGTGACGAGCAGGGCGCCCGCACCGGTGGCGATGTACGGCGTGCTCGAACTGGCGCCGGTCTCGGCGAGGTTCTTGCCGGTGCCCGCGGTCTGTGTGCCCGTGCTGGAGCCGGCGGATCCGCCGCTGCCCCCGCTGCTCCCGGTGCCCTGCGTTCCTCCGCCGGTGCTGCCGCCGCCGCTCGTCGAACCACCGCCGGTCGAACCGCCGGTCGTTGATCCGCCACTCGTCGAACCGCCGCTCGTCGAGCCGCCGGTGGACGAGCCCCCGCCCTGCGGCGTCTCGCACGTCGCCCGTGCCAGGGTGACGTCACCCTCCACATCGGCGACGCCCAGCTTCAGCGGGTTCACCGAGACGTGCAGGTCGAGGGCGGTGGCGGCCGCGGTGTGGGAGGTGGTCTCGGTCTTCGACAGGTCGAGCCTGACCTCGCCGACCCCGGGCACGTCCACCTTCGTCGTACCGGCTGTCGTGACGTTGATCTTCTTTCCGAGCACGACGACGTCGCCGAGCAGATCGGCGTACGCGGTCGGTTGCCTGCCCGCCTCGCAGGTCGCCCGTGCGGTCACCTCATGGGCCTCGATCAGGGAGAGCAACGGCAGGCCGGGCAGGTGCACCTTGGCGTTGACGATGTTCACATACCCCTGCGCCTGGTGCTGATCGGCGGTGGCGCGGGCGGTGGCGACATCGGCGCTCAGCACGCTGAACGGACGGCCGTTGTCGACCCCGGCCAACTGGGCGCTGAGCGCGGTCTCGTGAGCGTCCGCGGGCGCGTGCACGTCATTGAGCACGACGTTCAGCGGAACGTTGACGGTCTTGTTCACCAGTGAGACGTCGAGGCTGGTGCGCAGCACGGTCGCGGTGGCCTGGCCTCCACCGGAACCGCTCGCCGTGGCCGCCTGGGCGGACGGCGCGAGGGCGAGGGCGCCCGCGGCGAGAGCGACGGCAGCGCCGATCGCTGCGGCGGAACGGCGCGCGGGCATGTTGAGGACAGAGTTGTACAAGTGGAAAACCCCCACAGTGGCATGGAGCCGCCGGCGCCGCTGAAGGGGACAGCGCGTTCGCCGACGACTGTGACCCCGCCATATTTACGTACTGACTGTGAACGGGAAGCCACCCGGCGCCATTTCACTCCAAAGGATGGTTTCGGAACATCAGTACAACCCTTTCACTGTGGCCACAGAACGGGACCACAACTCGAGTCAACCATCGATTGACGAAACCCGATCGTCAACCTAAGGTTGTCATATGGATACGGAGCCCGTGCGACTGGACGACCTGATCGCCCACGTCACCAACCAGCACCCGGACGGCGACCCGCTGCAGCACCTCGCCGACGCGGTCGAGACCTCCGCCCACCTCGGGGAGGTCGCCGACCATCTCATCGGTCACTTCGTGGACCAGGCCCGCCGATCCGGCGCGTCCTGGACGGAGATCGGCCAGTACATGGGGGTGAGCAAGCAGGCCGCACAGAAGCGCTTCGTCCCCAAGGAGTCCGACGATCCCGACTTCCAGGCCTCCGGCGGACGGTTCAGCCGGTTCACCCCGCGGGCCCGCAACGCCGTGGAGGACGCCCGCAAGGAGGCCGCCGAGCTCGGTCACGACCACATCGGTTCCGAGCACATCGTCCTCGGCCTGCTCACCGAGCCGGAGGGCGTGGCCGCCAAGGCGATGGAGGCCCTGGGCGCGCCGCTCGGCAAGGTCCGCGAGGCCACGATCGCGGTCCTGGGGCCCGGGGTGGAGAACCCGCCCAAGCGGCCCCGCTTCGGCCGTGGCGCGAAGAAGACCCTGGAGCTCTCGTTGCGGGAGGCCCTGCACCTGGGCCACAACTACATCGGCACCGAGCACCTGTTGCTCGGAGTACTGCGCAACGACAAGGAACTGGCCGCCGCGGTGCTGATCGGCCTCGGCGTCACGAGGGAGCGGGCCGAGGAGAACGTCCGCGCACAGATCGCGGAGATCCAGGCCGCCCGTGCCAAGGGCCAGGCCTGACCGGCCGGCCTGAGCAGGCGGCCCGTCAGCCGACGATCTGTCCGCGCAGCACGACGCACCGCGGGTCGGCGAGCACCCGCACGTCGGCACGCGGATCGGCGTCGAAAACCACCAGGTCGGCCGGTGCACCCTCCTCAAGCGCCGGCCGGCCCAGCCACGTATGCGCCGCCCAGGTCGCGGCGGACAGCGCGTCCACCGCCGGGATGCCCGCCCGGACCAGCTCGGCGACCTCGTCGGCGACGAGACCGTGCGGGAGCGAACCGCCCGCGTCCGTACCGACGAAGACGGGGATCCCGGCGTCGTACGCCGAGCGCACGGTCTCGTAACGCCGGGCGTGCAGCCGCCGCATATGCGCGGACCAGCCGGGGAACTTCGACTCGGCGCCGGCCGCCAGGTCGGGGAAGGTGGCGATGTTGACCAGGGTCGGGACGATCGCCACGCCACGCTCCGCGAAGAGCGGGATGGTCTCCTCGGTGAGCCCGGTGGCGTGCTCGATGCAGTCGATGCCGGCCTCGACGAGATCGCGCAGCGAGTCCTCGGCGAAGCAGTGCGCCGTCACCCGGGCGCCCTCCTCGTGCGCAGCGGCGATCGCGGCCTGCACCGCGTCACGCGGCCAGCAGGGCGCGAGGTCCCCCACCCCGCGGTCGATCCAGTCGCCGACGAGTTTGACCCAGCCGTCCCCGCGCCGCGCCTCCTGGCGCACATGGGCGACGAGCTGGTCGGGTTCGATCTCGTGGGCGTAGTTGCGGATGTAGCGGCGGGTGCGGGCGATGTGCCGGCCCGCCCTGATGATCTTCGGCAGGTCCTCGCGGTCGTCGATCCAGCGGGTGTCGGACGGCGATCCGGCGTCGCGGACGAGCAGCGTCCCGGCGTCGCGGTCGGCGAGAGCCTGCTTCTCACTGGTGGCATCGTCGACCGGGCCGTGCCTGTCGAGTCCCACGTGGCAGTGGGCGTCGACCAGTCCTGGCAGCGCCCAGCCGTTCACCGTCCGCACGTCGCGGGCGGTCGCCGGGCGCCGGTAGGTCACGCGGCCGCCGACGACCCACAGCTCGTCCCTGGCCTTGTCGGGTCCGGTGAGCACCCGGCCCTTGATGTGCAGCACCGCTCCATCCGTCATGGACAGGACTCTACGACCCTCCGCGCAGGGCAACGACGGCGGAGATCACGGCGGTCAGCTGATTTCACGGATTCGCGTCTGCCCCAATAGCATCCGGGTAAACCACACGCCGCGCATGCCGTGCTTTTCCTGGGTAATTCCGGGATCATTTCCTGCCGGTAATCCCCCGCAAGCTTCTGCCCAGACGTCCCGCGGCTAAACACAAAGTTTTCGTTAACGCGGATCCGGCGTGAGTCCAGCAGATCTCGACGCTGTTACGTAGTTGTTATCTACTCTGCACAACTGTCCGTAATGCCCGGTTATATCCGGACAGAACGCCACGCACTGCGGGTGCCGCACAGCGGTCCTCACGTGCGCGCGATAACACATCCAGGCCCTTAGCGTAACCCCGCCCGGCGATGCAATTCGCTTTCCGGCTCGGTAAATTTGTTTCGCATGACCGCCGCACAAGAAGACCTTGTACGCGAAGAGACGAATTCCCCGGCTTTCCCCGCCCGCCTCGACACCCCCACGGTCGAGGACGGCGCCGCGATCTGGCGCATAGCCCGCGACTCGCAGGCCCTCGACCTGAACTCCTCCTACAGCTACCTGCTCTGGTGCCGGGACTTCGCCCGCACCTCCGTGGTGGCCAGGGACGACAGCGGCGAACCTGTCGGCTTCGTGACCGGCTATGTGCGCCCGGAGCGCCCGGAAACGCTGGTCGTCTGGCAGGTCGCGGTGGACTACGCATACCGCGGCCGCGGTCTGGCCGCGTTCATGCTCGACGGGCTGACCGAGCGGGTCGCCTCTCTCGGCGTGCGTCAGGTCGAGACCACGATCACACCGAGCAACGAGGCGTCCAACCGGCTGTTCACCTCGTACGGCAAACGCCACGGCGCCGACGTCTCCCGGGAAGTGCTGTTCCACGGCGGGCTGTTCCCCGACGGCCACGACCCGGAGGTCCTGTACCGCATAGGACCACTCGCCGCCGCAGCAGCCGCCTGAGCCCGCGGCCCGACCAGCCGTCAAAGACAGCCCACCCACCCCCCGTAGGAGCCAACGGTGACCATCACCCCGCCCGAGCTGAGCGTTTTCGAGTCCCTGGAGTCCGAGGTCCGCAGCTACTGCCGCGGCTGGCCCGCGGTCTTCGACCGTGCGCAGGGCAGCCGCATGCACGACGAGGACGGACACACCTACCTCGACTTCTTCTCCGGAGCCGGGGCCCTCAACTACGGCCACAACAACCCCGTACTCAAACGCGCCCTGCTGGACTACCTGGAACGCGACGGAATCACGCACGGCCTGGACATGTCCACCACGGCCAAGCGCGCCTTCCTGTCCACCTTCCAGGACGTGATCCTTCGCCCGCGCAACCTCGACTACAAGGTCATGTTCCCGGGCCCGACCGGTACCAACGCCGTCGAGGCCGCGCTGAAACTCGCCCGCAAGGTCAAGGGCCGCGAGTCGATCATCTCGTTCACCAACGCCTTCCACGGCATGTCGCTGGGCTCGCTCGCCGTGACCGGCAACGCCTTCAAGCGGGCAGGCGCCGGAATCCCGCTGGTGCACGGCACGCCCATGCCCTTCGACCACTACCTCGACGGCCGGGTCCCGGACTTCCTGTGGTTCGAGCGGCTGCTGGAGGACCAGGGCTCCGGGCTCAACCAGCCCGCCGCAGTGATCGTGGAGACCATCCAGGGCGAGGGCGGCATCAACGTCGCACGCCCGGAGTGGCTGCGCGGCCTCGCCGACCTGTGCAGGCGCCGCGACATGCTGCTGATCGTCGACGACATCCAGATGGGCTGCGGCCGCACCGGCCCGTTCTTCTCCTTCGAGGAGGCCGGGATCGTCCCGGACATCGTCACGCTGTCCAAGTCGATCGGCGGCTACGGCCTGCCGATGTCGCTGACGCTCTTCAAGCCGGAGCTCGACCTGTGGGAGCCCGGCGAGCACAACGGCACCTTCCGCGGCAACAACCCGGCCTTCGTCACCGCCACCGCCGCACTCGACGCCTACTGGGCCGACGGGCAGATGGAGAAGCAGACAATCGCCCGCGGTGAGCAGGTCGAGGCCGCGCTGTGCGAGATCGTCTCCGAACATCCCGCCTCCGGCGCCGAGTTCCGCGGCCGTGGCCTGGTCTGGGGCCTTCAGTTCGCCGACAAGGAGCGCGCGGCCAAGGTGTGCGCGCGCGCCTTCGAGCTCGGACTGCTGCTGGAGACCTCCGGCCCGGAGAGCGAGGTCGTCAAACTCCTGCCCGCGCTGACCATCAGCCCGGAGGAGCTGGACGAGGGGCTGCGCATCATCGCCCGGGCCGTCCGCGAGACGGCCTGAGACAGAGAGAACAGAAAGGCTCAACACACCGTGATCGTCCTTTCCTTCAAGGACATCGAAGGCACCGACCGCGATGTCACCGCAGCGAGCGGCACGTGGCGCAGCAAGCGCATCATCCTCGCCAAGGAACGTGTCGGGTTCTCGCTGCACGAGACCACGCTCTACGCCGGCACCGAGACGTCGATGTGGTACGCCAACCACATCGAGGCCGTGCTGTGCGTCGAGGGCGAGGCCGAGCTCACCAACGACGAGACCGGCGAGAAGCACTGGATCACGCCCGGCACGATGTACCTGCTGGACGGGCACGAGCGCCACACCATGCGCCCGAAGACCGACTTCCGCTGCGTCTGCGTCTTCAACCCGCCGGTCACCGGCCGGGAGGACCACGACGAGAACGGCGTGTATCCGCTGCTCACCGAGGACGCGGACGGCTGATCCCGGCGCCGGCACGGCGCCGCAGCCGGACCGCTGAAGCCCCCGCCGACGGGGCTTGCATCCCGATCAGGGCCGTACGAGAGGAGAGGAAGGCAACACCATGACAACCGCACCCGAGCGCACCACCGACCTGTACCCGACCCGAGGGGCCACCGAGGTGGCCACCCCGCGTCAGGAGCCGGTGGTGTGGTCCGAGCCGGGCGCCGCGGGACCGATCCAGCCGTCCGAACTCCAGGCGTTCGAACGTGACGGCTTCCTCACGGTCAACCCGCTGATCAGCCCGGACGAGGTGGCGGTCTACCGGGCCGAACTCGACCGACTGATCTGCGACCCGGCCGTGCGGGCGGACGAGCGCTCCATCGTCGAGCCGACGTCGCAGGACGTGCGGTCGGTCTTCGAGGTGCACAAGATCAGCGAGGTGTTCGCAGGTCTGGTGCGCGATCCGCGCGTGCTGGACCGCGCCCGGCAGATCCTCGGGTCCGACGTCTACGTCCACCAGAGCCGCATCAACGTCAAGCCGGGCTTCGGCGCCAGCGGCTTCTACTGGCACTCGGACTTCGAGACCTGGCACGCCGAGGACGGCCTGCCGCGGATGCGCACGGTGTCCGTCTCGATCGCGCTCACCGAGAACTACGACACCAACGGCGGCCTGATGATCATGCCGGGGTCGCACAAGACGTTCCTCGGCTGCGCGGGTGCGACGCCAAAGGACAACTACAAGAAGTCGCTGCAGATGCAGGATGCGGGAACGCCCTCGAACGAGGCGCTCACCGAGATGGCGAGCCGGTACGGCATCAAGCTGTTCACCGGCCCGGCCGGCTCGGCCACCTGGTTCGACTGCAACTGCATGCACGGGTCCGGCGACAACATCACGCCGTTCCCGCGCAGCAACGTCTTCATCGTCTTCAACAGCGTGGAGAACGCCGCGGTCGAGCCGTTCGCGGCGCCGGTCCGGCGCCCGGAGTTCATCGGGGCGCGGGCCCCGTTTGTTCCGATTAAGTAGGGCACTGCGGTGCGCTGATCCGCCGGTCGGTCACAGGCCGGCGGGGAAGGTGAAGGTGGCGGGCACCTTCACGTTCTGGTGCTCCGGCCCGTAGACAAGGGCGATCTCGTCGTGAGCGTGGAGCACGATCGCGGCGGGGTCGCCCTTGATCTGCTTGCCGTTGACGTAGGCGCGCAGCACATTGCCGCCGCCCGCCTTCATCCCGCCGATGCGGTCGGCGTCGAGCGCGACGTTCCACTCGGTCATGAACTGGCCGAGGGTGAAGGTCGCCTTGACGGGCGACTCGATGTGGATGACACCTGACGGGTCGTGGGTGTGCAGTGGGCTGATCTGCTGCGCCTTGTCGTCGATCCCGATGTACGCGGGGACGGTTACCGGGTTGCCGTCGACGAGGACGTCGAGGTGCGCGTGAATGTGCATCACGGTTCCCTCGGCGCTCATCATCGGCAGGCCTGCGACGACGGCACGCGCCGAGGGGTCGGCCGGCGTGTCCCACGGCGGCGCGGTGGTGCGTCCCACGGCAGTGGTGCGCGGCGTGCTCGGCACGGCCTTCACCACGGGCTGCGTGTTCTTCGCGTCGCTGCCCGCCGCGGAGGATCCGGAACCCGGACCGGACGCAGCCGATCCAGACGGTCCACTGGAGCTGCAGCCTGCGAGCGCGGTTGCTGCGACGACGGCGATCGCGGTGACGGCCGTACGGAATGTGAGGCGGTGAGACACGGCAGACGGTGGCCCTTCTCATTGTGGCGTGACGTGGCAGGTGCCCGAGCCGCGCCCACGATAACCGCACTCCGCTCCGCAATCGTGCGACCGTTCAGCCCTGCGCGCGTCCGTTGACGCGACGCGGGATGCCCATCGGATTGTCGTCCCGCAGCTCCGGCGGCAGCAGTGCCGGCGGGGTGTCCTGGTAGGTCACCGGGCGCAGCCAGCGCTCGATGGCGGTGGCTCCCACCGATGTCGAGGTGGAGGTGGTGGCCGGGTACGGGCCGCCGTGGTGCTGGGCGGGGGCGACGGCGACGCCGGTGGGCCAGCCGTTGACCAGGACGCGTCCGGCGAGCGGGGTGAGCCGGGCGACGAGGGCGGCGGCGCTCGCGTCGGACGCCTCGGCGTCGCCGATGTGCACGGTGGCGGTGAGGTTGCCGGCCAGCCGCCCCAGGACGCAGACGACCTCCTCGTCAGTGTCGTACCGGACGACGACGGTGACCGGGCCGAAGCACTCCTCGGTGAGCAGGTCGTGCGGGCCCCGCTCGGTCAGGCGTGCGGCGGCCACCGTGAGGAAGCCGGCCCGCACCGCGTTCTCGCCGCCGTCGCCGGGCTCGACGGGGGCCGTGACGCCGGGCAGCGCGGCCCGCTCCCGTACCCCGGCGACGAAGCGCTCGCGCATGCGGGCGTCCAGCAGTACCCCGGCCGGGGCAGCCGTGGTGGCCTCGGCGAGCGCGGTGACGAGGCGGTCGCCCGGTTCACCCGCGGGGGCGAGGACGAGGCCCGGCTTGGTGCAGAACTGGCCGCTGCTGAGGGTGAAGGAGGCGGCGAGCCCGGCGCCGATCTGCTCGGCGCGCTCGGCCGCCGCAGCGGGGGTGACGACGACCGGGTTGAGGCTGCCCAACTCGCCGTGGAACGGGATGGGGCGCGGGCGTGCGGCTGCCGCGTCGTACAGCGCCCGCCCGCCGGAAATCGACCCGGTGAATCCCGCAGCATTCACCAGCGGGTGCGAGACGAGCCGGACGCCTGCGTCGAAGCCGTGCACGACCGAGACCACGTCCTCGGGCAGGCCTGCCTGCGCGGCGGCGCGGCGCAGGATCGCGGCGCACAACTGGGAGGTGGCCGGGTGGCCGGGGTGTGCCTTGACGACCACGGGGCAGCCGGCCGCAAGCGCGCTCGCGGTGTCGCCGCCGGGCACGGAGAAGGCGAGCGGGAAGTTGCTGGCGGCGTAGACGGCGACGACGCCCAAGGGGATCTTGTAGCGGCGCAGGTCGGGCCGGGGGACAGGGCCGGCCCCCGGGTCGGCGTGGTCGATGATCACGTCAAGGAAGGCGCCTTCGTCGACGACGTCCGCGAAGGCACGCAACTGGTAGGCGGTGCGGGCGAGTTCACCGTTCAGCCGCGGAGCGCCGAGGGCGGTCTCGGCGTCCGCGGTCTCGACGATGTGCGGGGCGTCCTCCTCCAGCAGGGCGGCGGCGGTGCGCAGCAGAGCCGAGCGGGCACCGCGGTCGGTGAGTGCGGGGGCGGCGGCCGCGGCGGCCCGCACCGCGCGGTCGACGTCCTCGGCGGTGGCCTCGGTCACCACCTGCTCCCGCTGCTTCCCGGTTCGGGGGTCGACGCTCCAGACTGGTACGGCTGGTACGGCTGGTACGGCTGGTACGGCTGGTCCGGCCACGCGGAAACCTCCAGGTTTGCCTCGTACAAACAAGGTGTCGTTCGGTATACTGAACGACATCTCAGGTTGTGAATAGAATGCTGCCGGGAGCCTACTTGCGGCGCACCGGCCGAACAAGAGGGGTCAGGTCATGGCTGGCGTCGGCGAGGGTGGCGGGTCCCAGGTCAAGTCGGCGGTCCGCACCGTTGAGCTGCTGGAGTTCTTCGCCGGCAGCCCGGGGATGCACTCTCTCGCCGCGGTCCAGGAGGCGGTGGGCTACCCCAAGTCCAGTCTCTACATGCTGCTGCGCACGCTCGTCGAGCTCGGCTGGATCGAGACCGACGCGACCGGGACCCGGTACGGCATCGGAGTGCGGGCGCTGCTGGTCGGCACCTCGTACATCGACGGCGACGAGGTGGTGGCCGCGGCGCGCCCGACGCTGGACCGGCTCTCCGACGACACCACGGAGACCATCCACCTCGCCCGTCTCGACGGCACCAATGTGGTCTATCTGGCGACGCGCCAGTCACAGCACTATCTGCGGCCGTTCACCCGGGTCGGCCGCCGACTCCCGGCGCACTCCACGTCGTTGGGCAAGGCACTGCTCGCCACCTACACCGACGAGCAGGTGCGCAAGATGCTGCCGGAGACGATGGAGGCGCTCACCGAGCACACCATCACCGACCGGGAGAAGCTCATCGAGGAACTGCACACCGTGCGCGAACAGGGCTATGCGGTGGACCGCGAGGAGAACACTCTCGGCCTGCGCTGCTTCGGCGTCGCGATCCCCTACCGCGACCCGGCGCGTGACGCGGTCAGCTGCTCGGTGCCGGTGGCCAGGCTCACCCCGGCCCACGAGCAGATGATCAAGGATGCGCTCTTCGATGCGCGGGACCGGCTCACCCTGGCGACGCGACGGCTGTGACTGAAGCTTCGCGCGGGCGCTGCCCGAGATTGCGCGCGTGCTGCGGCCCCGCGGTGTGCTCGGGGCGCTGTGGAACTCGGACGACGACCGCGTGGAGTGGGTGCGGGGGCTCGCCGAGGTGGCACGCAGCCGCGTCTCCTACGTCCGGTACGCCAACTCCTCGATGGGCGGACTGTGTGAGCACCCGTCGTTCGAGGCGGTAAAAGAAGGCGTCGTTCGAGCATGTGCAGGCGAGGGCGGCGGGTTCGCTGACCGGCACGGTCGGTACCCACGCGCTCGTGCTCCCCGACGACGAACGCGCGGCTCTGCTCGCGCGAGTACGCGAGTATCTGGCCTCCCGTCCGGAGACGGCGACGGGCCGGTTCGACCTGCCGATCGTCACCCTGGCGGAACGGATGGTCCTACGACCGCGCGTTCAAGCCGTGAAGTCATGACGCCGGGCCGAGCGGCCCGACGTTTCACGTGTTGACGCACGGATATTGACGCGCGCATGTCCAGACCAGCAAAGTGTCGAGCGCTGTCCGAGGCACCACTCCCCCCACGGAGGCACGCCATGATCTCCCGCCGAGGCCTGCTCACCGCGTCGGCCGCCGCGCTCGCCACTCCGGCCGTCCTCACCTCCCTGCCGCGCACGGCGACCGCATCGGGCACTACGCCCGCAACTCTCCCGGTCGACCTGGTCAACACCACCGGCTCCGACACCGTCTACGCCTACGTCAGCGGGCAGGACCCCGACAACGGCAATGCCTGGATGTTCCTGCAGGCCGACGGCCGCACCCCCTACTACCCGCCGTCGCCCACCGCGCCCGGCGCACCGCTCGGCGCGGACTGCGCCATCCCGCTCGCCGCGTCCGGCGGCGGACACACCACGATCACGCTGCCGCATCTCGCCGGCGGACGCATCTGGTTCTCCGTCGGCGACAAGCTCGTCTTCCTCGTCAATCCCGGCCCGGGCATCGTCATGCCGTCCGCCGCCAACCCGTCCGACCCCAACGCCGCAACCCAATGGGGCTTTTGCGAGCTGACCTACGACGACAGCCAGCTGTACGGCAACATCACCTTCGTCGACTTCGTCTCGCTGCCGATCGCCCTGCAACTTGCCACCGGTTCCGGGCAGCAGACCGTTGGGGGGCTGCCCGCGGGCGGTCTGGACACGGTGTGTTCGGCGTTGCGGGCCCAGGCGGCGAGCGACGGAAGCGACTGGGCGCGGCTGATCGTCACCGGCTCCGACGGCCGCAATCTGCGTGCGCTCAGCCCCAACACCGCCGCCACCGGGGACCAGAGCCTCTTCTCCGGCTACCTCGACGCCTACATCGACCAGGTGTGGCAGAAGTACCAGTCCACCGACCTGACCGTCGACACCCAGGCCGGGTGGGGCACGGTCACCGGGAGGGTCGGCAACGGGTTGCTCACCTTCCCCTCCGTGGGCAGCTTCGCCAAGCCGTCGACGTATGCGGTGTTCAACTGCAGCACCGCGCCGTTCACCACCGGCAACGACGAGATGGGCAATCTCAGCGCCCGGCTCGCCGCCGCGCTGAACCGCACGACGCTGCTCGACGACGCCGACCAGCCGGACGGCGAGAACCCCGCGTCCTACTACGCCCAGCCGCGCACCAACCACTACGCCCGCATCGTGCACGCCACCACGGCCGACGGGCTCGGCTACGCCTTCCCGTACGACGACGTCCACCCGGCGAACGGCGACGTCGAGGGCAAGGTCCAGGCCGCCCACCCGACCCGGCTCACGGTGACCGTCGGCGCCCCCACCTCGGGGTGAGGGCGAGGGTCACAACCGGGCGAGCGCGTCGCGCACCGCCGAAAGGTCGGTGTCGGAAGCGAGACCCGCGTGGTAGAGGCGGAGCTGGCCGGCGCCGAGGGCGGCGGCGTGGGCGGCGTCCGCGGCGAGGGTGCCGGGGCTGCCGCCCATCCCCGCCACGACGGTGAGGTTGGCGGCGAGCACGGCGCCCGGCCACCGCTCACTGCGCTCGGCGAACGGACGCCACACGGCGGCGCGTTCCGTCTCGTCGCCGGTGCTGGGCAGGATGAGCCCGTCGGCGTGCGCGAGGACGTCCTCCGGGTCGACGCCCGCGTTGGCACCGCAGCGATGCGCCGCGGGGTCGGCGTGGAGCAGCACCTGGAAGTCAGGCGGAGCCTCGGCACGTACCGCCGCGACCGTCGCCCGCTGGAACTCGCGCGCGACACCGCCGCGCCAGGCCATGGTGAGCGCCGCACGATCGGGGCCGAGCAGTCCGACCACCTCGTCCCATTCTCCGTCCCGGTCGCAGGCCTCCGGTCCTGCCGTGCGCTCCCCGGCCCACACCGGTGCGAGGGCCGTGCGTATCGCACCGCTCAACTCGTCGGGATCCGCACCGAGTCCGGCGTATCCGGCCCGGCAGCTGTCGCAGAAGCAGACCGACATCAGGTACTGCGCGGCGCCGCCGAGCGCGACCCCGGCGGTCTTGTCGTGAGCGTGGAGGTGGGCCAGGCCGTACCAGCCGCACGACTCCAGTTCGGTCCCGGCCGCGCCCGGTCGCGAGGCGGCCTCCGCCGCCAGCTCCACCGCGTAGCGGAGCACCTCGGGTTGTGCGATGCAGGGCGCCCACGGGTACCGGTCGCCGTAGGCGTTGCGCACGCAGATCCGCGGGAACTCCTCCCCGAGGCGCGAGTTGTGCGCCAGGACCACCCATGAGTGGACCTCCAGGCCGGCGTCGGCAAGCGCCGTGGCCGCCTCGCCCCACGCGTCGGCGGCGGGTGACCACCGGTGCCGGTAGGGGCGCAACTCCCGGTCACACCAGCGCCGTTCGGATGGCGTGTAGAGGACGGCGGAGTGGAGAGCGGTGACGACGCGGTGCGCCGGATGACGCGGCGTCAGCGCACGCGTGGAGTGGTAGGCGGAGGCGAGGGTGGCCTGTTCGACGCCGAGGTCGGCGATCCGGCGGGCCGCATCCGGATCACCGATGACGTCCCAGGGGTAGAGAAAGGCCGATGCGCGCAACGGAGCTCCCGGGAAGGGCCGCAGGGATGGTCATTCGCCGCCGAGCAGGGCGAGGCCGCGGTCGATCAGCTCGCTCAGCTCCTTGACGTGCGCGGGCGACGGCTCGGAAAGCGGCGGACGCACCTCCCCCACGTCCTGGCCGCGCAGCCGGACCCCGGCCTTGACCAGCGATACCGCGTATCCCTTTCCCTGGTTGCGCAGCTCGACGAGCGGCCGGTAGAAGCCGTCGAGCAGCAGGTCGACCGTGACGTCGTCGCCGGTGGTGAGCGCGCGGTGGAAGGCGAGGGCGATCTCGGGGGCGAAGCAGAAGACGGCCGAGGAGTAGAGCCGGATGCCGATGCCTCGGTAGG
This sequence comes from Streptomyces humicola, assembly GCF_024436035.1. Taxonomy (GTDB): domain Bacteria; phylum Actinomycetota; class Actinomycetes; order Streptomycetales; family Streptomycetaceae; genus Streptantibioticus_B; species Streptantibioticus_B humicola. The sequence goes on from NZ_JANFNG010000021.1 coordinate 83,841, forward strand.
CGAGCGCGGTGAGTTCGGCGGTGGGCAGTCCGTTGAAGAAGCGGAAGCCGGAATCGGGGAGCTCCTGGCGTACGGCGGAGACGATCCGCTGCATCAGGTCGAGGTCGCCGATGCCGTCCTTGAGGCCGATGATGTTGGGCACCTTGGCGAGTTCGACGACGGCGCGCGGGGTGAACACGGCGTTGTCGCGCTGATAGACGATGACGTCGAGCGGTGTGCCCGCGGCGAGCTGCGCGTAGTGGCGCAGCAGTCCCTCCTGGTCGGCGACGACCAGGTAGGGCGGCATGGCGAGCAGCCCGTCGGCGCCCGCCTCCTCGGCGAGGCGCGCGAAGCGCAGCGCGAGCGCGGTGCCGTAGCCCGCGCCTGCGATCACCGGCACCCGGCCTGCGGCCTCTTCGACGGCGGCGGCGACGCAGTCGTGGAACTCCTCGGGGGTCAGTGCGTGGAACTCGCCGGTGCCGCAGCACGCGAAGACCGCGCCCGCTCCGGCCTCGATCCCGGCGCGGACATGGGCTCGGCAGGCACCAAGGTCCAGGCTGCCGTCCGGGCCGAAGGCGGTCACCGGGAAGAAGAGCACGCCGTCCAGGCGCCCAATCGGCGGGACTGCGGTCATCGAGGTACCCCCACGTTCTGAAGTCTGATTCACGTCCATATTCGTGAACATCGTCGACGCGGCAACGCTAGGCCAGCACCGTCGGCCCGGTCAAGCGCGGAGAGCTGTCGCCCCAGATACCTTGAACCGGGCAACGAGCATTCCTTGCTCTGCCCACGTACGTGAACAATATGGATGCGACCGATTCGGCGAGGAGACCCCGCCCATGCCCGCTCCCCGCACTCTCCTGCTCACCGGCGCCGCCGGCGGCCTGGGCACGCTGATGCGCGAGCTACTGCCCGGCGTGTACGGGTACGAACTGCGGTTGTTCGACGTCAACCCGGTGCCGGGCGCACCGGATGCGATCACGGCAGACCTCTCCGACACCGGCGCGCTGCGGGAGGCCGCGCGCGGCGTCGACGCGATCCTGCACCTCGCCGGCATCTCCCTCGAAGCACCGTTCGAGAAGATCCTGCGCGCCAACATCGAAGGCACCTACAACCTCTACGAGGCCGCGCGCGAGGCCGACGTCAAACGCGTCGTCTTCGCGTCGAGCAACCACGCGGTCGGATTCACACCGCGCCCGCTCGACGGCGACCCGGTCGTCCCCGTGGACACCCCGCACCGCCCGGACACCTTCTACGGCCTGTCGAAGTGCTTCGGCGAGGACCTCGCCTCGCTCTACTGGGACCGGCACGGCATCGAGACGGTCTCGGTGCGCATCGGTTCCTGCTTCCCTGAGCCCACCACCGTGCGCATGCTCTCGATCTGGATGAGTCCGGCCGACGGGGCGCGGCTCTTCCACGCCGCTCTCACTGCGGAGAACGTCGGCCACACCGTCGTCTACGGCAGCTCCGCCAACACCCGGCTGTGGTGGGATCTCGGTCCTGCCCGGGCGCTCGGCTACCGGCCCCAGGACAACGCCGAGGTCTACGCAGACAAGCTCATCGCCGAGCAGGGCGAGCTCGACGCGGCCAACCCCGAACACGCCCACCTGGGCGGGCAGTTCTGTACCAATCCGCCCATCTGGCCGCACTGACGCCATGGCGGGACACCGGTGGCGGCGCGGGACCGGCTACGCGTCCCGGCTCAGGCGCCCGCTCCCGAGCGCGCCTTGAAGGCGGCCTTGCGCGCCTCCTTCGCCGTCTTCCTGTCCGGATGCAGCCGTCCCATGGCCTCCAGCACGTCGGCGGTAGCGGGGTGGTCCACTCGCCACGCCTCGTCGAAGAACCTGTCATGCCGGGCGACCAGGTCGCTCACGAGCTCGCGCAGCAGCTCCGCGTCGTCGTCGACGTCCAGCTGCGCGGCGAGCGTGTCGATGGTCAGCCAGAAGACCATCGCTGCGTCCGGTGCAGGGACGTCCGCGGCTCCGCGCTCGGTGAGCCAGACCCGGGCGAGCCCGCCGAGCTCCCGGTCGTCGAGGACCTCGCGCAGCGCCGGCTCCGCCTCCATGCCGAGCCGACCCAGGGTCTGCTGGCAGGCGAGACGCCGCGCGGGCGCCTCCGGATCCGCGCCGCGCGCCGCCGCGAGCAGCTCGCGCGCCGCCTCGACGGACTGCCGTCCCGCGAGCCACAGGGCGCTCTCCTCGGCCGCGGCCGCCTCCGGATAGACGACGAGCGCAGCGAGCAGCGCGTCGGCGTCCTGCCCGGCGAGGTCACCGACGACAGGGACGCGCACCCCGGCCTCACGCAGGCGTTCGCGCACGCCGGCCACGCCGAGCGGCGTCAGCAGCACCATGCCGTAACGGGCGACTTCCTCCTCGCCGAGTTCGCTGACGTCGCCGAGCTCACCCATGTCCTCGAAGTCGGCGGGCCCGCCGAGCCCCCTCGGCAGGGCGGCAGGATCCGTCGCGGCGGGCGGTGCGTCGTCCTCCGTGATCAGCGCGTCGTCCACCGGCCGGTACTCGACCAGGCCGGTCGGTGCGAGCATCCGGAAGTGGTCGTCGAGGCGCATCATCGCCTCCGACACCTCTTCGAGCACCGCGTCGGTCGGCACCTCCATCTCATCCGGCACCACCATGGACGCGGCGAGCACCGGCAGCGGCACCCCGGCCGACGAGACGTCACCGTCACGGCGGCCGTCGAGCTCCTCCAGGGCGCTGAGCAGATAGAGGTTGACGAGCGCCCCGTCGAGGAACGCCGCTTCCTCCTCCGGGTCCCATTCGAGACCCTCGGGGGCGAATCCGCGGCCGCCGTCCTCCGGGCCCTCGGCCACCGCCTCGTCGATGAAGTCGGCGAGCCCCGAGGTCGCGGCCTCGTCGAGGACCGCCTCCAGACCGGAGCGCCACAGGCCGATCACGTCGCCCGGATCACCGGAGTCCAGCAGCTCGAGCCCCTTGCCCGGTGCTGCTGTGCCCGCCGGCTCGTCGAGATCCGCTGCCTTCGCGGCGTCCTCCGGAAGCTCGACCTCGACCAGGCCGGTATCCACAGCGAGCGCCCACGCATCGGCGGTGTCGGCGGTCCCCTCCGGCTCGTCGGTGAGCCCCAACTCAGCGGTTGCGCACGTCAGGTCGTCGGCGACGAGCTCCGCAGCCGCGTTGATGCGTACGTTCGGCACCGCCCAGCGGGCGAGGCGCACCGCACGCTCGAAGAGCGGCGCGCCGAGAGCGAGCCGCGCGAGGTCGGTGTCGGGAAGCAGCCGCACCGGCGGCATGTCGTGGCTGTCAGCAGCCATGTGAGGCGTTCTCCTCGTGGGGTTCGGTACCGGGCGGGGGCCTTGGTCCAGCGTAGACGCAACGAGGCGCCGACCGCCGGGGTCACCGGACCGCGGTAACCGAAAATCGCCAATGAACGGTCGGGGACGAGAGGCCGGCCGGGCTGCTCGACGCCCACGAGGCGGCCGCACGCGCGACCGCTCGTGGCCGAGGTGCAGGGCTGACGCGCAGTGCGCGGCACGGCTGCGGCGCCGGTTCCCACGTGGGGAGGGACCGGCGCCGCAGCCGTGCGTGAAAAGCGGATCAGTTGTGCGTGATCAGTTATGGCTGTGCAGAGCCGCGTTGAGGCCACCCCACGAGCCGCTGCGCTGTAGCACCTCGACGGTGCCCGTCACCGAGTTGCGGCGGAAGAGCAGGTTGGTGGCGCCGGAGAGTTCGAGCGCCTTGACGACCTGGCCGTCGGGGAGGGTGACCCGGGTGCCCGCGGTCACGTACAGACCCGCCTCGACCACGCAGTCGTTGCCCAGGCAGATGCCGATCCCGGCCTGGGCGCCGAGCAGGCAGCCCTCGCCGATCGAGACGATCTGCTTACCGCCGCCGGAGAGCGTTCCCATGATCGACGCGCCGCCGCCGATGTCGGAGCCGTCGCCGACCACGACGCCCTGGCTGATACGGCCCTCGACCATCGACGTGCCGAGGGTGCCGGCGTTGAAGTTGCAGAAGCCCTCGTGCATGACGGTGGTGCCCGACGCGAGGTGCGCGCCGAGCCGCACCCGGTCGGCGTCGCCGATCCGCACGCCGGAAGGCGCCACGTAGTCCGTCATCCGCGGGAACTTGTCGATGCCGTAGACGGCCAGGTGCAGCCCCTCGGCGCGGGCCGCGAGCCGGGCACGCTCGACGTTGGCCACCGGGACCGGGCCGATCGACGTCCACGCCACATTCGCCAGTAGCCCGAAGATGCCCTCCAGATTCTGGCCATTGGGCTTGACCAGGCGGTGGCTGAGCAGGTGGAGGCGCAGGTAGGCGTCGTGCGCGTCGAGCGGCTTGTCGTCGAGGGAGGCGATGACCGTCCGTACCGCCACGACCTCGACCCCGCGCCGTGCGTCGGGCCCGGTGGCCTTCGGCGCGGCGTCGCCCAGCAGCTCGGCGGCCTGCTCCGCGGTGAGCCGCTCCGTGCCGGCCGGCCCGGCCTGGGCGACGAGCTCGGGCGCGGGGAACCAGGTGTCGAGAACGGTTCCGTCGTCGGCGATGGTGGCAAGACCGGCGGCGACGGCGCCCGTGGCGCGGGTATCGGTCGTGGCAGTCGAATCAGTCATGCTCGAACGCTAACCGCTCCGTGCGCAGCTTGCCCAACCCGCTCGTATAGCGGAATCGGGATTCCGGATCCATGCCGCGCCCCCGGCCACTCGGAGGTGGCCGGGGACGCGGAACGAAGCACGGACCGGCTCAGCGGCGGCCGGCCGCAATCACCCGCTCCACTGGAACTGGGTGTCTGCCCAGTCGCCGTGATCGTTGCCGTTGCCGTCGCCGCCGTCGCTGGTCTGCAGCTCCACCTTCTGTACGCCGGTCAGTGGCACATTGATCTTCTGCGCGGTGCTGCCCACACGAAGGTCGGCCTCGACGATGTTCAAAGCTGCGCGAATGAGCGTTTTTCCTAGCATCATCGCGCAGACATAGATAGGCATTGCGCAAAGCTAAACAGCCGCGCCCGCCGGCAAAGCGCCGGCGGGGACGGCTGTTGGCCGGTATATCAGACGTTGAAGCCCAGTGCGCGAAGCTGCTCGCGCCCTTCGTCGGTAATCTTGTCGGGGCCCCACGGCGGCATCCAGACCCAGTTGATCTTCAGGTCGTTCACGACGCCCTCAGTGGCCGCCTTCGCCTGGTCCTCGATGACGTCGGTGAGCGGGCACGCCGCCGAGGTGAGCGTCATGTCCAGGGTGGCGACGTTCGACTCGTCGATGTGGATGCCGTAGATCAGGCCGAGGTTGACGACGTCGATCCCCAACTCGGGGTCGACCACGTCGTACAGTGCCTCGCGGATCTCGTCCTCGGTGGCGAGCTTGGTGGTGGCGGATTCCTCGCTCATGCTGTCTCCCTCTCGGCCAGCGCCTGCGCCGTCGCGTCCTTCCACGCCATCCAGCTCAGCAGAGCGCACTTCACGCGCGCCGGGTACTTCGAGACGCCGGCGAACGCGACCGCGTCCTCCAGCACCTCCTCCATCGCGTCGTCCGGCTCGACCTTGCCCTTCGACTGCATCAGCTCCAGGAACAGCTCCTGCACCTTCTGCGCCTCGGTGAGCTCCTTGCCGACGAGCAGGTCGTTGAGGACGGACGCGCTGGCCTGGCTGATCGAGCAGCCCTGGCCCTCGTACGACACGTCCGCGATCGTCGTCCCGTTGAGCTTCACACGCAGGGTGATCTCGTCACCGCACGTCGGGTTGACATGGTGCACCTCGGCGTCGCCGTCCCGCAGGCCGCGCCCGTGGGGGTGCTTGTAGTGGTCCAGGATCACGTCCTGGTACATCGAATCGAGCTTCACAGCAAAAGCGCCCTCGTCGTCAGCCGAAGAAGTTCCGTACGTGCTCGAGCCCCTCGACCAGGGCGTCGACCTCGGCCGGGGTTGAGTACAGATAGAACGACGCCCGCGTGGTCGCAGGAATTCCGTACCGCAGGCAGACCGGCCGCGCGCAGTGGTGCCCGACGCGCACCGCGATCCCGAGCTCGTCGAGGACCTGGCCCACATCGTGCGGGTGGATGTCGCCGAGGGTGAACGAGATCGCCGCGCCGCGGTCCTCGGCCGTCACCGGGCCGACGATACGCAGATCCGGCACCGCGCTCAGGCGCTCCAGCGCGTATGCGGTGATCGCGTGCTCGTGAGCGGCGATGTTCTCCATGCCGATCGAGGAGAGGTAGTCGACGGCGGCGCCGAGACCGATCGCCTGCGCGATCGGCGGCGTGCCCGCCTCGAACTTGTGCGGCGCCGGGGCGTACGTGGAGGAGTGCATCGAGACGGTCTCGATCATCTCGCCGCCGCCCAGGAACGGCGGGAGGTCCTCCAGCAGCTCCTGACGGCCCCACAGCACGCCGATGCCGGTCGGACCGCACATCTTGTGGCCGGTGAAGGCCACGAAGTCCGCCTGCAGCGCCTGCACGTCCAGCGGCATGTGCGGCGCTGCCTGCGAGGCGTCGACGACCACCAGCGCGCCGACCTCCTGGGCGCGGCGCACGATCGCCTCGACCGGGTTGACGGTGCCGAGGATGTTGGAAACCAGCACGAACGAGACGACCTTGGTCTGCTCGGTGATGACCTCGTCGATGTTCGACAGATCCAGCCGGCCCTCGTCGGTCAGGCCGAACCACTTCAGCTTCGCGCCGGTGCGCTGCGAAAGCAGCTGCCACGGAACGATGTTGGAGTGGTGCTCCATCTCCGTGATGACGACTTCGGTGCCGCGCTCGACACGGTAGGGCTCGTCGGCGAAGCCGAGCATGTTCGCCACCAGGTTGAGCGACTCCGAGGCGTTCTTGGTGAATATCACCTCGTTGCGGCTTGGCGCGTTGATGAACTCCGCGACCTTGTCGCGAGCGCTCTCGTAGGCAGCCGTGGCTTCCTCGGCGAGGACGTGGACACCGCGGTGGACGTTGGAGTTGTAGCGCTCGTAGTAGTCGCTGAGCACATCGAGCACCTGACGCGGCTTCTGCGAGGTCGCCGCGTTGTCCAGGTACACGAGTTTCTTCCCGTCGTGGACCAGGCGGTCCAGGATGGGGAAGTCCTTGCGGATCGCCTCGGTGTCGAGGAGTCCCGGCAGCTGTGTCACTCTGATGCACCTCCGTTCGCCGCGCCGCGCCAGCGGCTGATGTCGCGCCCGCCCGCGAGGCGAAGCTGCGGGTTGAGTGTCGAGGGCAGGCCGGCGGCCTCGCGTGCGTCACTCACCTGATGCGCCGCCCTTCACGTATGCGGCGTAGCCCTCGTTCTCCAGCTTGTCCGCGAGTTCGGCGCCGCCGGACTCCACGATCCGGCCGGCCGCGAAGACGTGGACGTAGTCGGGCTTGATGTAGCGCAGGATGCGCGTGTAGTGGGTGATCAGAAGGGTGCCGACCTGGCCCGTCTCCCGCACCCGGTTGACGCCCTCGGAGACCACGCGCAGCGCATCCACGTCGAGGCCGGAGTCGGTCTCGTCCAGGATCGCGATGGCCGGCTTGAGCAGCTCGAGCTGGAGGATCTCGTGGCGCTTCTTCTCACCGCCGGAGAAGCCCTCGTTGACGTTGCGCTCGGCGAAGGACGGGTCGATCTGGAGATGCTCCATGGCCTCCTTGACCTCCTTCACCCAGGTCCGCAGCTTCGGGGCCTCACCGCGCACCGCCGTGGCGGAGGTGCGCAGGAAGTTGGAGACCGACACACCCGGAACCTCGACCGGGTACTGCATGGCGAGGAAGACACCGGCCCGCGCCCGCTCGTCGACGCTCATCGCGAGCACGTCCTCGCCGTCGAGGGTGACGGTGCCGCCGGTGACCGTGTACTTCGGGTGGCCGGCGAGCGAGTACGCGAGCGTGGACTTGCCGGAGCCGTTGGGGCCCATGATGGCGTGCGTCTCGCCCTGCTTCACGGTCAGGTCGACCCCGCGGAGGATCTCGCGGGGGCCGTTCTCGGCCTCGACGGAGACGTGCAGGTCGTGGATCTCAAGCGTTGCCATGGGTGCCTCAGGACTCCTGGGTGACGGAGACGAGTACGTCGTCCCCTTCGATCTTGACGGGGTATACGGGGACAGGCTGGGTGGCGGGCAGCCCGGACGGCTTGCCGGTGCGCAGGTCGAAGCTGGAGCCGTGCAGCCAGCACTCGATCTGGCAGTCCTCCACCTCGCCCTCCGACAGCGACACGTTCGCGTGCGAGCAGACGTCGTTGATCGCGAACACCTCACCCTCGGTGCGGACGATCGAAATCGGCGTGGAGCCGACCTCGACGCGCTTGGGCGTGTCCTCTTCGAGCTCGCTCAGTGCGCAGACGCGGACGAAGCCATTGGCCGTGGTCATGAGACGGATGCCTCCAGCTCCTGCTCGATCTTCGCCAGCAGCCGCTCCTCCAGATCGGCCATGCCGATCTGCTGGACCAGTTCGGCGAAGAAGCCGCGCACCACCAAGCGGCGCGCCTCGTCGTGCGGGATTCCTCGCGCCATCAGGTAGAACAGCTGCTCGTCGTCGAAGCGGCCGGTCGCCGAGGCGTGGCCCGCGCCGACGATCTCACCGGTCTCGATCTCCAGGTTGGGGACCGAGTCGACGCGCGCGCCATCGGTGAGCACGAGGTTGCGGTTGAGCTCGTAGGTGTCCGTGCCCTCGGCCACCGCGCGGATGAGAACATCGCCGATCCACACCGCGTGCGCGTCCTTGCCCTGCAGCGCGCCCTTGTAGGCGACGTTGGAGCGGCAGTGCGGCGTGTCGTGGTCGATGAACAGCCGGTGCTCCTGGTGCTGGCCGTTGTCGGTGAAGTACAGGCCGTACAGCTCTGCCTCACCGCCCGGGCCGCCGTAGATCACCCGCGGGTGCAGACGCACCACGTCGCCGCCGAAGGTGACCACCACCGACTTGAAGGTGGCATCCCGGCCGACCAGCGCGGTGTGCTGGGCGACGTGCACCGCGTCACGGTCCCAGTCCTGGACCGAGACCACGGTGAGCTTGGCGCCGTCACCGAGCACGTACTCGACGTTGGCGGCGAGCGTCGCGTCGCCGGTGTGGTCGATGACCACCACGGCCTCGGCGAACGCGCCGACCTCGATCTGGGTGTGCCCGTAGGCGACGCCGCCCTCGCCGTGCACCGCGATCCGCACCGGCTCGGTGAGCACCGCGTCCTTCGGGACCGTCACCACGGACGCCTTCTCGAACGAGCTGTACGCCTGGGCCGCGACCCGGTCCACCGGCTTGCCCGCCCGGCCGAGCCGCGCATCGCCGCGGTCGACGGTCTCGACGATGACGCCCTCCGGGGCGGTCACGTCGACCCGCAGGCCGCCGGTCGCCTCCGCGGTGCCGTCGTGCAGACCGCGCAGCCGCTCCAGCGGCGTGAACCGCCAGTCCTCCTCGCGCCCGTGGGGCACGGGGAAGTCGGCCACGTCGTACGAGGCGGGGGCGCTCACCCGCGCATCGGCGGGCTGCTGCGCCTGCTGGCCAACCTGGATGGCACCTTCGGTGGTGCTGCCGGCCGGGATGTTGTCAGCCATGGCTGTCGTACTGCTCTCTTTCTCGTTCAGCGAAAGGTTCGCGCGATGGGGCGGGGTGGTTGCGGCACTAGCCGACCGCGCCCTCCATCTGCAGCTCGATCAGCCGGTTGAGCTCCAACGCGTACTCCATCGGCAGCTCGCGGGCGATGGGCTCGACGAAGCCGCGGACGATCATCGCCATGGCCTCCTGCTCGGTGAGTCCCCGGCTCATCAGGTAGAACAGCTGGTCCTCGCTGACCTTGGAGACCGTCGCCTCGTGGCCCATCGACACGTCGTCCTCGCGGACGTCGACGTACGGGTAGGTGTCCGACCGGGAGATCGTGTCCACCAGCAGCGCGTCGCACAGCACGTTGGACTTCGCGCCCTTGGAGCCCTCGCCGATCTCGATCAGACCCCGGTACGAGGTGCGGCCGCCGCCACGCGCGACGGACTTCGAAACGATGTTGGACGAGGTGTTCGGCGCCAGGTGGACCATCTTGGCGCCGGCGTCCTGGTGCTGGCCGGAGCCGGCGAAGGCGATCGAGAGGGTCTCGCCCTTGGCGTGCTCGCCCATCAGGTAGACGGCCGGGTACTTCATCGTCACCTTGGAGCCGATGTTGCCGTCGACCCACTCCATGGTCGCGCCCTCGTAGGCGACGGCACGCTTGGTCACCAGGTTGTACACGTTGTTCGACCAGTTCTGGATGGTCGTGTACCGGCAGCGGGCGCCCTTCTTGACGATGATCTCGACCACCGCGCTGTGCAGTGAGTCGGACTTGTAGATCGGCGCGGTGCAGCCCTCGACGTAATGGACGTACGCGTCCTCGTCGACGATGATCAGCGTTCGCTCGAACTGGCCCATGTTCTCGGTGTTGATCCGGAAGTAGGCCTGCAGCGGGATCTCCACGTGCACGCCCTTCGGCACGTAGATGAACGATCCGCCGGACCACACCGCGGTGTTCAGCGAGGCGAACTTGTTGTCACCTGCCGGGATGACGGTGGCGAAGTACTCCTTGAACAGCTCCGGGTGCTCACGCAGCCCGGTGTCGGTGTCCAGGAAGATGACGCCCTGCTCCTCGAGGTCCTCACGGATCTTGTGGTAGACGACCTCGGACTCGTACTGGGCGGCCACACCCGCGACCAGCCGCTGCTTCTCCGCCTCCGGGATGCCCAGCTTGTCGTAGGTGTTCTTGATGTCCTCGGGCAGTTCCTCCCAGGACTCCGCCTGCTTCTCCGTCGAGCGCACGAAGTACTTGATGTTGTCGAAGTCGATCTCCGACAAGTCCGAGCCCCAGGTGGGCATCGGCTTCTTCTCGAACAGCTTCAGGCCCTTCAGCCGCAGCTTCAGCATCCACTCGGGCTCACGCTTCTTCGCCGAGATGTCGCGGACGACATCCTCGGACAGCCCGCGCCGGGCCGAGGCGCCCGCCACGTCGGAGTCGGCCCAGCCGTACTCGTAGGTGCCCAGGCCCTCGAGCTCCGGGTGAGTGGTCTCCGTGGGAGCAGTCATGCGGGGTTCCTCCCGGACGTGCGTGCAGATGCAGGGTTGGCTTGCGGAAGTGTTTGCGGTACGAACGTCGTGCAGACGCCGTCGCCGTGGGCGATGGTGGCAAGACGCTGTACGTGCGTTCCGAGCAGGCGGGAGAAGACCTCGGCCTCCGCCTCGCACAGCTGCGGGAATCGCTCGGCGACATGGGCCACCGGGCAGTGGTGCTGGCAGAGCTGCTCACCGGCCAGCCGCTGCGCGCGGCCGGCGATCGCCGGCGCGCCACGCGTAGTAGCAGCGTACCCGTCCTCCGTCAGCGCCCGGGCGAGCGCCTGGGTGCGTTCCTCGGGAGCGGCGGCCTCGACCGTGGCGCGGTAACGCTCGGCCTGCGCGGCGATCCGGGCGCGGGCGAACGCGGCCACCGCGGCCTCGCCCTTCTCCCCGCCGCCCGCCGACTCGGCGATCCAGCGCAGCGCATCGACCGCGAGCTCGTCGTAGGCCTGGTAGAAGGCGTCCCGGCCGCAGTCGGTGAGCGCGAAGAGCTTCGCCGGACGGCCACGGGAGCGCGATCCGTAGACACGCTTCTCGCGGGGTTCGACGATGCCCTCCGCGACGAGCGCGTCCAGATGGCGGCGTACGGCCGCGGGGGTGAGTGCGAGGCGCTCGGCGAGATCGGCAGCGGTGGACGGGCCGTGGTCGAGGATGGAGCGGGCAACCCGGTTGCGGGTGCCGCGGTGGCCCTCGGCCTCACCCTGGTCGAAGGCAGGCAGCACAGAGGCGGCGGTCGGTCCGACCGCCTGCTCCCGGGAAGCCTCGCCCGCGTATTTCACAACGCCATTGTTGCGTAATTCTCCGGCCGCGTACAAGCGGGGTCCGGATCATGGACGGTGTGCTCCATCACGTAAGGCACACCTAACCGGACATCGTGCCAACCCGCCGACGGAGTCGGCTGACGTCCGAGCGCAGGCCCCCTGCCGCGGCTCCAGGCGGCCTCCCTAGACTCTGGGCCATGCAGAGCACCCCCGCGGTCGAGGTCACAGGCCTGGTCAAGCGGTACGGGGCGAAGACCGCGGTGAACGGGCTCGACCTCTCCGTACCGCGCGGCTGTGTGGCCGCCGTCCTCGGCCCCAATGGCGCCGGGAAGACCACCACCGTCGAGACCTGCGAGGGCTACCGCCGCCCCGACGCCGGTCACGTCCGCGTCCTCGGACTCGACCCGGTCGCCGAGGCGGCCGCGCTGCGGCCCAGGATCGGGGTGATGCTGCAGTCCGGCGGCGTCTACCCCGGCGCCCGGGCTGCCGAGATGCTGCGGCACACCGCGAAGCTCCACCGTGACCCGCTGGATCCGGACGCCCTTATCGAGCGCCTCGGCCTCGCTTCCTGCGGCCGCACCCCGTACCGGCGGCTCTCCGGCGGCCAGCAGCAGCGCCTGGCTCTCGCCATGGCCGTGATCGGCCGTCCCGAGCTGGTCTTCCTGGACGAGCCGACGGCGGGACTCGACCCGCAGGCGCGCCGGGCCACCTGGGACCTGGTGCGCGAGCTGCGCGCCGACGGGGTCACCGTCGTGCTGACCACCCACTTCATGGACGAGGCGGAGCAGCTCGCCGACACCGTCGCGATCATCGACGGCGGCAAGGTGATCGCCCACGGCGCCCCCGAGGAGCTGGCCCGCGGCGGCGCCGAGGACACCCTGCGCTTCTCCGGCCGTCCGGGCCTCGATCTCGCCTCACTGCTCAAGGCGCTGCCCGCCGACACCGCCGCCGCCGAGCTGACACCGGGCAGCTACCGGGTCGAGGGCAAGGTCGACCCGCAGATGCTGGCCACCGTCACCTCCTGGTGCGCACAGCACGGCGTGATGCCCGACCGGATAGCGGTGGAACGGCGCACGCTGGAGGACGTCTTCCTCGAGCTCACCGGCAAGGAGCTGCGTTCATGACCGCGACCACCGAAACGACCAGCGGTGCCTTCACCCCGCAGCCGGGAGCCGCTCCGCTGCCGCGCATGATCGCCGCGCAGACCTCGCTGGAGACGCGGATGCTGCTGCGCAACGGCGAGCAGCTTCTGCTGACGATCGTCATCCCCGCCCTGCTGCTCGTGGTCTTCAGCGCCGTGCCCATCATCGACACGGGAGCGGGCAAGCGCGTGGACTTCCTGGCACCCGGGCTGCTGGCGCTCGCCGTGATGTCGACGGCGTTCACCGGGCAGGCGATCGCCACCGGATTCGAGAGGCGGTACGGGGTGCTCAAGCGGCTGGGCGCCTCCCCGCTGCCGCGCTGGGCGCTGATGACCGCGAAGACGGGTTCGGTGCTGGTCACCGAGGTGCTGCAGGTCGTCCTGCTGACGGTGATCGCGTTGGCGATGGGCTGGTCGCCGACGGGCGATCCGCTCTCCGTCGTGCTGCTGCTGGTTCTGGGGACGGCGGCGTTCTCCGGGCTCGGGCTGCTGATGGCGGGGACCTTGAAGGCAGAGGCGACGCTCGCCGCGGCCAATCTCGTCTTCCTGCTGCTGCTCGTGGGCGGCGGGGTCGTCGTACCGCTGGGGAAGTTCCCGCACGCCGCACAGAGCGTGCTCCAGCTGCTGCCGATCTCGGCGCTCTCCGACGGGCTGCGCGGTGTGCTGCAGCACGGCGGCGGGATGCCGTGGTCGGATCTGGGGATCCTGGCGGTCTGGGCGGTGCTCGGACTGGGCGCGGCGGCCCGCTTCTTCAAGTGGGAGTAGGACCGCACACCGCGGTCGCACCCGCTCGTGAAGGATAGAGTGCCCCCGCGGTGCAGGGGCCGCGCAAGCGCAGTTCTACGATGAGCGGGTGCCGAACACGCTCAATCCCCTCGCGCTGATCGCGCGTCACTGGCAGCCCTCCGCGAAGTTCGTGGAGCGGGCGGCGCTGGCTTCCGTGGTGATGGCCGTCGTCATCGTGGTCACCGGCGGAGCCGTGCGGCTTACCGAGTCCGGGCTCGGCTGCCCCACGTGGCCGACCTGCACGGCGCAGAGCCTGACGCCCACCCCGGCGATGGGCATCAACGGCGTGATCGAGTTCACCAACCGCATGCTGACGTACGTCTGCTGCGCAGTCGTGGGCCTCGCGATCATCGCCGCGCGGTCCCGCTCGCCGTGGCGGCGCGACCTCACCCGGTTCGGCTGGGCCCAGTTCTGGGTGGTGATGGGCAATGCCGTGCTCGGCGGCATCGTCGTCCTCACCGGTCTCAACCCCTACCTCGTCGGCTCGCACTTCCTGCTGGCCGCGGCGCTGCTCACCGTCGCCCTGCTGATGTGGCAGCGGACCCGTGAGGGGAGCGGGGCCGCACGCGACCTCGTGGTGCGACCGGTACGCCAGCTCGCCTGGGTGCTGGTCGCGGCGGCGACGGCGCTGATCGTGATCGGCACGGTGGTCACCGGCGCCGGGCCGCACGCGGGCGACGCCCGTCACGTGGCCCGCATCCCCGTCGACTGGCGGGAGATCACCCAGCTGCACGTGGACTTCGTGTACATCGTGATCGGGCTGACCGTGGCGCTGTGGTTCGTGCTGCGCGCGGTCGACGGTCCCGGCGCCGCGCGGCGGCGGGTGGTCGAGCTGTTCGTCGTACTGATGGCGCAGGGCGTGATCGGCTACGTGCAGTACTTCACGCATCTGCCGGTCTTCGTCGTCGGCCTGCACATGTTCGGCGCGTGCCTGGTGTGGATCGCGGTGCTGCGGGTGCCGCTCGCGCTGCGCGAACGCCCGTACCGTGCGCAGGACGGAGAGGAGGCCGGGCAGGCGGCCGCCATCCCGGCCCAGGACCCGGCCGTCACCGCCGCCACCGTCTGACCCGGGCTTCACCCCCCGTCCGGCAGCCGGTAGATCCGGCGGGCGTTGCCGGCCGCGATCATCGAGGCGACGCGCTCCGCGTCGGCCGCCGACCACGCGCCCTCGGCGACCCACTCGTCGAGCAGCCGCCCGAGTGCGTGGGTGAACAGCCGCGCGCCGAGGACGTAGAGCTCGGGCAGCCCGTAGGCGTCGGTGGAGAAGAGCACCTTGCCGAAGGGCGCGAGTTCGAGGAACTCGGCCAGCACCGCGGACGCGCGTGCCCCGGTGTGCGTCAGCGCGAGTCCGACGTCGGTGTGGACGTGCGGGAAGACGTTGGCGAGGTAGGCCGCCTGCCGGTGGTACGGGTAGCCGTGCAGCAGGACGAGTTCGGTGCCGAGTCCGGCGGTCGCCCGTACGAACTCCGTCAGCAGTGCGGGATCTGCCTGGTCCAGGCGCAGATCGGGATCGCCGAACCCGGTGTGCAGTTGCAGCGGCAGCCCGGTGGCGACGGCGCTCCACAACAGGTGGCGCAGCAGGACGGGATCAGTGAGCCGGCCTCCGCTCTCCCGGCCGGCGAGCCACCGTCCGGCGGCGTACCGCACCTCGCCGGGCCCCGGGGGCTCGGGTGCGAGGGCGAGGCCGTGCCGGTAGGCGGCGACGGACTTGAAGGCGATCGCCGTGGCCGCGGCGGAGTGGACGGCCTCGCCGAGGTTGGCGAGCAAGCCCTCGACCGTCCCCGAGGTGTCGGCGACCTGCTCGGCGAGCGATTCCAGGCGCACGATCTCGTGAGCGGTCCCACCCGCCGCCGACGCGAGTTCACCGGGTCCGGTGAGATCGCCGGGCAGACCGGTGTCCACCAGGAAGGTGCCGATGCCGGCGCCCCGCAGCAGCCGCCGGCAGCTCTCGTATGCGCCCAACTCCCG
The DNA here is from genome assembly GCF_024436035.1 of Streptomyces humicola. GTDB lineage: Bacteria > Actinomycetota > Actinomycetes > Streptomycetales > Streptomycetaceae > Streptantibioticus_B > Streptantibioticus_B humicola. Next base: position 99,463 of record NZ_JANFNG010000021.1, read on the forward strand.
CCGTCTGGCGAGGTAGTGGGCGCTCGGGCAGTGCGCGTCGAGGCCGAGCAGCGGGGGGCACAGGCGCCGTACGGCGAACCCGGTCTGGGTGTCGAAGAAGGTGGTGCCGGGCGCGGCGGGCGCGTTGGACTCGGTCAGGTACGGCTCGAAGGAGCCGAGGCCGAGGTCGCCACGGACGACGCCGTGGCAGTGGTGGTCGACGAGTGGCGGGAGGTCGAGCATCAGTAGCGCCCGCGCGTGGCCGAGGTGATCTCCTCCGGGCCGGCCGCGGCGAATCTCTCGTCCTCCGCCCTGCGGACGGCGAGCACCGCACCGTGCAGCACCTCGCCGAGTGCGTCGCGCAGCATCGCGCTGTGCTCGAACCGGTCGGCGGCTTCGGTGAGCGTGGAGGGCAGCCGTTCCACGGGTGGGCTCTGGCCGGCCGGGTCGCCCTGGACGGGTGCGGGCAGCCGCAGCCCCGCGTCCAGTCCTGCGAGCCCGGCGGCGATGACCGAGCCGACCGTCAGATACGGGTTGGCGGTCGCGTCGAAGCACTTGATCTCGGCGTTGGCGGCGTCCGACTCCCCGGGCGCACCGGTGATGAAACGCACCGCCGCTTCGCGGTTCTCCAGCCCCCAGCAGCGGAACGGCCCTGCCCAGCGGGACGGTTGCAGCCGCAGATATCCCGCGGGTGAGGGCGCTCCGACGGCGAGCAGCGCCGGCAGCGCGTCGAGCACACCGGCGAGGAAGGACTCGCCGGTGTGGGTCATGCCGTGCGGTCCGCTGCCTCCCTGGTACAGGTTCACCCCCTCGCGGGCGAGGCTCAGGTGGAGATGGCAGCCGTTGCCGACCTGGCCCGCCACCACGCTCGGCGCGAAGACGGCCTGCAGGCCATGGCGTGCGCTCACCGCGCGGATCGTCTCGCGGACGAGGACGAGGTCGTCGGCGGCGCGGACGGGATCGCCTGCGGCCGTGGAGACCTCGAACTGCCCCGGGGAGTACTCCGGATGGATCTGGAGGACCGACAACTCCTCGGCGCGCAGGGCCTGCACGATGTCGCGCAGGTAGTCGGAGGCTTCGACGACGCGGGTCATGCCGTAGGCGGGGCCGCGGTACTCGGCGTCGAGTCCGCCGTCCGGGCCCGGACGCATCACGACCCACTCGGTCTCGAACCCCATCCGCAGCTCCAGGCCGCGTTCCGCGGCACGGGCCGCCATGCGGCGGGCGAACTGCCGCTGACAGGCCGGGTGCGGTTCGCCTTGCTGCGTAAGGCGGTCGACGGGCGCCCAGGCCCAGCCGGGCTGGGCGGCAAGTGGCGTGATCCGGTCGAGGTCGGGGAAGAGCCGCAGGTCGCCGTCGGGGCCCGCGATATGCGGGGAGGCGGTGATGGCGTCGTCGAAGGTGAAGACGTCGAAAACGGGCGACATGCCGACGCCGTGGGTGGCGGCATGCGGCAGCCGGTCGGTGGGCACCGCCTTGACGCGAGTGATTCCGGCGTTGTCGACCCAGGCCAGGGCGATGACATGGATGCCGTCGGCACCGAGCCTTGCCGCTTCCTGGCGGGCGAGCGCCACGTCTTCCCGTCCCGCGCTCCGCGGACGGCCTCGGCCCTCCGCCGGCCTCCCCCTGCCCGGCGGGAAGACCCCCTCCGCCTGCTCGCGTGCGCCGCTCACCAGTGCCTCCTCGCGCCGCCGGACGAGACCTTCCGCGGTCCCTCAACAGTCCTAACGGGCAAGGACGCTGTCAGGTGTTGGCCGGTCCGCCAAGCTGGATTCCCGCCATCCGCGTCCACTCGTACGGGCCGGTGCGGACCTTGGCCGCGATCTCGCCGCCGAACTCGTCGTGGACGGTGATCCCGGCGAGTTCGACGGCGCGGCGCGCGGTCTCGTAGGTGGGCGCCACCAGGTCGCCCCACTCGCCGTTCTCGCCCACCAGGACGATGCGGGTGCCGATCTCCCCTATGTAGGCGATCTGGCCCTCCGCGCTGCCGCCGTGCGAGCGGGCGAAGGCGTCGATCTGCTTGGCGAGCCGCCGCGCGCGGCGCTCGGTGCGGGCGTCGTGCGCCTCAGGAGCGGCGGCGGATTCGTCAACCGTGGTCTGTCCCATGGACCGAATGCTACCCGCGAGTAGCAAATGACGGAAGCCGCACCAGCGGCATCGGCGGCATCAGCGTCAGCGTCAGCGGAGGAAGGGATCCACGGCCACCGCGACGAACAGCAGCGTCGCGTAGGTGATCGACCAGTGGAAGAGCCGCATCTCCTTGAGCTTGGAGCCCGTCACTCCGGCCTTGGCACGCCCGTACAGCGCGTGCGCCTCCTTCAGCCAGAACCCGCCGAGCACCGCCGCAGCCGCCGGGTAGAGCCAGCCGGTCGCGCCCAGCGGCCACCACAGGGTCAGTGACACCAGCACCATCACCCAGCTGTAGACGACGATCTGCTTGGCGACGGCCAGATTGCCGGCCACGACCGGCAGCATGGGCACACCCACGCGCTCGTAGTCGTCCTTGACCTTCATCGACAGCGGCCAGTAGTGCGGCGGCGTCCAGAAGAAGAGGACGAGGAAGAGGACCAAAGGCGCCCAGCCCAGGTCGTTACGGACAGCCGACCATCCGATGAACACTTGCATGCACCCGGCGATACCGCCCCACACGATGTTCTGCGCGGTGCGACGCTTGAGGCCCATCGTGTAGACGAAGACGTAGTAGAGGATGGCCGCCAGCGACAGCGCCGCCGAGAGCGGGTTGACCAGGAGTGCGAACCACACGGTGGAGACGGCCGAGAGCGCGATGCCGAAGACCAGGCACTCGCGCGGCGAGACCATGCCGGTGACGAGCGGCCGCTGCTCGGTGCGGTGCATGAGCGCGTCGATGTCCCGGTCGATGTACATGTTCAGCGCGTTGGCGCCCCCCGCGGACATGTATCCGCCGAGCATCGTCGCAACCACCAGCCACAGGTTCGGGACGCCGCCGGCGGCCAGGAACATCACCGGGACGGTGGTGATCAGCAGCAGTTCGATGATGCGCGGTTTGGTCAGCGCCACGAACGCCTTGACACGGGCCCCGAACGGCCGGTGCGGGGGGCTCGTCCCGACGACCCCGGAAGGTCGGGTTTCGACGGCCGTCACGAACACCTCTGTGGGAGGGAGAAAGTCCAGCAAGACCCTCCCAGTTGTGAACACTGGGTAAGTCCTTGCGCGTACCACGCCACTGTAGACGTTGCACCTGGCCGCCCCGCCGCCGGGGGCACCCCGTGTTGGTGCACGCTGCTCAGGCCGGGATGGGAGTATGTACCGGGAATGAACAAACCCGTCGGACCGTTGCACGAGAGGCCGACAGAGCCCCTCCCCCTACCGGGGTAGGCTCAAAGCGACATCAGCCGCTGTCGCGGCGGGGGCCGGTCCGCAGTCGATCGACCGGCATCACATACACGTGTGTGAGACATGTGGAGAGGAGCCCTGACTCAGGGTGAGCACGCAGCCGACCACCACAGACGACCTCCAGTGGACCGATCTGGACAAGCGCGCAGTCGACACCGCCCGGGTCCTGGCCATGGATTCCGTTCAGAAGGTCGGCAACGGCCATCCTGGCACGGCCATGAGCCTGGCGCCCGCGGCCTACCTGCTCTTCCAGAAGCTGATGCGGCACGACCCGGCCGACCCGGACTGGACCGGACGCGACCGCTTCGTCCTCTCCCCCGGGCACACCAGCCTCACCCTCTACATCCAGCTGTTCCTGTCGGGGTACGGACTCGAACTTGACGATCTGAAGTCCTTCCGCACCTGGGGCAGCCGCACCCCCGGCCACCCCGAACACGGCCACACCGTCGGCGTGGAGACCACGACCGGCCCGCTCGGCCAGGGCATCGCCAACGCCGTGGGCATGGCCATGGCCGCCCGGTACGAGCGCGGCCTGTTCGACCCCGAGGCGCCTGCCGGCGAGTCGGTCTTCGACCACACGATCTGGGCGATCGTCTCCGACGGCGACCTGGAGGAGGGCATCTCCGCCGAGGCGTCCTCGCTCGCCGGCCACCAGAAGCTCGGCAACCTGATCGCGCTCTACGACGACAACCACATCTCGATCGAGGGCGACACCGAGACCGCGTTCAGCGAGGACGTGCTGAAGCGGTACGAGGCCTACGGCTGGCACGTCCAGCGCATCGAGCAGTCCCCGGACGGGGACTTCGACGTACACGCCCTGTACGCGGCGCTGAAGACCGCGCAGGCCGAGACCGAGCGCCCGTCGATCATCGCCGCGCGTACGATCATCGCCTGGCCCGCCCCGAACGCGCAGAACACCGAGGCCGCGCACGGCTCGGCGCTGGGTGCGGCCGAGGTCGCCGCCACCAAGAAGGTGCTGGGCTTCGACCCCGAGCAGCACTTCGAGGTCGAGGACGCGGTGCTGGCACACGCCCGCGAGGTCGCCGACCGCGGCCGCGCCGCGCACGCCGAGTGGGACAAGCACTTCCAGGAGTGGCGCACCGCCAACCCGCAGCGCGCCGCCGAGTTCGACCGCATTGCCGAGGGCGAGCTGCCCGACGGCTGGGAGAAGGCGCTTCCGGTCTTCGAGGCCGGCAAGGACGTGGCGACCCGCAAGGCCTCCGGTGAGGTGCTGAAGGCGCTCGGCGCGGTGATGCCCGAGCTGTGGGGCGGCTCCGCCGACCTCGCGGGCTCCAACAACACCACCATCGACAAGAACTCCTCCTTCCTGCCGGAGGGCAACCCGCTGCCTTCAGGCTCGCCGTACGGCCGCACGATCCACTTCGGCATCCGCGAGCACGCCATGGGCTCGACGATGAACGGCATCGCGCTGCACGGCAACACCCGTGTCTACGGCGGCACCTTCCTCGTCTTCTCCGACTACATGCGCCCCGCCGTCCGGCTCGCCGCGCTGATGAAGCTGCCCGTCACCTACGTGTGGACGCACGACTCCATCGGCCTGGGCGAGGACGGCCCGACCCACCAGCCGGTCGAACACCTCGCCGCGCTGCGCGCCATCCCGGGCCTGAACGTCGTCCGTCCCGCCGACGCCAACGAGACCGCGGTCGCCTGGCGGGAGATCCTGCGCCGCCATGCCGACAAGCCGGCGCCGCACGGCCTGGCCCTCACCCGGCAGAACGTCCCGACCTACGAGCCGAATCATGACGCGGCCAAGGGTGGGTATGTGCTGTTCGAGGCCGAGGGCGGCCAGCCGCAGGTGATCATCGTTGCCACCGGCTCCGAGGTTCAGCTGGCCGTCGCGGCCCGGGAGGAGCTGCAGGCCGACGGCATCCCCACCCGTGTGGTCTCGATGCCGTGCATCGAGTGGTTCGAGGAGCAGGACCAGGCCTACCGCGATCACGTCCTGCCGCCGAACGTCAAGGCGCGCGTCGCCGTCGAGGCCGGTGTCGGCCTGACCTGGCACCGCTTCGTCGGGGACAGCGGCCGGATCGTCTCGCTCGAGCACTTCGGCGCCTCCGCCGACTACAAGGTGCTCTACCGCGAGTTCGGCCTCACCCCCGAGGCCGTGGCCGCCGCCGCACGCGACTCCATCGCCGCGGCGTCCCGGTGACCCGCTGACGCCCATACCGACTCCGAGGAGATGCAACTACTCATGACCGACGCACTCAAGCGCCTCTCCGACGAAGGCGTCGCGATCTGGCTCGACGACCTGAGCAGGCGCCGGATCACCTCCGGCAACCTTGCGGAACTCATCGACGAGAGCCATGTCGTCGGCGTCACCACCAACCCGACGATCTTCCAGAAGGCGATCTCCGGTGGCGACGGGTACGAGCAGCAGCTCGCCGACCTGGCCGCCCGCAAGCTGACCGTCGAAGAAGCGCTGCGCATGATCACCACGGCCGACGTGCGCGACGCCGCCGACATCCTGCGCCCCGTCTTCGACGCCACCGACGGCCAGGACGGCCGGGTCTCCATCGAGGTGGATCCGCGCCTGGCCCACAACACCACCGCCACGATCGCCGAAGCGAAGCAGCTGGCGTGGCTGGTGGACCGGCCGAACACCTTCATCAAGATCCCGGCGACCAAGGCGGGCCTGCCGGCCATCTCCGAGGTGATCGGCAAGGGCATCAGCGTCAACGTCACGCTGATCTTCTCGCTGGAGCGCTACCGCGCCGTCATGGACGCGTACATGACCGGCCTGGAGAAGGCCAAGGCGGCCGGTCTCGACCTGTCGAAGATCCGCTCCGTCGCGTCGTTCTTCGTCTCCCGCGTGGACACCGAGGTCGACAAGCGCCTCGACAAGATCGGCGGCGACGAGGCCAAGGCCCTGCGCGGCAAGGCTGCGGTGGCCAACGCCCGCCTCGCCTACCAGGCATACGAGCAGGTCTTCGCCTCCGACCGCTGGGCGGAGCTCGAGAGGGCGGGTGCGCACAAGCAGCGCCCGCTGTGGGCCTCGACCGGCGTCAAGGACCCGGCCTACCCCGACACGCTCTACGTCACCGAGCTGGTCGCCCCCAACACCGTGAACACCATGCCGGAGGCGACCCTGCAGGCGACCGGTGACCACGGCGAGATCACCGGTGACACCATCCACGGCACCTACGAGCAGGCCAAGGCCGAGCTCGATGCACTGGCCGCAGTGGGCATCTCGTACGACGATGTGGTTCAGGTGCTGGAGGACGAGGGCGTGGAGAAGTTCGCGACCTCGTGGAACGACCTGCTCCAGTCCACCGAGGCGGAGCTGAAGCGCCTCGCTCCCACGGAGGCATGACAGAAGTGACCACAAGCAGCAATCCGCTGCGTGACGCCCTGGACCGGCGGCTCCCGCGCATCGCGGGGCCGTCCGGCCTGGTCATTTTCGGCGTCACGGGCGACCTGTCGCGCAAGAAGCTGATGCCTGCGATTTACGACCTCGCCAACCGCGGGTTGCTGCCCCCGGGCTTTTCGCTCGTCGGCTTCGCACGCCGCGACTGGGAGCACGAGGACTTCGCGCAGGTCGTACACGACGCGGTGAAGGAACACGCGCGGACCCCGTTCCGCGAGGAGGTCTGGGCGCAGCTCGCCGAGGGCTTCCGGTTCGTCCCCGGTGACTTCGGCGACGATGCGGCGTTCGAGACCCTCAGGACCACCATCGAGGACCTGGACAAGGCGCGCGGTACCGGCGGCAACTTCGCCTTCTACCTCTCCGTGCCGCCGAAGTTCTTCCCGCTCGTCGTAGAGCAGCTGAAGAAGCACGGGCTCTCCGAGGGCCCGAGCGACTCCTGGCGCCGCGCGGTCATCGAGAAGCCCTTCGGCCACGACCTGAAGAGCGCGGAAGAGCTCAACCAGGTCGTCCACAAGGTCTTCTCCCCCGACCAGGTCTTCCGGATCGACCACTACCTGGGCAAGGAGACCGTCCAGAACATCCTGGCGCTGCGCTTCGCCAACACCATGTTCGAGCCGTTGTGGAACCGCTCGTACGTCGACCACGTGCAGATCACCATGGCCGAGGACATCGGCATCGGCGGCCGGGCCGGCTACTACGACGGCATCGGCGCCGCCCGTGACGTCATCCAGAACCACCTGCTGCAGCTGCTGGCGCTCACCGCGATGGAGGAGCCCGGCTCCTTCCACCCCAAGGCGCTGGTGACCGAGAAGCTCAAGGTTCTGGCCGCGGTCCAGCTGCCGGACGACCTGGGCGCCCACACCGTGCGCGGCCAGTACGCGCACGCGTGGCAGGGCGGCGAGGAGGTGCTGGGCTACCTCGAGGAGGAGGGCATCAGTCCCGACTCGAAGACCGACACCTACGCCGCGGTCAGACTGACGATCAACAACCGCCGCTGGGCCGGGGTGCCGTTCTACCTGCGCACCGGCAAGCGGCTGGGACGACGGGTCACCGAGATCGCAGTGGTCTTCAAGCGCGCCCCTTATCTGCCGTTCGAGTCCGGCGCCACCGAGGAGCTCGGGGAGAACGCCCTGGTCATCCGGGTACAGCCGGACGAAGGCGTCACGGTGCGGTTCGGTTCGAAGGTACCGGGCACCTCGATGGAGGTCCGGGACGTATCGATGGACTTCGCTTACGGCGAGTCCTTCACCGAGTCCAGCCCCGAGGCGTACGAGCGCCTCATCCTCGACGTCCTGCTCGGCGACGCCAACCTCTTCCCGCGCCACCAGGAGGTCGAACTCTCCTGGAACATCCTCGACCCGATCGAGGAGTACTGGGCGAGCAACGGCAAGCCGGCCGAGTACGCGGCCGGGACCTGGGGCCCGGTAGAGGCGGACGAGATGCTCGCACGAGACGGTAGGAGCTGGCGCCGGCCATGAAGATCGACCTGACGGAGACCACCTCGTCCCGCATCAACTCCGCCCTCATCGAGGGCCGGCGCGCCATAGGCGCCCCGGCGATCGGCATGGTGCTCACCCTCGTCATCGTCACCGACGAGGGCAGCGCCTACGACGCCATGCGCGCCGCGAGCGATGCCTCCCGCGAGCACCCCTCCCGGATCCTCGCCGTCATCAAGCGGCCCGGCCGCACCCCGCGCGACCGCGCCAGGACCCGGCTCGACGCCGAGGTGCTGGTCGGCTCGGACTCCAGCGCGGGCGAGACGGTACTGCTCCGGCTCCACGGCGAGCTGGTCAACCACGCCGAGTCGGTGGTGCTGCCGCTGCTGCTGCCGGACGCCCCCGTGGTCGTCTGGTGGCCGGCCGACGCCCCCGACAACCCCGCCCAGCACCCGCTCGGCCGGCTCGGGCAGCGCAGGATCACGGACGCATCGGCCGCCGAGGACCCGGTCGCGGCGCTCGGCCTGCGGGCCGCCTCGTACACCCCGGGCGACACCGACCTGGCCTGGACCCGCATAACCCCGTGGCGCTCCATGCTCGCGGCCGCGCTCGACCAGAAGCACTCGAAGATCAGCAGTGCCGTGGTCGAGGGCGAGGCGTACAACCCGAGCGCCGAGCTGCTCGCCATGTGGCTTGCGGACCGGCTGGACGTCCCGGTGGAACGCACCGTCTCGGACGGGCCCGGGCTCACCGCGGTGCGGCTCACCACCGCCGACGGCGTGATCTGCCTGGACCGGGCGGACGGTGCGCTCGCCGAGCTGGCCATGCCCGGCCAGCCGGACCGGCATGTGGCGCTGAAGCGACGGGAGACTTCGGAGCTGATCGCCGAGGAGCTGCGGCGTCTGGACCCGGACGAGATCTACAGGTCGGCGGTGCAGTTCGGCGTCGAACGCATCATGACGGGCGAGCGGGCCAAGGCGGCGAAGCCGGAGCAACGGCCCGAGCCGGAGCAGGAGCAGGAGTCCGGGCAGCAGCAGGATCAGCCCCGGCAGGATCCGGCATCGGCGGCGGCGCCCAAGCCGGCCCGGAAGCGCACGGCGGAGAGTAAGAAGTGACAGCACCTCAGGTCGTGGTGCACCGCGACAAGGAGCTGATGGCGAAGGCCGCGGCGGCCCGGCTGATCACCAGGATCGTCGACGCCCAGTCGGCGCGCGGCTCGGCCTCGGTGGTGCTCACCGGCGGGCGCAACGGCAATGCGCTGCTCGCGGCGCTCAACGAGGCGCCCGCGCGCGACGCGGTGGACTGGTCGCGGCTGGATCTGTGGTGGGGCGACGAACGGTTCCTTCCCGAGGGCGACCCGGAGCGCAACGTCACACAGGCCCGCGAGGCGCTGCTCGACGCCGTGCCGCTCGACCCGTCCAGGGTGCACGCCATGCCTGCCTACGACGGTCCGTACGGCGGTGACGCCGACGCGGCGGCCGAGGGGTATGCGGCCGAGCTCGCCAAGGCGGCGGGGCCCCAGGACCACGGTCCGGTGCCGACGTTCGATGTGCTGCTGCTCGGCGTCGGCCCGGACACCCATGTCGCCTCTCTCTTCCCCGAGCACCCGGGCGTACGGGAGACGGAGCGGACCGTCGTGGGCGTGCACGGCGCGCCGAAGCCGCCGCCCACCCGCATTTCGCTCACCCTCCCCGCGATCCGGGCGGCGCGTGAGGTGTGGCTGCTGGCGGCGGGCGAGGACAAGGCGAACGCGGTCGCCATCGCCCTGTCGGGCGCGGGTGAGATCCAGGCCCCTGCGGCCGGGGCCTACGGCCGCAGCCGCACCCTGTGGCTGCTGGACCGCGCGGCCGCAGCGCAGCTGCCCAAACAGCTGTATCCGCCGGCCTCGGCCTGAAAAGACGCCTGAGAAGACAGCTGAGGGGTGGGGGGGCGGGGGCCCCAAACCCACAAAACATGAGAACAAGG
>NZ_JANFNG010000022.1 GCF_024436035.1 Streptomyces humicola
ATCCGCTGCCCCGGTCAGATGGCGTCAGCCAGGGAACGCGCTCAGCACTGCCTCGACGTCGTCGTGCCAGGCGCGCAGCTCAGAGACGGTCGGGGGGAGGGTGTACTGATGGAAGTGGCATGCCGCGCTGAGGCTGGACCAGACGGCTGCGTGGCGCCCGGCGAAGTCAGCGCCGAGCTGTTGGGCGAGCCAGACGGCTTTGGTCTCGGCGCGGCAGTCCAACAGGCCCGGCTTCCTGGCCCGGATGTAGGTGGTAGGTGTCCAGCCGGTCCTCGAGTGCGCGGCGCAGCAGGAAGGGCGCAGCGCGGGGGTGGGCGAGCCCGGAATCGGGAGCGGTGGGGTTCTTGGGCGCCGCGGGCGCCGGGGTGAGGTCGAGGAGGTCGAGGAGGTCGAGGGCGGCGGCGAGGCGGTCGAAGGCGGAGGCGGTCACAGCGCGCGCAGTCCCTTCGCGGCGGTCTCGGTCTTCTTTATCAAGGAGCGGGCGTCGGGGATGGGGATGGAGTGGTGCGTTGCCTTGTTGCACAGGGCGATGAGGTCGGAGGTCTCTTTGCCCAGGTGCTGGGTGATTCCTTCCCCGCCGCGCAGTAGCGGCCTGTGCGGGGCGCGCGTGGGCTCGACGGTGGGGTGCACGCGGTTTCAACGGCGCTTCCACGTGGACGCTCCTGGACCTACGAGTGGGGCCGAACCCGGCCAAGGTGCGGCCGGACGCCTTTGGACGGGGTGGCACGGAGTGTCATGCTGGAGCTTTTTGCACGTGCTCTGGTCAGGCCAGGTTCAGGTTGGCTGAGCGTGCAGGCCCATTCCGGTGAACCAAGTCCAGGTATCGCTGGTTCCTGCTGATTCGTCAGGAACGAGAGTGATCAGATGATCCTACGTGAAGACAGGATTTCCCCGAGTGGTGTCGGAGGTCTGAGATGGTGGGAGTGCCGGTCGGCCGACGGCGCCGGAGAGCTGGCCGGAGGGTGTTGGCGGTGGTGCCCGCCCTAGCAGTTGTTACGGGCGGACCGCTGATGGCGGTGGGTGGCCCCGCTTCAGTAGCGCGGGCTGTCAACCAGGACGTGCCGAATTCGGTGAGGGTAGCCGACCCGGAGTGTCCCGCGTCGCCGCCGGTGCCGTTCTTCGTGGACGATGCGCATCAGCTGCCCGTGGCGAAGCCGGATGGGCCGCACCACTACACGTTCACGGCTGCGGTGCACTACACCCATCACTTCGCCAGCTCTTGGCCGGCGACGAAGACTCTGGCCTACAGCACGACCAACGCCCACATGGACTACCTTGGTCCCACCATCATCAGCCGAGAGGGCCGGCCCGTCGACCTGAAGCTGGTCAACCATCTGCCGCCGCCGGGAACACCCATCTTCCCGACGTTCCCGACGACGAACAACAACAACACTCTCACCTTGCACCACCACGGTGGCCTGCAGGACGCGGAAAGCGACGGAGTACCCGCCCCCCTCGCCTTGGAGATCTGGCCCGGCCACTCGTACACCTACCACTTCCCCAACCGTCAAGCGGCGGCGCCGTTGTTCTACCACGACCACGACGATGGGAACACCGGCCCGCATATCTTTGCCGGACTCCTCGGGTACTCCCCCGAAACCGACCGCAAGGAGCGGTCTTTCGGTCTGCCGCGCGGGCGCTTTTCCAAGACTTATGCGTTCCTGGACGGGGCGTTCGACGGCAACTACCAGCTGTGCTACGGGGCCTTTGGTGACCTACCGGTGGTCAACGGCACCATCGCCCCCAAGCAGAGGGTCGAGCCGCGACGCTACCTGTTCACCTTGCTGAATGAATCCCCGGCCCGTTTCTACCGCCTGTCTTTGCGGCAGGTATCGGGTGCTCCCAGCAGTCCGCCGCGGATGACCGTGGTCGCCAGCGACCAGGGCTACCTGCGCCATCCTGTGAGGCTCTCCCATCTGCTCCTCGCTCCGGGCGAGCGGTACCGCATCGTCGTGGACTTCCACCACCACGGCAACCAGCGGTGGGTCCTGGCCAACGATGCTCCTGCACCGTACCCCGGGCCGAACAATGCGCCGTACATCCCGCAGCTCATGCGATTTGATGTCGGCCCAAGAAGCAGCTCACCGGACCACTCCCGCATCCCAGAGACGATCAAGGAGACCAACAACGGTCTACCGCTGCATGTGAAACTGCGCTACGCCCGCCTGCGTATCGTCCAAGCCGCGGAATTCGCACTTTTCAATCCCATGCTCGGAGATAAGAACCAGCCGCTGAAATACACCGAGCCCGCCACCGAGACGCCGCAGCAGGGATCTTGGGAAGTATGGGCCATCCGTAACCATAGCCCCGATGCTCACCCCATCCACCTCCACCTGATCGACCAGCCGCAACTCATCGGGCGCTGGCACGTGGGCCAATGGACAGCCGACGGCAAACCCGTGCCCGGCACCATCGGGCCGTACGAGCCTGCCCCCGCGTTCCAATCCGGTCCCAAGGACGTCTTCGTTTCGGATCCCAACTACATCACCGCCTGGGTCACCAAATTCCCCATCAAGGGAACCACGGTGTGGCACTGCCATATGGCTATCCATGAAGACGGCCTCAACTCGCATGGCGCAATTGAGATGATGCGCCCCCTGGTCATCGGACATAAAGCACCCAAACGCCTGCCGCGCGTCGGCACAGTGAAACGGCTCAACCGGCTGATCTCTCGGTACTGAGTCCGAGCCTTCAACTGAGCACGAACGCGTAGAGGAGGCGGGCACAGCCAGACCGGAGATGCCCGTCTCCTCTACGCGCGGGTGGCACCGTGATGGTGAAGGTGTACCGCGTCCGCCGTTTGCCCGACAGGGCAGTAGACCGCGGCGTCGGAGGCCTCGCCAAGGACCCGACGGGCCGCCTTCGTGGTGTTCGTGGGGCCACAGTCCGCGGAAACTTCAGCGGGAGACCATGGTGCAGGTCGTCGTCGACTTCCCGCCGTTCGACTTGATGACGAACTTGCTCCCGTTGAGACCGCCGATGTCAAAACGTCCCGACCGGTCCGTGGGGACGGTTCCTGAGCTGGACCCGGAGTAGGTGAGCTTTGTGTTCGGGGGGAATCCCAGACCCCACAGGTGGTACTTGCCGAGCGAATCTCTTTCGACATTGCACGTCGCGCGGGACGGGGCACCGGGCGCGATGGTGTTCGATGCCTGTGCGGCAACCGCGGGGCCCACCACGAGCGCGGGGGCGACCAGGAACGTGAATGCTGCGACACGATGTGTCCGGATCATCGTTCGACCTCCCTTGGGTGCTACCAGCGCGACCGGTAGGACGTGACGGCTCCGTTGCCCGCGGCAGCGGTCGCGCAGGACAGCGAGGGAAAACCTTGCTCCGTCACGTGGCCTATCGCCCCATACGAGCAATAACTCCCGCCTATTCCCTTGTAGGGCATTAATGCCACGTTACTACTTTATAATACCATTAGGCTTATGGTGGGGCATCTGGGAAGGGGGCGGGGTGAGCCACCGTCGGATGCGCCTCCGCCGGTCTCCCATGATGTCGCACAGAACGTGCCGTCCCTAGTCCGGCACCGCTTACGCATCCAACCAGCCCTCGCGTGGCTCGTGCACCGCGCTGCGCCTGCCGAAAACCTCATCCGGGCAGGTCACGCGGCATGTTGGTACTCGTGGAGGATGCCGCCGAGTCGTTCGCGTCTTCGTATGTCGAGGCGGGTGATCTGCTCCGGATCGGTGATCGGCACCGGCAGCGGGTGCAGCGGGCGGGCGTTGGCGATGCCCTGATGGGGGTTGAGTCGGCCTGGAGCGCGGTGCTGGCGTTGCCGCCAGTCCGTTTCTCCAGGCCGCTCGCCGAACCCGCCGTGCGCCTTGCAACGCAACGGGCTCTCCACAAGTCCCATGCCAGGGCCTGCGGTTACCTCATCCTGCTGTCGGCCATAGCGTCGGGATGACGGTCCCGCGGTATCGGTAGCGCGTGGTGCGTACCTTTGCCGGGTCGAACAGCTCACGCTCTTGGCCGCGTGGCCACCACCGTCCGCCGCAGTAGCGGCGTCGGAGGTCCTTCCAATTGGTCTTGGGGTGCTTGCGTCGCAGCCATCCGATGACCCGTCCCCATGTGTAGTGGCTCAGGTACTGGAAAGCAGCGTGCGAGACCCCGGGGCGGAAGTACGCGCACCAGCCCCGCAGCAGCCGGTTGAGCTGGAGCAGCAGGGCGTCGAGCGGCTGGTTGGTGTCCAACTCCCGGCACCATTTGCGCACCTTGCCCATCGCGGCCTTCAGGGCTTTGCGCGAGGGGTAGGTGTAGACGTAGTGCCGGTTGCTTCCCCGCTTCCGGTGACGCTGGATGCGCCATCCGAGGAAGTCGAGGCCGTTGTCGATGTGGGTGATCAGCGTCTTTTCCTCCGACAGGCGCAAACCCATCGGGGCCAGCACCTCGGCGACGTCGCCGCGTATCTGCTCGGCGTGTTCCCGGGTGCCGCAGACCAGCACGAGAAAGTCGTCGGCATACCGCACCAGGCGGTAGTTGGCCTTCCCGTGCCGCCGCCGCTTACTCCGCTGTGCTCGGGACGAGCCGGGACCGCCGGGGATCTGGGCGAAGTACTCGTCCAGAACCGACAGGGCCACGTTACTCAGCAGCGGCGAGAGAATCGATCCTTGCGGGGTGCCGGTGTCGGTTTCTCGCAGCTGGCCGTCCTCGGAGAGGATGCCTGCCTTGAGGAACGCCTTCACCAGGGCCAGGACGCGTTTGTCTGCGATCCGATACCGCACACGGTCCATCAGGGCCGTGTGGTCGATCTCGTCGAAGCACGCCGTGATGTCGCCCTCGACGATCCACTCGTAGTTACGAGGTCTCGATGCGAGGTAGTGCACCTCGGCGATCGCGTCGTGGGCCCGGCGCATCGGGCGGAACCCGTAGGAGCACGGCTGGAAGTCCGCCTCGAAGATCGGCTCCAGCACCAGCTTGAGGGAGGCTTGGACCGTCCGGTCGGCCACGGAGGCGATCCCCAGGCGGCGGCGCTTGCCGTTCGCCTTGGGGATCATGCGCTCGCGCACCGGCAACGGCCGGAACGTGCGGTCCTTGATTTGCGACCGCAGTACGTCGAGGAAGTCCTCGACGCCGCGCACGTTCTCCACGTAGTAGACGGTATGGCCGTCCACGCCGGGCGTGCGCGCTCCCTTGTTGCCCCGCACCCGCATCCACGCCGTCAGCAAGAACGCGGGATCGGCAACGAGGTTGAATAGGTCATCGAACCTGCGATGAGGGTCCTCGCGGGCCCAACGGTGCAGCTTGGCCTGGATCTTCAGTACCCGGCGTTCCGCCGAGAAGGCGGCGTCCTCCAGTGCGTCGGTGTTCACCAACGTCCTCCTGGCATTCCAGCGTCCTTGCTGCTGACTTGCTGGCCCCCTTCGCCATGCAACCGGCTCTCCCGGCCTCGGACTACTACGGGGCCTCCGCCCCGCCCCACGGCCGTCAGTCGGCGACAGACCTGCCCCAGGCACGGACCGGATGCCCGCGCCAGGGGCGACCGGGGACGGTTCCCACGTTCACCACATGACCGCTCGACCAGGGCGGTGCCCAGCTCTATCCCGGCAGCATCGCCGCGGCTACGCCGCAGACCTTCACCGCGGCCTCCGGACCGGCCACCGCAACCGGCGTCGGAGACGTCCCCTCGAGGATGCAGGGGTACGAGCGCTGCACACCGGCCCAGATCCGCCAGGTTCGAGCCGGCACAACGATTACGGGACTTCAGCCGCTGGTTCACTCGCGTTACACCTTCTGATCTCGCTTGCCGGGCCCGACCCGTCTGGCAGTACCGGACCGTCCCGTCGTTGTCGGGGCTGCTTCCCACCCTCCCCGGTGTCCCCCGGATCAGGCTGCCCCCAGCTTCACCGAGCCGCTGCGACGGCCCGGCCACGGTGGTCTTTCACCTCCGTACGGTCATATGGCGCCTCGTGGCGCACCCGGTGGGAGTTGTAGAAGTCTTCGAACTCCCGTAGCGCGTGCAGCAGGTGCCGCTGGTTCCAGATCAAGGTGCGGTCCAGCAGATCGCGCCGGCAGGTCTGCACCCACCTTTCCATGATCGAGTTCATTCTCGGCATCCGCACCCCGCTGAGCACCACCTCGATCCCCGCGTCGTTGAGGACGGTGTCGAACAGGGCGGGGTACTTCCCGTCCCGGTCCCGGATCATGAACCGCGCCCGGCAGCTGACGTCCTCCAGGTCCGTGACGAGGTTCTTCGCGGCTTGCGCCACCCAGGATCCGGTCGGGTGCGCGGTGGTACCGAGGATCCGGATCCGGCGACTGGCGTGCTCGGTCACCGCGAACACATACAGGCGCGCCCCAGACAGCGTGACCGTTTCAAGGAAGTCGCACGCCAGCAGGGCGTCGGCCTGGGAGAGCAGGAAGTCCGCCCACGTACTGGAGGCCCGTTCGGGCGCCGGGTCGATCCCGGCCTCGTTGAGCATCTCCCAGACGGTGGAGGCGGCCACCTTGACCCCGAGAACGAGCAGTTCGCCGTGGATGCGGCGGTAGCCCCAGCTGGGATTCTCCCGGGCGAGCCGCAACACCAAGGCTCGGATGGAGCGTACGGTACGCGGCCTTCCCGAGCGCTTCGGCTGGGAGGCGGCCGCGTGGCGCCGTGCGACCAGGTTCCGGTGCCAGCGCAGCACCGTGTCCGGACGCACCAGCACGCCCGCGCCCGAGACCCCGCATCCCCGGCGCCCCGGCTCCTACCTGGGCGGATGAGGTTTTCGGCAGGGGCAGCGGTGAGAGCCGCACGCCGGGTGCGGCGAGCGGCCTGGGGAAACGGGTCGGCGGCAACGCTGAAACCGCGCCCCAGGCCGACTCAACACAGCAAAAGGCCATGCTTTAGCGGAGACGGGCCAGCAAGTGGGCGTCCAGGAAGCCCCGCTCGGAGGCCGGGTCGTGGAGCAGCCGCGCGAATGTGACGAACCCGGCCCCGGCCAGCAACTCGGCGAACCGGTCCGCCGGCCAGCTATAGGCGGGTGTCACCTTGTGGTCGAATTGGACCGGCTCGGGCGCGTCGGTCCCGAAGAACGAGACCAGGAGAAGGCCCCCCGGCGCCAGGACACGCGCCTGCTCGGCGAGCAGCGCAGGTAGTTCCCCAGGAGGGATGTGGATCATTGACTAGTGGGCCAGCACGCCGCCGAGCGCCCCGTCCTCAACTGGGAGTGCCTCCATCCGGGCCTCGCCGAACTTCAGCGCCGGATGGGCCCGCCGGGCGTGGTCGACCATGGCCGGGGAGAGGTCGAGCCCGAAGGCATCCAGCCCCAGGTCGTGCAGCATGGCCGTCAGATGTCCGGGCCCGCAGCCGACATCGGCCACCCGCGAATTCCCCGTTCCACGCACCAGCTCGGCGAAGGTGCCGATCATGTTCCGCGCGAACGGCTGCGTCGCCAGTCGATTAGCGAACATCGACGCATACAGCTCGACGACCCCGTCGTGGGCCGCCCTGGGCTCGTCCTGGTGCTCCGCCACGGGAAGGAAGTTAACACCCCCGTTCGCAGCTGTTCTCCGGCCCCGTGCCGAATCCCGCGCCGTCGTATCGGACTCGCTCGGCTACCACGACAAGGCCACCACCCGGTGGCGCGATACGCCGCTGGCGACCACAGTCGGTCACCAGCTGGCTGGGTTCCCCGGGGAACTGGCGACAGTTGATCAGGCAATCACACCAGTACCAAGCCCGTCATCGGCCTGAAGATCACCTTCTGATTCCGGCGCCCCCGACCGCCCTGCGAGCCGAGATGTCGAGGTGTTCTGTGCGCGCCGGGAACAGCCGGTCCGGCCAGCACTGTTGCATCGACCGAGGGACCGGCGCCGCACGGGCGGGGAACACGGAGACCACAAGGTCGTCGCCCCGACAGGATCCGGGCCCTCGGGATCGCGGTACGCCCGCCGCGCACTCGGACCGAGACGTATTTCTGCAGGAGGACTGTTTCATGACGGACTGGCCCTTGACGCTCATGGCAGTGCACGCCCACCCGGACGATGAGGCCACCGGAACCGGAGGGGTCCTCGCGCGGTACGCGGCGGAGGGCATCCGTACGGTTCTCGTGACGTGTACCGACGGCCGTTGCGGTGATGGACCGGGAGGTGTCAAGCCGGGCGATCCCGGGCACGATCCGGCGGCCGTTGCCTTGATGCGCCGTCAAGAACTCGAAGCGAGCTGTGACGTCCTGAAGGTCAGCGATCTAGAGATACTGGAATATGCCGACTCCGGGATGACGGGCTGGCCGAGCAACGACGCCCCCGGATCCTTCTGGCAGACCCCCGTGGAGGAAGGCGCCGCCCGACTCGCGGAACTCATGCGGCACTACCGACCCGATGTGGTCGTCACCTACGACGAAAACGGCTTCTACGGCCACCCCGACCACATCCAGGCCCACCGCATCACGATGGCGGCGCTGAAGATGACCGCGCTGACACCGAAGGTGTACTGGACGACGATGCCCCGCTCGATGATGCAGCGGTTCGGTGAGATCGTGCGCGAGTTTCATGAGGACATGCCGGAGCCGGACCCTGCCGAGGCCGCCGCGATGGCCGAGATCGGCCTCCCCGACGATGAGATCACCACGTGGGTGGACACCACCGCGTTCAGCGGTCAGAAGTTCGACGCGCTGGCCGCGCACGCCAGTCAGGGCGAGAACATCTTCTTCCTCAAAATGGGCAAGGAGAGGTTCGGCGAGTTGATGGGCATGGAGACCTTCGTACGTGTCCAGGACGCCACCGGCACGGCCGTACCCGAGAACGATCTCTTCGCCGGACTGCGCTGATCCGCCTGTCAGACCAGGTCCCGGGAAGCTCGTCGGCCGCACGGCGTGATCGAGCGCGCTCGCACATCCGGAGGCTTGTCCACGCGGGTTCCGCTCCGGCAGCCCGCGACCAGGTCGGCTGGTTCTCGTACTCGGCGAGGACGAGCCGTGCGTGCTGTTCGTTGTAGATGAGCAGGCGGTCCGTGCACTCTGATCTTGTGGTGCGTATGAACCTTTCGGCGTGGGCGTTCATCTTCGGCGCCTGAGGCGCGCTCTTCAGGATCGAGATGTCGTCGGCTGTGAAGACGGCGTCGAAGGCCTGGGTGTGGCGGCTGTCGCGGTCGCGCAGTAGGGAGCGGAAGCCGGAGGCCCGGTCGCCGAGGTCGGCGAGAAGGTTTCTCGCGAGTTGGGTGGCCCACGCCGCGGTGGGGTGGGGAGTGACGCCGAGGATGTGCACGGTGCGGGTGCCGACCTCCATGACGAAGAACACGTACAGTCGCTTCAAGATCGCGGTGTCAACGTGGAAAGAGTCCGCGGCGGGCAAGCCCGGGGCCTGAGCACGCAGGAACTCTCGCCAGGAGAGCCCTGCGTTGGGGCTTCGTCGGGGCGCGGGGATGAGTCCCGCGCTGCGCAGGATGCGGCGGATGGTCGAGGCTCCGACGCGGTGGCTGAGGCGCCGTAGTTGGCCCTGGATCCTGGTATAGCCCCACGTGGAGTTGTCGCGGGCCAGGCGCAGGGTGAGGGCGGTGAGTTCCTCGCAGATCGGCGGGCGTCCGGTGCGCGCGGGTTTCTGCCTCCACTTCCAGCGGAGCAGCTGACGGTGCCAGGCGAGCAGGGTGCCGGGGTTGACCAGCCGGTGCCGGCGCAGCCCGCTTGGCTGGTGCCGGGCCAGGGCGGCAAGGACCACGCGGTCCGGCCATTCACATCGCGGGCGGACGCCGAGCTGCCGACGCCGCACCGCAACCTCATGGCGCAGCGTGAGCAGCTCGACGTCCTTGGCCTTCTCCGACCGGGACAGCAGTAGGAGCAAGCCGAGGAGCCGGAGGAAGATCAGGTAGAGCACGCGCAACGCCATGCAGTCCGAGCTTGCCGCGATCACTCGAGAGCGCAAAGCGGCTCTTCAGGGTGCGGCATGTGACTTTTGACACCCAACAGGGGTGGTGACGATGGCCTGGCAGGTGGAGGTCGACGGCAGGCGGTGCATGGCCTCCGGGATGTGCGCCGGTATGGCCCCTGAGCTGTTCGTCCTCGCCGGTGAGCATGCCCGGCCGGTGCATGGCGAGATCGATCCGGGTAAGGTGGGCGGGACGGTCTTGGACGCGGCCGACTCCTGCCCCGCCGGTGCGATCACGGTCAGGGACGCAGAGAAGGTGATCGGCCCTCGCCCCTGAGTGCTCCGAGACCCTGAGCTCCCTAAGCGTGCCCCCAACCGTCAACCTTGGCTTGAAACACCCAGGCCGACGACACCGCGGTGGCGGACAACACTCAGGGCACCCCTCATCCGGGCCACCGGCACCTGGCGTACCGCGTCCTGTGCCTCCGCCTCACGGAACTCCCACCTCGAACATGGCCCATGCCTCGCGCTCTGCGCCGCCGTCCGCAACCCTCGCGGTCGCCTGTCAGGAGGGGATAGCGCCCGCGAGCGCAGCCTGCGGGGCGATGGTCTTGGGATGGCCGAGCCGAGATTTTCTGCCCAGGCAGCCGCGTTGGCGCGCAGCTTCTGCTCGGCCTCGTCCAGTCGGCCCTGGGCAACGAGTATTGAGCCGAGCAGTGTGCCCACCTAAGGGCGAGGTGATGCGATGGGCCGAGGCCCCATTCACCTACCGTGATCGCCTCGCGCGCATCGATCTCCGCCTCGTTGAGGCGCCCCAGGCCCAGCCGCGCTGTAGCCGAGGCGAACCGTATGGCAGCTGTGTCGGATGGCAGGGTGGTGGCCTTTGCATGCTTCAGGAGCTGTTCCGCTTCCTCATACCTATGCCGGGCGTTGAGGCTCTTCGCCAGGCCGATCTGAAGGAAGAGCAGGAAGTGTGGTGCCGCGGCCGTTGCGGTGGCTTCGCGTATCGCGGAGCGCGCGAGCGTCTCGGCCTCCGAATGACGGCAACGCTCGTTGAGGGCAAAGACCAGGCCGTTGTTGGCGGCAAGCCGAAGTGTGGTTGTGAGCGAGGTGGGAAACACCCTGTTGGCTCCGTCGATCACGGTGCGGCATTCCGCTTCAGCTTCGTCGTATCGGCCAAGGTAGGCGAGCTCCGTCGAGAGACTGCAGTGTGGCCTTGTGCACGAGAACCGACAGCACCTGTCGACGAGTTTGGGAGGCGTCGGCGGCACGTCGTGTTCGATGTTCATGAGAAACGATAGGGCCACCAGTGCGCCCCGCCGTCGCGGGCCCTCCACTCGGGAAGCCGCGCTGAGACCCCGAGTAGTTCTGCGTAGTGTTCCGACTCCGTGGCATCCGGCCACGGAGCCTCCGGGAAAGCCCGTTTGGCGGACCGCGGCGACCACTGCTAGTTTTCCGGAGGCCGTGCGAGAGAACGAGGAGGTGGTACCCGTGAACGCAGCATCGACATGGGTGCTCCCCTCCGGGGTCACGGTCGGACGATAGGTCGTCCGGGAGCGCCGTTCAAGAGCACTCCCGAAAGGCACGACCATGCAATTCACTTCTGAACAGCGCCTCGACGACGGCGTCCTCGAACGCGAATTCACCCTCGGCGAGATCCCCGGCGTCCTGTGGACGCCCGGATCCGCATCCGCACCGGCGCCGCTGATCCTGGTCGGCCACCCCGGCGGACTGCACAAGATGTACCCCCGACTGGCGGCCCGGGCCCGGCACTACGCGGCGGAGTACGGCTTCGCCGCGGCCGCCATCGAGCTCCCCGGGAGCGGTGACCGGCCCCGTTCGGCCGCCACCGAGCAGGCCCGCACCGACCTACGGCGGGCGATGGAGGCCGGCGAACCGGTCGACGAGATCGTCGACGCTCTCGTTCTCCCGCTGGTCGAAAAGGCGGTCCCGGAATGGCGGACCACCCTGGACGCCCTCCTTTCGCTGCCCGAGATCGGCGGCCCGGTCGGGTACGAGGGGGGAGTGATCGCCATCGGCATCCGGCTGGTGGCAGTCGAGCCGCGCATCTCGGCCGCCAATCTGTTCGCCGGGAGTTTCGTGCCCGCCACTCTGTTCGAGGAGGCCCGGGAGGTCACCATTCCGCTGCAGGTCCTGCTGCAGTGGGACGACGAAGGGAACGACCGTCAGTCGGCTCTGGACCTGTTCGACGCCTTCGGCTCCAAGGAGAAGACGCTGCACGCCAATCTCGGCGGGCACACCGGCGTGCCGTCGTTCGAGATCGACGCCGGGGCCCGGTTCTTCGCCCGGCATCTAAGCTAGCCGCCGGCCGGCCCCGCCGTCAGACCGGCAGCAGACGGTAGGCGGTGTCGGCGAGCATGCCGCTCGTCGAGGACAGGCCCCGGCCCTCCTCAGCTCTCTACAGCGCGGGCCCCTGCCAACTCGGCAGGGGCCCGCGCTGCCCGAAGCCGTGAACTGTTCTATTTCCGCAGGGCTTCGAATGCTGCCCAAACTCGTTGACAGGTGCTGTCGGTTCTCGTGAACAAATCCAGCAGCGCTGTACGTTGTCATCCGACCGAGGCTGCTACTCGGTCCGCGACGACACGCTCTGGGGCGTCAACCACCGGAAGAAAGGTGCCGCGAACACCCTGGCCGCACTGAAGTCGATCCATGCCGCCCGCCCCGACGGCGCCCCGATCTACGTGATCCTGGACAACCTGTCCGCCCACAAGGGCGAGAAGATCCGCCGCTGGGCGAAGAAGCACCGCGTCGAGCTCTGCTTTACCCCCACCTACGCGTCCTGGGCCAACCCGATCGAGGCCCATTTCGGCCCGATGCGACAGTTCACCATCGCCAACTCCAACCACCCCAACCACATCATCCAGACCCGGGCCCTGCACGCCTACCTTCGCTGGCGCAACGCCAACGCCCGCCACCCCGACGTCCTCGCAGCCCAACGCCGTGAACGCGCCCGCATCCGCAGCGAGAAGCGCATCCGCTGGGGTGGACGGCCCCTCCAAGCCGCAGCTTGACCCAGCCCGCGAAACCTATGCAATCACAACACTAGCGGTGGTTTGTTGACGGCGGGTTCATGCGGGAGTAGGTCGTAGGTGGAGGCTTCAACTACGGCCTGGGGGGCTTGAGATGACGAAGCGGCTGCCGTGTCCGCCTGCGCCCGGTCCGCTGGAAGCGTACGCTGCTCGCTTCGATGATCTCTTCGGGACGCTGGCTCAGCGGCGTGGGTTCCGTGAGTATCTGGCCGGGCTGCTGCTGCCGCGGGACCGGAACAAGACGCTGACCTGCCTGGCCGGGGCCGAACCGGTGGCCGGTGCCCAGCATCCAGCAGTCCAGCGGCTGCAGTTCTTCCTGTCGGAGTCGACCTGGGACTGCGAGGCCGTCAACGCCCGCCGTCTTAAACTGCTGCTGGCTGACCCGTGTACCGCCCCGCACCCGGGTGGGGTGCTGGTGGTCGACGACTCTGGGGACCGCAAGGACGGGGCGGCGACCGCGCACGTGGGCAAGCAGTATCTCGGCTCGGTCGGGAAGATCGACCGCGGCGTGGTCACCGTCACCACCTGCTGGGCGGACGAGCGCGTCTACTACCCGGTGCACGCTCACCCCTACACACCAGCCCACCACTTCCTGAAAGGCAAGAATGACCCGGGTTTTGCGCACCAGCTGCCGATCGCGATCGAACTGGCCGCGCAGGCCAAGGCGACCGGACTGGTCTTCCGGGCAGTGGCCGCCGACTGCGCCTACGGCGACCGAGACAGCTTCCGCGCCGACTTACACGAGGCCGGCCTGCCGTTCGTGATGGCCCTCAAACCCCGGCACGGCACCTGGGCCTACGGGCGTGATGCGCATACCCCGGTCGACGCAGCCCGTCTGCCGCGCCGCGCTGACCTGGCGGGACCTGGACCATCCCGGGGACTGGACGCGCATCGAGCGCACCTTCCGTGACGGGCACACCGTCACCTGGTGGGCCGCCGAGGCCCGGCTCGGCTGGTGGGGCCCAAACGGCAACGTCCGCCTGGTCGTGGCCACCACCGCCCCGGCCACCCTGCCCGCCAAGGCCACCTGGTACCTGGCCACCGACCTGCCCCGCCCCGGATCCCCGCGCGCCGCCGAATCGCCCTATCCACCCGCCGGCCTTGCCGAGATCGTACGGATCTACGGTCTGCGGCACTGGGTCGAGCAGAGTTACACGCAGGTCAAGGACGAACTCGGCTGCGCCGACTTCCAGGTCCGCTCCGACACCGCCATCCGCCGCCACCAGACCCTGGTCAACTGCGCGTTCAGCTTCTGCTGGGACACCTGGTTCGCCCCGCCCATACCCGCCGCTGACGAGGAGGAGCCGGTACCCAGCCGGCCAGAGAGGGGGCACTCCACCGTCCCACCAGCCCCAGCCGGCCTGCTGGCCCCGGGCACTACGGGCCGTCCGTGGCTGGCTGACGCCCTGGGCCACGCTGCAACGCTACTGGCGGGCATGGTCAACCAAGCCCCCGCCCACCGAACTCCAGTCCCTACTCAACGCCCTCGGCACCGGCAGACCCATCGATCTCTACCGCCCGGCCTAACAAACTACCGCTAGGCACTCGGTATCTCGCCCTTCATGGGGCCCAGACTCGGCAGCTTCGTCCGGCGCGGCGGCTTCTGGTCTTCTCCAGCGTGATGACGTTGGCGCTGAATGTGGCGGATCCGCTGATCACCGACCAGATGGGTAAGGCCGCGTTCGGCACGGTCGGGCCGCTGTTGCTGATCGGATGGGCTGAGGTGGGACACGGCTTGCTCCAGGCCATCAGCGGAGTCCATGGGGGAGAGCCGACTGTGGAAGACCCTCTCACCGTCGAACAACACCCGGTTAAGGCGGCACCGCGACCGACCAGCGCTAGACCCGTACTTCGCAGGTCGCCGAAAAGGTTCGCCGCAGCGGCATCCCGGCGCCCGATCTCGACCGGGCCGGACCGAGGCAGCCACTCCCGCCACGGTTCCGATCAGCGAGCGATCAGCTACGACCGCTTGATCTTCACGATCGGGTGACCTGCGAAGTACGAGGCTAGAGAGCCGGACGCGCTGGCTTCAGGCTCGCCCCTTCAGCCACCCGCCGAACAGCCCGATCGGGAGCCCAACTCGGAAGACGACCTCCTAGAGCGCGCCCGTCGAGAAGATGTGTGGCACTGGGAGACCTATCAACGGCCCATCTCGGCCGAGAACTTGCGCAAGCGCCTCCGTATCGGGGTGTAACCTCCGCTCCCTGCCCGCGAGGTGGGCCACCATGCAACTCTCCTTGGTGAACGGCCAGTTCAACCCGGGAGGTGCGTGGTGGCCCACTCCCAGCATGACCTACTCCGCCTGTTGGAGTCACTACGCTCGTCGGACGGACTCGAACTCGTCCGGTCAGTGGCCGAGCGGATGCTCCAGGAACTGATCGAGGCCGAGGCCAGCGCGAAGATCGGCGCGGGGTGGAACGAGCACACCGACACCCGTACCGCGTTGCGTAACGGGCACCGGGACGAGACGCTGAGCACCCAGGCCGGTGACCTGGACCTCGCGATCCCCAAGCTGCGGTCGGGGAACTTATTCCCGAGCTTGTTGGAGCGACGGCGCCGGATCAATCAGGCCCTGTACGCCGTCATCATGGAGGCCTACGTCCACGGTGTCTCCACTCGCTCGGTCGACGACCTGGTCAAAGCCCTCGGTGCGGACACCGGGATCTCCAAGAGCGAGGTCTCGCGGATCTGCGCTGACCTCGACCGGCAGCTGACCGCGTTCCGCACCCGGCCGCTGGACCATGTGCGCTTCCCCTACCTGTACCTCGATGCCACCTATTGCAAGGCCCGGGTCGAGCACCAGATCGTGTCCCGGGCCGTGGTCATCGTCACCGCCGTGACCGAGGACGGGGGCCGTGAGGTGCTGGGGGTGAAGGTCGGGGACAGGCAGACCGAGCTGTTCTGGACCCAGTTTCTGCGCCACCTGCGCGAACGCGGTCTGACCGGCGTCCGGCTCGTGATCGGTGACCACCACACCGGCCTGGTCAAGGCCATCCGCAAGGTGATGATCGGCGCGGCCTACCAGCGCTGCCGGGTCTACTTCCTTTATCTGGACAGTTCGAGGTTGTTTGGGGGCCTTTTCCCTCGGGCGTGTGTCATTCGATCAGGCGAGGTCAGGGCCCTTGTCGACGTAGGAGCTGAGCTCGTCGATGCGTTTCTTTAGGACTGCGGCATCGAATCGGCCCTTGGCCCACTGCTGCCAGAGGCCGTCGGGCTGCAGAAACCGGCCCGCGTGGTTGGTTCCCCGAAGTTCATCGATGTGCAGGAGGGCGCCGAGTGCCCAGGGCTGGGTCGTACTGGCAGTCGTCCCGCGGCAGGTAGTGGTCCAGGTAGGCGGTGAGGATCTCGGCGTCCTGTTCGGCGCCAAGGCGGGCGAGGGCGAAGCAGTAGCCCTGACCGGCGTAGACCAGCTCGCTCGCCAGCAGCATCGTGCCGAGGCGCTCGCGAAACTGCTCGCGGCGGCTGATCCCGATCAGCCAGGCGGCGGTGATGCGCGACCGCCACTCGCAGTCGAGCAGGACGCCCAGCTCGTGGTCGGTGATCTGGTGCGCGTAACAAGCTGAAGGCCTGGCGGGGCATCGCGACTCGATATGACAAGGCGCCCGAGAGCTACCTCGCCGACCTCCATCTCCGCGCCTCGATGATCTGGATCAACGACCTCCTGCAGGGAACCGGTTGCGACTGAGCGTCCCGGTTGGTGGGCTGGGCACCGCAGTTGGCCCCAGAATGGCTGCCCTGGGCGCGGCTCTGCGTCTACCGGAAGCCGAGGTGCGGATCGGTTCCGGCCAGCTCACCGCTGGCGGCCCACAGGCGAGCAGCGATAGCCGGATCGGCCATATGAGAGGGGACGTGCTCACGCCGTGGTGTGCCACGCAGGCCGAAGACCCTCGGCCCCCACAGCTGCCCTCCCCGCACCCCCGAGTCGAGGACGGCACGGACGACGGGCCATGCTCCGGCGTCCTTGCCCTGTACCAAGAGCCCTGCGGGCAAGGCGCGCAGTCGCTCGCCGGGGGTGGTCACGCGCACCGGCGGGCGGGACGGGGTGAGAGAGTCCAGTGCGCCGCCGGGGTGGGCCACCACGCTGAGCACCGTGCTGCCGACGGCACGCAGGCGGCGATCGAGTTCGAAGCCGAAGCACATCTGCGCCAGCTTCGATCGGCCGTAGGTGCGCTTGGGCCGGTAGTCCTGGGTCGACTGCAGATCGCCCAGGTCCAGTCGCTCGGACCGCGCCGCGAAGCTTCCCACCGTCACGATGCGGCCTGCTGGCGTCGCTGACAGCAGGGGGGCCAGCTGCTGGGTGAGCGCGAAGTGGCCGAGGTGGTTCGTGCCGAACATCAGCTCGTGGCCGTCTTCGGTCTCTCGACGCGGCGGGTCGTCGAGCGCGACCCCTGCGTTATAGACCACCGCGTCGAGATGATCGAGGTCCAGCCTGTCCACGGCGGTCTTGAGGGACGACAGGTCGGCGAGGTCGAGTTGAAGGTGCCCTACGTGCGCGCCGGAGACGCGCGAGTGGATCGAGGCCATGGCGGCTTCGGCCTTCGCGGCGTCCCGGCTGCCGAGTACGACGAAGGCGCCGGTGGCGGCGAGCTGCTCCGCGACGAAGTAGCCGATCCCGGCGTTACCGCCGGTGACCAGGAAGGTCCTGCCCTCGGCAGACGGCAGCCGGTGAACGTCCCACGGCCGGCTCTGAGATGCGAAAGACACGATGACAGGCTCCTTGCGCTCGGGCAGCGTGCTCATGGGGAGCACCAACCCACCCAAGGTCGCAACCTCCACCGACATACCGCCGACAGATCACGGTCACCGCCGACAAGCTTCCGACACCCCTCCGGACAACTACAGAGAGCCAGAAGGCCGCTACGCCTTGCCCCGCGCAGAACTGAGCGCGAACCCCGCAGGGTGAGGCACCCAGTGGTCACTCGGGCGCTCAGTCACTTCGGTTGATCACAACCGCACACAGTCCCTAGCTAGGAGCGTTTGACGGTCTCGCGGGAGGCCGCGCAGGGCACAGTGGGGTGGAGTCGAGCTGCGGCGTAGGTATGGGCTGTATGCGCGGCGGACGGCGAGCTCACCATGGTCGTAAAGGCCACACGCGGGCGAGCATTTCCGCGAGTTGGTGGAGGGCCCGGCGCCGCTATTGGGCCAGGCCCGAGCCCGAGCCCGAGGGCTACTCGGCAGGCAGGGCCTCCCGCATCGCCTTTGCGGTGGTAGTCGGGTCGTAGTCCTCGGCAACGCCTTCGACCAGGATGATGTCGCCTTCGATGTGCCGCGCGCGCAGCGGTGCGATCTCCTGGTAGGCGGGTGAGTCCCACCAGGCCCGCGCCTCGGCGATCCCGGGGAAGCTGATCACCACGACGTGCCCGGGCCAGCTGCCCTCCTTCACCTCGTGCTGCGTAGCGTGCACGAGGAAGCGGCCACCGTACGGCTCGAAGGTGGCAGTGACGCGCTCGATGTACTCAGCGATCTCCGGGTGTGGTGCGGCATCCTGCAAGTGGGCTATGGCGTAGGCGGGCATGGAGTCCTTCCGGCCGGTCGGGCTTCGACCCGACGATCATGGCATTTGGACGCGTCAGGGTCTATGACCCGACAGGTAAGCGCCCCAGCCCGCGGCGCGGATCTATGAAGCTATGAGCCGCGGCGGCTTGACCCGGGAAGGCAAGAGATCGGAACTTCGCCGAGCCGTCGGGCTTCCGCGGGGCGCCAAGCAGCCAGTACGGCGAGTTCACCCATCCCCTCGAAGCTCGGCCCCTCCCAATTCGACGGAGAGGCGACGACCTGGAGGTCCACCTCGGTTCCGAACCGGCGAGCGGCTTCAAACAGTCGCCGCAACAATTCCAGTGCTCGGGGGTCCAGTGCGCCGACGAACGCGTACCACGTACGGGAGACCTGGTCGAAAGTCGCGATGGTTCAAAGCAATTATCCCTGTTCATCCCATGAGGCCGGATCTGCAGGAGCGGAAAGGATGTCCTCGCTGAGGTGCATCTCGGCGGCGTCGTGGTGAGCGCGCGCGGTGGTGGAATTGATACTGACCAGCGACAGGTCCACCTCGCCCCGCTTCGCGGCTTCTGCGATGGCGCCCTCCAACAAGGCAGAAAACGCCTGCGTCACGCCACTGCCGAAAACGGTTGTGCACGGTCGACCAGGCACCGAACTCCTGCGGCATCTCCCGCCACTGTCCGCCGGTCTTGAACCGCCCAATCACGCCCTCGAACTGCTCCCGCAGCCGCCCGGGGTACGGACCTCGCCGATAGGCAGGTACGGCCCGATGAACTCCCACTCACCGTCTGTCAGTTGCACTCGCGTCACACAAGAAGATCTATCCACCCCCGGGCACGCCGCGGGGCGAAATCTGGGACTGCCACCATCCGCCATCGAGGCGAACTGGGTTCAGCCGAGACCACGATGCGCGGCCCACAACTCCCCGGCACGGCTGGAAGCTTCGGCGACCAGGGCCGCCAGTTCGGGTTTGTCTGGGACGGGGAACGAGACGTACGCGCCCCGACCACCACCGACTGGGCGGCCATAGGCCTTTACGGCGAGGTGACCGTCCGGGAGAAGCCGGACGTTGAGTGTGGTCAGCGTGAACGCTTCACCGCGTCGAGTGCCAGTCCAGCGGAGCGCCTGCGGGATCGTGACATTGATCGCCAGAGCACTCACTTCCAGGTCGCTGTTCATGGACGGATGATCTCACGCGAGTCGCCGCAGGCGGCCGCCACCCGCTTATGCAGCAGACAGTTTGATCACGACTCGATACGCGCCCTAGTGGTGGCCCAGTCGGTTCCCGGGCTACGCGGCGGAAACGTCTGCAGATAGGTATCGATCCGAAGGGCGGCCGCCACCTCGAAGCATTTCGCGTGGCTGGACGGCTCCGTTGGTGTTGCGATCCTGGCGGCCGAGAATCGCAACGCCGCGCACGCCGCCCACATGCCCCGGGAGGATCGGCGTCCGGCCGTCGCCACGGTTGCACCTCTTCCGTAGCCGGCCTCCGTCGTCAGCCACTGCGGTGCCGCGGTGGGCGATGGAGGCGTCACGTAAGCCGGTGAGCGTGGCCGTCCGTCCTGGCCCCGACATACGGACGCGTTTCGAACAGGGGCTCAGGAAACGTCACGGCGTGACGTTTCCTCGTGGCCGTCAGGCAGATCGGGTCCTGTGCCCGCTCGGCCCGGCGTCCGCGCATGTGGACCGGCCACGCCGAGCCCAGCGAGCTTGGCGTGGCCCGGTTCGTGCTGCTTGGCCCCGTCTAGTCCCGTACTTCGCGGGTCGTTGATTCGTATGGTGTGACCGGTGTGGGGGTGTCCCCGGCCGGTGGTGTGGCGTTGGGTGGGGTGTGTCGATGACTTCCCGGTCCCCGCGGCCACGGTCTCAGCGTCAGCGCCTTGATGTGGTGGTGACATCCGTGGTGGAGAAGCGTCTGGGCGCTCTGCCTGTCGCTGCCGAGTTTCTGCGCCGGCTGGATGTGGCGGGGATCGTCGACGGGCTGTGCCTGGGCGGTGCGAGCGGACACCTGACGCACGGGCAGGTGATTGAGGCGCTGGTGGCCAATCGGCTGACCTCGCCCGCGCCGCTGGTGCGGGTTGGTGACTGGGCCCGTACCTGGGCGGTTGAGGAGGTCTTCGGTATCGAGCCGGTTCTGCTCAACGACGACCGTCTGGCCCGGGCCCTGGCCGGGGGCGGCGCCGACGGTGATGTCGCCGGACTGGGTGCTGAGCACGACCGTGCCGCCCATGGCCTCGGCGATGGTGATGTCGCCCTGTGCGGTGCTGATCTCCGCGGCCCCGCCCAGCCGGCCGACCTCGATGTCGCCGGCGACCGCGGTGAGATGGATGCTCGCGGCCTCGTCCAGCTTGATCTGGCGGTACGCGCCTTCGAAAGCGACGTCGCCGAGGCGGCCGACGGTCCGGAGTTCGGCGCTGGCTGCCTTGGCCTCGACCCGGGAACCGGCGGGCAGCTTGACCGTCACCTCGATGGATCTACTGGTTCTTCGCCGCAGAACTCGCGGCCGGCACCGGCAGGCCATCGGCATCATCGACCTTCCGCTGTCCGACCCCGCCCCGCCCGGAGCGGAGTGGATCGAGGCCTACCGGCACAGGGCGCCCTGAACACGAAGGCTGGCATCTATCAACGCCGAGGCCGATTACGCGGGCCGATCGATGCGGCCCCACCGGCTGGCCTCGCTGGTGGACCGGCTGGACAAGTCCCGGGCGACGGTGGCTCGGCTCGGCGCCACCATGCAGATCCGCATCAGCGACTCCTATCACCGGCTACGGGTACGCGAACTGGAGCTCACCGCTGATTACCTGGCCAAGCAGGAAGAGGAGAAGGAACGCCGACGCGAGCTGCGCGAGCGCCAGCGTGAGGAAGAAAAGCTGCAACGCGAGGTCGAGCGCGAACGTGCCCGCCTGGCCAAGGAACAGGCCCATTACCGCGGCGCACTGCAGCGGTTGCGCGCTGCCTCAGAAGGCGGGGCAGTCGATGAGGCCGAGGTGGCGCAACTGGAACAGCAGCTTGCCGAGCACGATGCGGCGATGGCAGCGGTCGACGCACGCGAAGCCAACATCCGCGCGGGCTACGTATACGTCATCTCCAACATCGGCGCCTTCGGCGAAAGCATCGTCAAGATCGGCTTGACACGTCGACTCGAGCCCATGGACCGGGTCAATGAGCTGGGCGACGCCTCAGTGCCGTTCCGCTTCGATGTCCATGCCCTGATCTTCTCCGAAGACGCGGTAGGCCTGGAGCGCACCTTGCACCAGGAGTTCGACGACCGACGGGTGAACCGGGTCAATCTGCGTCGGGAGTTCTTCTACGTCCGACCCGCCGAGGTCCGCGAGGCGCTCCAGCGCTTCGCCGGCCAGCACCTGCTGCAGTTCCGCGAGGAAGCCGAGGCACCCGAGTGGCGCGCATCCGGCGGACGCTTGCAATAACGCTACACGCGCTCAGGCCTCGCGGGTGCCCGAGATGATGTGCATGTTCACAACGAGGCACCGCCCGTTCAGCGTTCCGGAGCGGCGTGGGGTCAGGAGGCTGCGGCATCGCTGGGATCCAACTGCCGTGCGCCTGAGCAGCGTGATCGTGTATGGAGTGCTGGTGATCCAAGGAATCAGGCCTCGAAGCTGAGGCGTTGGTGGCGTTCACGCAGATCCGTCCGCTCGCCCTTTGCGAAGTACTGGTCCGCCCGGAACGAGTCTGTTCAGGTGCATGATCGGCGGTTGGGCGCGATCGGCCCAGGGGGTGAGGAGGGCGGCCTGGCAGCATGGTGTCCCGTGCTGTTGCGCCTGGTCACAGGTCGAGGACCAGGTCTGCCGGTGGCTGCGAGCAGCAGATGAGGGCGTTGCCTTCTGCCGGTGCGTCGACCGGCTCTGGCGAGTAGTCGACGCGGCCCGACAGTACGGGGGTCTCGCAGGTGTGGCAGACGCCGGTACGGCAGGACCACCGTGTGGGTACGTCGCACGCTTCAGCGAGTTCGAGCAGTGTCCCGTAGCTGGGATGCCACGGCACGGCGAGGCCGCTGCGGGCGAATGAGACGGTGGGGCCGGGCTCCTGGCCGGGAGGGTGAGCGGGCTGGTGGGGGACTTTGCCGGATTGCGGCACCATGCCCGGCGTGATGGGCGACAGTGCGCCGAAGGTCTCGGTGTGGATGTGGTTGGGCGCGAGCCCGCGGGCTGCGAGGGCGCTGGTCATGTCCTGCATGAACGCGGTCGGTCCGCATATGTAGGCGTCCGCGTCCTGCGGGGGATC
Source organism: Streptomyces humicola (assembly GCF_024436035.1). Classification (GTDB taxonomy): domain Bacteria; phylum Actinomycetota; class Actinomycetes; order Streptomycetales; family Streptomycetaceae; genus Streptantibioticus_B; species Streptantibioticus_B humicola. The sequence goes on from NZ_JANFNG010000022.1 coordinate 22,575, forward strand.
CAGGTCGCGTATTTTCTGGGCGGAGAGCCTCCCGGCCATTGTGTAATCGATGCCTATCCGGTCGCTGTCGCGCGGACGGCTGTATGCAATGTGGGTGCGGCTGTTGGGCAGACGTGCCAGCAGGTTGCGCGTCTCGTCAGCGAAAGGATGGTTGCGGCCGTCCCGTGCCGCGTGCAGCCACCACACGGGGCGTCGGGGGCGTGCGTCGGCAAGTGCGTGCAGCATGGCCAGGACGGGAGTCGCGCCGATGCCGGCTGACAGCAGTAGGACAGGTGTATCACCGTCGGTGAGGGTGAATGTTCCTCGCGGCGCAGCCACTTCGAGGAGGTCGTCCACCTTCAGATGCTGGCGCATGTAGGTGCTCGCGGCGCCGCGCGGCTCCTGCTTGACGCTGATCCGGTAGGCCGCGGCGCCTGGCCGGCCGGACAGCGAGTAGCTGCGGATCAAGGGCGGGCTGTCGGTGTCCGGCCGCAGCCGCACCGTGAGGAATTGGCCGGGCAGTCCCGCCGGAAGCGGTCGGCCGTCGGTTGAGGTCATGGTCAGGGAGAAGACGCTGCTGGTTTCTGCGTCGATGCGGGCTACTTTCAGCCAACGGAATCCGGGCCAGGCCGGCGGCGGGCTGACGGCGGCCGAGGTGAGGCCGGCGTTGCCGGCAGTCGCGCCCGGTTGGCGGTCCTCCTCTTCGAGGAGGGACTGCATGGAGGCCTTCCAGCCCGGGCTCAGCGCGGGGATGCGCAGGGCACGCTCGACTTGGCTTCGCTCGTGGCCCGGCAGATAGAGAAGGGCATCGATCTCCGTGACGGTCATCTCTTCGGGGCCTGAAGCGATCTTGGCGATCTCGTCGCCGGCCTCGACCTGGCCTTCGGTGAGTACGCGCAGATAGAAGCCCGGACGGTGGTGGGAGACGAGCAAAGCGGCCATTTGCGGCTCGTCCATCCGCAGCCCTACCCGGTAGCAGGTCACGCGGGGTTGGGTGACCTCGAAGACCGCGCTTCCGATGCGGTAGCGGTCGCCGATGCACACCTCGTTGTCGGGCAGTCCGTCGACCGTGAAGTTCTCGCCGAACTGGCCGAGCGTGAAGTCGTTTCGATTCAGCTGTTCCTGCCAGTAGCGATACGAGTCGATCTGGTAGACCAGCACGGCGCGCTGCTCACCGCCGTGTCCGGCGAGGTCGCCCTGGCCGTCGCCGTCCACATTGAGCCGCCGGACCGTGCGAGGCCCGGTGACGGGCTGCTTCCAGATCCCAGTGTGTGTTGTCTTTCCGTGCCAAGGGACACCCTTGGGCAGGCCCACGTTCACGGAGATCAAAGTGGCCACGTGCCCATCTCCCTCATCGGGCTGCGTCCCCACTCCTGCCACGCTAATACCGCGGACGTACCACGCAAACCGGTGTACGGGTGGTCCGGGCGGGGTGGCGGGGGAGGGGCAGCGCCTGTCGCCTCAGAAGTCTGGAGTGCAACCTGGATCTCCTCGGGCCCCGTGAGCGCGTCTTAATCCGTCGTGCTCAGGACCGGCCTACACGGCCTCGCAGTCCGTCGCCCATTGGAGCTTCCTCGAATAGGCGCGATCAGAGCGCGATACGGGCTCCAACAACCTGGTACGGCGGCATACGGGCACCGAGCTGACGGCTACGGTGCGGCACGGCTGGCTACGGAGGGTCGCGACGCCACTGGGGATCAAGGGGGCGCAGGTTCAAGTCCTGTCGTCCCGACCAGCGTTTTCGCAGGGCGAAGGCCATTTCCGTGAGTAACGGAGGCGGCCTTTGTCGGTTTTGCGCTGACCACGCAGGCCGGCGACCTGGACCTGGCCATACCCAAGCTGCGCTCGGGCAGCTTCTTCCCCAGCCTGCTGGAGCGCCGCCGCATCGACCAGGCCCTGTTCGCCGTCATCATGGAGGCGTACGTCCACGGAGTGTCCACCCGCTCGGTCGACGAGTTGGTCAAGGCCCTTGGCGCGGACAGCGGGATCTCCAAGAGCGAGGTCTCGCGGATCTGCGCCGGTCTGGACACCCAGCTGACCGCTTTCCGCACCCGGCCCCTGGGCCATGTCCGGTTCCCCTACATGTACCTGGACGCGACGTACTGCAAGGCCAGGGTCGCGCACCAGATCGTCTCCCGGGCCGTGGTGATCGCCACCGGTATCACCGAGGACGGCGGCCGAGAGGTGCTAGGGGTGATGGTCGGCGACAGCGAGACCGAGGTGTTCTGGACCCAGTTCCTCCGCCACCTGCGCGAACGTGGCCTGAACGGGGTCCGGCTCGTGCTCGGCGACCACCACTCGGGCCTGGTCAAGGCGATCCGCGAGGTGATGATCGGCGCCTCCTGCCAGCGTTGCCGGGTGCACTTCCTGCGCAGCGTCTTCGGCGTGATCCCGAAGGACGCCGCCGAGATGGTCGCCGCCACCATCCGCACCATCTTTGCCCAGCCTGACCAGGCCGCCTGTCCGCGGCCAGCTCGATACGGTCGCAGACATGCTCAGCGCGCAGTTCCCGCAGGTCAAGCAGATGCTCCTGGAAGCCAAAGACGACCTGACGGCCTTCGCGGCCTTCCCGGAACGCCATTGGAAGAAGATCCAGTCCACAAATCCGCTGGAGCGGGTCGACCGAGAAATCAAGCGTCGCGTCGACGTCGTCCAGGTCTTCCCCAACGACGACTCGCTGCTGCGGCTGGTCACCGCAGTGCTCTTCGAGATGCACGACGAGTGGATCGCATCCCCCCGCCGTTCGTCCCCGAGGGGAGCATGGACCAGATCTACCCCGCCGAGCTTCGCGAAAGTGCCCCCGGACTACCCAACACCACCAACACAACGGCCGATTGATCGGCTACACCACGACAGGGGACACCACCGGGGCTCGCTGATCACCTCCGCAGGCCCCCGCTCCTCATCGTCAGCGCGGCCAAGCCGTAGGACAGCCCAGGGGAACGCCGGTCTGCGCCGCGAGTCGGTCAGATGAGGGAGATGCCCGTGGCGATACTCGCGGTGCCGCCGACTCGGATCAGCGGACCTGCGGGACCGGGACGGGTCCTGGTGGCTATGGTGGCGATGGTGGAGGGTTGGCCGAGCGAGTCTCCCATGTCGACGTCGAGCGCGGAGAGGCCGTGGCCGGCGAGGTGTGCGGCCAGGCAGGCGGTGCTGTTGGCGTTGGCGATGTCTTCGGGGACACCGATCGAGGGGGCGAACATGCGGGCCGCGGCTCGTCCGTCAGGTGACGGCGTGCTGTAGACGTAGCAGCCCAGCAGTCCCAGCCGGTCGCACGCCGCGCGAAGGCGGGGCATGCTGGGCGCCAGATCTGCCAGGGCATGACGATCGGCGACTTGCACCAGCATCCGTGGGCGTCCCACCGAGGCGATACGGCAACCTGCCGACGCTTCTGCGGGATCCATGCCCAAGGCGGCAAGGACCGGTTCGCTCTCGGCCGCGGCGGGGGTGCGTAGCCGGACGGGGCCGGGATCGAATACGGCTTCGTACCGGTTGTCGCCGCCGGTGGCCCGACCGAGGAAGGTCCGGCTCCCAGCGCGCAGTACTGCCTCGTACTCCCGCGCCTGGGCGCGTTCGGCGAGTACCGCCAGCGCGGCCACGGTGCCGTGACCGCAGGCGGGCAGTTCTCCGGCAGCGGTGAAGAAGCGCAGCGACGCAGCCGGACGGCCGGGCCCGTGTTCCTCGACCGAGGTGAACACGGCATGTGACGTGCCCGCCGCGACCGGGACCGTACGACGGTCGGCGGCAGTCAGCAGCGTCTCATCGACCACCGCGGTCGGGCTCCCGCCCCGCCCAGCACGCCGGCAGGCGTGGACGATCGTGACGTGGAGACTCACGGAATTGCTCCTGCATCGTGCCGGGATGGGGCTTCGGTCGGTGGTGGGTGAGATGGTCAGCGGGACGGAAACGGGGTCGCCCAGGATTCCTGGTCCAGGAGGAGCCCGTTGGCCAGGTAGCTGATGGTTCGTACCAGCCGGCCAGCACGAGAAACTCAAGGAGCTGGGCGTCCTCGTAGTGGTCGCGCAGGGCGTTCCAGGCAGGCTGAGAGAGCTGCGCGGTGTCGTGCAGCTCGTCGACTGCGTCGAGCAGTGCCGCATGGCGGGGCAGCCATCCGGCGTCCGCGGCACTGTTGGTTCCGGTGGTCGCCCGATGCTGTTGTGGGCTGAGTCCGACCTTCTGGGCAAAGGCCGCGGCGTGCACTCCCTATTCGTAGGCGCAGCCGGAGCGCGCGGTCACCCGGGCGATGACGATCTCGCGGTCGATGGTGGGCAGGAGTCCGTGGCCCAGCAGCCCGGCGCCCAGGGGGAACGTCCGTGAGGTCAGCTCGGGGTTGCGGTGCAGCGTCCGGAACAGCGTGAGCGGCTCGTGGGTGACGCCGGGAGGCATCCAGCGGCGGAGTGCCTGACCAATGGGAGCAGGGTACGGCGGGTTGAGCGGTTCGATGCGCGGCATGCGACGCTCCATGGTGCTTCGATTTTCGCATCACTATGATGCTTCGACAAGCGAAGCGCAACGAGCGGATATGGAAGCCAGAGCGCCTCGGCCGGGCGTGCCGGCGAGGATCCGAGACGGGCCGTCCGGTGATGGCCGCGCTCGACCTGCTCGGCAGGCGCTGGACGTTGCGCATCCTGTGGGAGCTGAGCCAAGCCCCGGCGGGCTTCCGCGAACTCCAGCGCCGCTGCGAGGGCATGTCCTCCAGCGTGCTCAAGCACCCGACTCGACGAGCTGGCCGACACCCGCCTGCTCACCCTGCACCGTGACGGCTATCACCTCACCCCGCTTGGTGAGGGTCTCGTCGAGGCGCTTCGCCCGCTGAACGCCTGGAGCCGACGATGGGCGAACGAAACCTCCACCGACACGGCAGGAGAACGTGTCTCTTCAAAGCGTAGGATGCGCAAGGCACAGTCACCGTACTGACGGGGGGTTCATGGAACCGGAGATCGCCGCACTCGCAACCAGCGCGGGTACTACGGTCGTCACACTTATGGCTACCGATGCCTGGCACCGTACTCGGGACGGAATCGTGTCTCTGTGGAGGCGGGTACATCCCGAGCGAGCCGAGTCCATCGCGGCCGAACTCGATGCCACCCGCGAGGACGTGATCGCCGCGCGCTCGGCTGGCGACGAGAACGTCGAGCCTGAGCTTCAAAGGGAGTGGCAAGGGCGGGTGCGGCGGCTCCTCGCGGCCCGACCAGAGATAGCCCTGGAGTTGCGGGCCCTTCTGGACGAGCTGGGCCCTCAGCCGGTGACCGATTCGGCCATCACTCAGCATGCCATCGCCTCCGGGCAGGCACGGATCTATCAGGCTGGTCGTGACCAACACATCGCGGAACGGTGAGCGGTGTGATGCAGGGCCGCGCTGACGGCCAAGGCCGCGTGTACCAGGCCTCCCGCGACCAGTACATCATCGAGCATCACCACCATGGCGATGCGGGCTCACATGCCTGGACGAGTCCGGACTCGATACGCCGACCGGCCGTCGGCCGTGCCCCGACGGTTCTCCGGGATCGTACGGAGCTCATGAACCACCTGCAGGAGGCCGTCGAGTCCGGCACCGGCAACCAGGTGTACGTGCTTCATGGCATGGGAGGCTGCGGCAAGACGGCCGTCGCCTACACGCTCTTTCAGCGCGTCACAGCGGCGGGCCGCCGCATCGGCCTGTGGGTCAACGCGTCCGACGCTGCCACATTGCGCGGCGGAATGCTCGCCGTCGCCGCGGACCGAGGTGCACAGGGAAGCGAACTCCTGGCCGCGAGGAGTGGTCTGCGGGCCCCTGCGGACCTGGTGTGGGGACGGCTCGATCAGTCCGACGTGCCATGGCTGCTCGTGCTCGACAACGCTGACGACCCCGCCGTCCTCCAAGACGGTGGATGGCTCCGTGCCAGTCCTCGCGGGACGGTGCTGGTCACCACTCGACAGGCAGCCGCACGCTGGTGGCCATACGCCGAGTTGCACCACGTCGGCGTGTTGCCGCGTGAACATGCAGCGCAGGTGCTGTGCGACCTTGCCCCGGAGAGCGGCACCGTGGAGGAGGCAGCCGAGATCGCGGACCGGCTGGGACGGCTGCCGCTGGCGCTCACCCTCGCGGGCGGCTTCCTTGCCCACCAGGTGATCGAGCCATGGACGATGGCGCAATACGGTCATCGGCTCCAGGAGTGCGGTCACGTAGACCTCATCGACCAAGGCGCAGTCGCACTTCGACGAGAGGATGCCCGACACTTGGTGAGCAGCACGTGGCAATTCTCCTTGGACGCACTTGCCGCGCAGGGGCTTCCGGAGTCAACGGCCCTGCTACGGCTGCTTGCTTGTTACGGGTCCGACCCGCTGCCACTGTCTTTGTTGAGCGGCCCCCAACTGTCCGCCGTATTACCGCCGGCACGAGTCGAAGCCGCGCTGCGCGGACTGCTCGACCAATCCTTGACCACGCTGGTCGATGTCGGCCTGCGTTGTGTGCAGACCCACGGAGTGCTGCTCGCCAGCGTCGCGGCAGGCAGCCCGGCCCAGCAGGTCACGACGGTCATGGCCACGGCGGCTCGGCTGCTCGGCGCCGTCATCCCCGCCATTCCTGACGTCGGGCCGCCGGATCTGCGGCTGCGCCTGCTCGCGCCGCACGCCCTCACCCTGCTGCGGCACGCCACTGACGTGTCAGTCGCCGTTGAGGCTCTCGATGCCGCCGTGAGACTGGCCATCGCACTCCATCGCACCGGCGACTACCTGACTGCCTTGGAGGTCGCCTCCACCTCGGCGGCCATCACAGAACCTGCTCTCGGACCGGACCATCGGCTGGTACTGCAGGCACACGCACGAACCGGCCGAGCTCTATGCCGTCTTGGCCGGTTTGAGGAGGCCGAAGCCCTTCACCGCCGCGTGCTTGCGGATCGAGAGCGACTCTTCGGTCCCGACGATCCCGACACACTGGACAGTAGCTTCGGTCTCGAATTCCCCTTGGAACAACTCGGCAGGATCCAGGAGGCCACCGAACTCCTGAAGCAGACCATCGGACGCCAACAGCGGGTGCTGGGCAACTACCACCCCCTCACCCTACGCTCCCGCGTCATGTTGCTTGAATGCCTGCCCGCCTCCGAACTCGGCGCCGTGATCGATGGCGCCGCGATGCCGCTTCCCGAAGAATGCGCCTCACTACTGGGCCCGGAACACTCGATCACCCTGGAAGCACAACTCAACTACGCCTTGGCGCTGCACACGCTGGGCCGCTTCCAGCCGGCCGAGGAACAGGCCCATCGGGTCGCCGACGAATTCCAACGACGTTATGGTCCTGACTACCCCATCACCCTCTCGGCCCGGACTCTTTGCGCACGGATCCAGGCTTCACTTGGCAACCTTGTTTCAGCGATCGAGATGATGACGGATGTATCGGACCGACGCGAGCGGAGCCTTGGTGCCGAGCATCCGTACACGGCCTACAGTCGTCGGCTCGTGGAAGAGTTCCGGGCCACGGCGGCGGCCGGCCGGACACCTGTCGATCCCTGACCTGGAACCCCGGCCTGCGCCCGGCCCCGGCAGACAGTCCGCGTGCCTTCCTCCCGGTCCGTCATTGTCTGCCAGCTGGTATTGGCGTCGGGCGGGGTCGGCTGTGTATCGGGCGCGCTCCAGCCGCTGCTGCCACAGCCGGTCCAGTGCCGTTCGCTCCGCTTCGGCCTGCTCGGCGGCGCGCAAGGACACCTCCAACGCAGCCGGTGCGATCGCTGCCATGACCTGGTCGACCACATACGCATCCAGAGCGGGGCCTGCGATGTGCTGACACAGCTGACCAGTCCCGTAGCTGGCACGCAGATAGCCGCAGTGGTAGTTGTGCGAGGGAAAAGGGCTGGCCGGCGAATGGTAGCTGACCGTCATCCGATGGCCGCCGCACAGACCGCACCGCAACAGCCCGGCCAGCAACGCTGACCCAGTGCACGCGGCGCCGGCAACGGCAGCGATCTGCCGGTTGGCTTCCATCCGAGCCAAGTTGGTCTCGTAGCGCTCCGGGGTGAGGTAGGCCGGCATCCGGCCGGGCAGGACCACATGCCACTCATCCATGCTCCTCACCACCCTGCCCGTGCTGGGCCGCCCAGGCCCGTACCGCTCCAGAATGGCTGCACAGGGCTTGGCCTGCTGTTTTGTCGAGTGATCAGCCCACGGCACCGTCATGGGCTCGGGGCGGGAGATGTCGCCGACGAGGATCGGTGGGCGGACGTAGCGGGTGCCGTAGGACTGGACCCAGCCGTGCTGGGTGGCGAGGTAGCCGGTGAGCTGTTCGGCGAAGTACTGGACCATGTCGTTGCGCTCAGGCTCGCCGTGCACCAGGACATCCAGTCCGGCCGTCTCCTGGAAGGTGATCACCTCCTGGATCTCGGCCTTGATGCGGTGCTCGTACGCGGCGGTGTCGATTCGGCCCGCGCGCAGGTCGGCGCGGGCGGTGCGCAGTTGAGCGGTCTGCGGGAAGGAGCCGGTGGTGGTCGTCGGCCGTAGGGGCAGACCGAGGTGGGCGCGCTCGGCCGCGTTCAGTTCGGCCGGGGTGCGGTCCTGGACGAGGGCCGGCTCGTCGAACTGCACCCACTCGGCGCCGGCCGCGCGCAGGTCGGCGAGGACCTCGGCGTACGCCGGGAGCAGCCGGTCGAGGAGGGTGAGCGGGTCGAAGCCGGCGGCCACGCCAAAGGCGGGCTTGGCGAGGAGGAGGTAGGTGATGGGGCCGACGAGGACGGGCCGGGGCGTCAGGCCCAGAGCGAGGGCCTCCTTGAGTTCCGCGACCTGCTTGGCGGAGTCGGCCGTGAAAACGGTGTCCGGGGCCAATTCCGGGACCAGATAGTGGTAGTTGGTGTCGAACCACTTGGTCATCTCCAGCGGCGCGACGTCCTGGGTGCCGCGCGCCATGGCGAAATACCCGTCCAACGCGTCGCCGGCGACGGCATCCCGGTGGCGTTCCGGAATGGCGCCGACCATGATGGTGGTGTCCAGGACGTGGTCGTCGTACGAGAAGTCGCCGGTCGGCACCTCGTCGATACCGGCCTCGGCAAGCTGCCGCCAGTTGGCGGTGCGCAGGTCGGCGGCGGTGGCGCGGAGGGCGTCGGCGGTGACGAGGCCCTTCCAGTAGCCCTCGATCGCCTTCTTCAGTTCCCGGTTCCGTCCCTGGCGTGGGTAGCCGTACACGTGGCCCGTGCTGCCGCGGCTGCGGGCGTGGTGGTCACGGAGATCTCCTTCGCGAGATGAATCCCTGAGGTCCCGGGGACGGGACGAGAACGCGAAGGGTGACGGACCGGACGGCAGCGGCCCCTGGCCGTCCGTTCGGTTGTGTACGCCGACCCGCCCTCGAGGTCACCGGGATGTCCGTGCACGAGTGGTTCGCGCACGGGCAGTTGGCAGGTCTTCGGACTCGCGGGCACGTCCTCACAGGGGAGGACACCTACTGGCCGTCGCTTCCCAGGCCCTGTTCTTCGGGCCCAGTGCGTATGACGGCGGTCGTTCCCGCTCACCGCTGCGGGGCAGTCCCGGATTCTCACCGGGTTCCCTCTTGCGACGCTCCCGCCTGGCGGACGGGGCGAACCAGCTGCACCGGCCACCCTAGGGGGCCGTCCGGTTGTCTGTCGGGTCATGTCCAGCATTCGTAAAGCGAGGTGAGACACGCGGTCGACGTGCTTGGAACGGGCCGAGGGCGGGAAGCGCCACACCTGCGCTTCCCGCCCTTCCCCTGCGAGGAGCCGCCGGATCCATCGACCGGCGGTCCCGCCCGGGGCCCCTCAGCCCGGACGCGCCAGGCTCCTCAGCCCTGGCCGTATACGTGGAACCCCCGGCCGGTCTTGCGGCCCAGCAGTCCCGCCGCCACCATCCGCTGGAGCAGCAGGGGAGGGGCGTAGAGGGGTTCCTTGAACTCGTCGTAGAGCGACTCGGCGATCGAGGCCACGGTGTCCAGCCCGATCAGGTCCGCGAGCCTGAGCGGTCCCATCGGGTGGGCGCAGCCCAGCTCCATGCCCGTGTCGATGTCGGCGGCGGTGGCGAAGCCGGACTCCGTCATGCGGATCGCCGCCAGCAGGCAGGGGATGAGGAGTGCGTTGACGACGAAGCCTGCCCGGTCCCGGGAGTGGACGAGCGTCATCGCTTGCCCCCGCGGGCGGCTGCGCCCGCGCGTGTCGGGGTGGCCATCGTGATCAGGGGGAGGAGGGTTTCGTCGGCCAGTTGGTAGCGGATCACCCGTCCGTCGCGTGTTCCGGTGACCACGCCCGCCGCACGCAGGAGCCGGAGGGCTTGGGAGACCGCGGTGGCGTTCATGCCAGTGGCCAGGGCGAGGTCGGTGACGCTGATGGGTCCCGCTTGGCTGATGCAGAGCAGCATCGCCAGCCGGTGGGGGTCGCTGAGCAGGGAGAAGCGGTCGGCCCATGTGGCGAGGTGTTCCGGATCGCCGAGTGCCTCGATGGCCTCGCATACCCGGTGGTCGTCGATGGACGGTTGGTGAGCCCGCTCGGCTGGGACTAGGTGCATGTGACAACTCTCCCACATCACCTCATCAATTGCGCAGACTTGAAGGGGAGGTCCGCCTGGCTCTACGCTGACGTGGTCTCCGCCGACCGCGGTGATGGTGCAGCCTCAGCGAAACCCGGTGTGAACCCGGTACTGTCCCGCAACGGTGAAGCCCCTGTGATGGGGGATGAGTCCGGTCGCCTGTTGCCGCATCCACGGATACCAGCCTCGCAGGAAGGTCGGTCCGGCCCAGGTCCTCCGGGTTGCTGGCCAGGCCCCGAGCCTGTGAGCATCCCGAGGAGGATGCCCAGTGTCAGCTTTGACGGCCAAGGCCCGAACGATCGTGCACGCGCTGCACCCCGCCGAGTGGGGCAGGCTCGGGGCGATGACCCTGGTGATCCTGGCGCTCAACGGCTTCGGCTGGGGCATCTTCATCTTCACGGTGCTGCCCCACCACTTCCGCTACGACAAGTTGGGCGTCGGCCTCGGCGTGGCGGTGACCGCGTGGACCTTGGGCGCCCGGCACGCCTTCGACGCGGACCACATCTCCGCGATCGACAACTCCACGCGCAAGCTCATGGCGGACGGGAAGAGGCCGCTGGGCAGCGGTTTCTTCTTCGCGCTGGGCCACTCCACCATCGTGGTCGCCGTCGGCGTGGGTATCACGATCGCCGCCAAGGCCGTGTTCGGGGCGATGGTCGACCCGAACTCCACCTACGAGACGCTGGGCGGCATGCTCGGAACGCTGACGTCGGCGGGGTTCCTGTATCTGATCGCGGCGCTGAACCTGGTGGTGCTCAGCGGGATCGCCAAGGTGTTCCGCGACATGCGCCGCGGCACGTTCGACGAGGAGGAACTCGAACGCCAACTCCAGGCCCGAGGATTGATGTGGCGCTTCTTCGGCCGGTTCATGCGCTCGATCAACCACACCTGGCAGCTGTTCTTTGTCGGCATGGTCTTCGGTGTCGGCTTCGACACCGCCACCGAGGTCGTCCTGCTGGCGGCGACCGCGTACGCCGCGACCTCGGGACTGCCCTTCTACGCGGTGCTCGCCCTGCCCCTCCTTTTCTCCGGCGGCATGATCCTGTTCGACACCCTCGACGGCTGCTTCATGAACTTCGCCTACGGGTGGGCCTTCGCCCGGCCGGTGCGCAAGGTCTACTACAACCTGGTCATCACGGGCCTGTCCATCGCCGCTGCCTTCCTGATCGGCACGATCGAGGTCCTCGGCGTGCTGACCAGCGAACTGCACCTGAGCGGTCCCTTCTGGGACTTCATGGCCAACTTCGACATCAACCGCGCCGGCTTCGTGATCGCCGGGCTCTTCGCCGCCACCTGGGTCGCGGCCCTCCTCTTCTGGCGATTCGGCAAGTTCGAAGCCCGATGGCAGGCCGACCTGGCAGAACCCTCCGCCCCCTGCGCCCCCGAACAGCCGCAGGCCGCTGGCTGACGCGCCGTCGCCGCCCCAGTCGGCCTGAGACGCTCCAGGCGCCTTCAACAACTTCCGTATGTGCACTGGATGATCGCCTCAGGGTCGGCGAATTGGCCTGCGAATCGTCTCCGTTTGCGGACAGAACTGTGCAGACGCCGAGGCGTGTGATCGCTTTACTTCGATACGGGGCACCGCTCAACCGGTCTCCGTTGCTGCGGGACTGCCGAGCTGAAGGGTTCGGCCGCCGTCGACCACATCGGGTCGACGGCGGCCGAATGTGTGTGCGGGCCTATCGTGAGGCGTAGGGGAGCAGTGCCATCTCGCGGGCGTTCTTGATGGCCTGGGCGACTCGGCGCTGCTGTTGCAGCGTGACGCCGGTGACGCGGCGGCTGCGGATCTTGCCGCGGTCGGAGATGAACTTCCTCAGCAGGTCGGTGTCCTTGTAGTCGATGTAGGTGATGCCTGCTGCATCGAGAGGGTTGGCGCGCTTGCGGGGGGCGCGGTCGCGGCCTTTGGAGTACGTACGGGGGGACATGCCAGAACCTTTCTCGGTGGATCTGCCGGGGTCAGGGGACCGGGTCGAGGAATTCGTCGAAGGTGTGGGGCAGGTGCTGCCAGGCGTCCCGCCCGGCCGTGTATTCGGCGTCGGTGAGCAGGCAGGAGTCGAGGAGCTCCGCCAGGGCGTCGTGGTCGAGGCCGGGTGAGGTGAAGGTGAGGTGTTGGCGGCGGTCGCCGTGTTCGGGGTGCCAGTCGAGGGCGGCGGCTGCCCGGCGTTCGGGCGGGACCATCTCCCAGGCGGCGTCCGGGAGTGCGGCCAGCCAGGGGCCTGCCGACTCCACGCACAGGGCGCCGCCTGCCGCGTCCCAGCTCAGCAGGGTGTCGGGGCGGTCGGCGAGCCAGAAGCGGCCGCGGCTGCGGGCGGCGGCGCACGCGAGGTCCTCCAGCGCTGCGTAGAGCCGCGCTGGGTGGAATGGGCGGTCGGCGCGCCAGACGAGGGTGGTCACGCCGTGTTCGTCGGCCTCTTGCGGCAGGAGTGCGCAGGCGGGGTGTTGCCGTGCGGCTGCCGCGGCGAGGTCGAAGCCGGCCAGTAGGGCGGGGCCCAAGGTGCCGTCGCCGACGCGGAGTCGCCGTGCGGCGGGGGTGAGTTGGGCGAGGAGTGCGTGGTCGGTGTCGTCGGCGTCCTGTTCGCCGTCGGCGAGGGCGAGGAGGGTGGGGTATTCGATCTGCCGGGCGTAGGTGTCTGCGATGGTGCGCTGGTCGGTTGGGGCTGCGGCGAGGCCGGCCTCGGCGAGGTCGTCGCCGTTGGCGAGGTATGGCAGGACGAGGGCGGGGTCGACCGCGGTGGCGACCCCGGTCACCTCCAGCGCTTCGTCTTCGGCGGCGATGACGGAGGCCATGGCCTGCGGTTCGACGGAGTCCCACAGTTCGACGACGGCGAGCCGGTAGGTGCCGGAGTCCGCAAGGTGCAGCAGTTCGGGGACGAGGTCTTCGCGCAGGGCGCAGCAGGCGCAGTCGTTGACCAGTGGGGTGTGGCCGCTGCTGACCGGTCCGTGTGCGTCGCGGATGGTGCGGTGTACGGACCCTGCCGGCGCGGCGGACAGGTCGTGGTGGAGGACGACGGTGCCGGGCACGGTGCGCAGGATGTCGCCGACCGCGGCGCGGCGGGCGCCTTCGCACAGGCCGGCGACGATCGCCACGGGCAGCCGCGCGGAGCTGCTCACTGCGTCCTCCGTCCGTAGCGGCGTTCGAAGCGTTCGACGCGTCCGGCGGTGTCCAGTACGCGCTGGGTGCCGGTGTAGAAGGGGTGGCTGGCCGAGGAGATCTCGACGTCGATGACGGGGTAGGTGTTGCCGTCCTCCCAGTCGATGGTCTTGTCGCTGGTGGCGGTGGAGCGGGTGAGGAAGGCGAAGTCGGCTGCGCGGTCGCGGAAGACGACCGGCCGGTATTCGGGGTGGATGCCGGGCTTCATGGGTGGTCAGCGCTCCTCTCGGAAGTCGACGTGACGGCCGGCGACGGGGTCGTACTTGCGTAGGACCAGCCGGTCGGGGTCGTTGCGGCGGTTCTTGCGGGTCACGTAGGTGTAGCCGGTTCCGGCGGTGGACTTGAGCTTGATGATCGGGCGGAGTTCGTTGCGGGCCATGACGCCACGATACACAGAACTGGTTTTCATTTTCATCAAGGGCTAAGGTGAGGACCTCTACCTCGACCGCCCACCGGAGGGAAACCGTGTCAGCCCATTGCCAGCTCACCGGCCGCAAGCCCGCATTCGGCAACAGCATCTCCCACTCGCACCGGCGCACCAGGCGCCGCTTCGATGCGAACATCCAGCACAAGCGCTACTGGCTGCCCAGCGAAGGCCGTCACGTCCGGCTCACACTCAGCGCCAAGGGCATCAAGACCGTCGACAGCATCGGGATCGAGGCGGCCGTCGCCCGCATCCGCGCCCGGGGAGGGAAGGTCTGATGGCGAAGAAGAGCAAGATCGCGAAGAACGAACAGCGCCGCGCCATCGTCGCCCGCCACGCCGAGCGCCGAGCGGAGCTCAAGGCGATCACCGCCAGCCCCCACACCACCGACGACGAGCGCGCAGCAGCCCAGCGGGAACTGCGCCGGCAACCGCGCGACGCCAGCGCTACCCGCCTGCGCAACCGCGACTCCGTCGACGGCCGCCCCCGCGGCCACCTGCGCGCCTTCGGCATCTCCCGCATCCGGCTGCGCGAGATGGCGCACGCGGGAGAGCTGCCCGGCGTCCGCAAGAGCAGCTGGTAACAGTTGCGCGCAACGTCAGTTGGGGCTGCCGCCGGTTGCGGGAGGCGGTAGCCGCGGAGCCGTCTGCCGGGTCAAGGGGTGGCAATGATTTTCATCTCTGATCGATGTGAAAATCATTGCCATCTACTGTTTCCGGCATCACCCCACCGATGGACGACCGCTGCGCGGCCGTCCATCCGATCGCCGCGGCCTATCAGGCGAACTGGCCCGTCGGCTTCTTCGTGACCGCCTTTGCCTTCGCCGCCTATGTCCTGGCCCACGCGGTCCGCTGGGCGCGCGAGACATACCGCAAGACCCAGGCCCAAAAACCGCTTGCCGCTGCAGAAGCGGCATAACTGCCCGGCCCTCGACCCATTCGCCCATCCGTACCGCAGTCCCCGCGGAGACCTTAGGGAAAGCCCGGTGATGGCAAGCAACCGACCTGACATCGGGCCATCGCAGGAAGTGGCGGTGATCGGACGCCCGACGCAGCAACGCGAAGTCGTATTGCGCGCCTTGGTCGCGGCGGGGGAGTTCGTCAGCGCCCAGGCTCTGCACCAACGCCTGGTGTCCGATGGGTCGTCTGTCGGGCTGTCCACGGTGTACCGCACCCTGACCGCCCTGGCCAAGGCCGGGCGCGCCGACGTCGTGCGGGACATCAAAGGTGAACGCCTCTTCCGTTATCGCCCTGGCCCTGACCATCGTCACTACCTGCTGTGCACGGAGTGCAGCCTCAGCCTGCCCGTCGATTCCGACCCTGTGGAGAGCTGGGTAGAAAAGATCGCGGGGACCTCCGGATTCGCGAACGTCCGTCACGCCGTGGAACTCAGCGGCGTCTGCCCGGACAGCGCCCAGCGGCGACCCCAGGCCCAATGAGGAATGCATGCCGTTCGGCATCATTCGTTGTCTCGGGGTGGAGCAGCACCGACGGCATGGAGAGCGACCTCCGAGCCACCTTGTACCGCAAGGACATGATCACGCTGCCGTGATCCCAGTGAGCCGGCCGCACCTGTCGGTCACCTGCGATGCCTCTTCGAGCAGCACAGAACCCCAACCAGTTTGAAAATGAAATCCACTTGCATGTAGCGTTGGGGCGGAAACCATTTCAGCCGAGGAGCCGCGTCATGGCCGTGCCCAAGCGCAAGATGTCCCGCAGCAACACCCGTCACCGGCGAGCCCAATGGAAGGCGAGCACGCCCGACCTCGTACCGATCACCATCGACGGACGGCAATACCAGGTCCCGCGCCGGCTCGTACGCGCCTACGAGCGCGGCCTGCTGCTTCCCGAAGGCTGATCGCGTCATGAGTGAACGGCTGCCGGTCACGGTCCTGTCCGGGTTCCTCGGCTCCTCGGCATGCACGGCACCACTGCGGTCTGCTGGGGCACCTTCGTCGGCCGAGGCTGGACGGAATTCCTCGCGGCCCGAGCTGCTGACGATCCGTAGCGACGTGAGTGTATGACTCCTCGAGCAGCACAGGGTTCGGGCCGTCGGAGGGCGATGCGCGGGCGCAGCTGGAAATGAAAACCATTTCAATATAGGGTTGGCTTCATGGCGCGCCCCATCCTGTGTCCGTACATCGAGGCGAAGCAGATACCGGAACCAGTCGGACACTTGCGCTCCAGCAGGGCCCAGGCAGTGGTCCGGTATGGCTCGTCGTGGACATGTACGTCCTCGGTCATCGGCCGCGGCTTCCGTGTACATGCGAGGGCGTCGGCCATGGCCGCCCGTGTGCGTTCCGGCGTCCGCCGTCTCTGCTACCGAGCGCGCCGCCGTCTGCTGACGCTCATCGAGCTGCAAAGGAGAGTCATGCTGCTGCGCTACCACCGTTCCCGGCAAATGCGTCACCGGGCTTGCCTGTACCGGCAGTCCGTGCCGGACCGTCGGGATCGGCGAGGCGGGTGGGCGGAGGAGACCGCCTCTGATCCGGCCCGTGCCCACCGCGAGGGAGCCTGGGGACGTCAGTACAGGAACCGGTAGTCGGCGGGGTCCCATGCGAGGACGGCATAGATCTGCACCATCGCGGCCTGCTCAAGTGTCTGCGTCCGCATGGAGTGGGCGGGTTGCGATCGCGTCCGAGCGTCGTTGCCGCCGGAGCCGTCCGTGCCGTCCGTGAAGCGGAAGAGCCCGGTGCTGGTGTCGTAGCAGCGATCCCAGACGGCGTCTGCGTATCGGGACATGGAGTCGCGGAAGGTGTGGCCCCCGGTCGCCGCGTCGAGCAACAGCAGGTTCTTGAAGTAGATCGAATTGAAGTACGGGGGCTGGGAGAGGAGCCCCGTGCCGGTCGTGTAGTGGGCGAGGGACGCCTCCGCGAGGCGCGCCGCCCGGTCGAGATACACCTTGTCGCCGGTGGCCTCGAGGAGCAGTACATTGACGCCGACGGGCACGCCCTGGTTGTACGACCAGAACGTGGTCTCCACAGCGCCGTCGAGGCTGATGTGGTCCCAGTACAGGCCCTGCGGGCTCAACAGGCAGCCGTTGGTCCACTCGTACATCGCGCGAGCCCCCGTCAAGTACGGCTCCCGGCCGGTGATCAGATACAGACGCAGCCCGAGGAATGCTCCCGGCATGTTGGATACGGTGTTGCGGTCACGGCTCCACCCCGCCTGGGTCCAGAACACGCCTCCGGGGAAGGCATGGTGGCGGTCGCTGTCCCAGCCGGACGCCACGAGTTCGAAGATCTCCTCGGCGCGGGCGAGCGCCTGGCGGTCGCCGCATATCAGGTACCGCTGGACGTCGAGCAGCCCCACCCACTCGTTGTCGTCGTAGAAGAGGTCGCCGCCGGGCCCGTAGGGGCGCAGCGGATACGAGGCATAGCCGGGCCGCCCCGTCGCGCCGCCTGACGCCATCCAGTACCGCTCCTGGCCCACCGCGCGGGCGGCGAGGTCGTCGAGGTAGGCGGTGCCCTGGCTGCCGGGGAGCCCGGCCAGGTCCAGCGTGGCGCCGTGCACCTGGGAGAACGGCCACTCATAGGAGTACGCATTGTCGCCGGGCGCGACCGGGTACCGCTCGCGGTACAGACCGGAGCCGTCACCAACGGCGAGATGGCACTGCAGCGCCCGGTAGGCATCCGCCGCCCGCGCCGCGTTCCGCTGCGCCCCTGGACCCACCCCTCCACTCTGCCTCCGCCGACGGCGGTCGGCGAGTCGGCCGGCCTCTGGATCGGTTGCCGGTCCGGTCCAGCAGCTCGCGTCGGCACGTTTGTATCCAGCGCTCCATGAGAGAGTTCATGCCCGCTATCTGGATGCCGGTGAGGCCACACGAAGGACCTTGACGGGGACGCGCTGGAGCTGATGAAGATGCCCCTTCCCAAGGACCGGGAGGAAAGCTGCGGCCCAGAATTCCGGTACGTCCCAGCCAAGCTCTGAGCGGCCGTTACCTCGGCCGCGCATCATGAGCCCATGGACTCTGACGAGCTCGGTGACGAGGCGGGCGGTCCTTCAGCCACATTCGCGCCGCCATCCTGGCGCCGGCATCGATCGTCTGCCAGAAGCCGTGGGCGCCGACGGCGGCGGCAAGCTTCTGTTCCTGTGTGACCAGCTCGTCGACCTGAGCGCGATCGGCGCCGCACAGTTGCCTGAGGTTGTGCCCGACCTGAAGGAAGCCGACTGACCGGGCCCGGCGGACAGCCGGGTACGCCTTACAAGGCGGGAGCGGTCGCTCGGCGGATGGTGCGGTCCAAGCGGACGACGATCAGGGCGATGTCGTCGCGGGCACCGCTGCTGACGCCGAGGCGGTTCAGCAGCGCGTCGGGGTGGCTTCCCCGCGGCGTGCGAGCACACCACCACGGAGGGGCCCAGGTCCCGAAGCGACCAAGCTGCTGGTCAGCTGGCGCCTGGGCCTGCAGGGTCCGACTGGGAAGGCGTATTTCGTCCTTTCGGGTCCACGCCATCGGCTACCCACCTCGCGCAGGCTGACAGGGTGCCGTCCATACCGCCGGGCACGGTGTCCGCAGTCAGCGGCCACAAGCCAGGGCCGCCTGATCACGGCCTGGAGGAGGTGCCATGGGTGACAGCAGGCGCGGGGTGGCGGCACGCGCGCGGACGTACACGGTCAGGTGCGGGAGCTGCGGCAAGGGGAACCGGATTCCGGCCGCCGCCGAGGGCATCCCCAAATGCGGCAACTGTCACAGCCTACTACCGTGGGTCGTGGACGCCACCGACCAGGACTTCGCCGAGATCGCCGAACAGGCTTCGCTGCCCGTCCTGGTGGACATGTGGGCGACCTGGTGCGGTCCGTGCCGGATGGTCAGCCCTGCCCTGGAACAGGTCGCGCGGGAAATGGCCGGCCGGATCAAACTCGTCAAAGTAGACGTCGACAGGTCACCGCGGTTGCAGCAGCGGTTCATGGTGCAAGCCGTACCGACCCTGCTGATCCTCGACCGAGGAAAGGAGATCGCACGGCAGGCGGGCGCAGCGCCACCCCACGTACTGCGGGACTGGGCGGAAAGAGCCCTCGCAGGCCGCACCCGGCCGACATGAGCTCCGGAGGCCAGCCATGACTGTCATGCCCGACCCTCACCTGAGCCTGGTCCGCGACGTCAGGCCCAAGACCCCGGGTTGCGAGGAGTGCCTGCGCACCGGCATGGGCTGGGTGCACCTGCGCCTGTGCCTCACCTGCGGCCATGTGGGCTGCTGCGACTCCTCACCGGGACGCCACGCCAGAGCGCACGCGGCGGCCGTCGGACACCCCATCGTCCGTTCACTGCAGCCAGGAGAGAACTGGCGCTGGTGCTTCGCGCACGAGGCGTTCGTATGAGCCGCCGACCGCAGGCTTGGCGGAGGAGTCGTCATGGATAGCAACGACGCCGTGCAGCACGAGGAGACACCCGACACACACGGTGCTTACCCACGGCTTTCGGATCAGCAGATCGAGGTGCTCAGCGTATGCGGCGAACAGCGGAAGGTGCGGGCCGGTGAAGTCCTCTTCATGGAAGGTCAGCCCTGCTCCCACTTCTTCGTCGTGCTCAGCGGCAAGGTGGCGATCGTCGAGGGCTACGGGGTGGACCAACGCGTCGTACACGTACACGGCCCGCGAAGTTTCCTCGGAGAAATGGGGCTCCTGGAAGGCCAGACCGCCTTCTTCACCGGCGTGGTTACCGAAGACGGCACGATCCTCGCGGTCCCGGTCTCCGAGCTGCGCGGACTACTGGCCAGCGAACCCGCCCTCGGCGACCTCATCCTCCGCGCATATCTGATGCGCCGCTCAGAGCTGGTGGGACGGGGAGCCGGTTTCCGGATCGTGGGCTCGGAATTCTCTCCCGACACTTGTCGTCTGCTCCAGTTCGCCGCCCGCAACCGGCTTCCCCATCACTGGATCGACCTGGAGAAGGATCGCCAGGCCGAGGCACTGCTGAACCGGCTGGGCATCGCTCCCTCCGAGACGCCCGTTGTGATCCTGGGCGGCGACAAGGTACTCCGCAACCCGGACAGCGCCGAGTTGGCCAACGCGCTGGGCTTGCGCCGTCCGGCGCCGGAGGCGGACACCCGTGACCTGCTGGTGATAGGCGCCGGACCGGCCGGCCTGGCTGCCGCCGTCTACGCCGCCTCGGAGGGCCTGCAGACGACCGTGGTGGACGACGAGGCAACCGGAGGCCAGGCGGCCACCTCGTCCCGCATCGAGAACTACCTCGGGTTTCCTGCGGGAATCTCCGGGGCGGAACTCGCCGAGCGCGCCGTGGTGCAGGCCAGCCGGTTCGGAGCCGAAATCAACGTCCCCGCCGGCGCCGTCGGGCTGGAACGGCGGGACGGCCACTATGTCGTCCGGTTCGACGACGGCGCGTCGGCCGCCTCCCGTACCGTCGTTCTCGCCACGGGCGCCCGCTACCGCCGGCTGGACGCCCCGGGCATCGAGGCGCTGGAGGGACTGGGCGTGCACTACGCGGCCACGATCTGGGAGGCGAGAAGGTGTCGTGCCGACCCGGTCGCGGTGGTGGGCGGAGGGAACTCGGCGGGGCAAGCCGCACTCTTCCTCGCCCGGCAGTCACTGCCCGTCTACCTCCTGGTACGCGGTGGCGATCTCGGCGCGGACATGTCGCGCTACCTCGTGGACCGGATCGAGCGGCATCCGCGGATCAACGTGCTGCTGCACACCGAGGTACGCGAGGTGAACGGCACCAACTGGGTCGAGTTCGTGATCGTGGAGGACAACCGCACCGGGGAGCGCCGCACCCTTCCCGTGCGCGCGCTGTTCGTCTTCATCGGGGCCGTCCCGTGCACATCCTGGCTCGCGGGAGTGGTGGCGCTCGACTCGCGCGGCTTCGTGCTCACCGGCCAGGACGCACTGCCTGCCTGCGACGAGGACGAGTGGGGACACCTCGACCGTATCCCCATGGCGCTGGAGACCAATCACCCGGGACTCTTCGCCGTGGGTGACGTGCGCAGCGGATCGATCAAGCGCGTCGCCTCCGCCATCGGCGAGGGCGCCATGGCCGTACGCCTGCTTCACCAGCGTCTTAGGGAGGTGGGAGCGACCGTACCTAGATGATGCCCGGCGCGAGCACGGCATCGACCTGCACGGGCCGATCGCCGCCAGCACCGCCGCTACGGCCGGCGGCCCCTTCGGGCAGGACGCGTTCACCATCGATTGGAATCGCGAGCAGGTGACCTGCCCGATCGGCGCCGTCAGCACACAGTGGGCCGAGCGGCATTCCCAGCAGGGCCTGCCCGTCATCCGGGTCCGTTTCACCCCGGCCGACTGCCGCCCCTGCCCTCACCTGCGAGACTGCGCCAACCCACCCAAGGCCAAGCGCCGCGAGCTGAACCTGCGGCGCCGGGACGAACACGAAGTTGTCCGCGAGGCCCGCGCTGAGCAGCAGACCGACGAGTGGAAAGAGCGCTACAAGATCCGGGACGGAGTCGAGGGCACCATGGCCGGGGCGTGTTCCGGTGCGGTCTGCGCAGATCCCGCTACCGCGGCCTGGCGAAGACAGCCTCCAGCACCAGCTCACCGGCGCCGCGATCAACCTCGCCCGCATCGACGCCCAATTCGCGTACCACGTCAGCGAGATCGTTCCTGCGAAGCAACACGTTGATTCTTGACGGCTTCACTGGCTGGGGCAGCGTCGGCACTCTCCTCTATGCCCGAGCCGCTTGCAGGCCGACCGTGACGTTTGCCGTCACTGCGCGAATCGGATTCTCAGGGAGGGGGGTCGCCGTGGCACCCTCGGTGCGAAGTTCCTGGAGCAGCTTCTTGGCTTGAGCCAGGAGTTTCTGCTGGCGTTCGATGCGCTTGATTTGTTCATCGAAGCGTCGCTGTGCGTGCCATCACTCCCGACTCCCGCAGGACCTTCAGATGGTGCGAGAGCGTCGACTTGGCGATGGGGTAGTCGAGTTGCCCGCAGACCCGGGAGCCTTCCAGGTGCATGACACGTGCGATGTCCCGCGCCGAGCGTTCGCTCGTAGCGGGTATCCGTTGTGGCAGGCTCCCTCGGCGTCGGCATCGCGTGGAGCTGGCCTGTCCGGCGTGAAAATCCCGGTTCGGATTGCTGACCCGGGCGTTTGTCTGGCCAGGGTTAGACATCCCATACGCGGTGGGCGTCAAGCTGCGGCTTGGTGTTGGTGTGTCTGCGGCGCCCAGGCGGCGACTTCGTCGTAGGTGCTGCGCTGCGGAGGCAGCCGTGCACGAAACACTGCAGGCAGGTCTTCGCGCTGGTGTGGCAGCAGGTCCCCCGCCACGGCACGCCGCGCCCCGTTCTCAGGCTCGCCGGCCTGGATCCCGACGCACGGTACCGGGACACCCGTACCGGTACCGTGCACCACGCGTCGGTACTGACCGGGCACGGGATCGCACCCGAGCTGCCGGCCGGGGACTGGTCGAGCGAAGTCGGCAGACGATGTCGGGTCCCGCACCCGGCCACGTAGCGGCCCCGCAGGTCAGCGCCTCTGCAGAACTGAAGGCGTGTCACCTCACGGGAGACCGCGCACACTGCTTGACCTTCTGCGATTTCCCGAGTGCGGTTGCAGCATTAGGAGCGTCATGCCAGTGCCGGAGACCGGTCGGTAATGAGGGCACACGACCTCAGTGATCGCGTCGAGGCGTCCTTCCCATTCGGTGCAGTAGTCGCATCTGCTGCGATGCGTCGTGGTCGAGTACTCCCGGGGGAACGGCAAAGAAACGGTGGGTAGTTTCAACAGCGGTGGGCGTCTCAGGAAGTCCTTGATAGATGTCGTCGAGGTGCTCGTCGATCCATGCGACGAGGCTGGGATCGAGGGTGTCGTCCAGACCGACAGCCCGGGCGAGATCCCATGTGTGGACCGTGGTGTCCGTGATCCTCACGGCTAGTGCTTGCTGGCCGGTCACCGGGCCCAGGGGATAATCCAGAACCTGCTGCAGGGCGCCGGCCCTTCCGAAGGCTCGTGCGCATTCCTGGACGGATCGGGTGTACGCGCAAGTCGGATCGGTACCCAGCGCGTCAGCATCCCGTAGTCGTAGGAAGCCCGCACCGTCACCACCGTGCAACAGGCGGACGTAGTTAAGGTTGCCCCGAGTCACGTGGTTGACCAACTGCCGCACGGTCCACTCCGTGCAGGGAGTTGGCCAGGTCCACTGCTCGGATTGCACTGCTCGCAGCATTTTCTCAAATCCGCTGCTGGTCAGGAGGAATCGATCGATGAGCCCGTCGAAGAGAATGACCATGCGGACCAGCATGCTGGCCACGGGCGGCTAATGCCGGTAGCCACTGGCGGCCGTGTCCGGATTCCGGTTTGAGAGTTGTCCGGCCCACACCGAAGACAAGAATGTAAGAAAGTCTGAATAATGCTGGCCGCGGGTGCAATTATCACGCAGCGACGTTGCGGGTGCCGATAAATCATCCGCCCAGGTGACGGCCTTGATCACCATGTCTGGCTGCGCCCGCCGATCAACCCGCTTCTTCACGTAGGCAGCGGCGGGCGGCATCATGATCTGTCGTGCACTCAGTCGGCACCGTTTGAATTTCGTCGCTCACCAGAGGTAACTCGCGCCGTCCACCGGACCGGTGGGCACCGGCCGCAGGGCGCGGGCCACCGAGCGCAGGGTGCACGGGGATGAGAAGTGGTGTGAACGCAGGCCCACCAGGCCGCGGCGGCGCAGGGTCTCCACTACGGCGGGGGCGGCGAGGGCCAGGCCGCCGGCGGCGACGTAACTGAGTGCCATGTTCTCCACCGGGTGGCCGTGCGTCTCCCGGATCGCCTCGGACAGCTCCCGCTCCTCGGCGGTCGACGGGACCAGCACGGGACTGGCGTGCGCGGGCCGCCAGCCGTCCGCCGGGGCGTCGGCCGGCCACCATGTCGTATCGCCGCCGGCGTCGGTCGCGAGCAGCGGCAGGTAGCGGTGCGGGGCAACGACGTCCAGGTTGTGACCGAGGTGGGCCAGCACGTGCTCGTGCACGTCGAACAGCGAGGTACCCGGAGCCACCGCCAGTCGGGCCACCACCTCCCGGTCGTCGGTGTCGACCCGCACCGCTCGGACCCCGGGGGCCGACCGCAGCACCCGTTCGACCGAGCCCGGGTGAACCCAGCTGCCGGCCACCGGCCGGCACCGCGTGGCGGCCGCGAACCCGTCCGGCAAGAGGACATCGGCCTCCCGGACCGGCGCCCGCGGTGTGTCCGCCATGAATTCCAGCAGGCGTGGCAGCACGTCGACGAAGGCGTGGACGGTCCGTTCCGGAAGCATCAGCGCGTCCACGTCGAAGTCGACCGTGACGCGGGTGCCTTGTACATAGACGTAGACCACGCAGCACCACGGGCGACCGGTGCGGTCCCACTCATCGGTGCACCCGGTCAGCAGCGCCGGACCGGACGTGGCGGCGTCGCCGGGAGCGGCGGGCCTGGACGGGCCCTGGAAGTTGAAGAAAACCGGGACCACCGAACCGACCCCGCGCGCGGCGGCGGCCCGCGAGCGGGACTCCGGCGGGGTGTGGCCATGGCGCAGATCCTCCTCGTAGGAACGGAGCGTCGCCGCGCACATCGTGCCCAGCGCCGTGTCGAAGCCGGCGTCGTCGTCGATCTCCACCAGCATGTCGACGGGGCGCATCTGGCATTCGATGCCGTGGTCCGGTTCGACCCGGTGGGCTACGTAGTTGGAGCAGAGCATCTCGCGCCGCCCGGAGTAGCGGGAGAGCAGCCACGCGATGGCGAACATGAAGACCATCGGGCGGGTCGCCGTGCTCGCGGCGCAGATCCGGTCCACCAGCGGCAGCAGCCCCTCGTACCGGGCAGAGGTGAACAGGTAGCGCGGCTCGGGAACGTCACCCGCGGCACGTGGCGCGGGCACCTGGGGGGCCCGGACAGACGGGTCGGTCCGGGCCCGGCCGGCAGCGGCGGCGGGCAGCGGCCGCACCGTGTCCGCGACTCGGTCCAGCGGCTGCCGGAGCGGCAGCGGCGCCGCGCGGCCGTGGCACAAGGCGAGAAACTGCTCCTGCCAGTTCCGCAGGCCGGCGCCGTCACTGATGATGTGGTCGAAGACCAGGCTGACGAAGCGGACCTCGCCCTGCTCGGCGAAGAACCGGACGGCCCACAGCGGCCGCGGCGAGTCGGCCCCCACGGACAGCGACGTCGACCGGCGCTGGTACTCCTCCAGCGTGGCCAGAGGAGCGACCGACACCGGAGGCCGGAAGGCCGCCGGGTCCAGGACGGCCTGGCAGGGCAGGCCGTCCGGTCCGACGACGAAGAGCGTGCGCAGGATCTCGTGCCGGGCGATGAGTGCCGAGAACGCCGCGGTGGCCGTGTCGACGGCGATGCCGCGGGGTATCTCCCACAGTTTGCTCCACGAGGGGAACAGCTCGCCCTGACCGCGCCAGTAGGACCGCAGCCACATGCGCTGCTGCGCCGGGGTGAGCGGTCCGCTGCGGATGACACTCGACATGGTTGGTCGCGCCGTCGGTCAGGAGGCCGCGGCGGCCAGCCGGGAGTCGAGCAGCCGGGCGAGTTTGCCGAACTCTTTCTCCACCACCACCTCTATCGCGTCCACCGAGACGCCGAACGTCTCCTGGATCCGCGCGGCCAGGTGGACGGCGGTGATGGAGGTACCGCCGCAGTCGAAGAAGTCCGTGTCGCCGGTCACCTCCTCGCAGTTGAGCAGATCGGCCCACAGCGCGGCCAGCTTCGTCTGTGCGTCGTGCACGGTTCGCCCTCCGGTTCGGTCATGCAGGAATGTGGTGCGATGAGCTGTTGCTCAGCCGGCCGCGGTGAACAGCGGGGCGAGCGCGCGGTCGCAGGCCCATGCCCGGTCCAGGTCCTCGGCGACCACGCAGTACATGACGCCGTTGGTGCCGTCGAAGGCGTTGGTCAGGACCACGCCGGTTCGGTTCTGCGGCGTGTACGCCAGGCCCGCTTCGGTCAGGCGGGCCAGCGTCGTGGCGAACGACGGGGTCGACCAGCCCTCCGGCCAGACCCGTTCGAGGATGATCCGGTCTTTGCCGTAGCCGGGACCGACGACTGTCTCCCCGATCACCCCGTAGATATGGGTCGAGCCGGTGACCCGGCCGTTGAACTCGGTGAACAGCACCTCCCGTTCAGGGGTGACGATCGCGTCCGGGCAGACGACGCCGCGGTAGCCGATGGCGTACAGCCCGCGCGCCAGCCGTTCGGCGCCGTCGATGAGGGCGGCGTACACTTCGGGCTCCAGGCCGGGTGCGGGCATCACCTGGCCGACGGCATAGGGGGCGGACAGCAGTTCACCGGTGCCGGCGAGCCGCGGGCCGTCGTCGTCGACCAGATACTCGGCGAAGAAGGCCGAGCTGTCCGGCACATAGCGCTCGACCACCGGGCGGCCGCGGCCCTGGGCGGTCAGCCACTCCCAGCGGTCCTCCAGGTAGCCGCGTACGTCCGCGCGGCCGTGGACGGTCACCACACGGCGGGCGCCGATCGGCCGGACAGGCCGACCCGCGGCGAGGATCTCGTTGCCGTGGCCGCCAGAGAGGAAGTCGTGCTTGACCACGACCGGTTCGCCGCCGGCGAGCAGGTCGAGGATGGCCTGCTCGGCGACCTCCCGGCCGGTGCAGACCTGACCGGGCGGCACGGCGGCACCCACCCCGCCGGCCACCGCCCGGAACATCGACTTGCTGTTGGTGAGCATCCCTCCCGCCTGGGCGACGAATCCGTGCCCCGGCATGGCGCGCTCGACGCCCAGCGAGCGCGCGAGCCGGGCCACCGCCGGGTCCGGCCACAGCGCCGACAGGTGCACGACCTCGCGGTCGCCGACCGCATCGGCGATGGCGGCCGCGCACTTGGGGTCCGCGAGCCGCTCCGGGGTCAGGGCGCCTTCGGTGCCGGGCGTCGCGGGCGGCGCCACGAAGGCGAGGGAGGCAGGATCGGTGCCGGTCAGCCCGGTCACGTAGGCCACGAAGTCGGCCTGGGGCGCGGTCGGCAGCACCAGGACGTCGCCGTCCCGGGCGAACCACACCAGACGCTGCACCCACCACCCGGTCCATCCCCGGTCGTCTCGCACGTCCTCACTGAAGTCGTTGCCCACGAGGATCCGGGTGGTGGGGTGCGTCCCCCATCCGTTGTCCGGGACTTCGGCCCGGTCGCGCGTCAGGATCAACACGACTGCTCCTGTTCGACGTGCTCACCGATGGCCCGGGTCACGGCGGCCACGGTCGGGCTCTTGAGGAAGTCGATCAGCGGGATGTCCACCCCGAACTCGTCGCGGACGGCCGACAGCATCTCCAGTACTCGGAGGGAATCGCCGCCGCTGACCATGAAACTGGCATTCACCCCGACGGCGGTGACGCCCAGGACCCGGCACCAGATGTCCGCCACCGACTGCTCGACGGGCGTCCGCGGGGCGTCGTCACCGCTGCGGGGCAGCTCTTCCGGCAGCGGGAGCGCGCACCGGTCGAGCTTGCCGGTGGGACCGACCGGAAAGCCGTCCAGCACCGTGATCCGCCAGGGCACCGCGTAGTCGGGCAGGATCCCGGCCAGATAGCTGGTCAGCTGCTCGACGTCGGGCGGGAACGGGGTCGCGGCGGTGACATAGGCGAGCAGCCGGTCCCCGCCGGAGCGCTCGTCGCCGATGAGCGCCGCCTGGGCCACGGTGGGGTGCGCGCGCAGCGCGGCCTCGATCTCGCCCGGTTCCAGCCGGTGGCCGCGGACCTTGAGCTGCCGGTCCTTGCGCCCCTGAAAGACCAGGGATCCGTCGGGCCGGCGGCGCACCAGGTCGCCGGTGCGGTGAAAGCGGACACCGTCCGGGCCGGTGCCGAAGGCCCGCGCGGTCGCCTCGGGCTGCCGCCAGTAGCCGGCCGCCACGCGGTCGCTGACGATCTCGAGTTCGCCGTACACCTCGGTCGGGTGCCCGTCCGGGTCGAGCAGGCGGACCCGCACGCCGTTGGCCGGGTGACCGACCGGCAGCACTGCGCCGGTCAGGTCGGCACGGCCGGCCAGGTGTTGGAGCGCCACTGTGCACTCGGTGGGCCCGAGCCCGTTGACCAGTGCACTGTCCGGCGGGAACGCGGCCAGGAACCGCCGGAAATCCTGCCGGCCGGCCTCCTCACCGCCGAGCACCACCATGCGCACCGTGGCCAGTTGCGGTGTGGGAGGGCCCGACTCCGGCAGGTCGCCGACCAGGTGGCGGAAGAGCGTCGGAGTGCAGTGCACCACGGTGGTGCCGACCGCGGCAAGCCGTTCGCGCAGGGCCGGCGCGGGCAGCAGCGGGTCGACGACGTGCAGGCTCGCGCCGCTCAGCAGGGCACCGAACAGGTCCATGACTGCCGCGTCGAAGGTGAAGCGGGCCAGCAGTGGCAGCCGGTCCCCGGGGCCCAGGCGTATTCGATCGGCGTAGGCCAGCGCGTGCTCCAGGACATTGTGGTGCGTCTGCTCCACCGCCTTGGGCCGGCCCGTGGAGCCGGAGGTGAAGAGCAGGTACGCGGGGGAGCCGGCCGCGACCGGAGCCGGAGCCGGCGCGTCGGCGGTCGGGCCCACCGGGTACAGCGGAACCACCTGTCGGCCCTTTGCCAGTACGCAGGCACGACCGGCCAGCGCCGGGCTGCAGGCGATGGCGGTCACATCAGCGCTCGCCAGGATCCGCGACAGCCGGCCATCCGGCATCCGCGGGTCCAACGGTACATAGGCAGCGCCGGACTTCAGGGCTGCCCACACCCCGAGGACGGCGTCCACGTCGTGCTCACAGAGCAGCGCGAGCCGGGTGCCCGGCCCGGCCGACCGCCGCAGCCGATGGGCCAGGACCGTGGTGACCCGGTCCAGCGCGGCGTAGCTGTAGTCGCCGCCAGCGCCGCTGAGCGCGGGGAGGTCCGCGTGCTCGGCGGCCACCGCGGACAACCGCTGCGGCAACGACTCCTGCGGCCCGGCGGGGGCGAGTGGCCGGTATCCCGGCGGGGTTGGCGGCGCCCACAGCGGCGGTGGTCCGGGCTCGTCGAGCAACCGGAGGTCACGTAGGGGAAGTTCGGGCCTGCGAGCGGCCTCGGTCAGCAGCGTCACCAGGTGGCGCAGCATCCAGGCGGCCGTCGCGCGGGCGAACAGGCTCGCGTTGAAGCCCAGGCACAGCACCGCGACCCCGTCCCGGCGTTCCAGGGACAGATCCAGGTCCGGCTCGGCGTCCGGGTCCGGCCCCGCGCCGGGTGCCAGCAGGACCACGCGGACCAGCCCGAAGCCGGCCGGGACCAGGTCCGTCGCGGGAAGTTCGGCGGCATGCCGCAGGTCACGGCCGGCGGTCCGCGCCGTCCGTTCGACCTCCTCGGCGAAGGTTAAGTCGGGTTCGACATCCACCCGTACCGGGAGTGGCCCGGCGGTCGGGGCCGGGTCGCCTGGTGTCCGGTGGTCCAGGCCGATCACCGGATGGGCTACTGCGGTGTGCCGGTGCAGCACGACGGCGAACGCGGTGAGCAGCGCGGCCGCCGTTCCGTCACCGCCCGAGGTGTCGTCCGGGCCGAGGAGTGCGGCCGCGCCACCGCCGAGCGAGACCTCCTCGACCGCCCGACGGTACTCGCGGGCAGTCAGCCGGGGCGTGTCCGTCGCCAGTTCGACCGGCGCCGCGCCGGCGAGGCGTTCCGGCCAGTAGCCGGTGTCCCGGCTGGGCGTGCTCCCCATGCTTCCCCCTGATCCTCGTGTCCGTCATCGCGGAGCCGGTGGACCGGTCAGCTTTGGCCGCAGTACGCGCCGCATTGGACCGCACAACGTAAACCGTTTCAGGGGGTCCCCTCATGGTGCGTGTACCACGCATTCGACTTCACCCCGCCGAGCCCGGCCACTGTGACACGGGTCGATCAGAGCGTCAAGCAATACCGTCCGTCGCCGATGTCGACCGGTGCACCGCGGCACCAAGGAATTCGACCCGCCGGTCGGCCGTGTCCAAGTGCGTCTGGGAATCCTTGACACCCCCTGCCTCGGACCATAGCCTGACTGGCGCTTGGGGATCGTGCTGTCGTGCCCAGGGGGATTCATCTGACGTCGGGCCACGTTGACCTGCGTTGCTTCGCTGGAATTCACAGGACCCATTGAATGCTCCGATTGTTTTTGTGCCCGCCGCTACTGCGGTGACGTGCCGTGCCGAATTACACCTCGCACGACTGGGTGTACGTTCCCGTTCCCGGACATGAGGTGAACACCAGTGATTGACGACGCGTTCATGGAGACCGTGGCGACGCTGTCGGTCCCCGAGACGGGCACGGACTCCACCGCCCCGCTGCTGTATCGGCTCATCCGATCGGTCCGCCCGCGGCGCGTCCTTGCAATCGGCATGGGCTACACCACCCCGTTTCTGGCCATGGCGCTGCAGGACAATGCCACGGCCGAACCGCAGCCGTCGTCCGAAACCGGCCACGACGACGTGCCCCACCGGCCACGGCTGGTGTGCGTCGACCGGACGTCCGACCCCGCCTCCTGCATGCCCCAGGCGCTGAAGGTGCTCGACCGGCTGGGCGTCCGGGACTTGTGCACGGTGATCGAGAGCGGCCCGCGCGGGGCGGCCCACACGGTCCGCGACGAGCTGGGACTGATCGACTTCGCCTGGATCGACACATGGGACACGCCCGCGTTCCTGCGCGAGTACGGGCCGCTGCTCAACCCGGCCGGCGGCATCCTGGCCGGCCCGCACGGCGAACTGCTGGAGGTGACCAACCTGCGCGCACGGCACCGCACTGGCCGGCACGGCGCCACGCTGATCAGCCGCATCCGCGACCACGCCGATCCGCAGGAGCTGCGGCCGCAGGCCGCCGGCGGCGACCCGACCGGGGTGGAGGTCCACTCGGTCACCCCGGAGTCGGTCAGCGAACACCAGCAGTTCCGAACCGGATTCCTCGAGCGGCTGACGCACGCCGCCCAGGCCTCGGAGGAGGCCGGCTGGTCCGGCATCCTGGTCCCGCACAACCTGCACGAGGTGGACCCCTGGATCGTGGCGACGTACCTGGGGGCCGTGACGACCTCGCTCGTGCCGCTGATCGCGGTGCAGCCGGCCTGCACGCCGCCGCATACCGCGGCCGCTTGCGCCGCGGCGTACGCGAGGCTCTACGGGAGGCCGTTGGACTTCAACCTGGTGGCCGGGGCCCGGGATGACGAGATGCGCCGGATCGGGGACACCCTCAGCCATGACGAGCGCTACGACCGGATGCGCCAGTACGGGCGGATCCTGCGGGCGCTGCTGAACGGCGAGGAGGTCGACGAGTGCGGCTCCCACTACACCTACCGCGGTTTCCGGCTGGAGCCGCGACCGCAGGTGCTGGAGAAGTGCCGGATCTTCGTCGCCGGCTCGTCGCCCGCGAGCCTGGCGACCGCCCGGGAGATCGCCGACGTTGTCGTCACGCACCCCGCGCCGTTCGACGAGTGGCGTGAGTCGTTCCTGGAACCGCTGCTGGCCAGTGGCTACACCGGCCGGATCGGCATTCGCATCGGCCTGTTGTGCAGAGCGGACGGCGACGTGGCGTGGCGCACGGCCGAGGAACGCTTCCCCGAGTCGTGGGCCGGACGCCAGGAGACGCTACTGAAGACGCGGTCGCAGAACGTCTGGTCCCGCCAACTGGCCCTGCGGGCAGTCGAGGAAGGCCCGCAGACGGCCGCCGCGGCGCGTGAGCCGTACTGGCTCGGGGCCTTCCGTAGCGGCCGGGCCAGCGCGCCGTTCCTGGTGGGCGCCTATGACGAGGTGGCCGAGCGGCTCGCCGAGTACGTCGGCGCCGGGGTCGGGCATGTGCTGCTCAACGGCGGGCTGGAAGAGGACTATCCGCACATCCGCCGGGCGGTCGAACGTGCCGCGGGTTCGATGTGAACCATCCGCCGAACACTCAGGGACCCGACCAGACCATGCCGACCGTCTACCTGTCGTCCATCGGCCACGTCCACGGCGAGCCGCGTGAGGTGTCGGAACTCGACGCGCTGCTGCCCGCGCCCGCTCCGGCCGGCGGCGGACTGGCCACCTACCGGGCCAGCGACCTGGACACCTGGGAGCTGGCGGCGCTGGCCGCCGAACACACCCTGCTCGGCTGCCCGTCTTCCCCCGACGTCCTGCTGTACGTGACCCAGAACGACGCCGACACCGTCGACTCGCTGGCCCGCCTGATGTACCGGCTCGGCCTGCTGGACGTTGAGCACCTGGTGGTCGCCGGGCACGACTGCGGCAACTTTGGCCCGTCACTGCGCGTCGCCATGGATCTGCTGCGCGATCCGGCCCGCGAGCGGGTGCTCCTCGTGCTGGCCGACCGGGCCGGCAGCGCCCGTCGCCGGGTGATGGCCAACGGGATGTCGGTGTTCAGCGACGGTGCGGCGGCCTGCCTGGTGACCGCGCGGGAGCCCGGGGGCGGCGGCCCGCGATTCGCCGTGGAGGCGGTCGCGACGCGCACCCGGGTGCGGCCGGACGCCGGCGACGGCGCCCAGGCGGGCATTCTCGCGACGGTGGAACTGGCCCGCGGGAGCGTCTCCGACCTGGCACGGATCACCGGCCTGGCGGTCATGGAGTACGACCACGTGATGTTCGCCAACTACCGTACGGACTCACAGCAGTTCCTCGCCCAGGCCATGGGATTCCCGCCGGAGAGACTGCTGCTCGGCTCCGTCGGCCGGCTTGCGCACTGCTTCTCCGCCGACATCCTGGTCACCCTGGACGAGCAGTACACGACCGGTGGGCTCGCACCCGGCAGCCGGCTGCTCGCCGCGGCGACCGGCCCGTCCTCCTGGTCGACGATCGCCCTTCGCACCCTGTGACGTGCCCGGACCCGTCCGTCAGCGTGCCGGTTCCGCGACAAGCCGGTAACGTCTGATCACCTCGGCCGCCGCCGCCTCCACGCCGGCGCTGTCGGCGGCGCGCAGCAGGAAGCGGCCGCCGATGTGGTCGTAGCCCCCGTCCCCGGTGAAGACCCGGCCCACCTCGGGAAGGATCTCCCCGTAGACCTCCGGGACCAGGTCGAGCAGCGGTGTGCGCGAGACCACCCGGGAGGGCAGCGGGCGGGGTTCCGGAACGGCCACCCAGCCGCCACCCCTGGGCTGGGGCAGTCGGGCGGGGTCGGTCGCCGGGGGCAGCCCGAGGGTGACGCGGAAGGCCTCGGCGAACAGGTCGATGCCGAACAGGTCACGGTGGATCGTCGGGATGTCGGCACCGCCGGGGCGGATACCCACCTCCAGGAAGACCAGTTCGCCGCTGTCCGCCTCGATCAGTTCCAGGTGGAATGGACCGTCGTCGAGCCCGAGCGCGTCCAGGCACCCGGCGGTGAAGGCCACGGCGCGGTCGGCGCGCGGGCCCGGGTCGATGACGGCGGAGCCCATCGGCAGGCCGTGGGCGAAGTCCAGGCAGGTGTTGAGGTAGGCGGACGCGCTGACGAAGTGGAAGCCGCCGCCGCGGCGGATGCCGTCGATATGCAGCACCGTGCCGGACACGTACTCCTCGCACTGGTGGTCGGCCCGGTCCACGTCCTTCAACGCGGTGCGCAGTTCCTCCAGGTCCTCGATGACGACGACGCCGCGGGAGGCCGCCTCCGCCCTGGGTTTGAGGACCAGGGGGAGCCCGACGGCCTCGGCCACGGATTCGGCGCTGCTGCCTTCGTCCAGTGCCACGAAGGCGGGCACCCGCAGCCCCGCCGCGGCGACCGCCTGCTTCATCGTCGGCTTGTCCTTGAACCGGCGGACGAAGTCCTCACGCCAGCCGGGGACTTCGAGGTCCGCGCGCAGCCGGGCGGTGGCGATCACGTCGCGCTCGGAGATGCCGACCACGCCGTCGAACGGCCCGTGCTTGGCCATCAACGCCTCCGCCTTGGCCAGCAGCGTGTCGTGGCCGAGGCTGTCGACGACGACGGTGTCGAGCGCGGCCGAGCGGTCGATGACCGGCAGCCCGGCAGGCAGCGTCACAAAGGCCAGCCTGCAGTCGATACCGGCGGCGAACCTCTGGTAGTGACCGCATTCATCGTCGAAACGGTTGATCACCAGATACTGGGGAATGCGGTGGTCAGACACAGCGCACCATGTCCTCGATGCGGGCCCGGCGCTCCAGGGCCTCGGGGTAGGCGTCGGCGACGAACAGCGCGCAGCCGAGCCGGCAGCGGAAGTCTCCGTACGGCTGCAGCGTGTCGCCCGGTCCGGCGGTCATGCTCACCTCCTGGACGAAGTCGGCCTCTCGCAGGCGTTCCAGGACGTCGACGGCGGTCAGCACCCGGTCCGGCAGGACGCGCTCCTCGCGGTTGTAGAAGGCGACCACGGTTTCCAGCCCGAGGTCGTGTGCCGCGTACATCAGGTCGAACGCCGAGGTCGTCGGTTCGACAATGAGCACTCGCTTGCGGTCGTGCGAAGATGTGTCAGGCATCCCGTCAGCCCCCGTCACTCTGTCGAGATCACTGCCGTGGCCGATCCGGCGCTACTTCGTCCCGGTGCTGAGCCCGTGTTCGTACGAGAGTCCGGCGGTCGTCCGCACGTCGTTGAAGCCGGCCCGGCGCAGCCACTCCTCGTAGTCGCGGGCCGGGTACGCCATTCCGCGGCCACTGGCCAGCACGTTGAAGTACAGGCCGAGGCGGGCGCCGAAGATGCCGTCGGTCTCGTCGTCGGAGACGTTGTAGCCGTAGGCGAGGACCCGTCCGCCCGCGGGCAGGGCGTCATACGCCTTGCCCAGCAGGTGCATGATCTCCTTCTCGGAGAAGATCTCCAGCACATGGCTGAAGAGCACGGCGTCGGTGCCGCCGGGGAAGTCGTCCTGGAACATGTCGCCGGGGTGCAGATCGACCCGGTCGGGGAAGCTCGTCGCTGCCCGGTCGAGTCGGGAGACGCTCGGCATGTCGAACACGGTGCACTTCAGGCCGGGGTAGCGCGCGGCGAGCCGGGCCGACGTGGTGCCGTCGCCGCCGCCCACGTCCAGCAGGTGCCGCACCGAGGCGAACTCCGGTTGACAGACCAGCGAGTCGACCGAGCGCAGCGTGAAGGCGCTCATCGCCCGGTGGAAGACCGCTTCCAGCTGCGGGTTGTGCGCCAGCCGCTGATAGAGCGTGGGCTCGTCGCCGGGGTGGTCGGCGAGGGCGGTGTTGGTGCCGCCGCGCAGGGCCGTGGTCATCTGGCCGAAGGCCGGGTAGTAGATCTCTTTCCAGCCGATCAGTATGTGCGCCCAGCTGTCCTCCGCGTCCGAGGCCAGCAGGTCGCTCGCGACCGGGGAGTTGACGTACCCGCCGTCCTCGCGGCGCACCAGCCCGGTGGTGCAGACCGCCTGCAGCAGGACGCGCAGCTGGTGGGCCGGGACGCCGGTCGCCGAGCCGATCCGCTCCGCGTCGCAGCCTGGCTGCTCGGCGAGGAGGCGGAAGATGCCGAGTTCGACCGCCGTGGTTACCGCGTTGAACAGGGCTGGTGCGTTTACCAGGAAATGAAACCGGTCCAGAACGGGATCGTCGTCCCCGTGCGGATTGGTCACGTTTGTCCTTAATCGAACGTTGGGCTTGATGACGGTCTCCATGCCGCCATGCCGCGAAGGTCATGCCATAACGAAAAGGACTCCGTTCGTGATCTTAAGAAAATGGCGTGCCGGGCGTCAACGGCGCCCCTCTGTGACGCAGGTCACGATGGGCCACTCGTTGCGACGGTCAAATCCGTGTGCTTGCATGAATGAGCGGTTGTGATGCCCGATCCGGAATTGATTATTTCCTGGCTGCCGGCGGCCGGCGCGGGCATCGTTTCGGGGAATACGATGGGCTCCTTGACACGGAGTTTTGCGGGGGACGAGACGTGGCACAGATGGTTCACTCGCGGCGCACGGCACCAGTGGGAATCGGTGAAGAGACCGGGGAGTTATTCCCCAGAATCATGGGTGTCGGCACGGCCTGGCCGGATACCTCCTACACCCAGCAGGAAATGCTGGACACTTTTGGCATCACCGACCCGCGGGTGAGATCGGTATTTCTGAACAGCGCCATCGAACGGCGCGGACTCACCCTGCCCCCGCTGGCCGCGGACGGCTCGCCGGTTGTCGAGACCCAGGGGGAATTGCTGCGGAAGCATGTGCGCAGCGGTCTGGCCATGGGGCGCGAGGCCGTCACCAGATGCCTCGCGGACGCCGGAGCCGAGGTGGCGGACATCCGCTACCTGTGCTGTGTCACTTCGACCGGGTTCGCGACGCCCGGCTTCTCAGCCCTGCTGCTGAAATCCCTGGGCATCGAACCGTACTGCGCGCGGCTGGACGTGGTCGGCATGGGCTGCAACGCCGGGCTCAACGCCCTGACAGCCGTGGCCGGCTGGGCCGGCGCGCACCCCGGCGATCTCGCGCTGATGGTCTGCATCGAGGCGTGCTCCGCCGCCTATGTCTTCGATGGAACCATGCGCTCTTCCGTCGTCAACAGCCTCTTCGGTGACGGGTCTGCGGCCGTCGCCGTGCGCGCGGCCCCGGCACCCGCCGACCCCGAGAGCGATCCGGCCGGTGCGGCGATCCTGCGCTTCTCCAGCCGCATCATCCCGGACGCCATCGACGCCATGCGCTACGACTGGGATGACGACCACGGCAAGTTCAGCTTCTCTCTGGACCCGCAGGTGCCCTACGTCGTCGGGGCGCACGCCGAACTCTCCCTCTCCAGGCTCCTGGACGGCACCGGTCTGCAGCCCTCCGACATCGCCCACTGGATCGTGCACTCCGGGGGGAAGAAGGTCATCGACTCGGTTCGGGTGAACCTCGGACTGACCCGTCACGACGTGCGGCACACCATCGGGGTGCTGCGCGACCACGGCAACGTCTCCAGCGGGTCATTCCTGTTCTCCTACCGTCGGCTGCTCGACGAGGGATGCATCGAACCGGGCGACTACGGCGTCCTGATGACCATGGGACCGGGATCAACCATCGAGATGGCCTTGGTGGGATGGTGACGGAAGGAATCGCCGCCGCGATGGCAACGGAACTGGAACTCAGCGAACTGCCCGACGGACTCGGCCTGATGGTGCGGTTCGACGGGCAGCGGTCCGTCGCGGAGCTGACATCGGCCGTCAACACGGTCTGCGCGCGGGCGGAGAGCGGTGACGAGCAGACCGTCGTGGTGCTCTGCTTCGACGCGATGTCGGCGGACTGCCGCCAGTGGCCCGGAGAGGTGGACGTCCAGCAGGTCAACCGGTGGGAGCGCGCGGTGCGCCGGCTGGAGCGGCTGCCGGCGGTCAGCATCGCCATGCTTCAGGGCACGTGCGGCGGGCCGGCCCTGGACCTGCTGCTCGCAGCCGACTTCCGCATCGGCACCTCCGACCTGCGGCTGCTGCTGCCGGTCAACGACGAGCACTTCTGGCCCGGCATGTCCGTCTACCGGCTGGTGCGGCATCTCGGCGTGGCCCGCGCCCGGCAGATCGTCCTGTGGGGCACCGACATCCCGCTGGACAAGGCGCTGGACCTGGGCCTCATCGACCACGTCGACGACGACGTAGCCGAGGCGGTGCGCACCGCCACCGTGCTCACGGGCCGGCTGTCGGGCCGGGAGATGGCCGTGCGCCGCCAACTGCTGCTGGAGGCTGCGTCGGCCGAGTACGACGACGCGGTGGGCACGCATCTGGCCGCCTGCGACCGTGAGTTGCGGCGACTGCGCGGCTCCGCGGGCCAGCTGCCGCTGGCTGCCACGGAAAGGTCCGGGTCGTGAGCGACAGGTTCGAGGCGTTCGGGGCGCGGGCGCCCGAGTTCGACGGAGACCTGGACGGCGACCGCGCGGCACTGGCGCGGTACGCGGCCGCCGGCGAGGAACTGCTGGCGGCCCTGCCGTCCCGGCCCGGGCGCGATGCAACTCAGCGGCGCTCGGCCGAGGCGGTCCTCGCGGCCTGCCGGGCCTGCAGGCGCGACTTCCTGGGGCGGCATACCGAAGCCGTCTACGACCTGCTCACCGACGGCCGCACCCGCCAGGTCCGGCTCCCGGAGCTGGTGTACACGGCGGCCGACCGGTTCCCGGGGCTCGTGCCGACCCGCGCGCAGATGGCCGAAGAACTCGCCCGTATCCAGGCGGACAAGGACGGCAGGGAGATCGACCAGGGTGTCTTCGCTGGCGCCGTGCTGCGCTCGCCGGTGGCGGGCCGGCACCTGGTCGAGACGATGCTCACCCCCACGGAGTGCGCCCTCGACCTGCTGGAGACCTTCCGGCGCACGGGCCGGGTGGAGCTGGGGACCGTCGAGGTCGAGCGCATCGGACATGGCGCGTACCTGACGTTCCGCAACACCGGATGCCTCAACGCCGAGGACAACCGGCTGATCCGCGACCTGGAGACCGCGGTCGACCTCGCGCTGCTGGACGACGAGGTCCGGGTCGGTGTGCTGCGCGGCGGAGAGGTGGACCATCCGCGCTACCACGGCAGACGGGTCTTCAGCGCCGGCATCAACCTCAAGGACCTGCGGAACGGGGCGATCTCCCTCATCGACTTCCTGCTGGGCCGCGAACTCGGCTACATCCACAAGATGCTGCGCGGTCTGCTGGTGGACCCGGCCCCGGGCGCTTGGTCGGACCGCACGGTCAGCAAGCCGTGGGTAGCCGCGGTCGACTCCTTCGCCATCGGCGGCGGGATGCAGCTCCTGCTGGTGATGGACCGGGTCATCGCCGAGACGGACGCCTATTTCAGCCTGCCGGCCGCGGAGGAGGGCATCGTGCCGGGCCTGGGCAATCTGCGGCTGACCCGGCTGACCGGAGCCCGGCCGGCCCGCCGGATCATCCTCGGCGGCGCACGGATCGCGGCCGGCGACCCACAGGCGGACCTGCTGTGCGACGAGGTCGTGTCCGCCGGGGAGATGGCCGGCGCAGTCGAGCGCGCGGTGCGCGAACTCGGCGTTCCGGCCGTCGCGACCAACCGCCGGATGCTCAACCTCGCCGAGGAGCCGGTGGATCTCTTCCGCGAGTATCTGGCCGAGTTCGCGGTCGCCCAGGTGGCCCGGGCGTACAGCGACGATGTCCTGGCCAAGGTCGAGCGGCGCTGGCAGCGGTCACAGGCTCGCGGATGACGGAGGACACGGCCTTGTTCGACGCCGCCGACCTGCACGGCTCACTGCGCGACCCACTCCTCGGATCGCTGGGCTTCCTCAACGAGGTGATGGGCCGTTACCCGGAGGCCATCTCCTTCGCGCCCGGGGCACCGCATCCGGACACCCTGGAGAGCGTCGATCTCACCGCCTGCGTCGACCGGTTCGTCGACCACGAGGTGGCCCTCGGCGCCACCCCCGGCCAGGCACGGCGAAGGGTGTACGAGTACGGGCCGAGCCGCGGTCTCATCAACGGGCTCGTCAGCGAGGCGCTGCGCCGGGACCACGGGATCGAAGCCGGCCCGGAGAGCCTGGTCATCACGGCCGGGGCGCAGGAGGGGATGCTGCTGGTGCTGCGCGCGCTGTTCGCGTCGCCCCGCGATGTGCTGGCGGTCGCCAATCCCTGCTTCGTGGGCATCACCGGGTCAGCCCGTCTGCTCGACCTGGACCTGGTGAGCATCGACGAGAGCCCGGACGGGATCGACCTCGACGGCCTGGCCGCCGCCTGCCGCGCGTGCCGGGCGGCAGGCCGGTCGGTGCGTGCGCTGTACGTGGCCCCGGACTTCTCCAACCCGGGTGGCACGACGATGTCGCCGGCCTGCCGCCGACAGCTACTCGACCTCGCTGGCCAGGAGGACTTCCTGGTCATCGAGGACAACACCTACGGATTCACCGCGGCCACCGACCAGGCGCTGCCGCCGCTGAAGGCGCTGGACACCGACCGGCGCGTGGTGCACATCGGCACATTCGCCAAGATCGCCTTCCCCGGCGCGCGGGTCGGCTACGTGGTCGCCGACCAGCCGGTCGCCGGAGAGGTCGGCACGCATCCACTCGCCGACGACCTGGCCACGCTCAAGACCGTGGTCACGGTGAACACCTCACCGCTGTGCCAGGCGGTCATCGGCGGCCTGCTTCTGCAACATGGCGGCTCTCTTGTTGCGTTGGGCCGGCGCAAATCGGCGCTCTACCGGCGTAATCTGACACACCTGACGGATGCCCTCGACCACCACCTGGGCGAGCTGCCGCCCGCGGGCATCACATGGAACCGGCCGCGAGGCGGGTTCTTCGTCCGCATGCGGCTGCCGGTCCCGGCGGACGCCGCGCTGCTGGAGGTCTCGGCGCAGAAGTACGGGGTCCTGTGGACGCCGATGGCGCAGTTCTACCTGGACAGCTCGGGCGAACGGCAGCTGCGGCTGTCGTGCAGCTACCTCGACCCCGACCAGATCGACGAAGGGGTGCGGCGGCTGACCGCATTCGTGAAGGGAGAGGTCGGCTCATGACCGGCATCGACGGGCACCCCACTGCGCGCCGCGCCCCGTTCGACCCGCCACCGGAACTGACCGCCTGCCTCGAAGACGAACCGATCCGCCGGATGCGCTACCCGGACGGCCACGTGGGCTGGCTGGTCACCAGTCACGAGCTGGCCCGCAGCGTGCTCGCCGACCGGCGCTTCAGCGCTCGCTCGGAGTTCAAGCGCCCGCCCGTCGCCCGGCCCAGCATCGAGCCCTTCTATGGCGCACCAGCCCTGCCCGGCTGGATGGTCGACATGGACGCCCCCGAGCACACGCGGCTGCGCCGGCTGCTGACGGGCAGGTTCACCCTGCGCCGGATGCGGGAGCTGCGCCCGCGGATCGAGGCCGTCGTCGAGGACCTGCTGGACGCCATGGAACGCCGCGCAGGCCCCGCCGACCTGGTGGAGTGCTTCTCACTGCCGGTCCCGTCGGTGATGATCTGCGAGCTGCTCGGGGTCCCCTACGCGGAACGCGCCGCCTTCCAGCACTACACGGAGGTGCTCTTCAGCCTCTCCTCCGGCGCCGAGGACGCGGCCGGGGCGATGGACGAGCTGTACGTGCTGCTGCGGCGCCTGGCGAAGGGCGACGCGGCCGCCACCGCGGACGGTCTGCTCGCCGCGCTCGCCGCGGACGGGACGGACCCGGAGGAGATCGCCGGCATCGGCACCCTGCTGCTGACCGCCGGGCACGAGACGACGTCGAGCATGCTGAGCCTGTCCGTCTTCGCGCTGCTGACCCATCCCGAGCAGCTGGCCCGGCTCGTCGCCAACCCGGGTGAGGTCGACAACGCTGTCGAGGAGCTGCTGCGCTACCTGACCGTCTTCCACTTCGGTGTGCCGCGCACCCCACTGGAGGACGTGGAGTTGGCGGGCCGGCTGCTGAAGGCTGGCGAGTCGGTCACCGTGTCACTGCCCGCCGCCAACCGTGATCCGCGGGTGTTCGACGACCCCGGCCGTCTGGATCTCGGCCGCAGAACCTCCTCTCATCTGGCCTTCGGATACGGCGTTCACCAGTGTCTGGGACAGAACCTGGCCCGGGTGGAGATGGGCGTCGCCCTGCCCGCACTCTTACGCCGCTTCCCGGCCCTGTCCCTCGCCGTCCCGGCCGAGCAGGTGCCCCTCGCCCTGGACATGGGCGTCTACGGCGTTCACCGGCTCCCGGTCATGTGGTGACCGCGGATAAACGGGTGTCCAACTGGGCGCGCGGGCTCAGTTGGACACCGCTGCACAGACCGAAGTTGACAAGAACCGTCGCTTCCAGACAACGCATCAGGGGGAATCTGTCATGCGGATGGCCGCGCCATCGGGAGAGCCTGCCCGGACCGGATCGGGATACATCGCCGCGCTGTTCGAGACGGTCGACCGGCTCCCGGTCGAGACGGTGTTCGTCGCCCGGCTCGGCGAGTCGCTGTCGGTGCGCACGCAACTCGAGGACGTCACTCATACCCGGCGGCTCGCCGACTCCGGCGACGAGGTGCCGCCGATCCTGGTGCACCGGGAATCCCTGAGAGTCATCGACGGCCTGCACCGGATGCGCGCGGCGGTCCTCAACGGCCGGCGCACCATCGAGGTGAAGTTCTTCGACGGGCCGGAGCACGACGCGTTCCTGCTCGCGGTGGCGGCCAATGTGAAGCACGGTCTGCCGCTGAACGCAGGCGAGCGCCATGATGCCGCCCGGCAGGTCGCCGCCATGCACCCCGACTGGTCCAACCGGGCGATCGCGGCCGTGGCGGGGATCTCGCCGCACCGGGTCGCCGAGATCCGGCGCAGCGGCGGGACGGCCGCCCCGGCAACCACGATCGGCCTGGACGGCAGGAGTCGGCCGGTCGACGGTTCCGAGGGCAGGCGGCGGGCCGCGGAGCTGTTCCTGGGCAACCCCGAGTACTCGATCCGGGAAGTGGCGCGCCGCGCCGCGATCTCGCCCTCGACGGCGGCGGATGTCAAAACCCGCATCCTGCGCAACGCAAACCCGCTGCCGCCGCGCATGCGCGGCGGCCAGGGCCCCGGCCCGGCGCGCCGGGACGAGGCCCCCTCCGCCGAGGGCATGGCAGCGCTGTTCGACACGCTGTGCCGGGATCCGTCACTGCGATTCAGCGAGTCGGGCCGGACGCTGCTGCGCATGTTCGAGGCCTGCGCCCGCGTCGACAGGCAGCGCGACCAGATCGTGCACGACCTGCCCGCACACCGTGCCGAGACGGTCCACGAACTCCTGCTCGCCTGCGCCGAGCGCTGGCGCTCGATGGCCGGGGAAGTGCGCACGGCCCAGCGCGGCACCCGCCAGTCCTCGGCCTCCTGAGCAGCTGTCCGGCGAACACTGTCCCCGCGACGTGCGGCGCATTAGTGTCCTTGTTCGTGTTCTGATCGGTCTTGCGAGGCGGGAGTTCGAGCACGTGATCGACGACGAGTTCATGCGGGCTGTCTCCGGACTGATCGTCCCGGAAATGGGCACGGACGCCACCGCGAACCTCCTTTACTGGCTCATCCGGACCACTCGCCCGCAACGGGTCCTCGAAGTGGGCATGGGCTATACGACTCCCTTCCTGGCGCAGGCTCTGGCGGACAACCTCGCGGCGTACGAGTCGGAGAAGTCGCTTCTCGACGACCCGCGGGGCGCCGAACTCCAGCCGATGGCGCACCGCGCGTACTACGACGAGCCCTACCGGCCCCACCTCGTCTGCATCGACCGCATGACGGATCCGACGTCCTCGGCGCCGCGAGTCCTCGAAGTCCTGGAAGACCGCGGACTCACCGGCATCACCTCGGTGGTCGAGGCCGATCTGCGCGGTTCGAGCGGGCTGGTCCGCGAGCGCTTCGGCATGGTGGACTTCGCGTGGATCGACACGTGGGACACCCTCGCGTTCCTGCGCGAGTACTGGCAGTTGATCAATCCGGCCGGCGGGGTGCTCGCCATCCATTACCTGATGACCTACCCCCAGGGGCGCGCCGTCCTCGAATACGCGAAATCGCTGGCCGGCCCGGACGGCGGGAAGCTGGAGGTCACCAATCTCCGCGAGCCGCACCGGTTCGGACAGAACAGCACAACCCTCATCCGCCGGATCCGGGACTACGTCGATCCCGAGGACCTCAGGCCGCAGGGGACCGCGAACGATCCGGTCGGCGTCCTCACACAGGCGTGAGGCGCCGACGCGACAGGCGAGAACATCCCACAGCCCGGGCCGACTGCCCGCGTGCGCGCATGCCCGCGTGGTCGCCCCCGGCGTGCCGACTCGGCAGCGCGTTTCGATCCGTCAGCCAAGCAATCGAGTTGAGGAGCAGTCAACCATGCCGAGGAGCAACGACGTCATCGTCATCGGGAACGGCGCACTGGGCTCGTCCATAGCCTTCGAGCTGGCCCGCCGGGGGAACAACGTGGCCCGGATCGGGGGCAGGGCCCGGCGGCACGCGGCGTCGACCGCGGCGGGTGCGATGCTCGGCTGC
Source organism: Streptomyces humicola (assembly GCF_024436035.1). Lineage (GTDB taxonomy): Bacteria > Actinomycetota > Actinomycetes > Streptomycetales > Streptomycetaceae > Streptantibioticus_B > Streptantibioticus_B humicola. The sequence goes on from NZ_JANFNG010000022.1 coordinate 66,270, forward strand.
TTCGGCGAGGTGACCGAGCCGCTGATGGCAACCGAACACGGGCGTTACAAACTGTCCCTGGACTATCAGGCCCGGGAGCTGTGGCCCGATTGGCTGGAGGGTCTCTCGGCCTATTCCGGCGACGAATCCGAACTGGTCACCGCGGACGGCACCTTCGTCATCCTGAACTCCGTCGGCACATCGGCGATCGACACGACCAACTTCGCGGTCATCGAGGCCGCCCTGACCCAGCATCACGAGCCCTACGAGCTGGTCGATACGGAGAGCATCGACTGGATGGAGCCCAACGAGCTGTTCCGCCCACTCCGCGCTCTCTTCATGCCGCGAGAGCACGCCGTCAACACCGCCCGGCTCTTCGAGAAGCTGGATGCGGCACTGATCAAGGCTCAGGGCGTGGTGGTCGAGGAGCAGGTCACCTCGCTGGTGACCGACGGCGACTCCGTGGCGGGCGTGGTGCTCGCCAACGGCGAGACGCTCACCGCCCGGCATGTGATCGTGGCCGCGGGCGCGCACTCGGTGGACCTGCTCGCGGGCCTGGAGGACCTCCACCGCAAGGTCCCCCCGATGGTGAGCGGTTACGGCGTCTCCGCGCTCGTTCGCACCAAGGACCGGTCGCTGCCCCGCTCGGTTCTGCGGACGCCCAACCGGGCGCTCGCCTGCGGCCTGCACTGCGTGCCCCGCGGCGACGGCATGCTCTACCTCGGCGCGACGAACATCATCTCCGACACCCCGCGCGAAAACGCTGACCTCAAGGACCTGAAGTTCCTGGTCGACTGCGCCATAGACCAGCTGCACACGGGCCTGGAGGACGCGGCCCTGGTGGCCACGCAGGTCGGCAACCGGCCGATCCCCGCCGACGGTTACCCACTGTTCGGAGCCACCGGCGTGGACGGGCTGTGGATGGCGAGCGGCACCTACCGCGACGGCCTGAACCAGTCGCCGCTGCTCGCCCGGGAAATGGCGGACATGATCGAGAAGGGGGCCGGCCAGGTCAGGGAGCTGATCGCCTTCGCCCCCGTGCGCGCGCCGCTCGCACCCGGGACCCGCGAGCAGGTGGTGGCCAGCGCCGTGTCGCACATGGTCGCCACCGGCTACGAGCGCAAGTGGAACATCACCGGCGAGTGGCCCGGGATCATCGAGGAAGCGCTGACCGAGAAGTACCTCAAGACAGCCAACGACCTCGATGCGGAGTTCACGCCTCCCGCGGAATTCCTTGTGACGATGAGCGACCAGAAGTGGGAGGCGCTGCGGCGCTACTACGCCGCGTGGCGATGAGGGCCGGGCCGGAAAGCGGGGTGTGGCTGGTTTTTCGACCGTGGCATGACAGGCTTTGACAACGTATCTTGGTGGCCCTATGCGTGATATTCCGCTCAGTGACACGGGGAAACCAGACTGCCGTGCCCCTTCCCGACTCTTTTTATGGCTCGCACGAGAACTGCGCGCTCCGATCGCACTCGGCGTCGTCTACGGGATCATCACCATGCTGGCGCGTTCCTACGTGCCGCTCGTGACCGGTCTCGTCATCGACCGAGGCATCCTCGGCCACAGCCGGTCAGAGCTGCTGACCTGGGGCGCGGTGATGTTCGGCCTCGTCGTGCTCCAGGCGATGACCACCACGCTCCAGGAGCGCTGCGACTTCGCCAACAACATGGGCGCGTCCTTCCGGACGATGCAGCTGGTCAACCGGCACGCCGCCCATCTGGGTGCGACGCTGCGGGAGCGGATCTCGGCGGGCGAGGTGATGAACATCGGGATCGGCGACATCACGCCGATCGGTGCCGCGCTGGCAGCGACCTCCCGGGGCGCCGGTGCTGCCGTCGCCGTCGTCGTGGTCGCCGTCATCATGCTGACCTCCGCGTGGCAGCTCGGGCTGATCGTGCTGATCGGCACGCCGCTGATCGTCTGGCTGCTCACCAAGATCCTGCTCCCGGTCCGGCGGAAGCAGCAGGAAGTACGAAAGCAGCAGGGCGAGTTGTCCGGGATCGCCATCGACATCGCCGGCGGGCTGCGGGTGCTGCGCGGCATCGGCGGTGAGGAGCACTACGCGCGGCTCTTCCGGTCGGAGTCCCAGCGCACCCGCGCGATGGCCACCGACATCGCACGTCTGCAGGCCGGGGTCGCCGGCGTGCGGACCATCCTCACCGGCCTGTTCTCCCTGGCCGTGGTCTGGCTCGGCGCCCACCTCGTCCTGACCGGCCAGCTTCAGGTCGGCCAGCTGGTCGCGTTCTACGGTTACACCGTCTTCCTCGCCACCCCGCTGCGCTGGATCACCGACTCGGTCGACTTCATGAACCAGGGCAGGGTCTCGGCCGACCGGGTCAGACAGTTCCTGGCCCTGGGACGGAACCTGCTGGACGGCCTGGACGGCCTGGACGGCCCGGACGGCCCGGGCGGCCTGGGCGGCCTGGGCGGCCTGGGCGGGCTGGAGCCCGCGGCGCGCGCCGAACTGGCCGACCCGGAGTCCGGACTGGCCTTCCCCGCCGGCTCGTTCAACGTGGTGGCCTGCGCCTCCTCGGCCGACGCGGCGGCCCTCGGCGACCGGCTCGGACGCTACGTCGAGTCAGGGGCCACAATCGCCGGGACCCCGTTGTCGCAACTGCACCTGGAGACCGTGCGCGAGCGGGTGCTGATCGTGCGCAACGACGACTACCTGTTCGCCGGCGTGCTCAGCGACGAGCTTGATCCCACCCACGAGGCCTCGCCCGAGCGCGTGATGGACACCGCCGCGGCCGCTTCGGCGCTCGAGATCATCGAGGCACTGCCGGCGGGCCTGGACAGCGAACTGCAGGCCGGCGGCGGGAACTTCTCCGGCGGCGAGCGCCAGCGGCTGCGGCTGGTGCGGGCGCTGCTGGCCGATCCGCAGATCCTCGTCCTGATCGAGCCGACCAGCGCCCTGGACGCGCTGACCGAGGCGAAGGTGGCACAGCGGGTGCGGGCGAACCGCGCGGGCCGGACGACTGTGGTCTTCACCACCAGCCCGGCCGTCCTGAGCCTGGCGGACAACGTCTGGTACGTGGAGGACTCCACGGTGGCCGCGGCCGGCACGCACGACAGTCTGCTGGCGGACAGGCGCTATGAGTCGCTGGTGACAAGAGGGGTTGATCTGGCGTGACCGCACTGCCCGTCGCTTCGAGGAAGGCGGTGCGCAGCTATGCCCGCAAAGTCGTCCTCAAGCATCCGAAACAGCTCTCCCTGGCCCTCGGGCTGCAGGCGCTGACGGCAGGGTGCGGGCTCGTCGCTCCGTGGCTCCTCGGCCGCCTGGTGGAACAGGTGCAGTCCGGGATCAACCGGGTCACCGTGATGGTGCTGTTGATCATCGTCTTCCTGCTCCTCCAGGCCGGGACGCTGAGTCTGGCCAACTACCACACCGCCCGGCTGACCGAGAAGGTCGTCGCCGAGCTGCGCGAGGACTTCGTCCGCGACGTCCTCCGCCTGCCGCTGGCCACGATCGAGAGCGCCGGCGTCGGCGATCTGATCACCCGCTCGACACGGGACGTGCAGGCACTCACCCAGGCCGCCCGCACGAACGTGCCCAGCACGCTGGTCACGCTGACCACCATGGTGGTGATGCTCGGTGCACTGCTGCTGGTGGGCTGGCTGATGATCTTCCCCTGCCTGCTGGCGGTGCCGATCCTGTGGCCGATCGCCCGCTGGTACCTGTCCCGTGCGCGGGACGGCTACCTGCGCGAGCGGGCGTCCTACGCCAAAGCGACCGAGTCCCTGGCCGAGACGATCAACGGGTCCAGGACCGTCGAGTCTCTGCGCCTGAACTCCTGGCGCGCGCAACGGCTTCGCGAGGACATCGGAGTCGCCTACCAAGCCGAGCGCTACACGTTGAGCCTGCGGTCCGTGTTCCTGCCCGTCACCGACACCGCCATCGCGATCCCCACAGTCGCCACCATCGTCCTCGGCGGCTACTTCTACGACCACAGCTGGGTGTCGCTCGCCGGGATCACCGCGGCGACCCTCTACACCCAGCAGCTCGCCGGCCTGATCGATCTGCTCCTCTACAACCAGGACAAGCTTCAGCTCGCCGGCGCCTCCGTGGCCCGCCTGCTGGGCGTCTCCCAGGAGCGGACCGACGAGCTCCGGGTGTCCGCCGCCTCCGCCGAACCGCGCCGCGCGCCGGCCGTTCCGTCGAGGGACATCGAGGTGAAGGAGGTCTGTTACGGGTATTCGGCCGGCCACGACGTCCTGCACGATGTCAGCTTCACCGTGCGCGAAGGCGAGCGAATCGCCATCGTGGGCCCGTCCGGCGCCGGAAAGACCACGCTGGGCCGCCTGCTCGCCGGGATCGATCCACCGCGCAAGGGCTCCGTCTCGCGGGGCGGCGTGGCGCTGACCGACATCCCACGCTCCGAACTGCGGTCGGAGATCGCCCTGGTGACCCAGGAGTACCACTTCTTCAACGGCTCGGTCCGGGACAACCTGCTGTTGGCCAAGCCTTCCGCGAGCGACGACGAACTGCGGGAGTGCCTGGAGGCGGTCGCCGCGTGGACCTGGGTGTCCGAACTGGGCCTCGACACCCGGCTCGGTACCGGCACCAGGGAGATCTCGCCCGCCGAGGCGCAGCAGGTGTCCCTGGCCCGGTTGCTGCTCAGCGACCCGCACACGCTGGTGCTCGACGAGGCGACATCGGTGCTCAATCCGAAGGTGGCCAGAGACCTCGAACGCTCCCTGGCCGCCCTGCTATCGGGGCGCACGGTGATCTCGATCGCCCACCGGCTGCACACCGCGCACGACGCGGACCGGGTGATCGTGATGGAGAAGGGGCGCATCGTGGAGACGGGTTCGCACCAGGAACTTCTCGCCGCGGCCGGCTCCTACGCCGCGTTGTGGACCTCATGGCAGGGTACCGGGGCCCTGCCCAGTACGCCGGGTGTGGCATAGCCCAGCACATCAGTGTGCTTCTGCCCTCACCGGAAGAATCAGCAGTGAAGGGGCTTGCGCGTGATTCCTCTGTCCTATGCTCAGCGGCGGCTCTGGCTGATCAACGAGATCGAGGGGCCGAGCGCGCTCTACAACGTCCCCATGGCCCTGCGGTTTACCGGGGCGCTCGACCAGGACGCGCTGATCGCGGCAGTGGGCGACGTGGTCCGCCGGCACGAGATCCTGCGCACGGTCTACTCCGAGACCGACGGCGTCCCGCAGCAGCACGTGCTGGCCCCGGAGGCGGCGCCGTTCCCGGTGCCCGCGCGGGCGGTGGCCGAGGCCGACCTCGCCGCGCAGCTGGCACAGCTCGCCGAGCACCGCTTCGACCTGCGCTCGGAACTGCCGTTCCATGCGGAGCTGCTCCTGCTTGCCCCGGGCGACGCGGTGCTGTCACTGGTCATCCACCACATCGCGTGCGACGGCTGGTCCACGGCACCCCTGCTCGGCGATCTGCGGATCGCCTACGCCGCCCGGTGCTCCGGCGCGGCCCCTGCCTGGGAGCCCCTGCCGGTGCAGTACGCGGACTACTCCCTGTGGCAGCGGGAGGTGCTCGGGGACGAGTCCTCCCCGGACAGCGAGTACGCGCGGCTGTCGAAGTTCTGGGCGGACGAACTTGCCGGAGTGCCGGACCAGCTCACCCTGCCGACGGACCGCGTTAGGCCGACGGCGAGCAGCTTTCGTGGGGAGGGCGTCCCGTTCGAGATCGGCGCGCAGGCGCACCATGGGTTGGTCCGGCTGGCGCACCGCGCGCAGGCGAGCACCTTCATGGTGGTGCTCGCCGGGCTTGCCACGCTGCTGACTCGGCTGGGCGCCGGCCCGGACATCCCCATCGGCACCGTGGTCGCCGCTCGCGACGACGAGGCGCTTGAGGGGCTGGTCGGCTTCTTCACCAACACCCTTGTGCTGCGCATCGGCACATCGGGAGACCCGGGCTTCGAAGCGCTGCTCGGCGGAGTACGACGGCGGGTCCTGGACGCATACGCGCACCAGGAGTTCCCGTTCGACCAGGTGGTGGAGGTGCTCAACCCGCCGCGCTCACTCGCCCGGCACCCGCTGTTCCAGGTGATGCTGGTCTTCGACGGAGCGGTGCAGGAGACCGGGTTCGACCTGCCCGGCCTCCAGGTTGACTTCGAACGCGTCACATGGCAGTCCTCGAAGTTCGACCTGACCCTCGCGGTCGCCGAGCAGACCGACGCCTCGGGTGCTCCGGCCGGTCTCGACTGCGAACTGCGCTACGCCACGGACCTTTTCGACCGGGAGACGGTCGAACGGATGGCGGCGCAGCTGAGCCGGCTGCTCGAAGCCTTCGCCGCCGAGCCCCAGACCCGGATCGGCGAGGTGGACATACTCGACCCGGGCACCCGGCACCTGCTGCTGGAGGAGTGGAACGGCCCGACCGCGCCGGTCCCGCTCAGGCCGCTGCCCGAGTTGGTCTCGGCCCAGGCCGCCCGCGTGCCCGGGGCGCCGGCCGTGATCGACCGGGCCGTGATCCTCAGCTACGCCGAGCTGGAGGCCTGGTCGAACCGGCTGGCGCACGTGCTGGTGGCGCACGGCGTCGGCCCGGAGAAACTTGTCGCGATCCGCATTCCCCGGTCGGCCCAGGCGGTCGTCGCCCAGTTGGCCGTGCTCAAGGCCGGCGGCGCTTATCTGCCCCTGGACGTGGAGTACCCGGCCGAGCGCATCGCGTTCGTCCTGCGTGACGCCCGTCCGGAACTCGTCCTCACGGTCGAGGAGGTCGAGGGCGCCGCCGCAGACGGGACCGTGGCCGGAGTCCCGCAGCTGTGCATCGACGGCGACGAGCTGCGCGCGACCCTGACCGGGCTACCGGACACGGCTCCCCAAGTCCTGTTCGATCCCGGTCTGCCGGCCTATGTCATCTACACATCCGGTTCCACCGGCCGTCCCAAGGGAGTGGTCGTCCCGCAATCGGCCGTGGTCGACCACCTGACCTGGTGCGGTCGCAACTACCCTGCGGTGGCCGGGACCGCGCTGGTGCACTCGTCGCCCTCGTTCGACATGACGGTCACCGCGTTGTGGACCCCGTTGACCCTCGGCGGCTGCATCGTGCTGGCCTCGCTCACCGACCCGGATCCCGAGGAAACGGCCCGCATCGGTGCCTTCCCCGCCACCTTCATGAAGGCGACGCCGAGTCATCTCGCGCTGCTGGCCGAGCTGCCCGATGCGTACTCGCCGAGCAGTGAACTGCTGCTCGGCGGTGAGGCGCTCACCGCCGAGATGCTGGACGCGTGGCGCCGAAGGTATCCGGACGTCCTGGTCCGCAACGTCTACGGGCCGACCGAGACCACGGTCAACTGCGCCGAGTTCCGGGTCGAGCCGCACAGCGAGTTGCCGGCCGGTCCGGTGCCGATCGGCCGGCCTCAGGCCAATGCGCGGTTGTACGTGCTCGACCATCGGCTCAATCCGGTCCCGCCCGGGGTGCTGGGTGAGCTCTACGTGGCGGGCGCCGGCCTGGCCCGCGGCTATCTGAATCGTCCCGGCCTGTCCGCGGAGCGGTTCGTGGCCTGTCCGTTCGGGCCGCCCGGCGAGCGGATGTACCGCACCGGCGACCTGGCCCGGTGGCGGTCCTCCGGAGTGCTCGAGTTCGGTGGCCGGGCCGACCGGCAGGTGAAGATTCGCGGGTTCCGGATCGAACCCGGCGAGATCGAGGCCGCGCTGACCGCCGATCCGTCCGTGAGCCAGGCCTGCGTGGTGCCGCGGGACGAGGGTGCGGGAGACCCGTGGCTGGCGGCCTTCGTGGTTCCCGCGGACGGCGCGGAGCCGGACGGCGCGGTGCTGCGCGAGGGGTTGAGCCAGCAGTTGCCGGAGTACATGGTCCCGACGGCGGTGACGGTGCTTCCCGCCCTGCCGCTGACCCCGAACGGCAAGCTCGACTACCGGGCCCTGCCCGATCCGGCCCGGCCGGGTCCGGGCGCCTACCGGGCTCCGGGCACCCCGGTCGAGCAGCTGCTGAGCGAGCTGTTTGCCGAATCGCTGGGACTGGAGCAGGTCGGCGTGGACCAGGGCTACTTCGAGCTCGGCGGTCACTCGCTCTCTGCCGCCCGGCTGATCGCCCGGATCGGGACGGTTCTCGGGGTGGAACTGCGGCTGCGGGACCTGTTCGAACAGCCCACCGTGGCCGGGCTGGGCCGGCGGCTTGACGTCGGGGCCGGGCCGGCCGTCAGCGGCGCCCTGCTGCCACTGCGCCCCTCCGGGACGCGCCCGCCGCTGTTCTGTGTGCACCCGGGCACCGGCATCAGCTGGGGCTACACCAGCCTTCTGCGCCACCTCGACCCGGACGTCCCGGTCTACGGCCTTCAGGACCGAAGCCTGTTCTCCGAGGAGGTCAGGCCGGCCACTGTCGAGGAGATGGCGTACCGCTATGTCGAGCAGATCCGCGCGATCCGGCCCACGGGACCGTACCGGCTGCTTGGCTGGTCGTTCGGCGGCCTGGTCGCCCACGCCATGGCCGCACGGCTCGAGGCGGCGGGGCAGGAGGTGGACCTGCTGTGCCTGCTCGACAGCTCGCCGGGCTTCGATTCCCGGGGCGACCGCCTGCCGGAGTGGGGCGAGGACTGGGACGAGGACTCGGGCGAGGTGGACCACACCGCCATGCTCGAAGAAGCCCTCGGCAGCCTCGACGGCTTCTCCGCGGAAGAACTGGGGCGGATCCTGGAGTCGCTGCGGCACCACCGCAGGCTCAGACGTGATCACCGGCCGCCCCGGTACCACGGCAGCCTGCTCTTCTTCGGGGCGACGCTGGACCGTTCGGAGCCGCTCGACCCCGAGCGGTTCTGGCGGCCCTTCGTCGGCGGACGGATCGACGCCGTGCAGGTCCCGTGCAGTCACCACAAGATGCTGGAGCCGGACGCCCTGGCGGTGATCGCCGAGATTCTCTCCGGCCGGCTGTCCCGGCCCGCCGCGGCGCCCGCACGCTGTGGCGTCACTCCACCGAAACCATGACGTCCGCACGGCTTGAGCCGGTCCGGCCCACGCAGCGGTCGATCGGGGAAACACGAGGGAAGCACGATGCGCGCAATACCTGAGTTCACCGCTGGGCAGGCCGGGAACAGCCCGAACGCCCCCTCGGACCTGCCGCAGACGCCCGCCGAGGAGTTGCTGCACCAGATCTGGTGCGCGGTGCTCGGCCTGGACCGGATCGGCCGGGAGCAGAACTTCTTCGATCTCAGCGGGCAGTCGATAGACGCCATCAGGCTGATCAGTCAGGTGAAGGCCGCCTTCGACGTGGACATCACGGTCAGGACCGTGTTCGAGGCGCCGACGGTGGCCGCGCTCGCCAAGGCGATCGAGGCCCAGGGCGGGGAGCGGCCTCGGCTGCTTCCGGTGGACCGGCCGCAGCCGCTTCCCCTCTCGTACGCCCAGCGTCGACTGTGGTTCCTCACCCAGCTGGAAGGGCCGAACCCGGTGTACAACGTGCCGGTCCTGCTACGGCTCCGCGGCGCCGTGGACACGGGGGCACTCGCCGACGCGGTGCGCGACCTGGTGACCCGGCACGAGTCGCTTCGGACGGTGTTCCCCACCGTCGATGGTGAGCCCCGGCAGCACATAGTGGACCCGGACGACGCCCACCCCGAGATCCATGTGCGCAAGGTCGGTGCGGACGGCCTGGACGAGGCCGTGCGCGAAGCGGTGTCCTGCGTCTTCGATCTGGCGTGTGAGGTGCCGGTTCGGGTGTGGTTGTTGGGGGTGGGTGAGGGTGAGTTTGTTTTGGTGTTGGTGGTGCATCATATTGCGGCCGACCGGTGGTCGTTGGGTGCGTTGATGGGGGATTTGGCGGAGGCGTATGGGGCGCGGGTGGGGGGTGTGGTTCCGGGGTGGGTTGGGTTGTCGGTGCAGTATGGGGATTACACGGTGTGGCAGCGTGAGTTGTTGGGGGATGGGGGTGATGTGGGGAGTGTGTTGTCGCGGCAGGTGGAGTATTGGCGAGGTGTTTTGGAGGGTGTGCCGGAGGAGTTGGATTTGCCGTATGACCGGGTGCGGCCGGCGGTGTCGAGTTATCGGGGTGGGGTGGTTGGTTTTGTGGTGGGTGCGGGTGTGCATGCGCGGTTGGGGGAGGTGGCGCGTGCGCATGGGGTGACGATGTTCATGGTGGTGCAGGCGGCGTGGGTGGCGTTGTTGTCGCGTCTGGGTGGTGGGGTGGATATTGCGGTGGGGACGCCGGTGGCCGGTCGGCTGGATGAGGCGTTGGATCGGCTGGTGGGGTTCTTTGTCAATACGTTGGTGTTGCGGGTTGATGTGTCGGGGGATCCGTCGTTCGGGGAGTTGTTGGGGCGGGTGCGGGAGACGGATCTGGCGGCTTTTGCGCATCAGGATGTGCCGTTCGAGCACTTGGTGGAGGTGCTCAATCCGGCGCGGTCGTTGTCGCGGCATCCGTTGTTCCAGACGATGGTCGGATTCAAGAATGCTCCCGATGCGCTGCCGGAGTTGACCGGCCTGGATGTGAGCGCGGAGCCCATGGCCTACCCCCACGCCAAATTCGACCTGATGGCCGAATTCGCCGAGCAGCGCGACGCGGACGGGCGGCCGGCCGGCATCGAGGGCCTCCTGGAGTACGCCGCCGACCTTTTCGACCACGACACCGTCGACCTCATGGCTGCTCGGCTGGTCCGGCTCCTTGAGGTGGTCGCGGCGGACCCCGGTCAATCGGTCTCCCGAATCGACGTCCTGCTGCCCGAGGAGCAACGGCAACTGACCGCCGGGGAGGTCGGCGGTGCCGTCGGTGATCGCCCGAACGCTACCCTGCCGGCGCTGTTCGAGGAGCAGGTGGCCCGGACACCGGCCGCGGCGGCCGTGGAGTCGGACGGCACCGAGGTCTCCTACGCGCAGCTGAACGCACGGGCCAACCAACTCGCCCGTCAGCTCGTCCAACTCGGGGCGGGACCGGAGCGGATCGTCGCGGTGGCCCTGCCCCGCTCGCCGGAGCTCGTCGTCGCGGTGTGGGCGGTGCTGAAGACCGGGGCGGCTTATCTGCCCTTGGACCTGAGCCTTCCGGCCGACCGGATCGCCTTCATGCTCCAGGACGCATCCCCCTCGGCCGTGCTCAGCTGCACCTCCGCGGCCAGCCTGGGGGACACGCCGGTCCCGGTGCTGCTCGTCGACGCTCCGGAGTCGGCCCGGTTCCCGGACTGGGACCTCTCCGACGCCGAGCGGACCGCCCTGTTGCGGCCGGACCATCCGGCCTACGTCATGTACACCTCTGGCTCTACGGGAACGCCGAAGGCCGTCACCATGCCGGGGTCGGCGCTGGTGAACCTGACCACCTGGCACGGGAGCGCCCTGCCGACCGGTCGGGTGGCCCAGTTCACGTCGATCGGCTTCGACGTCTCCGCGCAGGAACTGCTCACCGCCGGCCTCGGCGGCGGCCGGCTGTCCATCCCGGACGAGGACCTGCGGCGGGACCCGGAGCGGTTCGCGCGATGGCTGGACCGGCGCGGGATCACCGAGCTATTCGCGCCGAACCTGGTGGTGGCCGCGGTCTGCGAGGCCGCGGAGTCGGCCGGGCTCCCGCTCGCCGGGCTGCGGCACATCGCCCAGGCAGGGGAGGCGCTGACGCCGACGGACGCACTGCGGCGGTTCTTCGAGGCCCGCCCAGGTTGCACGCTGCACAACCACTACGGCCCCACCGAGAGCCACCTCGTGACGCACTACACGCTCCCCGCGGATCCCGGGGAGTGGCCATGGAACGTGCCGATAGGCAGCCCGATCCCGAACACCGCGGTTTACGTGCTCGACGAGAGGCTGCAGCCGGTGCCGACGGGCGTGCGCGGGGAGCTCTACATCGCCGGCGCGCAGCTGGCCCGCGGCTATCACAACCGGCCCGGCCTGACCGCGGAACGCTTCGTCGCCGACCCCTATGGCCCGGCAGGAACCCGGATGTACCGCACCGGTGACCTGGTGCGCCGACGGCCCGACGGCCTGCTCGAATACCTGGGCCGGACCGATCAGCAGGTCAAGATCCGGGGCAACCGGGTCGAGCTGGGCGAGATCGAGCAGGCACTCGGCCGGCACCCCGGCGTCCAGCAGTCCGCGGTGGTCGGCGCCGAGGACCGTCTCGGGCTCAAGCGCCTGGTCGCCTATGTCGTGCCGCGCGGAGAACTGGACCGGTCGGCGCTGACCCGGCATCTCGCCGCGAGCCTGCCCGACTACATGCTGCCGGGCGAATTCGTCGAACTGGACCGGCTTCCGCTGACCAGGAACGGCAAATTGGACCGGCGCGCACTGCCCGAGCCTGTCATCGAGTCCTCGGGCACCGCCCCGCGCACGGGGCTCGAGGCGGCACTCTGCCTCCTCTTCGCCGAGCTGTTGAAACTGCCCGCGGTCGCGGTCGACGACGACTTCTTCCGGCTGGGCGGGCACTCACTGCTGGCCACCCGCCTGGTCAGCCGGATTCGCGCCGAGCTGGGCCTGGAGCTGCCTATACGGGTGCTGTTCGAGGCGCCGACGCCGGCCGCCCTCGCGGAGCGGGCCGCGGGTGCCGCCGGCCTGACCCGTCCGGCGCTGGCCCCCACGATGCGCCCGGACCGGGTCCCGCTCTCCTACGCGCAGTCCCGCCTGTGGTTCCTCAACCGCCTGGAGAGCCCCAGCGCGACGTACAACATTCCCATCGCCCTGCGCCTCAGGGGAGAAGTGGACCAGGCCGCGCTGCAGGCCGCCATCGCGGACCTCAGCGCACGCCACGAGGTCCTGCGAACCGTGTACCCGGAAGGCGATACCGGACCGTATCAGCAGGTGCTCGCCCCCGAATCATCCGTTCCGCTCGTGCACGTCGAGCAGGTCCCGGAATCCGGCCTTGCCGAGCGGATCGCGGCGGTAGCCGACGAGGGCTTCGATCTGGCGTGTGAGGTGCCGGTTCGGGTGTGGTTGTTGGGGGTGGGTGAGGGTGAGTTTGTTTTGGTGTTGGTGGTGCATCATATTGCCGCCGACGAGTGGTCGTTGGGTGTGTTGATGGGGGATTTGGCGGAGGCGTATGGGGCGCGGGTGGGGGGTGTGGTTCCGGGGTGGGTTGGGTTGTCGGTGCAGTATGGGGATTACACGGTGTGGCAGCGTGAGTTGTTGGGGGATGGGGGTGATGTGGGGAGTGTGTTGTCGCGGCAGGTGGAGTATTGGCGGGGTGTTTTGGAGGGTGTGCCGGAGGAGTTGGATTTGCCGTATGACCGGGTGCGGCCGGCGGTGTCGAGTTATCGGGGTGGGGTGGTTGGTTTTGTGGTGGGTGCGGGTGTGCATGCGCGGTTGGGGGAGGTGGCGCGTGCGCATGGGGTGACGATGTTCATGGTGGTGCAGGCGGCGTGGGTGGCGTTGTTGTCGCGTCTGGGTGGTGGGGTGGATATTGCGGTGGGGACGCCGGTGGCCGGTCGGCTGGATGAGGCGTTGGATCGGCTGGTGGGGTTCTTTGTCAATACGTTGGTGTTGCGGGTTGATGTGTCGGGGGATCCGTCGTTCGGGGAGTTGTTGGGGCGGGTGCGGGAGACGGATCTGGCGGCTTTTGCGCATCAGGATGTGCCGTTCGAGCACTTGGTGGAGGTGCTCAATCCGGCGCGGTCGTTGTCGCGGCATCCGTTGTTCCAGACGATGGTCGGATTCAAGAATGCTCCCGATGCGCTGCCGGAGTTGACCGGCCTGGATGTGAGCGCGGAGCCCATGGCCTACCCCCACGCCAAATTCGACCTCTCGATCGATCTGGTCGAGGACACCCGCCACGACGGGGAATGCGCCGGACTGCGTGGCGAACTCGGCTACAGCGCGGACCTCTTCGGGAAGGCCACCGCCGAGGCCATGACGGTCCGGTTCCAGCAGATCCTGCAGTCCGTGGCGGAGGACCCCGGGCTGCGGCTGAGCCGGATCGACGTGCTGACGCCCGAAGAGCACCGGCGCCCGTTCGCGGAAGGGCGGTCTACCGCAGACGAGCCGGCGCGGCCGGATGTGGTCACCCGAGTCAGGGAGTTGGCCGCCACCGCGCCGGACCGGGTGGCCGCCGCCGGCCCCGACGGCGCGACGAGCTACGCGCAACTGGCCTCCATGGCCGACACGGTGGCCCGGCACCTTGCGGCATATGGGGTCCGCCGCGGCGAGCCGGTCGCGGTGCTCGCGCCCCGCGGCGCGCCCCTGATCGCCTGCTTCCTCGGCGTGCTCGCCGCCGGTGCGGCCTACCTGCCGCTGGATGTCCGCTCACCCGGGGCGCGCAACGCCGCGCTGTGCACCGAGGCGGGCGTGCGGTTCCTGCTGACGGAACAGATCCGCCGTCCCCAGGCGGAGCAGATCATCGCCGAACTGGGCGATCCGGCCGGGCTGATCGTGCCGGACGAGCCCGCCGGTTCGATCGGCGACGGGCCGTTGCCGACGGTGCATCGCCCAGAGGATCTGGCGTACGTGATCTTCACCTCGGGCTCAACCGGTCGGCCGAAGGGCGCAATGGTGGACCACGCCGGAGCCCACAACCATCTGCTGGCCATGGTCGAGGAGCTGGACCTGTCCGAGCGGGACCGGATCGCGTTCACCGCGCCGGTCACCTTCGACATCTCGGTGTGGCAGATGCTCTGTGCCCTCCTGGTCGGCGGCCGGGTGGACATCCCGGACGAGGACACCGTGAGGGATCCGCAGGCGGTGTTCGCCCGGGTGTCCGCGGCCGGTGTCACTGTGCTGCAGGTGGTGCCCTCCTTGCTGCGCGGAGCGCTGGACGGGTGGGACGCCGGTCTGCCGGTGCCGGCACCGACCGCGCTGCGGTGGCTGCTCGTCACCGGCGAGGCGCTGCCGGCCGACCTGTGTCGGCGCTGGCTTGCCCGCTTCCCCTCGATCCCGGTTGTCAATGCCTACGGCCCGGCTGAATGCGCCGACGACGTCACGCTCGCGGTCATCGACGAGCCGGACCTGATCGCCGACAACAGGGTTCCCATCGGCCGGCCGATCAGGAACACCGGTCTGTATGTGCTGGACGAGTTCCTGTCGCCGGTTCCGGCCGGGGTACCTGGCGAACTCTACGTGGCCGGACCCGCGGTCGGCTGGGGCTACCTCCGTCGGCCGGCCCTCACCGCCCAGGCCTTCGTGCCGGACCCGTTCGCCGACCTCCCCGGCCGCAGGATGTACCGCACCGGCGACATGGTGCGGTGGACCACCGCGGGCAGGCTGGAGTTCGTCGGCCGGACGGATCAGCAGGTGAAGATCCGCGGTATGCGGATCGAACCCGGCGAGGTCGAAGCCGTGCTCGCCGGCCGGCCGGACGTCGCCGCGTGCGCGGTGGTCGTCCGCGAGGACCAGCCCGGCGACCCGCGGCTGGTCGCCTATGTAACACCCAAGGACGCGGCGGGGACGGACGGGGAGGAGCTGCGCCGGCATGCCGCTTCGCTGCTGCCGGAACACCTGGTGCCGTCGGCGGTCATGGTGCTGGACCGGCTGCCGCTGTCGGCCAACGGAAAACTGGACCGGTCGACGCTGCCGCGGCCCGAGTACCGCAGGACCGGGCCGGGACGGGCTCCGCGGACGCGGGAGGAGGAGGCGCTGTGCGGCATCTTCGCGGAGGTGCTCGGAGTCGAGCGGATCGGCATCGACGACAGCTTCTTCGACCTCGGCGGGCATTCGCTGCTGGCGGTCCGGCTGATCAACCGGATCCGTTCCGCGATGGGCCGGGAGCTGAACATCCGCACAGTGTTCGAAACACCCAGCGTGGCCGGCCTCAGCAGCGCACTCGCCGCGCAGCCGGCGCCGGCGAAGCCGCGCCTGCGCCGCATGCGAGATGCCGGCCAGTGAGAGACGCGCAGTCGGAGAAGGAGCTGATTCGATGAACCCGTTCGACGATCCCGACGGTCAGTACCTGGTCGTGGTCAACGCCGAGGGGCAGCACTCGCTGTGGCCCGCGGACCTGGCGCGGCCGGCCGGCTGGGAGGCGGTGTTCGGGCCCGCTGGCCGCCCGGAATGCCTGGAGCACGTCGACCAGGCCTGGACCGATATGCGACCGAAGAGCCTGGTTCGTGCGATGTCGGACGAGAGTGCCGGGCGGCCGAGTTGAGCGCGATCCACCTGTCTGCCATCTGCTACGAGCACGGCGAGCCCCGTCCCGTCTCGGAACTCGGGGACGAGGCCGCCCAGTTGACCTTGCCGGACTCCGGCCTCGCCGACTACCTGGTCAGCGACCGGGAGATCTGGGACATGGCCGCCGCAGTCTGCGAGCGCTCTCTCGCCAAGTCCCCGGGCCCGCCCGATCTCCTGGTCTACGTGAGTGAGAACGACCGGTCTCCTGCCGCCTCCCTGGAGAAGATCGCGCGTCGCCTCGGGCTCAGCACGATCGCGTATCTGGCCGTGTGCGGTTACGGTTGCGGCAATATGATCCCGGCGCTGCAGATGGCGAAGGACGCCCTGTACTCGGGCCGGCACGACCGGGTTCTCCTGGTCCTGGCCGACCGGGCACCCGATAAGGAACGGATGATGCTCAGCGGCTTGTCCGTACTGAGCGACGGCGCTGTGTCCTGCCTGGTCACCCGGGAACTCGAGCAATCGGCGGGCAGCCACTTCAAGGTGGGGGCGATGACCACCAGAACCGACATCGGGCCCGATGGGAAGGCGACCGCGGAGCCCGGACTGCTGTCGATCATCAAGCTGGCGGTGGACGGTCTCGCCGACATCGCCGCGCAGGACGACGGGAAGCCGGATGACGTCAGATATCTCGTCTTCGGAAACTACCGGATCACCTCTCAGAAGTTCCTCGCCTCGGCGATGGGATTTCCGGCGGAACGGCTTCTTCTGGGCCAGGTCGGAGAGCTCGGGCACTGTTTCTCCGCGGACTGCCTCGTCACACTGGTCCAGAGCGCGGCCGGCGGTCGGCTCGAACTCGGGGACCGGATCATCGCATCCGCAACGGGAACGCACTCCTTGTCGATGATGACCGCCGAATGCGTACGGCTGCCGGCTGCGAATCCCCCCGAATGAACGGCTGAAGCCCGGTCCGGCAGGTCTCAGAACGCGGCCAGTTTGTCGATCGCGTCGCCGATGACGCCGAGCCCCTCATCCAGTTCGGCCTCCGTGATGGTCAGCGGCGGAAGGATTTTGAGGACCTGGCTCTGCGCGCCGGAGGTCTCGATGACGAGACCACGGGCGAAGGACTCACGGCTGATCAAGCGGGCCAGATCCGGCCGGTCGAAGGCGATTCCCCACATCAGGCCTCGGCCTCTGGACCGGAGGCCGAACTCCGGATGGGCGCGCGCGATGCGGTCGAGGAATTCGCCGATCCGGTGTGAGTTCCGCTCGGTCGCCTCCGTCAGCGTGCTGTCTGCCCAGTAGTTCGCCAACGCGGCCGTCGCTGTGACGAAGGCGGGGTTGTTGCCGCGGAAGGTCCCGTTGTGCTCGCCCGGCTTCCAGACGTCGAACTGCGGGCGCAGCAGCAGCAGGGCCATGGGCAGACCGTAGCCGCTGATCGACTTCGAGAGGCAGACAAGGTCGGGGCGAATCCCGGCGGACTCGAAGCTGAAGAAGTGGCCGGTACGGCCGCAACCTGTTTGCACGTCGTCCAGGATGAGGAGCATCTCCCAGCGCTCGCACAACGAGGCAAGACGCTGGAGCCAGTCGACCGAGGCCACATTCACTCCGCCCTCACCCTGGACGGTCTCCACGATCACCGCGGCGGGGACCTCGACGCCGCTGCCGCAATCCTTGAGCAGTTCCTCGAAGAGGTCGAGGCCGGATCCTCCGGAAGTTCCGAAGCCGTCGTAGGGCAGGCGCAGGGTGTGGCCGACGGGTATTCCGGCTCCGGCCTGTTTCGGCCCGGCGGTCACGGCCAGGGAGCCGAGGCTCATTCCGTGGAACGCGTGCGTGAAGGCAGCCACGGCGTGCCGACCGGTCACCTTGCGGGCGAGCTTGAGCGCCGCTTCCACCGCGTTCGTGCCGGTGGGTCCGGTGAACTGGACCTTGTGATCGAGCCCCCGCGGATCGAGCACCTTCGCCTGGAAGGCGCGCAGAAAATCCGCCTTGGCCGAGGTCATCATGTCCAGGCCGTGAGTGATCCCGTCGGCATCGAGGTACTCCAGCAGCGCCCGCTTCAGAACTGGGTTGTTGTGACCGTAGTTGAGGGATCCGGCGCCGGCGAAGAAATCCAGATACGAGTCTCCCGTGTCGGTTCGCAGCCGACTTCCGGACGCCGACCTGAAGACGGCCGGCCACGCCCGGCTGTAGCTGCGGACCTCGGACTCCAGGCTGGCCAGGTCTGCGGGAATCGCGCTCCCCGAAGCATCAGCGACCGGGAAGTCCGTGTCTGTGCCACTCATTTCCGATACCTCCCCCTGGCGCGCGGCGCCCGCCACCAAGACCGCTCGCTTCACCGCTCTTCGGTAACGTGGTGAGCGTACCGAAGAGTTGGTGATTCGGCCGATCACCGGATCGATGCATTGTCAGCGAGCTCTTCCGATCGCGCCCGGATCGGGTGGCGCAGGGGCCGTGACGTGACGAAGCTCCTTGCGTCGAGGTTGCCCTTGCCGAAAAACTCATCCTGTGGGGCTCCCCACTTCGAACGGCACTCACGGCGGACGGCGCCGACCCAGCGTTCCGCGAAGGCGTTCGCCTTCGGCGATCTCGGCGGTGAGAGGAGGATTTGCACGCTTGCGCCGACAAGCACGCGTCGAAGGCGTCGGAGAACTTCCCGACCCGATCACGAAGGACGAATCGGAACCGGTCCAGCCGGTCTTCGAGGTCCGTCATCAAGTTCCGCACTTGCTGGGTCGCCCAGTCCCGGTTCGGGTGTGCAGTGATGCCGAGGGTGTGCACCCGGCGCGTTGCCACCTCCATGACAAAGAGCACGTACAGCCGTCGGCCGAACGCAGTGTTCGCATGGAAAAAGTCGCAAGCCAACAGGCGGGCGGCTTGGGCCCGCAGGAAGGAGGCCCAGGTGTCGTGAGCCCGCGGGGCGCGGGCGGATGCCCCTGCCGGCGAAGTTTGACTGGTGGGGCTGCTGATGGTCAGTGGCCTCCGGTGGGACGGTCGCAGCCGGAGTGGTCGGGGTAGCCGGCGAAGGCGTCCGCCAGGGTGGAGGCGCGGTTCATCGTGCCCTCCACGCACAGGGGGAAGGCGTCGATGAGAAAGCTGACCCCGGTGGGGCCGTTCTGGTACGTCTGCACTTTCCTGGCGGGGTAGCCGAGTTGGGTGAGCGCGTTGCGGGTGCTCTCCGGGTCGAAATCACCGCGTTCACGCAGCGGTTCGAGCGCGCCCTCGACGCGCCCGGCGGCCGCGAGCCCGTCGCAGCGGTGCCGGCCGTGCAGCGGCAAGGGAACCATGAAGCCGTGGTTCTCGGCGTAGTGGTCGGTGGGCGGCGCGGCCGGGCCCGGGGCGTCTGCGGTCGTCGGTGGCGCCAGCGTGGGGCTCTCGCCGGGGCACGGGAAGTCCACCGGCGTGCTCGGTGTCGCCGCCGCGGTCCGCGAGGGCCCGTCCGCACCGGCGTTGTCCCCTGGCCGATGTGTTCCGCACCCCGCCGCCAGCATGGCCAGCACTGCTATCAGCAGCATCCCGCGCCGGACCCCCGTCGTCCTGATCATTGTCATGCGCTGATCCTCCCCCGCATCGGGGCAGGCGTCATGAGTCCTTCTACTCATAGGGGCCACAACGACACCGGTCAAACTTAAGTGGCAAACCATCAAGCTTCGGTGTCACAGGTCAGCGGCGCCGCCCGCGTCACCGCCTCGTACAGACGCCGCTCCGCCGCCGTACGGGCCTCCGACACCTGCCGGGCCAGTACCGAGACGCCCGACAGCAGCACCCGGTTCTTGCGCAGCCACGTCACCACGTGGTTGAACAGCGCCACCGGCCCCTCGTCGTGCGTCCACGCCGCCTGAACCGCTGCTGAACCTCATCGGCGTGTTCGTACGGCGTCCTGCGGCGCTCCCGATACCGCTTCACGCACGAGGCGTCCTCGATGCCGAGCTGCCCGGCCAGGCGGCGAGCGGAGGTGCGCAGGCAGGTGGCGTGGCGGGTGGTAGGGGTCGGTCAGGCGACGCACACGCCCCCGCCAGGCAACGTTCGCCTGGCCCGTCGCCACAGGAGCCCGCAGGGTCGTTCAGGGCCTGCGGCCGTGAAAGGTGCGGCGCAGGTCGTTCACCCAGGCGTCGGGGTTCTCCCAGGGGATGAAGTGGCCGCCGTGGTCGTGGGCGTTGACGTTGACGTGGTTGAACCAGTTGCCCTGCGGGCCGGTCTTGAATGCCTGGACGCGCTCGTTGGCGGTGTGGATGCCGGGCGGGTTCTCGTACGTGACGAAGGTGAGGCCGACCGGGGCCTGCACGACCGGGGTGCGGTCGTGGGCGGGGGTCCAGGGGTAGCGGTTGGCGTTGGCGTAGTAACGCATCGACGTGGCGATGGAGTTGTTCACCCAGTAGATCATGGCGTGGGTGAGCAGGTCGTCCTTGGTGAAGACGGATTCGACGTCACCGCCGTTGTCGCTCCAGGCGTTCCAGCGCTCCAGCAGCCAGGCGAGCAGTCCGGCGGGTGAGTCGCTCAGCCCGTGGGCCAGGGTGGCGCCGTCGAGCATGTGCACGGCGAGGTGGCACGCCGAGCGGTGGTCCAGCTCGATGATCCGGGCGCGGATATCGGCGGGCTGGTCGTCGGTGAGGGGCCGATTCCGGGCGAAGTCCCAGGCCCGGGGGCCGGTGAAGAAGTCGAGCCGCAGCCCGGAGCCGATGTGGATGCCGTACAGCTCGTCAGCGTACTTGTGGCCAAGCTGGCTGGAGACGATCCCGCCGATGTCGCAGCCCCCGGCGGCGTACTTCTCGTACCCCAGGGTCTCGGTCATCAGGGTGTGCCAGAGGTCGGAGACCTTCCAGAAGTTGACGTCCGGAAAGCCGGTGAGCGGGCCGGGGAAACCGAAGCCGGGCAGAGACGGCATGATGACGTCGAAGGCGTCGGCGGGGTCACCGCCGAACGCGCCCGGGTCCGCGAGCGGGTCGATCACCTTCGACCAGTGCCAGAACGTCCACGGCCAGCCGTGGGTGAGGATCAACGGGATCGGACGGGGGCCGCGGCCGGGCTTGCGCATGAAGTGCACCGGGACACCGGCGACGCTCACCTGGTAGTGCTCGTAGACGTTGATGGCGGCCTCGGCCTTGCGCCAGTCGTAGCCGTCCCGCCAGTAGGCGACCAGCTCACGGAGATAGCTGCCGGGGACGCCGTAGGACCAGTCCCCATTCCCCTCGTCCAGCGGCGGACGGGTCGATGTGAGGCGGGCGCGCAGGTCATCGAGGACCTCGTCGGACACGTGGATCGGAACGGGCTTCAGGGGGAAGGCGAGCGGGATGCTCATCGCGTGGTTCCTTACTGGGGTGTGCCGTCGGCCTGTTGGGCGCCGAGCCGTGATGGGCTTCCGCCAGGATTATCCGGCCGCCCGGCCCGTCGGCAACGATCGAATGACGACAGGCACGGCGAGCGCCCGACGAACCAGAACATTCCGGTGCGAAAGTGCGTCGCCGACGCAATCACATCCGATGCCGATTCATGACAGGGTTTAACGACAGATACGCTCCCGTCCTCCGCACGGAAGGGACCCCGATGACGAACCTGCGACGCCTCGGCAATCCCCGCGCAGCGCAAGGCTTGTCGTGAGTATGCGAACCGTGTCAACGCCATCCGGCCACGACTAGACCGTGATCAATCTCAGCGTTAAACCACTGTACCGCTGCTGCTCAACCCCGGCTCTGTCTGTGACTTGGATGACCTGCAGGGACTTGGATGACCTGCAGGCCATCCAAGTCAGAGCCGGCATGCCCGAGTCGCGAGAGTCACTCGGACGTAAAGGACTCCTTGACAGAGGGGGTGCCGTAAAGGCATCCTTTACACATGGCCGAATCCCCCCCGCCCCTCACTGCCCTGAGCGCCCTGCTGGCCGAGCATGCCTCGGTCCTGGCCCGGGCGCTGGGCAGCCCGTTGGCGTCACCTGCCTACCTCGACCTGGTCCAGCGCGCCCAGAGCGTCGACGACCTGGCGGAACGGGTGCTCAAGCTGTGCGTGCAGCAGTGTCGGGACGCCGGCCACACCTGGCAGGAGATCGGAGACCTGCTGGGCGTCACCCGCCAAGCCGCCTTCCAGCGGTTCGGCAAGCCCATCGACCCCCGGACCGGAGAACCCATGGACAAGACTGTGCGCATGACCGACGCCGCAGAGCGCGCGACCACCATCGCCGCGGCCGTCCTCGGCGGACGCATGGACGAAGCCAGGCAGTCCTTCAACGCACAGGTCCTGGAGGCTTTCACCGACGAGGTCCGCGGCGACGGCCTGGCCACGGTCACTGGCCTCGTCGGCGCGTTCGAGGGCTTCGGCGAGGGCGAGCCGTTCGTCCGCCGCATCGGCGACCACACGGTCGTCGACATCCCGCTGCGCTACGAGGCCGGCGACATGAAGGCCCGGGTCGCGTTCGACGCGGACGAGAAGGTCGCCGGAATCTTCATCCTCACCCCCGAAACCCCGTGAAACGGCGCCCCGGGCCAGGTCCAGAAAAGGCGGGGCCAGCCGACCGAGCGGAGGATCAATGACCGCAGAAGGCAAACCAGACAAGCGGATCCTCGCCGCCATCGCGACGCTCCATGCCGCAGCCGCGGTACTCACGTGGCGGGACCTGCGCACCAGGGCAGCCTGGCAGGTGCGCGGCGACAAGCGGATCTGGCGGACGGCCAGCGCCCTGAACACCCTCGGCTCAGCCTCCTATTGGCTGTTCGGGCGGCGTCAGAACACCACTCCACGAACGGACGCACAGTGAACACCAGGAGGTCCGGATGAACCACGAAATCACGACCGCCTACGAGGACGGCGGGATCCTCTGCGACGACCAGGGGCTGACCATCCGCCGCTACTACCCCTGGGGAGCGAAGCGGATCCGCTACAGCTCGATCCAAGGCGTCGAAAAGCTCCCCTTGACCGGCGTGAACAAGGTGCGCAAGTGGCGGATCTGGGGCTCGGGCGACTTCCTCCACTGGTGGAACCTCGATCCGCAACGCCCCCGGAAGGACGTGGCGCTCGTGATCGATATCGGACACCGCGTGCGCCCCACGATCACCCCAGATGACCCAGGTGCCGTCGAGCGCATCCTCGCCGAACGCAGCACGGACAGGTAATCCGACCGGCCACCGGGTGCCTTGCCGGGCACGGGGTGCGGGTGGTGCGGCCGGGGGCGGTCCCGTTGGTGGTCTGGTTCGAACCACTCAGCCCGGGGGCCGGTCGACGGAAGGGCACCAGCCCTGGCCCCCAGCCCGCATGGGCAGTGGCTCACATGCCTCATGTGCCGGAACAGCACTCAGAGTCGCGGCAAAGGCCGTGTCCCACGGCGATGTGTCGCTTTACATGGAGGCAGCGTCCTTGCCCGGTGTTGCGGTCAGCCGGTGCATCGTGTCGCGAGTTCACCCTGCCGGGCGATCCCTCGTCCCGCTGGTAGAAGGTCGCGTAGGACACCACTCGGACTTCAGTCCGGGCGAGCACGACCAGGTGGCCTGGCCGGGAGCACCCCGGTAAGGCTGGCCCCGCGCTCACTCCTGCCGCCGCGGGCCGACCGCGAACTGTGGAGCGCGACCTGAGTTCGCGGAAGATCAGAGAGAGGCAATGCTCTGGCAGGCCGGGGCCTGCCAGAGCAGCGTGTTGAATCAGGTCAGTCCATGATCTCGATGCTCTGGCCGGAACCGTTGGTCGAGGTCACAGCCTCGATGGTGCCGGCCTCCACGTTGGTGCACAGCACGATGGAGCCGCCGGAGTACCTGACATACCCGGCTGAGCACGCGCCCCAGTTCCCGTTGCCGTAATAGAGCCAGCCCTCATAGCTGACGCCGACCTTGCCCGACCACAGGTTGAAATCATGGCAGGTGGACGTACCCGGCTTGGTGAAGGTCGAGCCGCCGGAGATTTCGGGGAGACCGTGCGCGTTGGTGCCCTCCGCGCCCGTCGTGCCGTTCACGAATACACAGGCGGCCGTGGCCGGCGTCGCCGCGGCCGCCTCGGCCGGGGCCGCGACGACGGCCGTCACGCCCCCGATCAGTCCGAAGGCCGCCACCCCGGTCACGAGTCGCTGGGGCATCCTCATATGATCCTCCTTCGTGTGCGCGCCGCAGGGCGCCACGATCGGCCCCCGCGATCACGATCAGACAGCTCTGGAGCTGACAAGAATTCCGCCCTGTTCTCGCCGCCAATTGGCCTTGCTCTCATCACCAATTGGCGGAAAATAGTCACCGCTTGAAACTTTCCGCCACCGTGGCGCACGTCAACGGCCATGAAGACCGCACGCTCAGCGACCACGTGGGTTCAGCTGTTTTCGACAGCCTGCGGGAGATCACCAGGCCATTGCTACCGCCCCGTGTCGGTGCTGAACTGCTCCCGCCCTCGCGGTCCCGGATTCCGGTGACAGGGCCGGCTGTTGGCCGTCCTCCACACACCTTCGACTCGTATCGCAAGGCATGGAGGACGCAAGTTCACCACGTGGCCCGCGCCGGGGGTTCTCCCTGGCAAGATCCACATCCCGGCCCCGGTGAAACGCCGACTCCAGCATTTCCTGCACTGCGCAGGTCGGCGCGCTGGGGGCCGATCACAGGTCTGCGCCCCGACGCGGCCAAAGCGGCTTCAAGGACCGGCCGTCACGGGTTCCAGCGCAGGAAGCTCCACGTGCAGGGTCCGACGTTGCCGTTCACCCCGCCGCAGATGCCGTAGTTCTCCTGGAGCCATTCCACCGCGGCCTTCGTCGCGGGACCGAAGCTTCCGTCCACGGCCAACTGCGCGTGCCCGTTCTCCCAGTACAGCGTTTCCTGGTTGATCAGGTCCTGGATCTCCTTCACAGCCGCCGTATTGGTGCTCCACTCATCGGTCTCCGCGGTTCCGTTGTAGTAGCCGCAATGCCAGCCGATGGTGGAGTTGTAACTGCAGGCGTTCGCGGTGGCCGCCTGGGCCGGGGCTGCCTCGGCCACCGCTGGCGTGCTGAGTGCGACTCCGGCGGTGAGAAGAGTTGCCGCAAGAGTGGTGACGATACGTCGTCTCATGAAGACTCCGGGTTCTGTATGGGTTCTGTCCTGCGCCGGCCGCCCATTGGCCATGCATGCGCGATGGCCGGGCCGGGGCATGGACGGAGTGGCCTCCCCGGCCCGACACCCGTAGCGCCGTCAACTGTGGCGGAGAGCAGACGAAGTGGTGCCGTGCGAGGTGCCACCAGGCTGCCCGACGGGAGTGCGCGGCACCACGAGAACCCGCGAAATGACGTGTGCCTGGACCGCCGCCGACGCTGACCTGCGGAAATGGCCTTGCGGATGACGACGGTGCGGGACGCGCGCCAAGCACGGCAGAAGCGCGTGACGGTGCCAGAGGCAGAAAAGGCGTCGGAGGCGTCGAGCGTGACCCTGGCCTTGCCCTCGAGGGCCGCGGTGGCCTCATCGAGCTGAGCCTTCAGCTCCTCCTTGAAGCCCTCGGTGTCGGGAGAGACCGAGACGAACGCGCTAGCGATGCGCTAGCGGAAGCCCTCGGGCATCCTGGCATCACCTCCCTCGCGGCGTGTCAGGCCGCGGTTGATCCAGAATGCTGTCGGTGATGCTGGTGCTGATCTCGTCAAGCACCTTGGCGATGCCGGCCTGGTCGAGTCCCGCGCCGGCCATGACCATGTAGGCGACGGAGGCGAGCGCGCACGCGACGTGGCGCGGCTGGTCGGTGCCGAACGGGACCGCGTGGAATCCCTCGCTGTCGCCGGCGGCGAGGGCAGCGGATCACCGCGGTGGCGTCGCGCATGGCATCGATCCCGGCTGCGGGAGCGATGTACGGCGTGCCGTGGCCGGTCGGCTCGTCGGTGCCGTCCTGGCCCATCGGCTGCCGCATGCTGTCCCTCCACCCTGTGTGGCGCACCCGGTTGGCGAGCAGCGCGCGCCCCGATTGTGGAGAAGGGCGTTCCGCTAGCGGACGCGTGACGGCCGGAAGGGTCCTCGTCAACGAGGACCCCGGGCGCTGATCTTCCCGCTACCGGCCAGATCACGTTGCGGGCATCAGCAGAGCGACCAAGAAGGGTCCGCCCAGACCGAGACCCTCGACAGCCCGGCCCCCCATATGGCGGACAGCGCATTACCCTCTCGACCTGTGACTGTGAGTACAGTGCCGTGCGTGCCCGCTTCTGGCTTCCTGCGGCCCGTCCTCCTCGTCTCCGCCGTCCTTGTGCTCGTGGAGGCCGGGATCGGCATGGTCGTGAACCTCTACGTCTCGCTGCCGGCCAGCCACCCCGGGACGCAGGTCCAGCAGTGGTTTCCCATCCCGTCCCGGGCGGCCGCGGGGCTCGGCTGGGCGATTGGGGGACAGGGGCAGCGCTTTCTCGCCGTCCATATCGCCCTCGGCCTGGCGCTGATCCCGATCTCGGTCGCCGTCCTCGCCTACACGGTGTGGCGCCGGCGGTGGGCCACCGCGTTCTGGGCGCTCCTCGGCGCCGTGTTCGTGATCGCGTCGGCGATGTTCGGCGGTTCCTTCCTCGACGCCGGGGGCCACCCCCTCCACTCGCTGCTGATGGCCCTGCTGTCCCTGGCTGCGGCGCTGTGTTACACGCTCGGCGTCTACGTGCTGCCGTCACCACGTCGCGCCGTGCTGTGACCCTCGCCTGGCGGAGGCCGGGCCTTGTATTACACAGGTCCGGCCTCTCGTGTGTCCGGGCAGCCAGCCAGCGGGACGACCGTCATGGTACGGGCGGCCACTGACAGTCGCGGCAGGGAGTGCCCGTGCTCAGACTGACTCGACCTTGATGTCTTCGTAGGCGAGGGTCACGGTCTCCGTTGCCGGGTCATTCGCCCCAGCCTCAAGTGAGGGGCCATCCCATCCACTGGCCCAGGCATTGCTCAGGTGGATCCGTTTCACCGGCTTCTTCGCTCGATCCATCACCGTGATGGTGACGTTCTGACGCGCCCCGTCAACATTCCCCTCGACCAAGGATCGCTTGACCCAGTCAGTGAATGCCTTGCTCTTGTCCACGCCTCGCGTGATCGTGACCTCGCCCGACCGGGCCGCTCCGGGCTGCTTGGTGTTCAAAAGCTGCCCGGTACTCGTGCTGTCATCCGCCCACGGGACCCCTGTCCGCCGCCGGCAGGACTCACCCCCGGTCGACGGTGGCCAGGAACTCGCTCAGCAACTCGGTAATCGCCTGTGGTTGTTCAAGCGTGCTTGAGTGGCCCGACTCGGCAACGATCTCCAGGCGGGCACCGGGGATGCGAGCGGCGATGCGGGCGGCCTTGTCGGGCGGAGTGGCAATGTCGTCGGCGCCGACGATGACGAGGGCGGGCGTCGTGATCCTTGCGAGCTCGGCGTCGACAGGCTGGCGTTCGGCGACGCCTAGGACGGCCTTGCGGATCCCGGTCCGCTCACAACGGGCGAGCCGGGCGGCCCATTCCTCGATCACGGCCGCGTTCGCTGGGTCTGCTCGGAAGGCCGGTCCGAACATCAGCTTCTCCACTTGCGAGCGCACCGGTCTCACGCCTGTGAACCGGTAGATCTGGGCAAGGAGTTTGTACCGGCCCGCCTTGTCCGGGTCCTCTCCGTCCGCACTGGTGTCCAACAGGCTCAAGGAGCGCAGCAACGTGCCGTGGCGGGCGGCGATGCGCTGTCCGACGAAGCCGCCCATTGACAGCCCGACGTAGTGCACCGGTGGGACGCCGAGCGACTCCATCACGCCGATGGCGTCGGCGGTGAGGGTGTCCATGTCGTACCCGCCCTCGGCAGAAGGCGTGTCACCCTGGCCTCGCCAGTCCAGGGTGACGCAGCGGTAGTGTGCTCGCAACGTCGCGATCTGCGGGCGGAACATCCAACTGCTGAAGAGCAGCCCGTGCCCGAAGACGATGGTGGGGGCGTCCGGCCTGTCTGCGGGTGCACCGGTGTCGCTATAGGCGATCGTTGCACCGTTGACATCGATCGTCGGCATCGGGACTCTCCCTCGTGCGGGTAACCGTCTGTCAGTCTTGTCGTCCAGCGTGCTGCCCAGCATGGTTGACGCGGAATCATTCGGAAAGATCGTGTGCGGACACACGCCAGGCCGGAGTGCCGCCGGCTACTCGGGATCGCTTCTGAAGCCGGCTCTGTGGCTGGGTGCGTCGTACGCGTAGTCGTACTCGGCGAGCAGCTCGCGTCCGGTGTTGACGAACGCCGTGTCGGCGGCCCATGACGCGGCCGGTTCCCCCTGCGGCGCGATGGGTTCACTCGGGTCGCCGACGCTGGTGATGTAGCCGAAGGCCGGGTGAGTGAGGCTCGGAATGTCGATCCGGATTCTGGTGCGGTTGCGGATAGCCGTGGCAAGCGCCGTTGGTCGCTCGGCCGCGGGCAGGCCGACAATCATCCTGCTGATTCCTGTGTCGAACAGGATGGAGCCGCAGTGGGCGTGGTCACCGTAGTCGGGGATGGCGAAGCACCCTGGCATCGACCAGATTCTGGCGCCCGTGCCGTTCGGCGGGAGTGCCTTCGCCAGCCGCGTGGTGTGGAACGAGGCGCGCTCGTTAGGCGTCAGGCCCAGTGTGACGTTGTTGCGCGTGATGATGTAGCCGGGCCGGGCGATGCCGTCGTGCATGGCAGTGAGTTGGAGGAACGGGTTGTCCGCTGCCGTGGGCGCGGGGCTGTCGGTCTTGGCGTATTCGCTGTAGCCGACCCCGAGCATGCCGATCCGGTTGATGTCGTCATCGGGTGTGCAACTGTGGTAGCCGCTTGCACAGCTGCTGGATGTGACGCCCAGGATCCGGATGGGAATGGTCGTCACTGCTGCCTGGGGTCGTTGGAAGGTGACCGATGCGATGAAGTACTCGCCTGACAGGATCTTTCCGCTGCTGGTGTACTCGATGTAGCCCTTCTTGCCGGTGTCGACCGCCTTGGGACCGATGGCGCTGCGCGCGACGACGAGCCCGAGCGAGCCGGTGTCGATTTCGACGCTCTTGTTCGGGCCGGCGCCGATGTTCACAGCGAGATCCAAGCCGTCCGCGAGGTTGTTGGCGGCTCCCGCAAGCGTGGGGATGGTATAGCTGACGCCGCCGGAGGCGGGGACGCGGGGTTTGGTGCTGGCTATCGCGATGAAGAGCAGAAGCGATAGGGCCAGGGCTGCGGCGGTGAGGGCCGCGGTGAGTGCGCGTCGCGTTTGCATGGGAGCCCCCAATCTACGGCAATCCGCTGTTGCCGGGAGGCCGGTGCCTCCACGTGCACACAGTGGCCGGGCCGCCGGAGCCGGTGGTCGAGTCCCTTAGCTAAGGCGCCCTTAGGGGCGCGGAACGATCCGGAGAGTCGGGTAAAGCCCGAGCCAAGACTCTACGCGCGTCATTTACATGTCGGCGTCCAGCAATACGGTTGTCATGTCCGCGCTGTACGCAAGGCTCCTCACCCCCCACACAGGAGGAAGCATGCGCCGTATCCCGTTAGCACGGCTGACAACCGGCACCGTCGCCGCCTCCGCGGCCCTCGTCCTGATCGCCCCAACAACGCACGCCGCCTCCGGCACGTACTCCCTGATCGTCCAGCCCGATCAGGGCATCCAGCCGATCTACGACCTGATCAACTCGGCCCGTCAGAGCATCGACCTGACGATGTACGAACTGGTCGACACCACCGCTCAGAAAGACCTGGTGGCCAAGGAGAAGGCGGGCGTCAAGGTCCGTGTGATCCTGGATCAGCGCAGGAGGTCCACGAACTCCAGCACGTACACGTACCTGAAGAACAACGGCGTCGGAGTGGTGTGGTCGAGCAGCACGTACTACTTCACGCACGAGAAGACCATGGTCATCGACGGCACCCAGGCCGTCATCATGAGCGGCAACATGACGTCGCAGTACTACACGGCGGACCGCAACTACAGCGTGACCGACACCGACAGCGCCGATGTCGCGGCGATCGTGAAGGTCTTCAACGCCGACTACGCTACGAAGTCCGTCACCCCCGGCGACGGCCACCACCTGGTGTGGTCCCCGACCGACTCCCAGTCCCAGCTCCTCGCCCTGATCAAGGGCGCGCAGAGCAACCTGTACGTGGAGAACCAGGAGATGGGTGACACGAACGTGGTCTGCGCCCTCTCCGCGGCCGTCCGGCGCGGAGCCAAGGTGGAGGTGGTGATGACCAACTCCGGCAATACCTACGCAAGCGAGTTCAACACCCTCACCTCGGCAGGCGTGAAGGTCAGCACGTACGCGGCCTCGGCGCCCCTGTACATCCACGCCAAGGCCATCGTCGCCGACCAGGGCACGTCGAACGAAAAGGTCTTCGTGGGATCGGAGAACTTCTCCGACACCTCGCTCAACAAGAACCGCGAGCTGGGCATCATCCTCAACGACACCAAGATCGCCGACGGTGTCCAGAAGGTAATAGCCAACGACTTCTCGGGCGGCACGGTTTGGTCGTGACCGACCACTGGGGCGCCGGCTGCTGACCGGTACGGAGGCCGGGACGTGTCAGTGACTTCGTGTAAGTGCCTTGAGTTCACCGTCCATTGAGCCGGTCCTCGAAGAACAAGGAGAGCTGGTCCAGTGCCTTCTTACCGTGTGCCGCGACGTGGTTGGGGTTGCTCGCCTTGGGGGTGACCAGCTCGCGCACGGCGAGGCGCCGCCGGGGACCGTCCCGCAGCGAACAGCGCAGATAAGGGGCCCGAATCCGGGCTTTTACGCAGGACAGGCATCCAACAGGGCAATCGTTGACCAAGAGTTCACGTTCACGCCGCCGAGGAGACGGCCCAGCTGCCCCTGGGACGCGGAATATTCCACCGCTGTAGCCGTCCTGCCGTGGTGGGAGTGCGCTCCCATCCGGCTTCCTCTCGCGTCTGTGGAGAATTGATGCGTATCAGGCCGCGCTTCACCCTGCCGTTCGCTGCGCTCGTGGCAGTGGGCGCCATCGTCGCCACCACCTTGTACCCGCACAGCTCCACCGCCCAGGCCCGGCCCGCGGCCTTCACCACTCCCTCGCACGTGGTCGTGGTGATGGAGGAGAACCACTCGTACTCCGACATCATCGGCAACTCCAGTGCTCCGTACATGAACTCGCTCGCTCAGCAGGGCGCGCTGATGACGTCGTCGTTCGCCGTGACCCACCCCAGCGAGCCCAACTACATGGCCTTGTTCGGCGGCAGCACCTTCGGGCTGACGTCCGACAAGTGCCCCGTCAGCGAGGGGACCACCGCCAACCTGGGCTCTGAACTGCTCGGCGCCGGCTACACCTTCAAGGGCTACTCGGAGGACCTGCCCAGCACCGGTTCGACGGTGTGTACCTCCGGCGCGTACGCCCGCAAGCACTCACCGTGGATCAACTACAGCAATGTCCCGGCGTCGGACTCGGTGCCCTTCACGTCGTTCCCGACGGACTACAGCACCCTGCCGACGCTGTCGTTCGTCATCCCGAACCTCAACGACGACATGCACGACGGCACGATCGCCCAGGCCGACACCTGGCTGCAGAACAAGATGTCGGCGTACGCGACGTGGGCCAAGAACAACAACAGCCTGCTCATCGTCGACTGGGACGAGGACGACAGCACCGAGAACAACCAGATCCCCACGATCTTCTATGGCGCCAACGTCAAGACCGGCCAGTACAGCGAGACCATCAACCACTACAACATGCTCGCCACCCTGGAGCAGTGGTATGGCCTCGCCAAGGTCGGTAACAGCAACGGCGCCGCGACGATCAACGACATCTGGAACTGACCCGAAGCACTCCGCACCACCCGGCCCACCCCACCCATCGCGAGGTGGGGCGGGCCGGCCCCCTGCCACACACCCGCCATTGCAGTCGCAGCCCCGAGAGGAACCGACGAACGCCATGCGCACCCCAGCGCCGGCAGAGCCCCCGGCCGCCGACGGCCGCCCGGCCGAGGCGGACGGCGCCGCCGCGGACGCGGGCCCAGGCCCAGGCCCCGAGCGCACCCGGGGCCTCTCGCGCGTGTGGCGAAGCGTACGGCGTAGCGCCGGACGAAGCGCCTGGCTGCGCGGCCGCGCCGGACTGGCCGGGCTCGTGGCGGCCGCCATTGCAGCGGGTGCGGGACTGGCTGCAGCCCTCGACGGATCCGCACCGGACGGTAGGTCCCTCGCCGTCGACACCACGGCATGCGGCACACCCGCCGCGCAGCTGCCAGCGGGCCCGCTTGCGTTCTCCGTCACCGACCGCGCTCGCGCCGCCTTCGTCAGCGTCTACCTGACGGATCCGGACAAGGGCGACGTCTACGCCGAGATCCCGTGGCTCGCGCCGCGCCACACGCTGCCGCTGACCACCACGCTGAACGGCGGGCACTACGCCTTCCGGTGCGTGTTCTCCGACGGCACCGTGCGCACCTCGCGCCGGATCACCGTCACCGGGACGACTTCCACCGCCGTCGCCGGGTACCAGCCGCTGCCCGACCTGGACATGACCGCCCCGGTCAACGCCTACCGCCGCTGGATCAGCGCCGCGCTGCCCACGCTTCTCGCGGCCGCCCGCACCCTGGACGCGGACACCGCCCGCAACGACCTGCGCGCCGCCAGAGCCGACTGGCTCACCGCCCACCTCGACTACGAGCGGCTGGGCGCCGCGTACAACGCCTTCGGCGACTTCGACGACGCGATCGACGGCACGGCGGAGGGACACCCGCAGGGCGTGGACTCGCCGGACTGGACCGGCTTCTTCCGCATCGAGTACGGCCTGTGGCACGGTCAGGCCGCCTCCCGGCTCCGCCCGCTGACCCGGCGGCTGGTATCCGATGTCTCCTCTCTCATCCGGGACTTTCCCAGTGAGGACGTCGATCCGGGCGACCTGCCGCTGCGCGCCCATGAGATCCTGGAAAACGCCCTCCAGTTCCAGCTCACCGGTGCCGACGACTACGGCAGCGGTACCGCGCTCGCCACGGTGGACGCCAACATCCAGGGCACCCGCCAGGTGCTGGACGTCCTCGAGCCG
This sequence comes from Streptomyces humicola, assembly GCF_024436035.1. GTDB lineage: Bacteria > Actinomycetota > Actinomycetes > Streptomycetales > Streptomycetaceae > Streptantibioticus_B > Streptantibioticus_B humicola. The sequence goes on from NZ_JANFNG010000022.1 coordinate 99,051, forward strand.
CTGATCCGGCCGCGCGATCCCGTCCTGCTGGCGGTCATCGACCAGGACCTGTCGCGCGTGGACGCGGACGTGACGGCCTTCCGCACGCCCGACGGCACCTGGACGCCACTGCGCCGTATCAGCGCCGACCGCCGCCAGCGCATCGACGGTGACATGGGAGAGCTGCTGGAGCAGCTGTCCGCGGTACCCAACCTGCTCGCCCCGAGGACTTCCGCATGACGCATCCGCACACCCCCCGATCGGACGCGTCGTCCCCGGAGGCGGACGGCTCCCCCCGGCACCCGCTCGGCCGGCGCGCGTTCCTGCGGGGCGCGACGGTGGGCGCCGCAGGCGCCGCCGCGTTCGGCGGCGTGACGCTGGCCACCGCCGCGTCCCCGGAATCGGCTTCAGGGCGCCGGATACCGTTCGAGGGACCGCACCAGGCCGGTATCACCACGCCCGCGCAGGCCGCCGCGGCTTTCGTCTCCTTCCGCGCCATCGCCCCCGACCGGGCGGCCCTTCGCGAGACGTTCCGTACCCTCACCGAGCGGATCCGCCTCCTGACCGCGGGCGGCCCCGCCCCCGCGACCGACATCGCATCCGCGCCCACAGACAGCAGCACCCTCGGCCCGGTGATCCCCTCCGACGGACTGACCGTCACCGTGGGCGTCGGTGCCTCCCTGTTCGACGACCGCTACGGACTCGGCCCCCGCAAGCCGGCCCGCCTCATTCCCATGCCGGTCTTCCCGGACGACCACCTGGCCAGCTCTACCGAACTGCACGGCGACATCTCAGTCCAGATCTGCGCGGACTCCCGCGACACCGTGATGCACGCGCTGCGCGACATCGCCAAGCACACCCGCGCGGGGATACAGGCCGATTGGAAGGCAGACGGCTTTCAGTCCCCGCCGCGCCCCGCCGGCGCCCAGCGCAACCAACTGGGCTTCAAGGACGGCATCGCCAACCCCGACGTCTCGGATCCGGCGGTCGCCGACGCGCTGATCTGGACCCGCGGCGGAGTCTCCGGTGAGCCGATCTGGACCGAGGGCGGCTCGTACCAGGTCATCCGCATCATCCGGATGCTCGTCGAGTTCTGGGACCGGGTGTCACTCCACGAGCAGGAGACCATGATCGGAAGGCGGCGCGACTCCGGTGCCCCACTCGACGGGGACAAGGAGTCCGACAAGCCCGACTACGCCGCCGACCCCCAGGGTGTGATGATCCCCCTCAACTCGCACATACGCCTCGCCAACCCTCGTACCAGGGCCACCGCCGATCAGCAGATCCTGCGCCGCGGCTACAACTACGACCGCGGCCTCGACGCCACGGGCGACCTGGACATCGGCCTGATCTTCTGCTGCTACCAGCAGGACGTCGCGCGGCAGTTCCAGGCCGTCCAGGAGCGCCTGGCCGGGGAGCCACTGACCGACTACATCCAGCCCACCGGCGGCGGCTACTTCTTCGCCCTCCCCGGTGTCCGCGGTCCCGGCGACGACCACCTGGCCTCCGGCCTGTTCGCCTGAATCCGCGCCAGCGGACTGAGGCTGCCGGCCGTTCTGCCACCCTCAACCGCCCGGCGTGCCAACCAAGTGAGGGCTGTTTGCCGCACGGCTGGTCACTCGACCTGCCGACGCGCTGATTCCCCCACTGCTGCGGCTCCGCCCTGATGCGGGCGGGCGAAGTGCTGTGTGCCCTGGTGCTGCGCCTGAGGCCGACCTCTCGCTCCCATGGCGGTCTTCTCCTGGAGCGGGGATGCACGAACGCTGAGAGGGGCGGGTGCCGCGAACGGCCCCCGCCCCTATGTCCGACCGCCGGTGTTGAGCGTGCGTGCCATGGACTCGCCATACGGCGCGGCACCTGCTATCGCTGGTCAGGCCGAGCCGATCGGCTTCGTTGCGACCCACGGCCCCAGGGATTGGTCAAGGCGATCGGACGGGCCCATTACAGGCTGTTCCAGGTGATCGAGAAGGACCCTCCGGACAGGGAGGAGATGGTGGCTTCCGGGGTTCCGGAGTCGGAGACCATGTTGATTCCGACGGGGTTGGTGGAGCTGAGGGAAGAGCCGTTCACGGTGGAGTTGCTGAAGTGGACGGTGCCGAAGTCGTCGAGGGGTAGGACGCTGCCGGACCAGGGTGCCTCGGCGATGACCTCGGCGGAGGAGCGGGAAAGACCGCTTTGCCGTTTGGTGGTGGTTTTCGTCCAGCCCTCGGTGGTGTTTTTGAGGGTCAGAGTGTAGGTGCTGGAGGCGTAGCTGACCGTCTCGATGATCACGTCTCCGGGTCTGACCCGGTTGCTGTAGGTCACCGGATTGGCGGGATACATCTCGTACCAGGCCGAGTACTGGGCTACGCCACCCGAGCAGTCGGCCTCGGTGCCGGTCTGTTCGACGGAGTTGGAGCTGTAACCGTCCAGGCCAACCCAGAAGCTGGAGTAGCCGTCGCCTTTGGAGCAGTTGACGGACGGCTGGGTGAAGGTGGTCGACACCTGGTTGTAGGTGGAGCCGGTGGCCGCGTAGCCGGACCAGTTGTCACTGGTGGTCGTGGTGTTCTTCAGTCCGTGGCTGATGAAGAACGGCGTGGATCCGGGGATGTGGTGCATTGGTGCTTGAGCCATGGTGACTGCCGGTGCGGGGAGCGTGGCGGAGGTCAGGGGCAGCGCGCCGAGCACCGTGGAGAGGGCTGCCAGGAATAACGAGCGGCGGAAGGGAGACATGGCTCTCCTCGTTTCGATGTGGGGGTCCTGGATTCTGCGGCCGCGGTCGTGTGGGATCGGTCCGGTCCCGCTCGACGGTATGGCCGGGATACTCAGCTGACGTTGAGTGCGGTGTCGTCGATGACGAAGGAGGTCTGCGCTCCGGTCTTCTCGGCTCCGGTGAACTTCAGCGTCACCGTCTGGCCCGCGAGTGCGGAGAGG
>NZ_JANFNG010000023.1 GCF_024436035.1 Streptomyces humicola
GGAACGGAAGCTTCCATCGAGACCGTCTCACCGGCCCCTCCGGGCTTTCCCTTCGATGTTTCCGACTCTATCAGATTTCTCCGGCCGGAATTCCGCGCTGCTTCGACAGCCCTTTTGGCGCACGTCGCCGCCGGGCTCTCGTTCAGGCGGTTGGGACAACGTACTGGACGGGAGGGGCCGAAGCAAATCGCCTCGATCGGTCCGGCCGTGACGGCGCCGCTACGGCTCATCGAGCATCTTGGGTCCGGATGCGACCGGTTCCGGGCATGCGGAATCCGTAGTTGCCATGACTTAGGCTGCTCTAGCGGTACCGCCGTCCGGGACAGGTGGGGACGGCGCATCTGAACTCCGCATCTAGGAGGCTTCCCCCATGACGACGACTGTCACCTCCCCGTTGGCCGGGCGCGCCATCGGGCTGGCCGCGGTGCCCGATCCGGTGTTCGCCGGTGCGATGGTGGGCCCCGGCACTGCGATCGACCCGGTCCGCGAGCCTTCGACCGCGGTTGCGCCCGTGGACGGGGTGATCGTGTCGCTCCATCCTCATGCGTTCGTCGTCGTGGACGAGCAGGGCCACGGAGTGCTCACTCACCTGGGCATCGACACCGTGCAGCTGAACGGGGAGGGATTCGAGCTCCTTGTGAACAAGGGCGATACCGTCCAGCGCGGTCAGGGCATCGTCCGCTGGGACCCGAGCCGGGTGGAGGCCGCGGGCAAGTCGCCGATCTGCCCGGTCGTGGCGCTTGAGGCCGGCGCCGAGGCGCTCGGCGAGCTTGCGGAGGACGGCGACCTCAAGTCCGGCGACCAGGTCTTCCTCTGGAACTGACCCCTCACAACGGACCGGAGACTGGTGAGATGGAGACAACGCTGCGAGGCGTCGGCGTGAGCCACGGTGTGGCGATCGGCGAGGTACGGCACATGGGTACGGCCGTGCTGGAACCGCCGGCAAAGCAGATCCCGACCGATGAGGCGCCCCGTGAGCAGGCGCGTGCTCGGCAGGCTGTGGAGGCGGTGGCCGCCGATCTGATCGCGCGGGGCAATCTGGCGGGCGGTGAGGCGCAGGCGGTGCTCGAAGCGCAGGCCATGATGGCTCAAGATCCAGAGCTGATGGCGGATGTCGAGCGCAGGATCGCCGTGGGGAGTACGGCGGAGCGCGCGGTGTACGACGCCTTCGCCGCGTACCGTGCGCTGCTGGCGGGTGCCGGGGAGTATCTGGCCGGGCGCGTGGCCGACCTGGACGACGTGCGGAACCGGATCGTGGCGCGCCTGCTCGGTGTGCCGATGCCCGGGGTTCCGGACAGCGACGAGCCGTATGTGCTGATCGCGCGGGATCTGGCCCCGGCGGACACGGCGCTGCTCGATCCGGCGCTTGTGCTGGGTTTCGTCACCGAGGAGGGCGGGCCGACCAGCCACAGCGCGATTCTGGCGCGGGCGATGGGCGTTCCCGCCGTGGTGGCCCTCCCGGGCGCGAGCGAGCTGGCCGAGGGCATCGTGGTCGCGGTGGACGGCAGCACGGGTGAGGTGTTCGTCGAGCCCAGCGAGGAGCGGCGGGCGACATTGGAGGAGGTCGCTGCCGCGCGCAAGGCCGCGCTTGCCGCGTCGACCGGGCCCGGCGCCACCTCCGACGGGCACAAGGTGCCGCTGCTCGCCAATGTCGGCGGTCCCGGCGACGTGGCAGCGGCGGTCGCGGCGGGTGCCGAGGGCGTGGGTCTGTTCCGTACCGAGTTCCTGTTCCTGGACGACAGCAAGAACGCGCCGTCGGAGGAGAAGCAGGTCGAGGCCTATCGCAAGGTGCTCGAAGCGTTTCCCGAGGGCCGGGTCGTGGTGCGGGTGCTGGACGCGGGTGCGGACAAGCCGTTGGAGTTCCTGACTCCGGCTGACGAGCCGAACCCGGCGCTCGGTGTGCGTGGGCTGCGGACGCTGCTGGACCATCCCGATGTGCTGCGTACGCAGTTGCAGGCGCTGGCGAAGGCCGCCGCCGGCCTGCCGGTGTACCTCGAGGTGATGGCGCCGATGGTGGCGGACCGGATCGATGCCAAGGCGTTCGCCGACGCGTGCCGTGAGGCGGGTCTGCAGGCGAAGTTCGGTGCCATGGTGGAGATCCCGTCGGCGGCGCTGCGGGCGCGCTCAATCCTTCAGGAGGTCGAGTTCCTGTCGCTGGGGACCAACGACCTGGCGCAGTACACGTTTGCTGCGGACCGGCAGGTGGGTGCGGTGTCCCGGTTGCAGGACCCGTGGCATCCGGCGCTGCTCGACCTGGTCGCCACCTCTGCGGAGGCGGCCAAGGCCGAGGGCAAGAGCTGTGGTGTGTGCGGTGAGGCGGCCTCCGATCCGCTGCTGGCTTGTGTGTTGACGGGGCTGGGGGTGACCAGCCTGTCGATGGGTGCTGCGTCGATTCCCTATGTCCGGGCCACGCTGGCGAAGTACACGCTGGCGCAGTGCGAGCGGGCGGCGGCGGCCGCGCGCGCCGTGGACACGGCGGACGAGGCACGGCGGGCGGCACAGGCTGTGTTGTCCGGCGAGTGACGGCACCGGCCATGTTTGGCCTGTGGTCCGTGTGAGGGGCGTTCCGCGCGGGCGGAGCGCCCCTCCCCGCATGACGTCGTCCCTTCTTTACGGCTTTACGGCTTTTCTTTACGGCTTTGCGGCTTTATTGCTTTATGGCGCGTCGGGTGTGCAGGGCGGGATGTCCGTGCCCGCGGAGTAGACGACACCTGGTTCCGGCGGCACGGGTTCGCCGGTGTCGGCGTCGGTGCAGTAGGCGTTGAACACCTCGGCTTCGGTCAGCGGCTGGAGTCGGCCGTCGCGCAGGGTCCAGCCACGGACCCGGTCCGGCTCGTCGGGGCGTGACGTTCTCATCACCACGCCTCCGGGGCTGTCGATGGCCATGCCTGCGGCCAGCACGGTGCAGAACACCAGCGCCTCCGATTCGGCGAGCCGGACCGATCCGTGCTGGTCGCACTCGGCGTGCAGCACGCCGATCAGCTGCTGTTGTTCGGCCGGGATGCTGCAGACGATGTGGTGGATGCCCGAACCGACTGATTCGAGCAGTCGCATGAGCGCGTGCGATGCGCGTTCGAACATGTCATGCGGTTTTCTGCTGCTCCCATCACCACAGCGCTCACAGCGTTCGAAGCGGCCGTCGCGTGCGAGCAGCTGTGTGGCGCGCTCCCAGGTGGCTCGCCGTCCCGACTCGGTGACGAGTTCGGCGATGAGGCGGCCGACCGGCTGGCCCCGGTAGCGGACGGCGGCTCCGAGCGCCGCCACCTCGGCCGTGTAGCGCGTCCGCGTCGCGGGCGTGTCCGGCTCCTGGCCGGTGTCCTCGCAATAGTGGGCGTACTCGGCCGGGTCGAAGAGCGTCGCCGTGACGTGGATGCCCTGAGCGGTGAGCGACCGCATGAGCTGGTGCATGCGTTCGAGGTACTCGTCGTGGTCTGCGAAGGCGAAGGTGGTGTATCTGCGCATCGCGGCAAAGTCGTCCCCGTCCGCCAACAGGGCTACGGTGCTCGGGACTTCACGGCGCAGAGCGCGTGGTGACACGGTGCGGTGGTTCCTGCTGCGTGACATGGCTCCCCCTCGGCACAGCAAGTCCAGCCCTACGGTCGGTGACGACCTTCGGGACCCTTTACTCACTCACCGTAACCAGTGCCACTGACAACGGGCCTGCCGTCAGTCCTTGCCGTCAGCCCTGGGTTCGCCGGTCGGCGGCCATCTTCTCGTAGTAGCGCAGCAGTCCGATGTCGTCGACAGAGCCGGGGTTCACCGCCTTGTCCAGCGGCGTGCCCTGGAGCAGACGCTTCACCGGGACCTCGATGCGTTTGCCGGTGAGGGTGTGCGGTACACCGGGCACGGCGATGATCTCGTCGGGTACGTGCCGGGGCGAGAGTTCGGAGCGGATGGCCTGCTTGATGCGGTCGCGCAGTCCGTCGTCGAGTGCCGCGCCCTGCGTGAGCTGGACGAACAGCGGCATCCAGTATCCGCCGTCCGGCTGCTCGATGCCGATGACGAGGGATTCACGGACCTCCGGGAGCCGTTCGACCACCTCGTAGATGTCGGCCGAACCCATCCGCACACCCTGCCGGTTGAGGGTGGAGTCGGAGCGCCCGTGGATGATCACGGTGCCGCGTGAGGTGATCGTGATCCAGTCGCCGTGCCGCCAAGCGCCCGGGAACATCTCGAAGTAGCTCTCGCGGTAGCGGCTGCCGTCCGGGTCGTTCCAGAAACGGAGGGGCATGGACGGCATCGGCTGGGCGACGATCAGCTCGCCTACCTCGTCGACCAGCGGCTTGCCGTTCGGGTCCCACGCCTGCAGATCGGTGCCGAGACACGGCGCCTGCAGCTCGCCGATGTAGACGGGCAGCGTGGGCACACCGCCGGCGAAGCAGCTGCACACGTCGGTGCCGCCGCTGACCGAGGCGAGCCAGACATCCTCCTTGACGGCGTCGTGGATCCAGCGGAATCCGTCGGGGGGCAGTGGGGAGCCGGTGGTGGCGATGCACTGGACGGAGGACAGGTCGTAGTCGCGTGCCGGCGCGACCCCGGCCTTGCGGCAGGCCATGACGTATGCGGCGGAGGTGCCGAAGACGGTCGTCCCGGTGCGCTCGGCGACCTGCCACTGGGCGCCGGTCTCCGGGTAGCCGGGGCTGCCGTCGTAGAGCACCACCGTGGATCCGGCGAGCAGGCCGGAGACGAGGAAGTTCCACATCATCCAGCCGGTGGAGGTGTACCAGAAGAAACGGTCTCCCGGCCCGAGGTCCATGTGCAGGCCGGTCTGCTTGAGGTGCTCGATCAGGATGCCGCCCTGGGACTGGACGATGGCCTTGGGCAGGCCCGTGGTTCCGGAGGAGTACAGCACCCACAAGGGGTGCTCGAACGGCACCTGCTCATAGACCGGCTCCGGATCGCCGCCCGTGAGGGCGGACCACTCCAGGGCGCCATCGGGCGCCGGGTTGCCCAGCAGCGGGATGTGCACGACGGCACGCACGGTGGGCAGTTCGCGGCGCAGCTCCGCGACGATCTGTGTGCGGTCGTGCTCCTTGCCGCCGTAGCGGTAGCCATCGACCGCGAACAGGACGACGGGCTCGACCTGTTGGAAGCGGTCGAGGACGCTGCGCGCGCCGAAGTCGGGGGCGCAGGAGGTCCACACCGCGCCGACGGCGGCGGTCGCCAGGAGTGCTACGACGGCCTGCGGGATGTTGGGCAGGTAGCCGCTGACTCGGTCCCCGGGGGTGACGCCCATGCCGCGCAGCTGCGCGGCGAGGGATGCCACCTGCCGGCGCAGTTCGGCCCAGCTGATCTCCTGGATCTCATGGCGCTCGTCGAGGTGGAGCAGGGCGGCCTCACCGGCACGTGAGGCGTCCTCGGCGCTGCGCAGTGCATGCTCGGCGTAGTTGAGCGTGGCGCCGGGGAACCACACGGCGCCGGGCATCGACGCATCGGCGAGCACGCTGTCGTACGGGGTGGCGAACCGCACGTCGAACCACTCGGCGACGGCCTGCCAGAAGCGCTCCGGCTCGCGCACCGACCAGGTGTGCAGCGCCTGGTAGGAGGCGAGCGGCCCTGCCGGGTCCGCGGCGGGGGCGCCGAAGCGGCCGGCCGCCCAGCTCTGGAATCGGGTGACCTGGGCGCGCGCGATGCGGTCCGGGCCGGGCCGCCACAATGGCTCCTGGGGGCCCAGGCCTGGGGTGGACTGCGCTGCGCTGCTCATGTGACGGCTCCTGGCTCCCGAATACGCCTGTGTGCGTTGTACCGCGACCGGGCGGAATGTGCACGGGCACGGCTGGGCAGGACGATGCCACGTGATCGTTCGCGGCGCCAGGGGTGGCATGCCATATCCGGCGGCCGCGATATGTGCCCGAGCCACAGATGCGATGGGGAGACGGGTGAACACCGGTTGAACGTGCATCGTGGCGGGCGCGTCCAGTGGGAGGGTGAACGGCATGGAAACGCGGGAGCTGGGACGGTTCTTGCGCGTGGTCGGGACGAGCGGGGGGCGGCGGGAGCTGCGGGCCGCATGGCGCAGGCGGCGCGCGGACGCGCGTGATCTGCCGCGGCGCGGGTCTGAGCGGGCGCGGGTGCCGGGGCCGGCGCAGGGCGCGGAGCCGCTGCCGGGCGGAGGGGTCGTGCGGTTTGCGCGCTCGGCGCTGTGGATCCGTGTCACGATGGGCGGCGCGGTGTTCTGCGGGTGGGACGGCGCGGAGCCCGAGCCCTCGTACGCGTTGGCAAACGGCTGTCCCGACCCGGACGCGCGGACGACGCTGGAGCCCGACCCGGGCGGCGACGGCTGGCGGGTGGTGTCGGAACGGATCACGGTGGTGGTCTCGCACCACGGCGCCGTGGAGTTCCGCACGCCCGGTGGTGCGCTGTTGCGGCGCGAGTTGCCGCCGCGGTGGTGGGACTGCCCGGGGGACGAGTCGCGCTGGGTGCAGCGCTCGCAGACGCCTGCTGACGCCCGGGTGTTCGGCCTCGGCGGACGCGCCGCGGGGCCTCGTCTTGCGGAGGGCTCGTACCGTCTGTGGAACACCGACCCCCTGGGCTCCTTCGAGCCGGGGGACGATCCGCTGTCCATCACCATGCCCGTGCAGCTGGTGGTGGCCGATGCGGGGTGCCACATGGTCTTCCACGACAACACCTGGGACGGACGGGTGTGCCTGCGCGAGGGCGAGGAGGGGGCCGGTTCCGGGCACGACCGTCCGGGCAGCTGCGAGTTGCGCGTTGAGGGCGGTCCGCTGCGGTACTGGGTGATGGCGGGGGTGCCGGGACGGTTGCTGCGGACCTGGACGTCGCTGACCGGGCGTCCTGCGCTGCCGCCCCGCTGGGCGCTCGGCCACCACCATGCGCGGTGGGGTTTCGGGGACGCGCGCGAGGTGCGACGGGTTGCGGACGGCTACCGGGAACGCGGTCTGCCGCTGTCGGCGGTCCACCTCGACATCGACCATCTGGACCGGCACCGAGTCTTCACCGTCGACGAGGAGCACTTCCCGGATCTGCCGGGCCTGGCGGAGGAACTGTCGCGGTCGGGGACGCGGCTGGTGTCGATCGTCGACCCGGGGATTGCGGCGCAGCCGGGCCTTGCCGCATACGACAGTGGGACGGCTGCGGACGTTTTCGTGCGGGATGCGCGCGGCCGTGTGGTACGCGGGGTGGTGTGGCCGGGCGAGGCGGTCTTCCCGGACTTCACCGATCCGCAGGTGCGCAAGTGGTGGGCCGGGTTGTATGCGGAACGGCTGGGGAGGGGTTTCGCGGGGTTCTGGCACGACATGAACGAGCCCGCCTCGTTCGCCGCCTTCGGCGACAGGTCGCTGCCCCGCTCCGCGCGCCATGTACTGGAGGGGCGCGGCGGTGACCATCGTGAGGCGCACAACGTCTACGGTCTTGCGATGGCACGCGCCGGGTACGAGGGACTGCGGGAACTGCGGTCCGAGGCACGGCCGTTCCTCTTCTCCCGCTCCGGTTGGGCCGGTATGCAGCGTTACGGCGGCACCTGGTCCGGGGATGTGGCGACGAGCTGGGCCGGGCTGCGTGCATCGCTGTCGCTGGTGCTCGGGCTCGGATTGTGCGGTGTGCCGTATTCGGGGCCCGATGTGGGCGGGTTCAGTGCGGTGCCGAGCGCCGAGCTGTACGTGCGGTGGTTCCAGCTCGCGGCGTATCTGCCGTTCTTCCGTACGCACTCGGCGATGGGCGCGGGGCGCCGTGAGCCGTGGGAGTTCGGTGCGCAGGCACTTCAGTGCGCGCGGGCGGCGCTCGTGGAGCGGGTGCGGCTGATGCCGTACCTCTACACGCTGGCTCATCTCACGCATCGCACGGGTGCGCCGTATGTGCGGCCGCTGTGGTGGCACCACCCGCAGGACCGGGCGCTGCGTGATGCGGGGGATGCGTTCCTGCTGGGTGACGCGCTGCTTGTGGCGCCCGTGCTGGAGCAGGGCGCGCAGGTGAGGAGCCTGCAGCTGCCGGGCGGGCGCTGGTACGACACCGCGACGGGCACCGCGTACGAGGGGCCTGGGCAGGTGCTGCTCGATGCGCCGCTGCACCGGATCCCGGTGCTGGCACGGGCGGGCGCGGTGGTGCCGGTGGTCGGCGAGGACGGGCGGACGGAGCTCGATGTGTGGCGTCCGGCGGCAGGGCGGCAGGGGCGCGGTGTGCTGATCACCGACGACGGGGACGGCTGGGACGAGCCGCGCACCGAGCGCTTCACCGCGCGTTGGCAGGACGGTGAGGTGGTGGTGGAACGCGAAGGGGGTGTGGGTGAGCCGCTGGGCGAGCCCGGTCACCGGGTACGGCTGCACGGGGAGGTGCCCGGCTGACCGGCCCGTCCTGAGCAGCCCGGCCCATTCCCCGTTCACGGCGGACGTGGCAGACTTCTGACGGTTCGTCAGTTGTAGCTGTTCGGGGCGTGGAGGAGTGTGGCGGGTGGCGCGGGAGCGGGTGCCGGTGGTGGCCGGCTGGTTCGGCGGCGAAGGCGAGGAGTTCCGGCTGACCGGGACGCGATGCCGGTCGTGCGAGGCGGTGTTCTTCCCGAGGGAGGACGCCTTCTGCCGCAACCCTGAGTGCGGCGGGCGGGAGTTGGACGAGGTGCCGCTGGCGCGCCGCGGCCGGGTCTGGTCGTACACCGATGGCCGCTACCGTCCGCCTGCGCCGTACGTCTGCGACCCCGAGCGCGAGTGGCAGCCGTACACGCTGGTCGCCGTGGAGCTCGCGGCCGAGCGGATGGTGGTGCTCGGCCAGGCCGCACCCGGCGTCGGCGTGGCGGATCTCGCCGTGGGGATGGAGGTCGAGCTGGTGCCTGGGGTGCTGAACGAGGACGAGGAGCACCTCTGGATGACGTGGCACTGGCGACCGGTGACGGAAGGTGCGCTGTGAGTGCGCACGCGAGCAGGTGGAGGGGGGCGGCCGAGGCGCCCATCGAGGGGCGCCCCTCCGGCGCGACAGGCCGGCCGCGGAGATTGCGAGCGGGCGGAGAAGCGATTGCAGAAGCGATTGAGGAGGCCGAGTGAGCGACGATGTGGCCGTGCTCGGGGTGGGGATGCATCCCTGGGGGAAGTGGGGGCGGCGGTTCACTGAGTACGGGGTGGTGGCGGCCCGCGCGGCACTGGCCGACGCGGGGATCGACTGGCGGGCGGTGCAGTCTGTGGTGGGAGCCGAGACCGTCCGCGGGGGCTACCCCGGCTATGTCGCGGGCGCGAGCATCGCTCAGGCACTCGGCTGGCAGGGCGCGCGCGTGACCAGTGTGTACGCCGCATGCGCCTCCGGTGCCCAGGCGATCGGCACCGCACGCGCCCAGATCCTGGCGGGGCTGGCCGACGTCGTCCTCGTCGTGGGCGCGGACGCGGCGCCCAAGGGCTTCTTCGCACCGGCCGGGGGCGATCGGCCCGACGACCCGGACTGGCTGCGCTTCCGGGTACTGGGGGCCACCAACCCCGCGTACTTCGGGCTCTATGCGCGCCGCCGCATCGCCGTCCACGGCGACACGCCCGAGGACTTCGCACAGGTGAAGGTGAAGAACGCGGCCGCGGGCTCGCTCAACCCCAACGCCCGTTACCGGGCACGGGTCTCGGCCGAGGACGTCGCCCGCTCCCCGGTCGTCGCCGACCCGCTGCGGCTGCTCGACATCTGCGCCACGTCGGACGGGGCCGCGGCGCTCGTCCTGTCCGGCCTCGACTTCGCGCACAGTCACGGCGTTTCCGAGCCGGTGCGCATCCGGGCCGTCTCCACCGTCACCCCGCGCTACCCGAGGACGGAGCTCGATCTGCCGGACATCGCGACGGACTCGGCGGCGGCCGCCGCCCCGCCCGGGCTCGGCCTCCGTCCCTCGATCGCGGCCGCGGCCTACGAGGAGGCGGGCACGGGCCCCGAGGACCTGGACGTCGCGGAGGTATACGACCTGTCCACCGCGCTTGAACTGCAGTGGTACGAGGATCTCGGCCTATGCCCGGCCGGAGACGGTGCGAAACTCCTCCGGGAGGGAGCCACATCGCTCGGCGGGCGGATCCCCGTCAACCCCAGTGGTGGGCTGGCCTCCTTCGGGGAGGCGGTGCCTGCGCAGGCCATCGCGCAGGTCTGCGAACTGACGTGGCAGTTGCGCGGCCGCGCGGGCGATCGCCAGGTGGCGGGGGCCAGCTGCGGGATCTCGGTCAACCAGGGCCTGTTCGGACACGGCTCCGCTGTGATCGCGGTCCGCTGAGCGGGCGCTCGATATACCCGCGGGTCCCGCCCACCGCACCTCGCCCTCACGCACCGAAATCCTTCATGAACGATGCGTTAATCATACTCCGACGTAGCCAGGGCTTCGCCATTCTGGTCAGGTGCCCTCCTGGACGGACCAACTGCGCTTCGCCTTCCAGCCCGTGGTCAACGTGGTGACCGGTTCCATCGTGGCCCTTGAGGTCCTCGCCCGCCCGGAGGAGGGCGACATCCTGGGCAGAGCGCAGCGTCTCCCCGACCTTGACGTGGAGTTGGCGGCCCGCGCGGTGCGAGCCGCTGCCCCTCAGGAGACGCTGCTGCCGTTGCACGTCAACCTCTTCGCCGCCACCCTCGCCGGGCTGCCGGAGCCGACGGCGCTGCTGAAGGCGGTGCGGGAGGCGGGCCGCCGCCCATGGGAGGTCACGGTGGATGTGGGCGCGCCGTTCGCCGGGCTGTGGCACGACGCGCTGCGCGCAGGGGTGCGGGCGCTGCGGGACGAGGGGTACCGGATCTGCGTGGACGGCGTCGGGGACGGGGACGTGCCCATGCGTCTGCTCGCCGAACTCGCCCCGGACATCGTCAAGATCGATGCGTCGCTGACCCGCGCGCTGCCCGACGACGGGGCGCGCCGTGCGATGGTCTCCGGAATGCGGAGGTTCTGCGAGGCGTGCGGCGGGCGCCTTGCCGTCGAAGGCGTGGAGACCGAGCGGCAGTTCGCCGCCGTGCGGGAGCTGGGCGTGCATCTGGCCCAGGGCAACCTCTTCGCACCCGCGACCCGACGGGCCACTGCGGATGTGTACCGGCCGCCGGTGCCGCCGGCGGCGACGGCCGCGCCCTCGACCGCGCCGGCCGGGCCTTCCGTGGCGCAGTTCCTGCGGCCGGCGGCGCTGCTTCCGCTGACCGTCTCGGCCGACCAGGTGCGTGCCCTGTTGACCCGGACCCCCGACGCGTCGGGCGTGGTGCTCGTCGACGACGACGGGATTCCGGTGCGCACCATCGACCGGGACCGGTTCCTGCTGTCGCTGTCCGGGCGGTACGGGCACGCCCTCCACGCGGACCGTCCGGCGCTTCGCCTCGGCGACCTTCCGCGCACGATCGCGGTCGGCGCGACGGCGTGGGAGGTGCTCGACGTGGTGGCGGCCGATTCGACGCGGCGCACCGGCGACGACGTGGTCGTGGTCGACCCCTTCGGGCGGTGTGTCGGAGTGGTGCGGCTCGCCGACATCGTACGGTCGCTCGCCGAGAGCCGGGTCGAGGAGGCGGCGAGCCTCAATCCGCTCACCCGCCTTCCCGGTTCCGACGCGGTCAACTCCGAGGTGGAGCGGCGGATCCAGGAGGGGCTCGGCTTTGCACTGAGCTGGCTGGACGTCGACGGTTTCAAGCAGGTCAACGACGGTGCCGGCTTCGCGGCCGGGGACGAGCTGATCCGTGCGGTGGGACGTCAGCTGGCCGATGCGGCCGCCCGGCTGCCGGGGATCCGCGTCGGCCACATCGGGGGTGACGACTTCCTCGTCCTGTGCGACCCGGCTGAGGCGGAGCAAGTGGCGGCCGCAGTGCTCGACCGGCCGTGGTCGGCCGGCGGCCGCCCGGTGACGCTCTCGCTCGCAACGCTGGTCTGCGGCAGCGGACGAGTCGCCGATCATCACGAGGCCGCTGCGCACTTGGCCCCGCTGAAGAAGGAGGCGAAGGCGCAGAGCGGCTCCAGCTGGGTACGGGGGTATGCGGGTTCCGCAGGCCGTCACGTGCTGCGCGGCGGCACCGGCGAGTGCCTGTCCAGGGGTTAGCGGGTCGTGGCCGGCTCGCGCTGCGCCGAGGCGCGTTCCATTGCATGGGCGACCACAGTGACCAGTACCTCTTTCGCCGATTCGCGCTGCCTCGCGTCGCACAGCACGACCGGGACCTGCTCGTCGATGTCGAGTGCATGGCGTACCTCCTCGACGGGGTAACGCCGGGCGCCTTCAAAACAGTTGACGGCGACAGCGAAGGGCATCCCTCGCCGTTCGAAGTAGTCGATGGCACCGAAGGATTCCTGCAGCCTGCGGGTGTCGGCGAGCACCACCGCGCCGAGCGCGCCCTGCGCCAGCTCGTCCCACAGGAACCAGAAGCGGTCCTGGCCGGGGGTCCCGAACAGGTAGAGCACGAGGTCCTCGCGCAGGGTGATGCGGCCGAAGTCCATTGCCACGGTGGTGGTGTGCTTCGTCTCCACCCCGGCGATGTCGTCGAACGGCCTCCCCGCCTCGGTGAGCGACTCCTCCGTCCGCAACGGCCGTATCTCGCTCACCGCAGCCACCAGTGTGGTCTTGCCGACACCGAAGCCGCCCGCCACCAGGATCTTGAGCGCTACGGGCTCCGCGGTGACGGCCTTGCGCCGGCGGTCAGAGCGACCGAAGACCATGGATCTCTTCCTCCGATGTGCTGTTCATCCAGGCAGGATCACCCAATCGTGCTGGGGCGGCCGGGAACAGTCAGTATCGAAAAGATATCGGTACAGGATGCTCACAAAACGCACGTGACACCGGCCGATTCACGCCTGCTGAGTGACGAGCTCCTTGAGGAACTGGACGGTCTCGTCCGGGGTGGCCGATTCCGCACACAGGCGGTCCATGACCGCCAGATAGTTCTCCACGTCCTCCTGCTTGTCCATGTAGAGCGCGCTGGTCAGCTGCTCCAGGTAGACGATGTCGGGGAGGTCGCGCTCCATGAAGCGCAGGATGGTGACCGGGCCTCCGGCCGCGGCGAGGCCGCCGACGCTGAACGGCGCCACCTGCAGCGTGACATTCGGCCGCTCGGCCACCTTGAGCAGGTGTTCGAGCTGGGCACGCATCGCGTCCCGGTCGCCGAGCGGGCGGCGCAGAGCGGCCTCGTCCATCACGGCCCACAGCCTGGGCGGGTCCGGAGCCTCGAGCAGCTTCTGACGCGTCATGCGCAGGGCGACCCGGCGTTCGACCTCTCGGGGCACGGCGTTGGGATGGCCGAGTCTGGTGACGGCGCGTGCGTACTGCTCGGTCTGCAGCAGGCCGGGGATGAACTGGACCTCATAGGTGCGGATCAGGGAAGCCGCTTCCTCCAGGCCGATGTGCGTCTCGAACCAGTGCGGCAGGACGTCGCCGTACTGGTTCCACCAGCCGGGGGTGCTGGCCTGCCGGGCCAGCGCGAGATAGTCGGCCCGCTCCTCCTCGTCCACCACCCCGTAGAGGGTGAGCAGGTCGGCCACGTCGCGCTCTTTGAAACCCACACGTCCCAGCTCGAGGCGGCTGATCTTCGCGTGCGATCCGCGGATCGCCTCGCCGGCCGCTTCCCGGCTGATCCCGTTGGCCTCACGGAGCTTGCGCAGCTGGGTGCCCAGCACGATACGCAGGACGGTGGGCCCGCCCCGGGGCTGCTCGAGATAGCGCCTTATGGCCGGTTCGCCACTCGGCCGCATCTTGGCCGTCATGCCAACTCCCGTGAGTGACTGCGTGTGTACTCAGTCTCGCATTTGCGACCCCTCTTAGTACAGTCGCGTGCCTGTGCGGCGCAACACCTCAGCCGGCGATGTCTCCCACGAGGGCGTCGAAGTCGCCGTCCTTGGCGCCGCCGATGAAGGCGACCATCTCCTCGCGCGTGTAGATCAGCGCCGGGCCCGAAGGGAAGCGCGAGTTGCGGACGGCCGCGCCCCCGCCGGGCAGGGCTGCCACCTCGACGCAGTTCCCGCTCGGGTTGCTGCGGCGGCTCTTCCGCCAGACGACGCCGTCGATCCGGTCGGCCTGGATGCCGTTGTCGAACTGCTCCATCACAGCTGCTCCTTGCTGCCGTCGCGCGCGCATCCCGCTCAGCTGACATCTTATCAACTCTGCGTGCACGTGCATCCGTTCTTGCAGATGTGCTTACCGTTGCACTTACTGCTGTGCTTGCGACTGTAATTGCAGATGTGCTTGCAGCGCCAGCAACGCGCGGGGATAGTAGGTACCGGCAGGCCCCATTGGTGACGACCGCCCCTACAGGCTCCGCGGAGAGCGTGATGACAGCACATCCGGCCCCTTCACCCGGCTCCGGTGATGCACCAGCCGACGGTCCCGGCAAGCACTGGCTGTCGACGGCCGCGCACGGGGCCTTTCCACTCGACGGGGACGGCCGCGGCCGCTCCGGAGCCTCCGGGTTCGCCGCCTGCGCCCTTGAGGCGGACCTCCAAGCGGCGAGCGAGGCACGGCACTTCGCGCGTTCCACGCTCTACGCCTGGGGAATGGCGGAGTTGGTGGACAACGTCGCCGTCATCGTCTCCGAGCTGTTGAGCAATGCCATCCGCTACGGACTGGCCAGCCCGCGCCGCCTCCCGGCCTCACCGCACCCGGTGTGGCTGGGCCTGCTGCGCCGGGGGGAGACGACGGTGCTGTGCGCGGTCTCCGACCCCAGCAGTGATGTGCCGGTGCTCAGGGAACCCGATTACTTCGCCGAGTCCGGGCGAGGGCTCCACGTCATCGACTCGCTGAGCGACTCATGGGGATGGACACCGCCCGACCACGCCGGCAAGACGGTTTGGGCGGCGGTCTCCATCCCCGAGTGATCGTTTCCGCAAGCCCGGTCAGTAGGCCGAGTTCACGTTGTCGATCGAACCGTACTGGTGGTAGGCGTAGTTGCATGCGGCGACGATGTTGGCCACGGGATCGGTGATGCTCCAGGACGTGCCCGCGATGTGGTACGCCTCGAACGTCGGCTGGATGACCTGCAGCAGGCCCTGTGACGGGGTACCGGCGGTGGCGTTGGAGTCCGTCAGGTTGACGGCGTTGGGGTTGCCCGACGACTCGCGCATGACGTTGCGGTATATGCCGTCATAGGTACCGGGGATGCCGTGCTGCTGCATGATGGCGAGCGCGTGCCGGATCCAGCCGTCGAGGTCGTCGGCGTAGCTCGAGGCCGCGGCAGCGGCCTGGGCGCGCGCCTCGGCTGCGGCCTTCGCCTTGGCCTCCTCCGCGGCCTTGGCGGCCGCGGCCGCCTTGGCGCGGGCCGCGGCGGCCGCCCTCTGACGGGCCGCCTCGGCGGCCTTCGCCTTTGCCTCGGCGGCGGCCTCGGCCCTGGCGAGCGCCTCCGCCTTGGCCTTCGCGACGGCCTCGGCCTGCGTCTGCTGGGCGATGACCTGAGTGGAGAAGGTACGGACCAGGTTGTGCTGGTAACCTTCCGCCTGCGCAAGGCCGGTGTCGGCAACTGCGGTGGCCGACGAGGACGGCGTGTCGGCGGACGCCGCACCGGAGAGACTTCCCGCACCGGCGGCAGTCAGGACCGCGACCGAGGCCAAGGTGGGACGGGAGCGGGCGGAACGACGCGGGCGGCGGTGCTTGCCGCGGGCAGGGCTGTTCGACGCCATGGGCTGGCGCACTCCTTTCCTTCCCTCTCGCCTACCGGGTTAGCTGACGGGTTCGGAGCAGGAAGGTCTCCTACGGGCACACGGAAGGCCCGATTCACCCCAGGGACGTAGTGGGTCCCCGGCTCCCCTGGCTCGCGCCTGACGGGGACTCGGCGATGGCTGCCCGTGCCGCGGTTGCGGCGGGTTCTTGCAGGCAGCAGACATGGACGCTATTCGCTCCCCGTTGACATCAGCAAACACATGCCGCCACATGTAACGCACGCCACACACGGGTTTCCGACGAAGGGCGAGAGACTCAGGAAGACTTAGGACATAAGGGGATTCGCCATCAGCGACGCCACTTCGTTCTCGGCCCAGTGGCCGGCAGCACCAGGGCGGTCGGCGAGATATGCGGCGATCCGCCGCGCGCTCCAGGCTCCCGCTTCCTCCAGCCCCGACGCGATCTGCATCAGATACAGGGCGGACGGCTTGTTCCAGGCGACGTCGCCCATGCCCCACGGCGCGGTGAAGGTGAGCATCGGACGGCCCTCAAGCTCCCCCACGTACACCAGAGTTTCGTAGCGCCCGGGACCGAAACGGGTACGGCCACCCCCCAGGACCTCTGTGAGGTCGAGGTCGGCGTCGGCGCCGGGGTCGCGGTACATCTCCTGAGCGACGAGATCAGGGATTTGACCTGTCGCCAGCAGATGGGCGCGCGCCCAGACGGTCCCCGGTACGTCCGGGTCGTAGAAGGCACGGCCGCCGGTCCATACCTGCGATTCGAGCGCGAAGTACATCTCCCCGTCGAGTTCGACGGGCGCCGACCGCTGGGGCCCGCGGGGATCACGGCACCCCGGGTACGTCCTCGCACCACCGGGAGGGCAGCCGCCCGCCAAGTAGTGGCGCAACCGCGACAGGCGCATGTTGGAGCCGTAGGAGACGTACCAGACGAGGTCGCCCCCCTCGGGACCGCCCCGCCGGCCCGCCCCGCAGCTCTCCGACATCCGAGTCACCGCAGCCACCACCCGCATATGCCGTCCCGCCGAGCCTAGCGCGCAGCCGCCGTTCCCCCGACATGAACACTCAGCGTGAATTTGGTACAAATGGTCTCGTGACCACGCCCGCAGGGGATCCGATCCCGCTGCCGGTCGAGGTGATGCTGGCACGCCAGGTGGAGCACATCCCCGCTGCCGACCAGCTGCCGGGCGGGTGCGCCTACGAGCCGAAGTTCGACGGCTACCGGCTGATCATCCTCACCGGGCCGGTCCGGCTGCAGACCCGGTCGGGCCGGATCGTCACCGAGATCTTCCCCGAGGTGGCCGGCGCTGCGGCACGGCTCCCCGGCGGTTCGGTGCTCGACGGTGAGCTCGTCCTGTGGCGCGACGGCAAGGTGGACTTCGCCGCGCTGCAGCGCCGCGCGCTCTCCGCTGCCGACTCGCAGGAGATGCGGCTGCCCACGAACGTCGCGCTCTTCGACCTGCTGGCGTACGAGGGCACGGACTGGCGCGACCGGCCGTACGAGGAGCGCCGCAGCGGCCTGACCGCGCTGCTCGCGCCGATCGGGCCTCCGCTGCAGGTCACCCCGGTGACGACGGATCCGCAGGAGGCCGCCGACTGGTACCGGAACATGCACGCCGTCGGCATCGAGGGCCTGGTGGTCAAGGGGCTCGCCCAGCCGTACCGGCCGGGCCGGCGCGAGTGGCTGAAGCTGCGCCACGCCGAGCCACGGGAAGCGATGGCCATCGGGTTCACCGGGCCGCGCGCCCGCCCGGACGCGCTGGTGCTGGACCTGGGTGAGGGGCCAGTGGTCTCCGCGCCCCTGACGCAGCCGGTGCTCGGCCAGATCGCCCGCATCCTGGCGCGCGAGCCCGCGGCCGGCGCTGCGCTCTCCGGAGTGGCGATGGCGTACACACCGCTGCTCGAACCGCTGCCCGTCGAGGTACGGCAAGGCACCACGCGCTACACCCGCACCGTGGTGACCCGGCTGCGCCCCGACCTGTAGCAGCGGCTCAGTCACAGCGCGCGCAGCCCGCTGATCACCTCGCGCAGAATGCTCTCGTCGGGCAGCTCCGCCGGGGGGACGGGCCGGGTGACGCGGACCAGACCCGCGTCGAGCAGATCTCCGATGAGCACGCGCACCACGCCCACCGGCAGGTCGAGTTCCGCGGCGAGTTCCGCGACGGAGGACGGTTCGGCGAGACACTGCTCGACGATGGCGAGATGCTCGGGCGCCAGGGAGTGATCCATGGCGCCCGCGTCGTCCGGGTGTGCGTCGGCGATCACCAGCGCGATCAGATCGAGGCGGTCCTCTGCGGCGTGGCTCGTGCGACCGCGCGTCATGGCATACGGCCGCACCACCGGTCCCGCCGCGTCGTCGAACCACCGGTCCGCTTCGGAACTCATGCGTCCATTATCCCGTGGTGCGGGGAGCCGTTCCCAGGTGCGCTCCGACGCGCTTGACGAGCAGCGCCATCTCGTAGGCGATCAGGCCGACATCGGATTCCGCGTCCGCGAGCACGGCAAGGCAGCTGCCGTCCCCCGCCGCGGTGACGAAGAGGAACGCCTCGTCGAGCTCGACCATCGTCTGGCGGACCTGGCCGGCGTCGAAGTGGCGGCCGACGCCCTTGGCCAGGCTGTGGAACCCCGACGCGACGGCCGCCAGGTGTTCGGAGTCCTCCCGCGTCAGATCCTTGGACGCGCCCGTCGCCAGGCCGTCGCCGGAGAGCACAAGTGCCTTGCGGACACTGCCCACCCGGGCGACCAGGTCGTCCAGCAGCCAGTTCAGCTCGCCCGCAGTGCTCGATGGTGCGGTCATCGACCGTCCCCCTCCGATGTCGTTCCCTGTTGTTGCTCTATGGGGCCTTGCTCGATGGAGCATTGCTCACCGGGACCGCCGTCGGGGCGGTCCGCGGTCCTGGTGTCGTCCGTCTCGGCACGGCCGCGCTGCCAGCCGCGCTGCAACGAGCTCATGCGCGCGCGGACTTCGTCGGCGTCCCGGTCGTGGGCGGGTGCCGGCGCGGTCGCCGGTTCTCCGGGGCCTTGCGGGGCTCCGTCGCGGCCGGGGTCCTCGCAGCGCAACTGCGGGGCCAGACTGGCCTGGCGGACCCGGCGGGGCAATCCCTCGGATGTCTGATCCGAGGGAGAGGCCGCGGCTGCGCCTTCGGTACGGTGCCGGCGCGTGGTGTCCACCGTGCGGCCGCCGTCGGCGACCAGCACCGGGGTGCCGCGACGCCGGCGCGGGAGGGGCGCGGGCCCGTCGTCCGGCGGCGACGGCTGTGCCGGCCCGGCGTCGGGTGAGGCCTCGTCCGGGGCCTGCTGGTGCTGCTCGGCGAACTCGAACGGGCGTGGACGCGGCACGGGTTCGGGGTACGGTCCCGGCCGAGGTTCCCGCTCCCCCGCGCCCTGCGGGAGGGCCGGAAGGATCCCCCAGGCGCGGAATGCGTCATCGGGGTCGTTCTCTGCGGCGCCGACGAGGTCGCCGGGCGCCATCCGCATCGCGTCCGCTCCGGGTTCGCCGTCGGGGGCGTCAGCGGCGTCGCTCCCGTCGCCGACGAGCCGCTCGGCGGTGAGCCGTGCCAGCACCCCGGTTGCCGGCTGCTCGCCGGTGTCCGGCGGCTCCTGCCCGCCGCCGTCGGTGAGCAGCGCTGCGGGGACGAGCACGACGGCGGTGGTGCCGCCGTACGGGGAGTGGCGCAGCGAGACGCGTACGTCCTGGCGCTGGGCGAGGCGGCTGACGACGAAGAGGCCGAGCCGGTCGGTGTCGGAGAGTTCGAACTCCGGGGTTTCGGCGAGGCGCAGATTGGCGTCGAGCAGCGCGTCGGGCGTCATGCCGAGCCCCCGGTCGTCGATCTCGAGGACGAAGCCGTTGGCGACCCGCTGGCCGTGGACGTGCACGGTGGTGTGCGGGGGCGAGAACACGGTGGCGTTCTCGATGAGTTCGGCGAGGAGGTGGGTGAGGTCGGCGACGGCAGCACCCGATACCGACAGCCGCGGCAGCCGCCTGACCTCCACCCGTTCGTAGTCCTCGACCTCGGCGACGGCGGCGCGTACGACGTCCATCAGGGGAATGGGTTTGCGCCACTGGCGGGAGGGTGCCGCGCCGGAGAGGATGACGAGGCCTTCGGCGTGGCGGCGCATGCGGGTGGTCATGTGGTCGAGGCGGAACAGATCGGCGAGTTCCTCACCCGCCTCCGTACGGCGCTCCATGGCGTCGAGCAGGGTGAGCTGCCGGTGGAGCAGCACCTGGCTGCGGCGCGCGAGGTTGACGAAGACGTCGGAGACGCCCTTGCGCATGTCGGCCTGGCGCACTGCGGCCTCGACGGCCGCCCGTTGCAGAGTGTTGAGCGCCCGCCCGACCTGCCCGATCTCGTCGTCCGGGTACTCCAGGCGCGGCACTTCGGTCTCGACGTCGACGACGTCGCCGGCGGCGAGCCGGCGAATGACGCTGGGCAGCCGGGAGCCGGAAGCCTCCTGCGCCTCCCTGCGCAACGCGGACAGGTCGCGCGCGAGTGAGCGCCCGATGCGCAGCGAGATGACGACGGATGCGAGAACGGCGAGAAGTCCGGCGCCGCCGGCGATTCCCGCCGCGAGCACGATGTGTACGGCGAACGGTTCGACGCGCTTGTTGTAGTGGTCGTAGGCCTGGCGGTCGAGGTCCGACAGGTCGCCGAGGACGGAGGAGGCCGTGGACTGCCAGATGGCGGGGGTGACGGCGGTCGGCGCCCGGTCGGCGTCGGCGGTAATGATCTGCTCCTCGGCGTTGTGCAGTGCCAGGCCGGTGCCGCTCTTCCAGTACGTGTCGAAGAGCGCCGCGTCGGATGCGGGGAGCAGGTCGGGGTAGGTGGCGTAGATGGTGCGCTGTTCGGCGACGGCGTCGGAGAACTCCCGCTGTTCGGGGCGGCTCATCCGGCCGGAGACCAGTGCGGCGGCGTACAGCGCGTCCTCGCGGGAGATCAGCTCGCGGGCGCGGTCGAGCTCGGTGAGTACGCGCGCCTGGCGGTCGAGGTCGACGCTCTGCAGCGGGTCGAGGCCGAGGAAGAAGGTGTAGTAAGGGTCGATCGCGTCGTTGTACGCAGTGAACGCGTCGGCGCGGGTGATCTGGTTCTCGTCGACCTGGCGGCGCAGCGTGTCGAGGTCGCCCGCCTGTTTGACGAGGACGTCGAGGCGCTGCAGGGAGGTGGCGTCCAGCTTGCTGCGGATGCTCCGGTCGGCGCTGTGGTCGCGCATCACGGTGACGGCCTGGTCGGTGTTCTGCTCCGCGGTGCGAAGATCGGGTCCGGCGTCGGCGCGGCGCGGGTCGGCGAGGTAGACCAGGGCGGCGAGGCGTTCCTTGGAGAGCGCTTCTGCGGTGTCCTCGACGGGATAGGCGATCTTGTCGGTCACCTGCTGGACGTCGAAGAGTCCGAAGACTCCGCGGCTGGTCATCCATGCCGCGAATGCCCAGATGGCGACGAGGGAGAACAACGGCACCAGCAGCAGCGCCACGATCTTCCGACGGATCGTCGTACCGCGAAAGCGCATGGCCTCCCCAACGTCGGCCCCGGGCAGGGCGATGGACCGTCAAACCGGCCGCGAGCCTACTACTGAGGGGCGACCAACTCGAAAGCGCTGTGACGAGAGCTGGCCGAAAAAATCCCGCCCGGCCGGGAACTCCGGCCACGGCCCAGCGTTACCTCCGTACGAGCGGGTGTGCGGAATACCCCGCCTCAAAGCGGGCAGTCAGTTGTAAGTCGGGCGTGCATGTCGGGCTACCGCCTGCGGTAGGGAGCGCAGCATCATGGAGACCGGGTCGCGCAGATCGCGCCTGTTGTGGACTGAGGAGCCGGTCGGCCGGAGGCGCATGCCCGATCCCGTCCGCGCCTCGGCGGTCCGCGCGGGCCTGCTCGTGTCGACGACCATGATCGAGGCGATGGTCGCCGTCCTCGGCACTCTCGCACACACATGGATTGCGCCACCGGCGGCACTGTGCACGGTCGTCAGCACGGTGGTCACCACCTGGGCCGTGCTGGATGTGTGGATCACCCGGCAGGTGTGGAACCAGCGCAATGGCGTGGTCTCCGGCCCGAGCAGCGCGGCGCGTGCGCTGCGGCGGGAGCGGCGCCGTGCACGCAAGGCCCGACGTGCCGAGGCCCGACTTGCCCGGCGGGTTCGCCGGCCGCCCGATGTGCTGCCGGGGCCGGACGTGCTCTCCGGGACCTGAACCCGCCGTCACTCCCCCGTGGTCATCCCGCCTGCTCGGCCGGGCGCCGGAACATCCTGGTGGCGGTGATCTCGCCATGCACCGGCTCGCTGTCCGGATCCTGTTGGGGCAGCCCCGGCCGCAGGTGCTCCTCGACGCTGATGTACTTCAGCCCTGCCCGCAGATCCGCGTCGTTGCGCAGCCGTACCACCAGCGGGAACTCCGCGAGCGCGGTGGTGTCGAACAGGCCCGTTGTGTAGATCAGCTGGACGCCGAGCGCGTCCGCGACGGCGCGCTGCAGCTCCAGCAGATAGGTCGCGTTGGCCCGGCCGATCGGGTTGTCGAGGAAGAGGGTGCCCGCGTGCTTCTGGCGGTCCCGGCCGCTGTCGTTGCTGCGCAGCGCCGCCATCGTGCAGTACAGCGCGATTGCCGCGGTGAGCAGCTGCCCTCCGGAGAAGACGTCCCCCATCTGCCCGACCGGTACCCGCTCTGCGCGCAGTACGGCATCGGGCTTGAGGATTTCGACGCTGACCCCGCGTGGCTCCAGGGCCGCCTGCACCCCGCGCAGCAGCAGCGTCATGCCGTCGCGGCGCAGGTCGGAGTTCTTTCGGACGGCCGCGCGCGTCGCCTCGTCGATGACCTCCCCCAGGCGTCCGCTCAGCACCGCGTGGTCCGGATCGTCGAAGCGGATGCGCAGGAACTCCTGGCCCGACCACTCGCCCAGGCCCTCCGGCAGCCGCGAGAGCCGCTGCGCCGAACGCAGCGTGGCGAGCGCCGCCTCGACCAGGCCGCGCAGCCGGTCGACGATGGAGTCCCGGTTGCGCTCCAACTGCTCCAGCTCGTCGGAGAGTACGCGAAGGCGTGGTGCGAACGCGGCGGCCCAGGCGGCGGCGTGCTCGGACAGGGACGCGGCGGGCAGTTCGCGGATCTGCTGCCGGGCGGGGGTACGGACCTGCTCGAAGCAGGTGGCGTTGGCGTGGCGCACGAGCTGGTCGGCCGCCTCGCGCAGCTGCGACTCGGCCGACGACAGGTCGGCCGCGCAGCCGCGCAGCGAACGCCGTGCCTCCGCGGCCGCGTGGCGCGCCTCCTCCAGGCTCCCTGGGTACGGATCGGGTTCGTCGTCCGCCGCGGCGTCGTGCGCTGTGTCACGCAGCAGGTCGCGCAGGAGCGCGGTGAGCTCGTCGAAGCCGCTCGCCGCGTCCTCGGCGGCCCGGTGGGCGCGCTGCAGTTCGGTGAGGCGGTCGCGTGCCGTCGCCAACGCGTCGGTGTGCTCGGCGAGTTCCGCGGTCACGGTGCGCAGAAGTGTCTGCGCCTGTCCGGCGCCGTCGGGGACAAGCTCCTCGGGCAGTTCGGTGTGGGTGTCGCCGTCGGCCGGGGCGAGGCGCTCCGCCTCGCCCCGCAGTCTGCCGAGCTGCTCACTGGCGGCCGCTGCCCGCGACTCGATGCGCTGTACGAGTGCCTCGGCGCGGGCGGCCGCCGCCTGACGTGAGGGGCCGTCGGCGCCGTCGGGGCCTTCGAGCAACTGGGCGGCGCGGGTACGGACCTTGTTGGTGAGGCGGTCCAACTCGGCAAGTGCGGCGCTCTCGTCGCTCTCCGCCCGCGCCTGCTCGGCTCGCAGGTCGGCGCCGACGCCCACCTTCTCGTACACCTGGGACGCGGCGCGGTAGGCCTCGCGCAGCGCGGGCAGAGAGGCGCCCGGGGCGGGGCCCGTGTCATCCACTGCGGCCGCCTCGGCATCGGCGCCGGCGATCTCGGCGCGCTCGGCGCGCAGCGCGCGCACGGTACGGCGCGCGTCGTCGGCTGCGCGCTGAGCGGCCCGGCGGTCCTCGTCCGCGGAGCGGGCCCTGGCGATCCAGGACTCGGCGCGTTCCTCGGCCTCGGCTGCCTCCTCGGCGAGCTCGCGCATGCGTCGCTGCCATGCGGCGCGTTCACGCAGCCGGAAGGCGAGCCCCGCGAGGGCGTCGGCGCGGCGGCGGGCTCGCTGCGCCGCCTCCTGGCGCTGGTCGCGCACGCGGGACGCCTCGTCCGCGGCCCGGTCCGCCTCCCCGCGCCGGGCCCGGGCCTCGGCCAGTTGCTGCTGGGCGCCGGCGGCCGCGGCCCGCGCCGATTCGACGGCGGCGGCGAGTTCCGCCAGACGCCCGGCCGGGCAGGAGGCGCGCCATGAGCCGAGGCGGGCCGCCAGCTCCCGGTCGTGGCCGAGGCGTGCGGCGAGGGCCCTGATCTCCTCCTCGCGGGCGGTGGCGCGGGCCCGCAACGACTGGCGCTCACCGTCGGCGGCCTGCTCGTCGTGCATGGCCGGGTTCGGCGGTACGAGGAAGACGTCGTCGGCGGCGGCCGTTGCCGTGGGCGGCGCCAGCAGTGCGGCAGCGGTGCCGACGGCGACGGTGGAACGCGGCAGCAGCGCCGCCTCGGCGAGGACGTCGCGGGCGCGCTGGTAGGTGCCGGGATCGGTGACCACGACGCCGTCGACGAGTTCGGGGCGGGCGGCGAGCACGGCCGCGTGGTCGGCGGGGTCGACGGCCTGCGCGAGATAACGCCAGCCGGGGAGTGCGGGCACGCCGTGCTCGCCGAGGTATTCGACGGTCGCCAGCACGTCGGGGCCGGGCGGCAGCAACCCACCGTCACCGAGCGCGGCGAGGATCCGCGCGTCCTCCGCGGCCGAGGTCCGCAGCTCGAACAGCTGGCGTTCGGCGCGTGCGACGCAGTCGCCGAGCAGCTCGGTCAGGGTCTCGGCATTGCGGTCCAACTCGGCGACGGTGAGCTGTCCTTCGGGTGCGGAGCCCGCGCGCGGCGCCGGGACCGATGCCGCTGTGCCGTCGGCTGCGGCCGGCGGCAGGCCGATGAGTTCGGCGAGACGGTCGTCGGCCGCCAGGGCCTCGGCTGCCCGGCGCTCCGCCGCGTACCCGGTCTCCGCGGCCTGAAGGGCGTCCGTGGCACGGGCCGCAGCGAGAGCGGCGCGGCCCTCGGCGTCCGCGGCGTCGCGGGAGCGTTCCGCGGCCGCCGCGGCGGCGTCCCGCGCGCTCTCCCATTCCGCGACCGCCGCCTTCTCCGCGTCGCTCGCGTCGAGCGCCGCCCGCGCCGGGTCGGCGTCGGGGGCCGCGTCGTCGAGCCATCCGGCGCCAACCGCCTCCGCCGTCTCCTGTTCGACCTCGGCAAGCCGCTGCTGCAGATGGCCGGCCTCGCTGCGGGCGCGCTGCGCCGCCGTGGCGGCCGATGTCGCGTCGCGGTGCGCGCTGTCGGACTCGCCTTGCAGGGCGACCGACCGCTCCTCTTCGGCGTCCGCCTGGCGTTCGGCGCTCTCGGCCGCCGCGTGCAGGGCCCGTACGAGGTCGGCGGCGGCCTTGGCCCGCGCGGCGAGGGCAGGTGCGGCGTCGCGTTCCGCCTCGCGGATGGCGGCGGCGACCCTGGCGGAGCGGTCGGCGGCGGCGCGGTGGCGCAGTACGGTCTCGGCCGCCTGCCATGCGGCGTGCAGCGTCCGCGCCTCGGCGAGCTCCCGGCGCAGGCCGGCCGTGTCCTTCTCTGCGGCGGCGAGGCTCAACGACGCGTGGCGGTAGGCGAGTTCGGCGCTGATACGCGCGGTGCGGCCGCGTGCCGCATCGGCGTCGGTGACCGACTGCGCGGCGTCGCTGACGCGCCGGTCGAGCTCGGCGGCGCGGGCGCGTTCGGTGGCGGCGCGGGCGGAGAGCCGTCGGGCCAGTTCGCGGGTGCGGCGCTCGCTCTGCGCGTGCACGGCGCGTGCGCTGTCGCGGCGCTCGGTGTGGTCGGCGATCCCTTCCAGGTGTTCCAGGGAGCCCGCGGTGAAGTCGCGCTCGGCGGTCAGCTCCGCGCGGCGTCCCAGCTTGTGGGCGAAGCCGTGGACGAGGTCGGCGAGGCCGTCGGTGTCACGCGTGTCGGTGACCGCGCGCAGCAGCAGGTCGGTGAAGTCGGAGTCCTTCTTGACCGAGAACAGGCCGGCCGCCTCGCCCTCGTCGGCGTTCATCTCGCGCTGGTAGCGGAAGAGTTCGGGATCGAGGCCGAGGTCGCCGAGGTGCTCGTTCCAGCGGTCGTGGATCTCCTCCCACACCACGTCCAGGTGGGGGTAGGCCTTTCCGGCTTCGATGAGGGCGTCGCGGAAGCCCTTCATGGTGCGGCGGCGCCCCCGCGCTGCCGAGATGCCTTCCGCGGCGGGCCGTACGGACGCGGACTCGGCGACGGGCAGCGAGTCAAGGCAGAGACCCGGGCCGGGGCGGAAGGAGTACCAGGCCTCGGCGAACTTCCGTGGGTCGGAGGAGACCTGACGGCCGCGCCATTCACTCACCTTGCCGACGACGACGAGTTCGCCGGTGACGGTGTGCTGCCACTCCAGTGCCACATGCCCGCAGTCCTCGGCGAGCAGGAACTTGCGCAGCACGCCGGAGCTCGCGCCGCCCAAGGTGTTGCGGTGGCCCGGCAGCATCACCGAAAAGATCAGCTTGAGCAGCACGGACTTGCCGCCGCCGTTCTCCAGGAAGAGCACTCCGGCCGGTGCGGGGCGGCGCGGCGGGCCCACCGGCTCGTCCTCAAAGAACTCGCCCTGCGCGGGGGCGGGCTGCGGGACCGGGTCGCCGACGCCTCGCAGGTCCAGGACGGTGTCGGCATAGCGCGCGCCGGCCGGTCCGATGGAGTAGAGGCGGACCCGGGACAGCTCGTACATGGCGGACGACTCTCGTTTGTCTTCTTGTGTGTGGTGTTGTCTGTTATGTCTTGTCTGTTGTGTCTTGTCTGTGGTGTCGGCGTGGTGTTCAGGAGTGGAACGGCAGCCCGGCGTCGGCGACCAGGTCCAGCTCCTCGGTTCCGTCCGGCGCCACCAGCGACGGAGTGCCGTCGGCGACCGGGACGACGCCGAGGGCGAGGAGTTCGGCCATGGCCGCGCTGCCGGCCATGTCACGCACTTGGAGCTGGTAGCGGGCGGTCGTGCGGTAGGTGCCGCCGGACTCGTCGCCGGTGCGCTGCAGGAACCCCGAGTCGACGAGGAACGCGACGGCCTTGCCCACGATGCCGGTGGTCGAACCGGCGAGGCGGCGGGCGTCCTTGGTGGCTCCTGTCGCGCTGCGTCGTGCGTAGACCCGCCAGGCCGCTTCCAGGCCGGGCGCCTCGCTCGCCGGGTCGGTGTTCTCGCCCTGCTCCTCGGCCCGCTCCTCCAGGCGGCGGCACGCTTGGCGGACGAAGGCGTCGACACCGTTGACGGTGATACGGCCGATGTAGCCGTCGTCGGCGAGATCGGCGGGGCGCGGGAACGCCATGGCGGCGACGGCGAGATGGGCCAGACCGTGCAGGAAGCGGTCGGTGGAGTCGGAGGCGGCACGGCGCGAGTAGTCGCCCATGCGGACGGCGAACACCGAGTCCTCGGCGGCGGCGAGCGCCATGCCGGCGCGCGCGGAGACCTCCAGTATCACCAGGCCGAGCCCGGCGGCGACGGCGTCGGCGAGCCGTGCGAAGGCGGGGTCGTCGCGGTGGCGTCGGATCAGCTCGGCGTACTCGGCATCACGCGCGGGCAGCAGCTTCGGCTGAAGTCCGCAGGCGACCAGACGCGAGGCGTCGGCGACATCGGCCGGCGTCATGCGGTCCGGGGCGCCGGCGCCCTGCTGCGCCTCGGCGCCGTGCTCGTGTTCGTCGCTCATCTGCGGCCTGTCTGCTCGCTTCTCCGCCCGCGAGGCGAGAGGTGCGGGCATCATCGCCGTCTGCGGCCCGGAGGCCTCGCGCGCGTCGCTCACGTGATCTCCTCTGCCGTCCGTCCGGCGGCCATCTCCGCCGCGTCGAGCAGTGCCGAGCCGACGATCAGGTCGGCGCCGCCGAACTCCGGGTCGTCCAGCTCGGTGCCGTCGTCGACAGCGAACAGCAGCCGCTGCTCGCCCTGCCGGTACGCCGTGCCGACCGGCGGGCTGGCCGCGTGGACCGCCAGCAGGGCGACCAGATAGGGCAGTTCAGGGTCGCGGCGCCGGGCCTCGGCGAGGAGCCCGGACAGCCGGCGGGGCGCGTCGTGCGGGAGATCGAGCAGTTCGAGGGCGGCGTCGAGCTGCTCCTCGGTGAACCTGCTGTCCTCGGGCGTCGCGACGAGATCCGGCTCGGGCATCCGCGCGCCGAGGTGCTCACGTTCCACCGGCGGCGTGAGCAGCGCCTCGACGAGATCGCCCACCCGCACCGCGGGCGGGGTGCGCAGCCCGGCGCCGCGCGCGAAGAAGGCGTCGGTGACCCGGGCCGCCTGCTCCACAGGGAGCAGCAGCACGGGGGCGAGCAGTTGCCCGTACAGGTCGAGGCCGGCCCGCGCGGGCGGCGCGGCGAACGCCTGCCGGTCCTGTTCGGCGCGGAAGAGCGGCCCGGCCTCCAGCAGCCGGGACTGCAGCTGCGTGTGGCGGCGGATGCAGTCCTTGACGATGTCGACGAGTTCCGCGGCGCGCCGCTTGTGCTCGGGCTCCTCCGACTCGTCGCGCGCCTTGCGGATGTTGGTGAGGATCGCGTTCTCGTGGCGGTAGCGGTCGGCGACGTGGTCGAGCGCCTCGTTGATCAGGTCGGGCACGGCGCGCAGCCAGTCGACCGCGCGGACGTCGCGCCGGGTCGCCTCCAGGGCGCGGCGGAGCGACTCGGCGTACTGGACGGTGCGGTACCTGGCCTGTTCCGCGGCGAGTTGGGCGTCGGCGAGACGGCCGCGGTTGATCAGCACTTCCAGCTTGACCTCGGCGGCGATCTGGGCGCTGGTGACGTCGGTGTCGAGGGCGCCGACGAGCACGTTGACGGCCTCGTCGGTGGCGCGCAGATAGACCGTGCCGCCGGGCCCCGGCACCTCCTCGATCAGCTTGAAGTCGTAGTCACGGCGGACGTAGACGCCGTCGGTGCCGAACGTTCCGTACACCGCGCGGAATCCGCGGTCGACGCTGCCGACGTTGATCAGGTTCTCCAGCGCCCAGCGGGCCACCCGCTCGTGCTCCTCCGCGCTGCGCTGGGGGGTCTGGGCGGCGACGCGCGGCAGCAGGCGGGCGATTATCTGATCGTGGTCGGCGCCGGTGTCGAAGTCCATGTTCAGCGTGACCAGGTCGATGGCGGCGAGCGCCACCTCGGCCATCGCGTACGTGGAGTACTCCCCGGCGAGATTGGCCTTGCGTACGTCCAGGTCGTGCAGCGGCGCGGTGCAGGCCAGCGCCTTGAGCCGACGGGCCAGGCCCTCGTCGGCTGCGGGCCCGGGCGCGACGGGGCGCGCCGGGCCGGCGGTGTGCTGCGCAGGGGTCCGCGCGGTGGACGTACTCACGACGGACACATTAGGCGGTCCCACCGACATTGATCTAAATCGGCTCGGTCAGGACGGGCTGCTCCCGTACCCGCCGCCGCCCGGCGTCCGCACGACGAGCACATCCCCGGCGCCGACCTCGGCCGCGTCGCACCCGCCCAGCTCGTCGACGGCGCCGTCCGCCCGCTCGACGAGGTTGGCGCCGAGCGCTCCCGGCCCGCCGCCCGCCATGCCGTAGGGCGCCACCCTGCGGTGGCCGGACAGCAGCGCCACCGTCATCGGTTCGAGGAATCGGATACGCCGCTCGACGCCGCATCCGCCGTGCCAGCGGCCGCTGCCGCCGCTGCCGTTGCGGATCCGGAACTCCTCGACGCGCACGGGGTAGCGCCATTCGAGGATCTCGGGGTCGGTAAGGCGCGAATTGGTCATATGGGTCTGCACCGCATCGGCGCCGTCGAAGCCGTCGCCCGCGCCCGAGCCGGAGGCGACGGTCTCGTAGTACTGGACGCGGTCGTTGCCGAAGGTGACGTTGTTCATGGTGCCCGATCCCTCGGCCTGGGCACGCAGCACGGCGTAGAGGGCGCCGGTGACGGCCTGGGAGGTCTCCACGTTCCCTGCGACCGTGGCGGCCGGGTAGCTCGGTGCGAGCATGCAGCCCTCGGGCACGCGGACGTCGAGCGGCTTCAGGCAGCCGCTGTTGAGCGGGATGTCGTCGGCGACGAGGGTGCGGAAGACGTAGAGCACGGCCGCCATGACCACCGAGCGGGGGGCGTTGGTGTTCCCCGGCTGCTGCGGCGAGGTGCCGGTGAAGTCGAGGACGGCGCTGCGCGAGGCGCGGTCCACGCGCAGCGCGACCTGGATGACGGCGCCGCCGTCGGTCTCGTAGCGGTACTCGCCGTCGTCGAGGTCGGCGATGATCCGGCGCACCGATTCCTCGGCGTTGTCCTGCACGTGCCGCATGTAGGCGTGCACGACGTCGAGGCCGAACTGGTCGACCATGCGGTGCAGTTCGTGGATGCCCTTCTCGTTGGCGGCGATCTGGGCGCGCAGGTCGGCGAGGTTGGCCTCCGGGTCGCGCGAGGGGTACAGCGCGCCGGTGAGCAGCGCGCGCGTCTCCGCCTCGCGCAGCCTGCCGTCGCGTACCAGCAGCCAGTTGTCGAACAGCACGCCTTCCTCGTCGATGGTGCGGCTGAACGCGGGCATCGAGCCAGGGGTGAGGCCGCCGATCTCGGCGTGGTGGCCGCGTGAGGCGACGAGGAACAGCAGCTCCCGCCCGTCGGCGTCGAAGACGGGGGTGACCACGGTGACGTCCGGCAGGTGAGTGCCGCCGTGGTAGGGGTCGTTGATGGCGTAGACGTCGCCCGGCCGCATACCCGCCCGTCTCCCGCCACCCCCCTCGTCCGAGGCGCTGCGCGCCGCTGTCACTCCGGCATTGCGCCGCAGCACCTCCTTGATGGACTCGCCCATCGAGCCGAGGTGGACCGGGATGTGCGGGGCGTTGGCGATCAGATTGCCCTCGGGGTCGAACAGGGCGCAGGAGAAGTCGAGCCGCTCCTTGATGTTGACTGAGTGCGCGGTGTTCTCCAGGCGGACGCCCATCTGCTCGGCGATCGCCATGAACAGGTTGTTGAACACCTCCAGCATCACCGGGTCGACGCTGGTGCCGACCGCCGTCGTGCGCGGGCGTGGCCGGGAGCGGGTGAGGACGAGGTCGCCGTGCGGATCGCCGGCGGCGCGCCAGCCGGGGTCGACGACGGTGGTGGCATCGGCCTCGGCGATGATCGCCGGGCCCTCGACGACGTCACCGGGCCGGATGTCGTCCCGCCGGTACAACTCGGTCTCCTGCCAGCGCCCTTCGGTGAAAATCCGCACCGTGGCCGCCGGGCGAAGGGTCCCCTCGGGCTGCTCGTGCACGGCAGGGGGCTGTGCGGGCGGCCCCGAGGAACCGGTGGCCTCGACGGAGACCGCCTCGACGACGAGTGGCTTGTCCATGACGAAGCCGTAGCGGCCGCGGTGGTCGCGCTCGAATGCGGCCTGCATCCGCTCGGGGGTGTCGAGTGCGACGGGGAGGGAGGAGTCGGTGCCCTCGTAGCGCAGCAGCACCCGGCCGGTGGTGCGGACGGTGTCCGCCGGCACGCCGTCGTCGTGCAGCTGCGCTCGCGCGAGCCGCTCCAGTTCGGCGCACGCCTCCTCGACCTTGCTCATCGTCCCGGCGGCGAGCCGGGACTCCACGGACCGTTCGCGCAGCGCCACCGCGTCCGCCATGCCGATGCCGTACGCCGACAGCACCCCGGCGAGCGGCGGTACGAGGACGGTGTCGATGCCGAGCGCGTCGGCGACCGCGCAGGCGTGCTGGCCGCCCGCGCCGCCGAAGCTGGTCAGCGCATAGCGGGTGACGTCGCGGCCGCGCTGGACGGAGATCTTCTTCACCGCGTTGGCGATGTTGAGCACGGCGATGTCGAGGTAGCCCGCGGCGACCTCCTCCGGGGTGCGGCGGTCGCCGGTCGCCTCGGCCGACTGTTCGGCGAGCTCTTCGAAGCGGCGGCGTACGACAGCGTCGTCGAGCGGCTGGTCGCCGTCCTTGCCGAACACCCGTGGGAAGTGGGCGGGTTGGATGCGGCCCAGCATGACGTTGGCGTCGGTGACGGTGAGCGGGCCGCCGCGCCGGTAACAGGCGGGTCCGGGATCGGCGCCTGCCGAGTCGGGGCCGACGCGGTAGCGCATCCCGTCGAAGTGGAGCACCGAGCCCCCGCCCGCCGCCACGGTGTGGATGTCGGTCATGGGTGCGCGCATCCGCACCCCCGCGACCTGGGTGCCCAGCACCCGTTCGATCTCGCCCGCGTAGTGCGAGACGTCGGTGGACGTGCCACCCATGTCGAAGCCGATTGCACGGTCGTAGCCCGCCCTGGCGGCGGCGCGCGCCATGCCGACCACACCGCCGGCGGGGCCGGAGAGCACCGCGTCCTTGCCGCGGAAGTGACCGGCCTCCCGCAGCCCGCCGCCGGACTGCATGAACATCAGCCGCACGTCGCGCAGTTCGCCGGCCACCTGGTCGACGTAGCGGCGCAGGATCGGGGAGAGATAGGCGTCGACGACGGTGGTGTCGCCGCGTGGCACGAGTTTGATCAGTGGGCTCACCTCGTGCGAGCAGCTCACCTGAGTGAAGCCGAGCCGTCGTGCCGCCTCGGCGACGGCGCCCTCGTGCTCGGGATGGCGGTATCCGTGCAGGAAGACCACGGCCGCGCTGCGGATGCCGTCGCGGTGGGCGTCGCGCAGCGCCTCGGTGGCCGCGCCCAGGTCCAGGGGGCGCACCGTCTCCCCGTGCGCGCCGACGCGTTCGGGTACCTCGATGACGCGCTCGTACAGCGCCCCGGGCAGCACGATGTGCCGGTCGAAGAGGCGGGGCCGGTTCTGGTAGGCAATGCGCAGCGCGTCGCGGAAACCTTCGGTGACGACGAGGACGGTGGGTTCGCCGGTGCGTTCCAGCAGGGCGTTGGTGGCTACCGTCGTCCCCATCTTGACCACGTCGATCCGATGGGACGGGATCGGCTCATCCGGCTCCAGGCCGAGGACGAGCCGGATTCCGGCGACGGCCGCGTCGCGGTAGGCCTCCGGGCGCTGGGAGAGCAGCTTGCGGCTGACCACGTGTGCGTCCGGGGTCACCGCCACGACGTCGGTGAAGGTGCCGCCACGGTCGATCCAGAACTGCCAGCGCCCGGTCATGTGCTCATTGTGCGCCCGGAGCATCCCGCCGCGCCCGGGTCAGTGCGTGGCACCGCCGGCCACCACGATGTCCTCGGTACGGGAGGCGGCAGCGGTCACGACGGCGCGCAGCCCTTCGGCGGCGAGGGTGACCGGCAGCGACGGCTGTGCCCGGTCGGTGACCTGCTCGGGCGCGTACGGCAGATGAACAAAGCCGCCGCGCATGTGCGGTCGCTGCGTGGCCATCAGATGCATGAGGCCGTAGAAGACGTGGTTGCAGACGAAGGTGCCCGCGGTCTGCGATACGGAGGCGGGCACCCCTGCGGCGCGGGCCGCGGCCACGCACGCCTTGACCGGCAAGGTGGAGAAGTACGCGGCCGGCCCGCCCTCGACGACGGGTCTGTCGACCGGCTGCCGTCCGGCGTTGTCGGGGATGCGCGCGTCGTCGACGTTGATGGCGATGCGCTCCACGGTCACGTCCGGGCGCCCTCCGGCCTGGCCGGTGCAGATCACCACGTCCGGCTCGGTGCGTGCGACCGCCGCCGTCAGCTCGTCGAGGGCGACGGAGAAGACACAGCTGAGCCGTGATGAGACCACCTCGACACCCGGCGGATGGACGGCGACGACGTCGGCGACTGCCCGCTCCGACGGGTTGACGCTGTCGCCGCCGAACGGTTCGAAGGCGGTGAGCAGGACACGAGTCATCTCCATCCCCCTCAGAAAGCGAAGACTCAGAATACGAAGACTCAGAAAGCGAAGAGCGCCATGATGAGCATCGTGCACACCAGCAGCGCGCCCGCGGTGGGCAGTTGGGCCTTGATCGGCCCGTATTGGTCCTTCAGTTCGAGCAGCGTGGCGGGCACGATGTTGAAATTGGCGGCCATCGGGGTGCACAGCGTCCCGCAGAAACCTGCGAGCATGCCGGTGGCGAGGACGGCCGCGGGGTTGCCGTGCGCCTGCTGGATCAGCACAGGCCAGCCGACCGCTGCCGTCATCACCGGGAAGGCCGCGAAGGCGTTGCCCATGATCATGGTGAACAGCGCCATTCCGAGGCAGTACACGACCACGGCGGTGTACGTCTGCCCGTGCGGCAGCAGTTGCGAGGTGATCCCGCCCACCGCCCTGCCGACCCCGGCCTGCTGGAATATGGCGCCGAGCGTGGCGAGCAGCTGCGGAAGCAGCAGCGCCCACCCCATCGCCTCGAGCATCCCGCGGCCGGCGTGCAGGGGCTCGGCCGGCCGCCGCTCGCGCAGCAGGACCATGGCGACGACGAGGGCGATCACGGCGCCCGCGCCGAGGCCGAGGATCGTCTCGCTGCCCGGTTCGAGCACGGGCGTTCTCCCGATGCGCCAGCCCTTCACGACAACGGCGCAGAGCATCGCCACGACCGGAATGGTCAGCGCCGGTAGGAAGATGCGGTTGCCGAGCCGGGCGGCGGATGCGGCGCGCTGGGCGTGGTCGGTGCGCACCGCGCCGCGTCCGGTGAAGCCGAACCCGGCAAGGACAGCCATCAGCAGGACGGCGGCGCCGAGCGGTTCCGCGGGTGCGGTCTTGTCGACCACGAAGGTGCTGTAGACGAAGCCGGCGCCGATGAGGCCCCAGAAGGCCGCCGTGCCGCGGCGCTTGGGGTTGGTCCGGTCACGCAGCATCTGCACGGCCATGGTGAGGAAGACGGCGCCGATCAGCCAATAGAACCATTCCGCCTTGATCATGACGCGGCCTCCCCCGCGGAGCGGCGGGCCTGTGGTGCGCCCACGGCCGCCGACTCGCGTTCCAGCGCGCGGTCCAGGCACAGCAGCCGGGCGCCGTGGATGACGAAGGCGCAGGCTGCGGTGGGGATCGCCCACAGCGCGAGCCGCACGGGCTCCAGATGGGTGCCGTATGTGGTGTTGACGAATCCGGTGATCAGCAGGATCGAGCCGACCGCGAGGAAGCAGTCCTCACCGAAGAAGAGTCCGACGGTGTCGGCGCTCGCCGCGTAGGACCGCACGCGCTCGCACACCCGCTCCGGGAGGGTGCCATGCCGGCGCTCGGCGGCGCCCTCCGCGATCGGGGCGACCATCGGACGTACCGTCTGGGCTGGGCCGCCGACGCTCTGCAGGCCCACCGCCGCGGTCAGCTGACGCAGCAGCAGGTAGAGCGTGAGGAAGCGCCCGGTGGTCAGCTTGGCGAACCGGCCGATGAATGCACGGGCCTGTTCCTGCAGCCCGTGCCGTTCGAGCAGGCCGATCACCGGCAGGGTGATGGCGAAGATCGTGACCGAGCGGCTGCCGGCGAATCCCGTGCCGAAGGCTGCGAGGACGTCGCGCAGTGACAGTCCGCCGAGCAGGCCGGTGACGACGCCGGCCACACCGACCACGAGCAAAGGGTTCCGCTTCGTGGCGAATCCGGCAATCACCACGAGGACGCCGATCAGAGTGAGCATGCGTCCGCCTTCCACACTGGGGACCCCTGGACGGAGGGGGCTTGCCGAGGACGGTAGAGTATTGTTGAACAATCCCACAAGGGGACGAGGGCAAGGAGCGGTGAAGAGCGTCATGGAACGCAGCGAACGCAGCGATCCGTTCGGCGGGGTACCGGCCGAACAGCTGGTCCCCGGCCGCGCCAGCGCCGCCCAGCTCGTCGCCGGTGTGCTGCGCGACCGCATCGCGGCCGGAGCGCTGCTTCCCGGCGACCGGCTGTCCGAGGAGTCGCTCGGCGAACGGCTCGGTGTCTCCCGCAACACGCTGCGCGAGGCGTTCCGCATGCTCGCCGAGGAACGACTCGTGGTGCACGAGATGAACCGCGGCGTGTTCGTGCGCGTCCTCGCGCCGGACGACGTCAGCGACATCTACGTGGTGCGCCGTGCCCTGGAAACCGCGGGCGTACGGGCGGATCCGCCGTCGCCCGGCGCTGTGCAGGCCGTCGCCGCTGCCGTCGCCGACGGTGAGGCCGCGGCCGAGGCCGGCGACTGGACCGCGGTGGGCAACGCCGACCTCCGGTTCCACCGGGCGATCGGCGCCCTCACCGGGAGCGAGCGGGTCGACGCCGCCCTCACCGGCGTGCTCACCGAACTGCGTCTCGCCTTCGCCGTCATGCCCTCGCCGCGCCCGTTCCACGAGCCCTTCCTGCACCGCAACCGCGAGCTGTCCGAGCTGCTGTCACGAGGCGAACGCCGACGGGCGGAGCACGAGTTGACCACCTATCTCGAGGACGCCCGCGTAATGATCACAGACCGCATGACGGAGGCCGAGGCATGACCACAGCCGGACCGGCCATCGATCTCAACGCCGATCTCGGCGAGGGGTTCGGCCGCTGGACGCTCACCGACGACGAGGCCCTGCTCTCCGTCGTCACCAGTGCCAACGTCGCCTGCGGCTTTCATGCAGGCGATCCCGCCACCATGCGCCGCGTCTGCGACCGGGCCGTCGAGAACGGGGTGCGCATCGGCGCCCAGGTCTCCTACCGCGACCTGCTCGGCTTCGGCCGGCGGGCGATGGACGTGCCACCCGAGGAGCTCGCCACCGAAGTCGCCTACCAGATCGGGGCCTTGGACGTCTTCGCCCGCGCAGCCGGCGCACGCGTGGCGTACGTCAAACCGCACGGCGCGCTGTACAACCGCACCGTCAGGGACGAGCAGCAGGCCGCCGCGGTCGTCGACGGGGTGCTGCTCGCGGGCGGGGCGCTGCCCGTCCTCGGACTGCCCGGCTCCCAGCTGCTCAAGGCCGCCGAGAAGGCCGGATTGTTCGCCGTCCCCGAGGCGTTCGCCGACCGTGCGTACACCAGTGACGGCAGGCTCGTGCCCCGCGATCAGCCGGGCGCTGTGGTCCACGACCCGGACACGGCGGTGGCGCGGTCGGTGCTGATCGCCACGGACGGATCGGTCACGGCCGCCGGCGGGGAGCGCATCGCCGTGCGCGCCCGGTCGCTGTGCCTGCACGGGGACACACCGGGCGCGGCACGGCTCGCCGGCCGGGTGCGCCGCGAACTGGAGGCCGCGGGCGTGGTCCTGGAGGCGTTCGCGTGACGGAGACGGGAACGGGAGCGGGAACGGGAACGGGAACGGGAGCGGGGACCACCGCGGTGCTCCCGGCGGGGATGCGGGCCGTGCCCGTGGGCCGGCGCGCCCTGCTCGTCGAGGTGGAGACGTCCGAGGAGGTCGCCGCGCTCCACGGCGAACTGCTGCGCCGCCGTGCGGTGGGCGCGCTGCCAGGGGTGGACGACATCGTTCCCGCGGCACGCACCGTCCTGGTGGACGGCCTCGACGACCCGCAGGCGCTCGCCGCAGAACTGCCGCACTGGACGATCCCGCGCCCGCGGGCCGAGGACGGGCCCGAGCGCGTGATCCGGATGCGTTTCGACGGGCCGGACCTCGACGAGGTGGCACAGGTGTGGGGCATCGCCCCGGGCGAACTCCCCGGTCTCTTCGAGGAGATCGTCTTCCGGGTGGCGTTCTGCGGATTCGCCCCCGGCTTCGGCTACTTGACGGGCCTGCCCGGGCATCTGCGCCTGCCCCGGCGGGCCACGCCGCGCACCTGCGTACCCGCGGGATCGGTGGCCCTCGCCGGGCCGTATGCGGGTGTCTACCCGCGGTCCTCCCCCGGTGGCTGGCAGTTGATCGGCAGCACGGACGCGGTGTTGTGGGATCCGTCGCGGGAACCGGCTGCGCTGCTGGCCCCCGGGGCCCGTGTCAGATTCCGCAGGGCGGCCCGGTGACCGTGCGACATGTCGACGTCGTACGGGCCGGGGCACTGACGACCGTCCAGGACCTGGGACGCCGCGGCCACCGGCATCTCGGGGTGCCGCGCGCCGGAGCGCTCGACCTGCCCGCGCACCGGCTCGCCAACCGTCTGGTGGGCAATCCGGACCATGCCGCGACGCTCGAGACGACTTTGGCCGGCCTCGCCGTCCGCGCGGGTTGCGCGCTCACCGCGGCGGTGACCGGAGCGCCGTGCCCGGTCCGCGTCGACGGGCGTCCGGCCGCGTGGGGTGCTCCCGTACGGGTGGAACGCGGTGCGGTGCTCGAACTCGGCGCCGCCACCCACGGAGTGCGCAGCTACGTGGCGTTCGACGGCGGCGTCGGCGTGGCGCCCGTGCTCGGCAGCCGCTCCCGCGACCTGCTCTCCGGCCTCGGCCCGGCGCCGTTGCGCGAAGGTGACACGCTGCCGCTGGGCCGGCCCTGCGGACCCGCGGCCGCGGTCGACACGGTGGCGTCGCCGGGCGTGCCGAGGGAACTGGTCCTGCCTGTCGTGCCGGGCCCGCGCGACGACTGGTTCGCCAAGGACGCCCTGCGCACCCTTGCCATCGGTGCGTACCGGGTGGCCCCGGCGAGCAACCGGATCGGCCTGCGCACCGAGGGGCCCGCCCTGCCGCGTGCGCGCAGCGGTGAACTGCCCAGCGAAGGGATGGTCCTCGGCGCCGTGCAGGTCCCGCCGGACGGCCGTCCCGTCGTCTTCCTCGCCGACCATCCGACGACGGGCGGCTACCCCGTCATCGGCGTGGTACCGGAGGATCGGCTGGCCGCGGCCGCCCAGGCCCGGCCCGGAACGCCCGTGCGGTTCGTGCCTCTGCGGCGGGGGGCGGTGGCTCAGCCCGTCCGCACCGTCCCCGGCGCCGGAGCCGTCATGCCGTCCTGACCTCCTCGGCCGGTGGCGCCTGCTCGGCCCGGGGAACCGGCAGCGCGGCGAGGGCGCGTACCGTCGCGCGGTGCACGGCCAGGTCGAGTGCGGCGTCGGAACCGGCCGCACGGTGACGGCACTCGGCGGCAGCGAGCCGCAGTAGATCCGGGAGCAGGTCGCGGCAGCGGTCGACGACCCAGCGGGTGCCGCGCGTCGCCATCCACCACACGCTCGCCGCCGGTCCGGGCCCCGGACCGTCCGGGACCGTTCGCGGCGGCTCACCGGTGGCGAGCCCCCGTGCGGCGAGCAGGGCATGGAACTCCCGGGCGAGCAGCCGGTGTCCGAGCTCGCTGGGGTGCAACCGGTCGGCGCTCCACGCCGCACGGTCGGCGACCCACGGATGGTCGGCGGCGTGCAGATGGATTGCGCCATGGCGGGCGGACAGGGCGTGCACGACGTGGTTGAGGGCCCGCATCCGCCGGCCGAGCGGCCGGGCCAGCGGCCAGGGCAGGCCGAGCATACGGCCCGGATCGGGCAGGCATGCGGTGAGTGGTACGGTCCCGTCCGCGCGCAGCGTGCCCAGCACGGTGTCGAGCCGTGCGGCGACGGCGGCGATGTCGTACGAACCCCGCAGCGTGTCATTGGCCCCGATGATGACAGAGGCCAGGTGCGGGCGGTGGCGCCGTGCCTGCTCCAGCTGTTCACCGGCGACGTCGCCCGACAGCGCGCCGCTGCGCGAACAGTTGATCAGCAGCGCCGCGCCGGGCGGAGCGACAAGCCCCTCCGTGAGCAGCGCCGCCCAGCCGCGCCACCCTCCCGGCGCGCCGGGCACGGGATCGCCGAGCCCCTCGGTGAGCGAGTCGCCGAGCGCGGCGAAGCGGATCGTCTCCGGCCCGCTCTGTTCGGGGCGTTCCTCATAGTGGGCGTGACGGACCGTCATGGCAGATCCGCGGCGACCGGGGCCGCGTCAAGCGCGGCGAGGAACGCGGTGACGGCATTGCGCCACCCGTAGCGCTCGGCATGCGCACGCGCGACCGCGCGCCGGGCCGACTCGGGGCGCGCGAGCAGCGATCCGACGGCATCGGCGAAGCAGCCGGCGTCGTCGGCGGCAGCCGCACCGGCCGGACCGATCACCGCGGGAAGCGCCGACGATGCGCTCACCACCACCGGCGTGCCGCAGGCCAGCGCTTCGAGCGCGGAGAGCCCGAAGGTCTCCACCGGGCCGGGAGCGAGGACCACGTCCGCACAGGCCATCAGCGCATGCAGGGCGTCCTTGTCGGCGACGTGGCCGAGGAACCTCACGGGCAGCCCGTCCTGCCGGGCACGTCGTTCGAGGCGGACGCGGAGCGGCCCCGCGCCGGCGACCACCAGGACCGCGTCGTGGCCCCGGGCCCGCAGTTCGGCGAGCGTGTCCAGGGCTCGGCCGGGCTGTTTCTCCACCGACAGCCGGGTGCAGACGGCGAGCAGTATCTGGTCGGGCCGCGCATACCAGAGCCTGGTGCGGGCGGCGTCCTCCTCCGGGGGCGGTGCGCACGACTCCAGGTCCACGCCGAGCGGCGCGTGCACGACGTTGCGCGCGCCGATGCGTTCGAACTCGGCCGCGGCCCACGCCGTGGTGCAGACAATGCGTGAGTACGCCCGAGCGGTACGGGTGTTGAGCAGGTCGGCGGCCCGGCGGGCGGGGCGCTGCGGTATCCCGCACATGCGCAGCACCCCGTCGACGCTCTCGTGCGAGACCATCACGGACGGCACCCGGCGCCGCCGTGCCCACTCCCCCGTCCAGCGCAGGGTCGTGCGGTCGGAGACCTCGATGCGGTCCGGGTCCAGCATCTCCAGTACCGCGGTCACGGCGCGGCGGTCGGCGAGCACCCGGTATCCGCCGGTGCCGGGGACGACGGGACCGGGCAGGGTGATCACCCGGCCCTGTTCCGTGTCTTCGTCCAGCTGCCTCGGTCCGGGGACGATCAGCACGGGCTCGTGCCCGGCCTCGCGGTAGCCGGCCCCGAGGTGGTGGAGCGCGGTGCGCAGGCCCCCCGAGACGGGTGTGACGAAGTTGGCGAGCCGGACGATGCGCAGCGCCCCCTCGGCACGTGTCGCTGTCATGCTGCCACGCTCCTGCGGTTCCGCCGTTCGGCTCCCCCGACTCCGCCGAGCACCTGCTCGTAATGGCCGAGCAGCAGGTCGCCGACGGCCTCCCAGGTGCGGCCCTCGACGGCCGAACGGCCCGCCGCGCCGTACGAAGCGCGCAGCGCGGGGTCCTGGACGAGCCGGGCGACTGCGTCCCTGAGTGCGTCCGCGTCCCCCGGCGGCACCAGCAGCCCGGTCCTGCCGTGGTCGACGAGGTCGAGCGGACCGCCCGAGGCGGGAGCGATCACCGGCAGTCCGCTGGCCATCGCCTCCTGCACGGTCTGGCAGAAGGTCTCCAGGGGCCCGGTGTGCACGAAGAGGTCCAACGAGGCGTAGATGCGGGCGAGTTCGAGGCCGGTCCGGCGGCCGAGGAAGAGTGCCTGCGGCAGTGCGTGCCGCAGTGCGGAGTCGCTGGGCCCGTCCCCGACCACCACCAGCCGGACGCCTGGCAGCCGGGCGGTTGCGGCGAGCAGTTCGACGCGCTTTTCCGGTGCGAGACGGCCGACGTATCCGACGAGGAGTTCACCGCCCGGCGCGAGGGTGCGGCGCAGCGCCTCGTCCCGGCGTGTGGGGTCGAACCGTACGGCGTCGACGCCACGCGGCCACAGGTGGACGCGCGGTATGCCGTGCCGCTCCAGATCGGCGGCGGAGGCCGTCGACGGGGCGAGGGTGCGGTCGGCAGCCGAGTGCAGCGTACGCAGCCGGTGCCAGGCCGCGGCCTCGCCGAGCCCCAGGTAGGTGCGGGCGTAACCGCCCAGATCGGTCTGGTAGACGGCGACGGCCGGCAGCCCCAGGCGACCGGCGGCGGTGACGCCGTGGGCCCCGATGACGAACGGGCTGGCGAGATGGACGAGATCGGCGCGGTGTGACGCGATGGCGGTGGCGACACGCCGCCCCGGAAGCGCGACTCGCACCTGCCGGTAACCGGGCAGAGGCAGGGAAGGGACACGGACCACGGGACAGGGCGCGTCGGCGTCGGCGCCTTCGGCGGCGCGATCGCGTGCCGCGCCGGCCGGAGCGATCACCAACGGTGCGCAGCCCCGCCGTGCGAGATGCTCGGCGGTGCGCAGCGCGCAGTGGGCGACCCCATTGACATCGGGCGGAAAGGATTCGGTGACGAGTGCGACTCGCATACTGCGGTTTTCGGCGCCGCCGAAGATGACAGGGCCACGACGACCTTTCCCCCCGGGAAACGTTGCGTGAGCTTCTGTCCCCGCCTGTGCCGCGGCTGCGGTCGCAGGTGCGGTTGCGGCACCCCGCGGGCTACCGCGTGGGCCTCGCGCCCAGCCTGCCGCGGACCGCGGTCTGGACCTCGGCCTCCTCCGCCGGATCGGCGGCGAGCCTGCGCAGCTGGGCGAGCACGCGGACATCACCCGTCGCCGCGCGCCGCGCCGCGAGCTCGCGCGTGGCCTCCTCGCAGTCCCACAGGCACTCGATGGCGAACCCCTCCGCAAAGGACGGATCCGTCACGGCGAGCGCCCTCGCCGCACACCCGCGCACATGCGACGAGGATGTCTCGCGGTAAATATGGCGC
The DNA here is from genome assembly GCF_024436035.1 of Streptomyces humicola. GTDB lineage: Bacteria > Actinomycetota > Actinomycetes > Streptomycetales > Streptomycetaceae > Streptantibioticus_B > Streptantibioticus_B humicola. Next base: position 41,875 of record NZ_JANFNG010000023.1, read on the forward strand.
AGAACGGGCGCCGCACAGCCGATGCCGAGCCGCCCGATCCCCTCGACCAGAACGGCAAGGCCCTCCGCGTCGGCGCCCGAGGCGCGGACCAGGCGGCGCAGCGCGGCGAGCACCCGCCCCGCGTCCCCGGCCTCGCCGCGGACGGCCAGCACACGGGCGGCGGCGGCGCCGAGCGCGTCCTCGCGTGCGGCCCATGCTCGGGCGCGCTCCAGGGCCGCGGCGCCGCGCATGCGCGCGAGGGACTCCAGAGCGGCCCGTGAGACGACGGGCGAGCCGTAGGCCGCCGCTTCGATCAGGTCGAGCACCTGCCCGTCCTGGCGGTCGGCGAGGAAGCGCAGCGCGGCGGCGCGTGCAGCCTCGGGCCCTCCCTTGGCCGCGGCGAGCAGCTCCTGGCGGTGTTCGGGTCCCGCGACCGCCGCCAGGCAGCGTGCGGCGGGCGCGTCACGGTGCTGCGCGGGGTAGGCGTCGAGTCCCTGCTGGGCCCAGTCGAGGACGTCGTGCACGCTCCAGCCGGGAGCCGGGCCCGCCGGACGCAGTTGCCGCTGCCAGCGGTCGAAGGCGTGCCGTTCTTCTGCGGCGCGCACCCGATCGCCGTGCACCGGGTCCTCGGCCCACAGCCGCCACGGCCGCCTTTCGTACGCCTCGCGCAGCGCACGCGCCAGCGCGGCGTCGCCCTCGGGCGTGCACGGGAAGCGCGCGAGCACGGCGGGGGCGAGTGAGCGGAGCCCCTCGTCGTCGTCACGGAGCGCGAGCTCGTCCAGGGCCCAGGCCCAGTTGGCGCCCTTGGCGGCGTAGTCGCGCAGCAGCCGCAGCGCGTCGCGGCGGCCGTATCCGGCGAGGTGGCCGAGGACGGACAGGGCCAGCCCGGTGCGCTGCTCGTCGTCGTCGAGAAGGTCGTCGGCGTGGAAGAGATGCTGTTCGATCCCGTCGAGCCCGCCTTCGAGCTCGGAGTACAGGCGCGCGTAATACAACGAGCGTGATTCCACTTGCCAGTCTCGGCGGGGATCGCTCAGGACGCACTGCTCCAGCGCGGCGAGGGCCTCGCCCCGCTGCTCCGCGAGGGCATGCAGGGTCCCGTCTCCGCGTCCTCTCTGGAGGAGGCCGAGAAGGGTGCCGCTTGGCGCTATGACCGGGTCGAACATGAGGGCAATCCTCGCTTGAGGTGTGCGGTGTCGACAAACGAAAATCCGCAGGTCGGTGCAAACCCGCCGCGGGCGGCACCACGGGCCATGATGCCCCCGGGCGCGGTGCGGGGGCCACGGTATTTGTCCCATCCACCGGTGCCATCGCGCCAGTACGCCTTCACAGGCGATCACCGGACGCAGGTTGACGCCGTACCGCCATGACCAGAGATGAACCATTCCGGCGCCGCTTCTGGGCCACCCGGCCACTGGAATATGCCGGAAGCACCACCGGATCGGGTATTGCGGAAACCCTTACGGACCATCGCTCACTGTGCAACAGTCGTGACTGGCCCAACTACCGCTCGCGCCGCGTCGAAGCACGTTCGGAGAAGTCATGCCGTCCCACCCGCATGCGGACCATGCCGCTGTCCCATCGCCGGATCCCGGCGTTGTCGACGCGCTGATCTCCCAAGCACGGGAACTGCGCGGGCAGCTGGACGCCGTACGCGTCGTCCCGTCCGCCGACGAGGACGACCCCCACCGCCGGTGGCAGCGCGCTCTGTGCGATCTCGCCGTGCACCACCTCGACAACCTCGGCGAGCACCTCGGCCAGCTCAAGGAGGAGCTCGCCCCCGAGGAGGGCGTCGCGTACCCGGCGTACGCGCCCGACGAACCCGGAACCGAACTGCCTCCGGGCCCCGCAGGCGTACGGGCGCTCGGCCGCGCGGGCAGCGCGGAGTGGAACCTGCTCACCGACGAGGTCACCTGGTCCGACGAGCTGTACCGGATATTCGGCCGCACCAGGAAGGACGGGCCGCTGACCCTGGACGAGCTCCCGTCCTGGCTCTTCGCCGAGGACCAGCAGTCGCTCACCACGATGGTCACCGCCTGTCTGGTCGACGGGCGGCCGATCGACGGCGAGTTCCGCATCGTGCGCCCGGACGGCTCGGTGCGCACGGTGCACATGGTGGGCGAGCCGGTGCTCGACGCCGACGGCGGGACCGCCTCGATGTGGGCGGTACTGCGAGACGTCAGCGAACTGCGCCGCAGCCAGCGGACGTTGCGCGAGACCCGTGACTCGCTGCAACGGCAGCGGCAGATCGCGCAGGCCGAGCACCGGCTGGCGGTTGAGCTGCAGGAGGCCGTGCTTCCCCCGTGGCGCGGCCCCCTGCGGTTCCCGCTGGAGGGCGGGTCCGTCGCGCTGGACCTCGCCGCCCGCTACTTCCCCTCCGCCACCGGCGCGTTGATCGGCGGCGACTGGTACGACGCGATGCAGCTGCCCGACGGCGCCACGCTGCTGACCGTCGGCGATCTGACCGGGCACGGGGTGGCGGCCACCTCGGGAATGGCGATGCTGCTCGGCGCGCTGCGCGGGATGGCGGTCACCGGCATGGCACCGGGCCCGCTGATGAACGCCCTCAACCAACTGCTCGACCGCTCGGCGCAGCCTGCTCTCGGCAGCGCGCTGTGCTGCCGCTACGAGGCTGAGACGCATGCGCTCACCTGGTCGCAGGCCGGCCACCCCGCCCCGCTGCTGTTCCGCGACGGGGCGGGGCGTGCCCTCGACGCGCCGGAGGGCGTGCTGCTCGGCGCGACGTCCGGCGCCGCGTACGGGCAGGCCAGGGCGCAGCTGCTGCCCGGCGACCTCCTCGTGCTCCACACGGACGGCATCGCACCGAGGCGCGCCTCGCTCGCCGACCCGGTCGGCGCGGCGGACGGGGACACCACGCGACTGCTCGGGCTCGCGACGCGGTTCGCCGAGTGCCGTAGCGCCCAGGACTGCGTGCGTGTCGTCGTCGAGGAGCTCGACACGCCCGAGCGCGAGCGCGACGCCTGCGTGCTGATCGCCCGCGTCTCATGAATCGACCGAAGCGACGAAGCGACAACGGTCGGCGATGGTGATTTGACGGCAATGGCGAATTGACGGCGCTGCGACCTCACACCGCGGCACTCCCGCCCTTCGGTTCGATTTTGGTCGGCAAGGCGATGCGGATCTCGTCCCGCAGGTCCTGGATCTGGCTGTACTGCGCATACCGGCCGGTCAGCCGGTACATCTCACGCAGCCGGTCCCAGGTGCGATGGGACGAGTTCTGGCCGATGCTCAACAGAGCAAGCCGGGCATAGCGGTCCCCCTGCTCGGGATCGTCGGCGATGAAGCACGCCGACGCCATCGAGATGTGGTCGAAGATCTTCGAACGGTCGTGTCCGGCGCGCCGCAGATCCAGCGCCCGCTGGGCGTGCTGCTGCGCCGGCGACGCCGCCGCGGGGTCGTGCTCGGCCAGCATGCGGTACGCGAGCGCCTGCATGCCGTGGAAGTCGGCCTCGTCGAAGTTCTGCATCCAACTCGGGGACGGCACATCGCGCTTGTCGGAGACGAACAGGTCCTCGGCCTGGCCGAGGGTGCGCCGCATCGCCTGGCCGCGCCCCATGGACGCCTGCGCCCAGGCCTCGATGGTCTGCAGCATCGCGCGTGTGCGCGGCAATGTCTCGTCACCCGAGCCCGACTGGGCGAGGTTCATCAGATCGAGGGCGTCGTCGGGACGGCCGAGATGGACCATCTGACGTGCGGCACGCGAGAGCGCTTCGCCGGCGCGCGGGCGGTCACCGCCCTCCCGGGCCGCATGCGCGGCGATCACGAAGTACTTCTGGGCGGTGGGTTCGAGGCCCACGTCGTGGGACATCCACCCGGCGAGCACCGCCAGATTGGCGGCCACGCCCCACAACCGCCGTTGCAGGTGCGGCGGATGGCGGTAGGAGAGCATCCCTCCCACCTCGTTGAGCTGGCCGACCACGGCCTTGCGCTGGAGTCCGCCGCCGCGCGAGGCGTCCCAGGCGCGGAAGACCTCGACCGAGCGCTCCAGCGCTTCGATCTCCTCCGAGCCCACGGGCGCGGCCTCGTAGCGGTCGTACCCGGCGGCGACGGCGGATGATGCGGGATGCAGAGGATTGTCGAGTTGGGGGGCGTCGGCCGCGAGAGCCGGGTCGGTGTGCAACCAGTCGTACATGGCGCTGCTGAGTGCGGAGCCGGCGGCGAGCGCGGCACCCGCGCCCACAAGACCGCGTCGGTTGAGCATGAGGTCCATTCCCGTGAATTCGGTGAGGACCGCGGCAGTTCGCTCCGGTGCCCAGGGCAGGCCGTCAGGATTGCTCACGGCTTTTCTTCCCGTACGCCGTTGCCGGTCGAACCCGAGATCCTCGATGGTCACGACACGGCCGAGGCGCTCGGTGAACAGGGCCGCCAGCACCTTCGGCACGGGATCGCGCGGCGTCTCGCCGGTCTCGATCCAACGGCGTACCCGTGAGGTGTCGGTCGACAGCTGCGGGTGGCCCATGGCCGCCGCCTGCCTGTTGACCATCCTCGCGAGCTCCCCCTTGGACCATCCGGTGAGGCCGAACAGGTCCGCGAGACGGGTGTTGGCTTCCTTGGTCATCAAGCCCCCAGGTTCCTCGGCACAGTTGACATTAATGGCCCCCAGAGGCGGTCGCGAGCATTCGCCATGGTTCGCCAGGGTCCGCCACATGGTCTGCCACCCATCGACGGGTGTGATGTAGGAACGCGCCACCCCGCCCCGCCCGGGCCCCCCTCCGGAATCTCACGCCGGGATCTCACCCCGAGATCCCGGCCGGATCCCGGCCGGGGCCAGGCCGGATCCCGGCCGGGGCCAGGCCGGGGCCCGGCCGGGGCCCGGCCGGGGCCCGGATCGGGATCCGGGTCCGGCAGCCGCATTCCCCAGGGTGCGGCTGCCGGTTCACCGGATGCGACGGTGGCGTGCGCCGCCCCTGAACGAGTCCTGCACGAGCCAGAAGCGCTTTACCAGGCACACGAAGGGATCTGTTACCACCTCATGTACTCAGCATCGTCCTCCGTGTCCGCCCCGACCCGGCCGGCCGCCTTCCGCGGCACCGGCCTCGCCCCGCGCCCCCGTCCGGTGTCCGCCGAGCCGTACCTGGACCCCTCCCACGCGGCCGGTGCGGGCCGCGCCATCGGGCGGTCGCGCAGCGTCCCCGCGGGCACCTCCCATCCGCTCAGCGGCAGGCTCGACCTGACCGGCCCCCAGGGCGCCCAACTGCGGTCGGCGATCGCCTCCGTGCAGCGGATCTGCCCCGAGTTCACCCCGGCCCAGGTGCTGCGCCGCAGCAGCCGGTCGGTGCTGCTGGTCGGCACGGCGGGCCGCAGCCCGGCCGTCGCGAAGTGCCTGATCGACCACTCGTCCGCCTGGGCCGAGCGGTTCCGTCACGAAATAGCGGCATACCGGGCGTTCGTCCGACACCGCCCTCCGGTGCGCGTACCGCGGCTCATCGCGGCCGATCCGGAGAGCTGCACGCTCGTGGTGGAACGCATGCCAGGACGCGTGGCAGCGGTGCACCGGCACCCTTCCGAGGCACCACCGCGCAGCGATGTGCGGGCGGCGCTCGGGGCGTTCTGCCGCATCAATCTGTGGCGTCCGCCGGCCGGGGTCTTCGACGCCCCGGTCGACTATCCGGCGCGGATCTCCCGCTACCACGAACTGGGGCTCCTTACCGACCGGGATCTGGGCGATCTGCAGAAGCTGCTGCACGGTCTCGCCCACGCCCAGGGGCAGTTCTGCCACGGCGACGCGCTGCTGCAGAACGTGCTGCTCTCCCCCGCCGGGCCGGTGCTCGTCGACTGGGAGCACGCGGGGTGGTATCTGCCTGGGTACGACCTCGCCGTGCTGTGGTCCGTCCTCGGCGACGACCCCGTGTCGCGGCGGCAGATCAGCCAGATGGCCCAGACGGCCGGCCCGACCTCGCGCGACGCGTTCCTGGTGAACCTCATGCTCGTGCTGACGCGTGAGATCCGCACCTTCGAATCGGCCCTGCAACGCTCCCTGCACGCCGGCGGCCCTGCCGCTTCGGGGACGGCCGAGACGGGCGAGGAGCAGCGGCTGCTGCTGCGACGCCTGCACGACGACTGCGGAATGGCGCGCCGGGCCGTGCGGGCGGCGGTGGGCACCCGCTGACCGTCCTCCCCGCGCCCCCTCAGGCCCCGACGCCCGTGCCGGGTGGCTCCCCGGTACGGGCGTTGACATGCCGATGACAGGGAAGATGACGGGGCGTATGACGGTTGGACGACATGCCATGTGGGCCGGACGGGTTGGTCATTGACCGACCGTCGGATGAACGGTACGTCTGGGATCCGGCCCGGACGGGTCCGGCCCGCACGAGGAGGCTGTCTTGCGAGCATCCGGCATCCGGCCAGTCGCATCCCAGGCATCAGCGTCCCGGCGGTCCCCGCTGCGAGCGGTCACCGCCACGGCCGCTGCCGCCGCGTTGCTTCCCGTGTGCGCCGCGGCTGCCTCACCGGCCCACGCCCGGCCGCGGGAACCCGGAGCGCTGCAGGCCGCGTTCGCGGCGGCTGCCCGCCGCTACCACGTCCCGGAGAGCGTGCTGCTCGGTGTGGCGTACATGGAATCGCGCTGGGACACGCACAAAGGGCGGCCGAGCGTGAGCGGCGGCTATGGCCCCATGCACCTCACCGACGCGCAGACCGCGATCGAGCAGTCGGTGTGGAAGACCGACGGTGACGCGCTCGGCGACCCGCGCGGCGACGGTTCCCGCCCGATGACCATCCCCTCCACCGTGAGGATCCCGGAGCTGCGGGCGATTCCCGCGGCCCTGCAGACCGCCGACCAGGCTGCCGCCCTCACCGGCATCGGCAACGAGCAGATCCGCGAGGATCCTGCCGAGAACATCGCGGGAGGCGCCGCGCTGCTCGCCGCCGCGCAGCGTGAGCTCAAGCAGCCGGTCAGCGACGATCCCGGCCAGTGGTTCGGCGCGGTCGCCCGCTACTCGGGCGCCGACGACGCCTCCACCGCCGCCGACTTCGCGGCCGACGTCTTCCAGGCGATCAGGGACGGCGAGTCGCGCGTCACGGACACCGGGGAACGGGTCACCCTCGCGCCCGAGCCTCGGGTCAAGCCGCTCACCGCCCAGACGGCGACGATGGGGCTGCGGGCCGCCGAGTCCTCCGGCACCGAATGCCCGAGCAGCGTCGCCTGCGAGTGGGTTCCGGCACCGTACGAGAAGTACGGCCGGGCGCGGAAGGACTACGGCGACTACGACGTCGCCGACCGGCCCTCCGACGAGACGATCGACTACATCGTCATCCACGACACCGAGTCCACGTGGGACACCACCATGCGGCTGGTGCAGAACCCGAAGTACCTGGGCTGGCACTTCACCGTGCGCTCCATCGACGGCCACATCGCCGAGCACATGCACACCAAGGACGTCGGCTGGCACGCAGGCAACTGGTACGTCAACGCCAAGTCCATCGGTGTCGAGCACGAGGGCTTCCTCGCCGATCCCGACGCCTGGTACACGGAGGAGATGTACCGCGCCTCGGCTCGACTGGTGCGGTACCTGGCGCACAAGTACGACATCCCGCTCGACCGGCAGCACATCCTCGGCCACGACAACGTGCCCGGCATGAACACGGCCGGGATCAAGGCCCAGCACACCGACCCCGGCCCCTACTGGGACTGGGCACACTACTTCGAGCTCCTGGGGGCGCCCTTCCGCGCGACCGCGGACGCTGACGGCGGCGAGGTGACCATCGATCCGTCGTACGAGGACAACGAGCCCCGTTACACCGGCTGCGGCGAGCCCGGCAAGCCGTGCTCGCCGCACGGCTCGGACGCGGTGCGTCTGTACACCGAGCCGAGACAGGACGCCCCGCTCGTCGACGACGTGGGCCTGCACGGCGACGGCCCGAGCACGGAGGGCCTCAACGATGTGGGCGCCCGTGCCTCGACCGGCCAGCAGTACGCGGTCGCCGGTCGGGACGGCGACTGGACGGCGATCTGGTACCTCGGCCAGAAGGCCTGGTTCTACAACCCGTGGGACGACCCGGCGGCGGTCGACGCGCAGGGCTGGGTGGCCAGGCCCAGGCCGGGCGTGCGCTCGGTCCCGGTCTACGGCATGGCGTATCCGGAGCGGTCGGCCTACCCGCGCGGCGTCCGCGCCCAGCCGGTCACTCCGCTGCCGTACGCCATGCCCGCCGGGCAGTCGTATGTGATCGGCGGCGTGGAGCGGGGCGAGTACTTCTCCGCGAAGTCCTTCGATCCCGCGCGGCACAAAGTGGTGCGCGGCAAGCAGCGGTACTACGAGATCCAGTTCGGCCACCGGGTGGCGTTCGTCAAGGTGAACGACGTGACCGTGGCGCCGTCCCGCGGCACTGACCGGGTCAGCCCTGCTGGAACATCGTCGCCGGGAGCGGCTTGAGCAGCTGGTACAGGTCGTCGGTGATCGGCCGGTCCCAGGTGGCGATGGTGACCTGCACCCCGTCGTCGCGGTCGAACTGGGCGCAGGAGATGCGCTCCTCGCTGACCTTGATCCGCCGCACGATGAGGAGACTGTCGCCGTGCATCACGGGGATGTCCTCGCGCTCCACCTCGTGCACGGGCTCGTCGTTGCCGAGCGCCACGAGCAGCTGGGCCACCTCGAACGGGACGTGTCCTTCGCCCGGCTCACGGGCGGGTGAGCCCTGCGGCAGATTGCCGATGAGCATGGCGGGCCCGCGGCCGCCGAACAGGTCGTACCGCAGGAAGATCCCCTGACAGCTGCCGTCGGGCCCGGGAAGCAGGCCGGCACCGAGGTTGCCCGGCCAGTCGCCCGGATCCATGGCCAGGACATCGAAGTCCGGCCCTGCGGGCGTGGCGGCGCTGCGACGACGGAGGAAGGACATGCGGCCATCGTACGTGTCCCTGCCGACGAGGTCCGACACGGAGGCGGCCCGACCGGCGCAGGTGCCTCAGGCAGGCCTCAGATGAGGTCGAACTCGCCGTCGCGTGCGCCGAGTACGAAAGCGCGCCATTCCGCCGGAGTGAAGACCAGCGCGGGTCCCTCCGGATTGCGGCCGTGACGCATGGCGATGTAGCCCTCGACGAAGGCGATCTCGACGTCACCCGTACCCTGACCGCTCGACTGCCACTGTGCGGCGTCGAGGTCCAGCTGCGGTTTCGGCTCGCTCACCATACGCTGCGGGGCGGTGCCTTCGGCCACGTCCGTTCTCCTCCCGTCGGTGCCCACCCGACCAGCGTATCCACGGTGAGCGGCGCCGAACAGGGCGAGTGCCCAGCTGATCGTCCACGGTCGGAAACGGATTGGATCCAGTCGCAAACCATCAGCTCGTGGGCCGCTCGGCACCCACCACCCACATCGAGAAGAACTGGGATCCTCCCCCGTACGCATGCCCCAGCGCGCGGCGCGCGCCGTCCACCTGATGTTCCCCGGCCTGGCCGCGCACCTGCATCGCCGCCTCGGCGAAACGGATCATCCCGGATGCCCCGATGGGATTGGTGGACAGCACACCACCCGAGGGATTGACGGGCAGATCTCCCCCGATCTCCGTCACGCCGGACTCGGTGAGCTTCCAGCCCTCGCCCTCTGCCGCGAAGCCGAGGTTCTCCAGCCACATGGGCTCGTACCAGGAGAACGGCACGTACATCTCGACGGCGTCGATCTCGCGTCGCGGATCGGTGATCCCCGACTGGAGGAAGACGTCGGCGGCGCACTCCTTTCCCGCCCGCGGCGATACATAGTCCTTGCCGGCGAACATCGTGGGCTCACTGCGCATCGCCCCGCCGAGCACCCATGCCGGCCGGCGGGGTGCACGGCGCGCGCCGACGGCGTCGGTGAGCACCATGGCGCAGGCGCCGTCGGAGGAGGGACAGGTCTCGGAGTAGCGGATCGGGTCCCACAGCATCGGCGAGGACTGCACCTTCTCCAGCGTGATGTCCTTCTCGTGCAGATGGGCGTACGGGTTCTTCAGCGCGTTGCGCCGGTCCTTGTAGGCGACCAGCGATCCGATGGTGTCTGGTGCGCCGCTGCGGCGCATGTAGGCGCGCACATGCGGGGCGAAGAAGCCGCCCGCCCCGGCGAGCAGCGGCTGCTGGAACGGAATGGGCAGCGACAGACCCCACATGGCGTTGGACTCGGACTGCTTCTCGAAGGCGAGGGTGAGCACCGTGCGATGGACGCGGGCGGCGACGAGGTTGCAGGCGACCAGCGCCGTGGAGCCGCCGACCGAGCCTGCGGTGTGCACCCGCAGCATCGGCTTGCCCACCGCCCCGAGCGCATCGGCGAGATACAGCTCCGGCATCATCACGCCCTCGAAGAAATCGGGCGCCTTGCCGATGACCACGGCGTCGATGTCGGCCCACGTCAACTGCGCGTCGTCCAGGGCGCGTACCGCCGCCTCCCTCACCAGGCCCGCGATGGACACGTCCCGCCGGGCCGCTACGTGCTTGGTCTGGCCGATCCCGACGACGGCCACCGGCTCCTTCACCATCACCGATCCCCCTCCAGGACGGCCACCAGGTTCTGTTGCAGGCACGGGCCCGAGGTCGCGTGGGCGAGCGCCCTGCGTGACGCGCCGCGGTGGATGCACGCGGCGGCCTCGCCGATGCGGATCAGCCCCGCGGCCATCACGGGGTTGGCGGCGAGCGCACCGCCCGACGGGTTGACGTCCACCTCGTCGCCGAGGCGCAGTGCCTTGCGCAGCACCACCTCCTGGGAGGTGAAGGGCGCGTGGAGCTCGGCGGTATCGACGGGGGCGTCGAAGGCTCCGGCCCGCTCCGCCGCCAGCCGGGTGGACGGCGAGTCGGTGAGGTCGCGCACGCCCAGGCCGTGCGGCTCGGTGCGGTGGTCCATACCGCGGATCCACGCAGGGTGCGGGCACAGCCGGCGGGCGGTGTCGCCTGCGGCGAGTACGACGGCGGCAGCGCCGTCGCCCACCGGCGGGCAGTCGTGGCGCCGCAGCGGCTGGACGACATAGTCGGCGGTGAGGAGTTCGGCCGTCGGCGGTGAACTCGCGAGCTGCGCATGCGGGTTGTCCTGCGCGGAGCCTCTGCTGCGTGCGGCGATGCCGGCGAGCCGGCGTTCGTCGGTGTGGCCCGCGTCGATGAGCGCCTGCGCTTGGAGCGCCGCCAGTGAGACCGAGTCCGGCCACAGGGGCGCGACGTAGTACGGGTCGAGCTGGCGGCTGAGGACGTCCCGCAGTTCGCCCGGCGAGGACTTCCCGTAGGAGTAGACGAGTGCCGTCTCCGCCTCGCCGGTCAGGATCTTCACCCATGCCTCGTAGAGCGCCCACGCCCCGTCCGTCTCGACGTGGGATTCGGAGATGGGCGGCCAGGCACCGACGCCGTCGAGCGCCATGGTGAACGAGAAGGCACGGCCGGCGAGATAGTCGCACGATCCCGAACAGGTGAAGTCGATCTCGGAGGTGGTCAGCCCGACCTGTCCGAGCGCGTCGTGCAGCACCGGCATCAGCATCTCCACCTCGGACGTCTCCTCCGAGGTGCGGGTGTGCCGGCTCTGCGCGAACGCGACGACCGCAACGTCCCTCATAGCAGCTCCCTGTACGAGTCGTAGTCGGCGTCCGGCTCACCGGTGGGGCGGTAGTGGTCCGGATGGCGGCCGCCCTCGGTCCACACCGGTTCCACGCGCATCCCCATGCGCACCTGGTCGTAAGGGATTCCGCCGATGCGGCCGTGCAGGGCGAGATCGGCGCCGTCGAGCGCGATGTGCACGTAGACGTACGGCACCTCGATGTCCACGTTCTTCGCCTTGATGTTGACGACGCAGAAGGTGGTGACCGTGCCGCGCGGTCCGACCTCGACCTGCTCGTCGGTGGCGACCCCGCAGGTGGGGCATGCGCCGCGGGGCGGGACGTAGACCTTGCGGCAGGAGGGGCAGCGTTCGCCGATGGTCTTCCGTCCGGCGAGCGCGGTGATGTAGCGGGACTGCGCGCGGCCCGGGAAGTAGGTGTAGTCGAGCCGGGCGGGGGCGGTGATGCCGGTCACCGGATCGGCGAACTCACCGCTGTGCGGCCGCGCTTCATGCGTCGTCGGGCCATCGTCGTCCGGCTCGAAGCACGCGATGTCGGTGATGGCGCCTTCCCGTTCCAGCGCCCAGCGGATGCGCACCCGCATCCCGGTGCGCACGCTCTGCGCACCGCCGGGCGCGTCCAGCGCGTGCAGCAGGGCGGTGTCGGCGCCGTCCAGCCGGACCAGCACCCAGGCGAACGCCCGGTCCAGTGGCTGACAGGGACGCGGTTGCGGGTTCCAGGCCCAGGCGGTGACGGTGCCGGCGGTACCGACCTCGACGAGTTCGCGGATCTCCTCGGCGGTCACCGGGTCGTATTCGGCGGGTGGTACGAGCACCCGTCCGTCGGCCGTGCGGACTCCCAGCACGCTGCGTTCACGCAGCCCGGTCAGGAATGCGCTCTGCACCGGCCCGAGGGAACGGGTGAACGGGAACTCGACGACCAGCGGGGCACTCAGGACGTCCGGCATGGGCGTATGCCCTCCTCTCATCAGGCGCGGCGGAAGACCGGGGGCCGCTTCTCCGCGAAGGCTCTGGAGCCCTCCTTGGCGTCTGCCGTGTCGAAGACCGGCCAGCCGCGCTCCAGTTCGCGCTCCAGCCCCTCGGTCTCGGTCAGTTCGGCGGTCTCGTAGACGGACACCTTGACCGCCTCGACCGCGAGCGGGCCGTTGGCGTTGACCAGCTCGGCGGTCTCCAGGGCCTTCGCCAGCGCCTGGCCGTCCGGGACGACATGCCCGATCAGGCCGATCCGCTCCGCCTCCGCCGCCGTGTACGGACGGCCGGTGAGCAGCATCTCCAGCGCATGGGTGCGCGGGATCTGCCGGGCGAGGCGCACGGTCGACCCGCCGATGGGGAAGAGCCCGCGCCGTACCTCGTACAGGCCGAAGACGGCGCTCTCGGCCGCGATGCGGATGTCGGTGCCCTGCAGCATCTCGGTGCCGCCCGCGACGCAGTGCCCCTCGACGGCCGCGATCACCGGTTTGCGCGGGCGGTGGTGGCGCAGCATCGCCTTCCAGTGCAGATCCGGGTCGGCCTTGAGGCGGTCGCGGTGGGGGTCGCCGTCGAGGCGTCCTCCTCCGGCGAGAGCCTTGAGGTCCATCCCGGCGCAGAAGGTGCCGCCCGCCCCGGTGAGGACGACGGAGCGTATGGAGTCGTCCTCGTCCGCCTCGGTCCAGCCGTCGTACAGTCCCACCAGCATGGGCAGCGACAGGGCGTTCTTGGCCTCCGGCCGGTTGAGGGTCAGTACGAGCGTCGCGCCCACGCGCTCCACGGTGAGGTGTTCGGTGCCGCCCATCGCGCCTCGTCTCCTCCGGTCGGGCCGTCCAGACCTAGAACAGGTTGCAGTAGGCGCAGGTCAAGTTCAATAGTTTTCTGACTATGAGTCAGATTGGCTCGCTGGTGGCTCTTCCCACCTCGCGCGCCGGGGGTTCTAATGGCCGCCACGCGGAGGCGGGCCGGAACCACGAGCGCAGGGGAGCTGATGAGCTGTGGAATACAACCTTGCCGACCTCTTCGAGTCGATCGTCGACACGGTTCCGGACCGTGAGGCGCTGGTCCACATCGACCACCCCGGCACGGGCACGGAGCGCCGGCTCACCTACGCGGAGCTCGACGCGGCCGCCAACCGCATCGCCCACCACCTGGCGGCGAACGGCATCCGTTCGGGCGACCATGTCGGCCTGCACCTCTACAACTGCGTCGAATACCTGCAGACCGCGCTCGCCTGTCTGAAGATCCGCGCCGTCCCGGTCAACGTCAACTACCGCTATGTGCAAGACGAACTGGTGTACCTCTACCGCGACGCGGAGCTCGTCGCCCTCGTCTACGACGCGGAGTTCAGCGAACGCGTCGCCGCCGCGGCACCGCAGGCACCGACGCTGCGCCATCTGCTGCGCGTCGGCGCGCCGCCGCCCGGGGGCGCCGCGCCCGCGCCGGCTCCCGTCGACTTCGCGGACGCCGCGGCGTCGGCGTCCGACGAGCGCGACTTCGGGCCGCGCTCGCCCGACGACCAGATCGTCATCTACACGGGTGGGACCACCGGCATGCCGAAGGGGGTGATGTGGCGGGCCGAGGACCTGTTCTTCTCCGGTCTCGGCGGCGGCGCGCCGACCGGCGAGCCGGTCAAGCGCCCCGAGGAGCTCGCCGAACGCGTCGCGGCGGGCGGTGAGGGCATCGTCTTCTTCCCCACCGCGCCGCTGATGCACGGCACCTCCATGCTCACCGCGTTCATCGGCTTCTTCTTCGGCCAGAAGGTCGTCCTGCACTGCAAGTACGTCCCGGAGGAGGTGCTGCGCACCGTCGAGCGCGAGCGCGTGACCAGCATCTCGCTCGTCGGCGACGCAATGCTGCGGCCGCTCGCGGACGCGCTGGCAGGCGCGTTGAAGGGCGTCGACTGCTCATCGTTGTTCTCGATCTCCAGCTCCGGCGCGGTCCTCTCGCAGACGGTGCGCGACCACGTGCAGCAGCTGATCCCGAACGTGATGCTGCTCAACAACTTCGGCTCGTCCGAGTCCGGTTTCAACGGCACCGCGACGGACGACTCCGGACCCGGCAGGGGATTCCGCCTGCGGGTCAACTCCCGGACGGCGGTGGTCGATCCGGCGACATACGACCCGGTGGCGCCGGGCCAGGTGGGCCGGCTCGCCCAGCGCGGGCACGTACCGCTCGGCTACTACAACGACCCGAAGAAGACCGCTGAGACCTTCTTCCGCAGCGAGGACGGCGAGCGGTGGGTGCTGCTCGGCGACATGGCGACCGTGGACGCCGACGGCATCGTCACCGTGCTCGGCCGCGGCTCGCAGTGCATCAACACCGGCGGCGAGAAGGTCTATCCGGAGGAGGTCGAGGAGGCGCTCAAGGCCCACCCTGACGTGTACGACGCACTGGTCGCCGGCGTCCCCGACGACACCTGGGGCAACCGTGTCGCCGCCGTCGTCCAGCCGCGCGACGGGGCCGAGCCGCCCACCCTGGAACAGATACAGGCGCACTGCCGCACCAGGCTCGCCGGATACAAGATCCCGCGCACCCTGGTGGTCACCGAGCACATCCAGCGCTCGCCGAGCGGCAAGGCGGACTACCGCTGGGCGCGGGCCGTCGCCTCCGGAACGCTGCGGGCCTGAGCCGGTGCCGGCGCCATCGGGTATCTGCTTCTCGTCCGCAGGTGGAGCACGGTCAGACCGACCAGCGCCGTGCCGGCGAGCCAGGCCGCGGCGAGTGCGGTGTACGGCCACGGGGTGTGCCGGGTGAACCCCGCGCCCACGGCGGACTGCATGGGCCCGTAGGCCGGGAAGTAGCGCAGCACGCTCTTGTCCGCTGCCGGATTGCCCATCGGGTTCTGGATGGTGGTGTCGACGAGACTGGTCATGACGATCACGAACATCCCCTCCAACTGGCCGGGAAGGGCGACCGCGACGAGGATCCCGAGCCCGCCGTAGGCGAAGGCCGCGGCGAGCAGGCTGAGGCCGAGCGGCAGCAACTGCTCCGGCGTCCAGAACATCCTCACCAGCGCGGTGGTGTAGGCGGTGGTGAGGAAGGCGACGACGGTGAGCATGGTGAGCTTGGCGGCCAGCAGCGACCTGGCCGGGAACCCGCAGTGGATCAGGCGGCGTTCGAAGGGCGCGCAGCGGCGGGCCGCGGAAAACATCATGAACCCGACGATCAGGGTGACCGCGTTGAGGGCTCCGGTGAGCAGCGACAGATGCTGCCCGTCGACGCCGAGCGTCCGATCGCCCGCGCGGTAGTGGAAGGCGACCGCCGTATGCGGGACGACCCAGTCCATCAGCGCCACCCAGAGCGGCACGAAGGCGGCGACGAGAGTGAGAGCGAAGCGGTTGCCGGCCTGCTCGGCGAGCGCGTACCGGGTGGCCAGCCGGTAGGGGCGCATCACCGGGCGAGCTCCCGCCGGGAGCTGGGCGCCTCGGGCTCCGCCTCGTGCAGCGTCCCGTCGGCGAGGTGGTGGATCCGGTCGAGGCGGCTACGGTCGAAGACCAGGTGCGAGACGACGAGGACGGCGGTGCCCTGAGCACGCAACTCGTCGGCGAGCCGCCAGAACCGCAGGTAGGTCTCCCAGTCGAAGCCCTGGTACGGCTCGTCGAGGAGCAGCAGACCGGGGTTGTGCATCAGGGCGAGCACGAGATGGAGTTTCTGCCGGGTTCCTCCGCTGAGGGTCCGCACGCGTGAGCCGAGCCGGTCGGTGAAGGCGAACCGGTCGAGGAGCGCCAGGGCGCGGTCGAGGCCGGGGAGCCGGTAGGCGAGCTGGAAGTAGCGCAGGTGCTGGTCGACGGTGAGGGAGGGATTGAGCACGGGTTGCTGCGAGCAGTAGCCGAGCGTGGCTCGACGGACCACGGATCCGCCGTCGGGGCGCTGACGACCCGCGAGGATCCGCAGCAGCGTGGACTTGCCCGCGCCGTTCTCACCCACCACTCCCACCAGGCTCCCGGCCTCGACGTCGAAGCGCACTCCGCGCAGCACCTGCCGTCCCCGGTACGAGGCCCGCAGCTCGTGGGCGGTCAGAACGGTGTCGCCCACGCGGTACCCGCCTTCTCGGCCTCGGGTGACTGCGCCGGCACGGCGGGCCGCGCGGGTTTGCGATACCGGGCGCGGATGTTCTGCGGCCCGCGGCGTACGGACTGCGCTTCGAACAGCGCCGCGGCGATCGCCTCGGTGGCGATGCGGCGCCGCCCCCGCATCACCGGCCGCCAGAGGAAGAGCACGAGGTGGCCTCCGGGCCGCAGCACCCGGTGGGCCTCGCCCAGCGCGCCCGGCGGATCGGGCATCTCCTCCAGGCTGTAGCCGTAGAAGAGCACGTCCACGCTCTCGTCCGCGAGCGGCAGCCGCTGCCCGTCGCCGCCCAGCGGCGCGACGCGCGCGGCGGGACGGCCGCGCAGCCGCCGGCGCACCGCCTTGGGTACGCCCGCGGGTTCGGGGTCGAGGGCGACCAGCAGCCCGCCGCGGCCCAAGTGGCGGGCGAGGCGGGCGGTGTAGAAGGCGCCGCCGCTGCCGACCTCGACGCAGCGGGTGCCCGGCGCGACCGGCACCCAGCGCACATCACGCCGTACCAGGTCCCACCCGAGCAGTGCACGCGGCAGCGGATGGCTGATCAGCGCATACAGGGCCGCGGGGGTCCGCCACCGGCGGCGGCCGCGCTTCTGCACGGGCCGCGGCCGCCGGGACGGCGGTTGGAGCAGTCCCGCACCGAGAATGCCGAGGAGGATGCTCAGGGGGCGGCGGAGGCGCATGGCGGGGCTCACACCCAGTCAATCGAGGCCGATCCCGTGGGGACACCCAAAGTCACCCGATCGGCGGCCAGGATTTCACACTGCGCTGTCGTGCCCCTCCCAGTACGGTGCGCGCAGCCGCCGCTTGTACAACTTGCCGTTGGGGTCGCGCGGCATCTCGGCGATGAAGTCGACGGACTTGGGGCGCTTGTAGCCGGCGAGCCGTGCCTCGCAGTGCGCCAGGATCGCGTCGGCGAGCTGCGGGCCCGGCTCGTGGCCGGGCGCCGGTTCGACGACGGCCTTGACCTCCTCGCCCCAGTCGTCGTGCGGGATGCCGAAGGCGGCGGCGTCGGCGACGGCCGGGTGGGTGAGAAGCACCGATTCGATCTCGGCCGGGTAGATGTTGACCCCGCCGGAGATGATCATGTCGATCTTGCGGTCGCGCAGGAAGAGGTAGCCGTCCTCGTCGAGAAGGCCGAGGTCGCCGACGGTGAAGAAGTCGCCGATGCGGTTCTTCCTGGTCTTGGTCTCGTCCTTGTGATAGCTGAAGCCGCCGGTGTTCATCTTCATGTAGACGGTGCCGAGCTCTCCCGGAGGAAGCCTGTTCCCGTCGTCGTCGAAGATCGCGATTTCGCTGATCGGCCAGGCCCTGCCGACCGTGCCCGGCTTCTTCAGCCAGTCGGCCGCCGGGGCGAAGGTGCCCCCGCCCTCGCTCGCCGCGTAGTACTCCTCGACACAGCTCCCCCACCACTGCAGCATCGCCCGTTTGACGTGCTCGGGGCAGGGGGCCGCGCCGTGGATGGCGTGCCGCATCGAGGAGACGTCGTAGCGCGCCTTCACCTCCTCGGGGAGGGCGAGGAGGCGGTGGAACTGGGTCGGGACCATGTGGGTGTGGGTGCATGCGTATCGGTCGATGAGCCGCAGCATCTCCTCGGGCGTCCACTTGTCCATGAGCACCACTGGGTGCCCGATGTGCAGCGCCGCACCGGCGAACTGGAGCACGGCGGTGTGGTAAAGGGGCGAGCAGACGAGGTGGACGTTGCCGTCGAACGGCTTGATGCCGAAGATCCCGAGGAAGCCGCCGAGGTAGGTCTCCTCCGGGAGTTTGCCCGAAAGGGGACGGCGGATGCCGCGCGGCCTGCCCGTCGTGCCCGAGGTGTAGTTCATCACCCCACCGCTGGTGCGGCCCTCCGGCGGCGCAGCCGGCTGTCCCTGCGACAGCCCCGCATAGGGCGCGAATCCGTCGATCGTCCCGACGGCGCGGCGGGCGTCCGCGGGCAGCCCGGCCTCGTCCGCCGCGGCGCGCGCCTGGTCCGCGTACCGCTCGTGGGCGATGAGGACCTTGGCACCCGAGTCCGAGACGATCCAGGCGATCTCAGGGCCGACGAGATGGTGGTTGACCGGGACGAGATAGAAACCGGCCTGGAAGGCGGCGAGATAGGCGGTGAAGAACTCCACACCGTTGGGGAGGACGACCGCGAAGGCGTCCCCGGTGCGCAGCCCTGCGGCGCGCAGGCCGTGCACGAGCCGGTTGGCGGCGGCGTGCAGGCGGCCCGCGGACCACTCCTCGCCGTCCGGAGCGGCGAGCACGATCCGTTCCGGGTCCTGTGCGGCCTGCGCCCAGAAGCCGTTCGATGGTTGCGACGCCTCGGGGTGCAACGTCATACGGACCTCCCTGCGATGCGGTTGATGCGGGCGATGGTGCGCTCGAAGCCGCGCGTGAGGTCGTCGACGACGGCCTGGACGCTGCGTTCTTCGGTCATCCGGCCGACGATCTGGCCTACGGGCGTGCCGAGCAGCGGCTCCACCTCGTACTTCTGGATCCGCGAGACCGCATCGGCGACCAACAGCCCCTGCAGGGGCATCGGCAGCGGGTCGGGCCCGGACGGGTCGTCCCACGCGTCGGTCCATTCGGTGCGCAACTGGCGCGCGGGTTTGCCGGTGAGGGCGCGTGAGCGGACGGTGTCGCCGGATCCCGCGGTGAGCAGTTTGCGGGTGAGGGCGGAGGAATGCAGTTCGGCCTCGGTGGTGGTGAGCCAGACCGAGCCGAGCCAGACGCCCTGTGCGCCCAACGCGAGGCCCGCGGCGACCTGTTCGCCGGAGCCGATGCCGCCGGCGGCGAGCACGGGGAGCGGGTCGACGGCGGCGACGATCTCGGGGGTGAGCACCATGGTGGTGATCTCGCCGGTGTGACCGCCGGCTTCATATCCCTGGGCGACGACGATGTCGATCCCGGCGTCCTGGTGGTGCTTGGCGTGGCGGGCGCTGCCGGCGAGCGCTGCGACGAGGATGCCGTGGTCGTGGGCGCGCCGGATGACGTCGGCCGGTGGTGAACCGAGGGCGTTGGCGAGGAGTTTGATGGGGTAGTCGAAGGCCACATCGAGCTGGGAGCGGGCGACCTGCTCCATCCATCCGGTGATGCGCCAGTCGGCCCGGTCGTCGGGGGCGAGCTCCGGTACGCCGTGTTTGGCGAGGGTCTCCTGGACGAACGCCCGGTGTCCTTCGGGGATCATCGCCTCGATGTCGGTGACGCTCACCCCGTCGACCTTCTTGGCGGGCATCACCACGTCGAGGCCGTAGGGCCGCCCGTCGGTGTGTGCGTCCAACCAGTCCAGATCGCACGCGAGTTCGTCGGCGGCGCCGTAGCGGACGGCGCCGAGTACCCCGAGGCCGCCCGCGCGGCTGATCGCCGCGGCGACGGCGGGGAACGGCGTGAAGCCGAAGATGGCGTGGTCCAGTCCCAGGCGTGTGCTCAGCTCCGTCCTCATGAGGGGCAGGATGCCGTACGCCGCATGCGAGGGGAAGAGATTTTCTGACGAATCGTCAGTTCGGTTCGGGTCCGCCCGCGGTCGCCGCCTTGCTCAGCCGGTACGCCGAGGGGTGGCTCCCGGGGCCGAGCCTGCCGACGGCCTTGAGAATGTGACCCGGCGGCAACTGCCAGCGCAGCGCGGCCGGGACGGCGCGCAGCGCGGAGCCGGTCAGGCGCAGCCGCCGGGTGACGGTCGCCTCCGCGGGGGCCCGTCGTCCGTAGAGCTCGTGTGCGAACGCCGGGAGCGCGGCGTAGGCGAGCCGGCTCGCCCGGCGCCAGACGACCTCGCGCGCCGGCACCACCAACGGCGAGACGGGCGGGGCCTGCAGGAAGGCGAAGACCTGGTAGGCCTCGGTGGTGGCGGCGAGATCGGGCAGCGTCTTGTCGAAGTAGGTGGCGAGGGAGGCGGTGTCGCCCGGTACGTCGCTCGGGTCGAGGCCGACGAGACGAGCGGACTCACGCTGCTCGTCGACGTAGGCGTCGGCCTGGGCGTCGGTGAGCGGAAAGCCGGAGCGCCGGGCTGTCTGGAGATAGGAGTCGATCTCGGCGCAGTGCACCCACAGCAACAGCTCGGGGGCGTCGACCGGATAGCGCTCGCCGTCCGGGTCCGCGGCGCTGAGCCTGCGGTGGATCGAGCGCACCTTGGCCGCAGCCGCTTCCGCCTCCAGCGTCGTGCCGTAGGTGATGGTGCCGACGAAGTCGGCGGTGCGCAACAGCCGCCCCCAGGGGTCCCTTCTGAAGTCGGAATTCTGCACGACACCGCGCACCGCACGCGGGTGCAGCGCCTGCAGGTAGAGGGCGCGCACCCCGGCGATCCACATCATCGGATCGCCGTGCAGCTGCCAGGTCACCGAGCCGGGGCCGAAGAGTCCGGGATCCACGCCGTCAGGCTATCGGTGGTCGGCGACCCTCGTATCCCCCTCGGCGAAACCCCTCGGCGAGAATCGGTCAGCGCCTGACGCGCGGCATGCCGAGCCCTATCCAGGAGATGATCTCGCGCTGGATCTCGTTGTTGCCACCACCGAAGGTGAAGATGACCGCACTGCGGTAGCCGCGCTCCAACTCGCCGTGGAGCACTGCGCCCGCCGAGCCCTCCTTGAGCGGTCCGGCAGCGCCGACCGCCTCCATCAGCCAGGCGTAGGCGTCGCGTCGCGCCTCCGAGCCGTAGACCTTGACCGCGGATGCGTCCTGCGGGGTGAGCGTGCCCCGTTGCAGGGCGTCGACCATGCGCCAGTTGAGAAGCTTCATCGCGTCGAGGCGGGCGTGCGTACGGGCGAGGCGGCCGCGCACCCATCCGAGGTCGATGACCCGGCGGCCGTCGGCGAGCTTGGTGTCGGCGGCCCAGCGCTGGACGTCATGCAGCGCCCGGATCGCCATCGTGCCGTGGGCGGCGAGGGTGACGCGTTCATGGTTGAGCTGCGTGGTGATCAGCCGCCAGCCCTTGTTCTCGTCGCCGACCCGATGGCTCACCGGGACCCGGATGTTCTCGTAGTAGCTGGCGGTGGTGTCGTGCGAGGCGAGGGTGTTGATCACCGTGCAGGAGTAGCCGGGGTCGCGCGTCGGCACCAGCAGGATGGAAATGCCCTTGTGCGCGGGCGCCTCCGGGTCGGTACGGACCGCGAGCCACACCCAGTCGGCGGTGTCGCCGTTGGTGGTCCAGATCTTCTGGCCGTTGACGAGGTACGAGTCGCCGTCGCGCACCGCCCGCGTGCGGAGCGAGGCGAGGTCGGTACCGGCGTCCGGCTCGGAGTAGCCGATGGCGAAGTCGATCTCCCCGGAGAGGATCCTGGGCAGGAACTCCGCTTTCTGCTCCTCGGTGCCGAACTGCATGATCGTCGGCCCTACGGTGTTCAGCGCCATCAGCGGCAGCGGCATGCCAGCCTGCGCCGCCTCATCGAAGAAGATGAACTGCTCCATCGGGGTCAGCCCGCGACCCCCGTACTCGGCCGGCCAGCCGACCCCCAGCCAGCCGTCGGAGCCGAGCCGTCGGATGGTCGAGCGGTAGAAACGCTTCGCCTCCGCCCGGTCGGCATACCTGGCGTATGCGTTGTCCGGCACCAGGGCGGAGAAGTAGGAACGCAGTTCGGAGCGCAGCTGCTGCTGCTCCGGGGTGTAGTCGAGGTGCACGGCCCCTCCCGAGGTCTGCCGGGCATGACGGCGCACAGAGTAGAACGCGTTACAGAAATGTGGAAGAGCCGGGGACGCGGTCGCCCGGCCGCCGCTTGACCCGCCCGTCGGCCTGTACGGCTGGAGCACCTGCCGGCCGGCGTGATCACCACCGGCATCGCCGCGGTGCGCGATCTCCTGTCGTGACCGCCCCCGGAACGGGCGTGTGCGGTTCTCCCGAATGGCCCACACGACCTGCGCGCTGCCCTCGGCCAGTTCAGGATGCTCCATGGGAGGAGGCCAAAATGTCTGGTGACGACAGCGCGATATTGCTGGATACGGTCCTCGACAGAGCCAAGAGAAAGCTCGAAGAGGAGTTCGGTAAGCAGGGGTACCGCGAGCTCAAAGTGGCAACTCTCAAAAAGGCCGAGCAGCTCAAGAGGCGGAACGCAAGAAGGTCTGCCAACGCAAGGCGGCGAACCGAGGACGAAAACGACCAGGAAGACGAAGAATAGCCGTCTAACGACAGTACTCCGCCAACCGATCCAATACGGCCATACCGCAGTAATTGCCGCATTCCCTCGTAGCCGTGACGCGCTCGCGCCACGGACGCGGACAGCGCCACGCTCCACGCTCCACGCCCGGCCCGGCCCGGCCCGGGCCCATGAGCATCGCCTGGACGCCGGACAGCTGACGCGACTCGACACGCACTGTTCCATCCATCACACCATGACGCTAACCATCGTTACAATCGAATCGTGATGGAGTCGACGCGGGATCTCGGATGGCCGGCACACTCGTGGGGACATGCGGCCGCGCCGGCCGCATGTCATGCCGACCGGCGACGCGCCGCCCGGCACCTGCGTGAACACCGCCGCGGCGCGCGCCGGCCATCGCTCGCATCAACTCTCCGGCGCTCGCATCAGCTCTCCGGCGGTGGCATTGCCCTCGTCCCCACGCCCAGGGAGGATTCATGAGATTGCATCCGTCGTCTCCCGTACGGGACGGAGGCCTTGCGTGAGCGCGTGGATTCTGTTCCTCACGGTCTTCGTCGCCTGCGCCGTGGAGGCCGTCGAGGCGCTCACCATCGTGCTGGCCGCAGGCACCAGCCGTAACTGGGCCTCGGCCCTTCAGGGCACATTGGCCGCCGTGGTCGCACTCGCCGTGGCTGTCGCCGCGCTCGGGCCCGCGATCGGACTCATTCCGCTGGGCGCGCTCCGCCTGGTCGTCGGCGCGTTGCTTTTGGTGTTCGGACTGCAGTGGCTCCGCAAGGCCGTGCTCCGGGGGTCCGGCTACAAGGCTCTGCACGACGAGGCCGAGTCGTACCAGAAGGAGGTCGCCGCCGCCCGAGCGGCCGAGAGCGGGAGCCGCGGCGTCATCGGCGACTGGTACGCCTTCACCCTCTCGTTCAAGGGTGTCTTCCTGGAGGGCCTGGAAGTCGCCTTCATCGTCGTTACTTTCGGCAACAACCAGGGCAATGTGCCGATGGCCGTCCTTGGTGCAGCGGCCGCGATCCTGATCGTTGCCGGCGTCGGCGTTGCCGTGCGCGCCCCCCTGGCCCGGGTGCCGGAGAACACCATGAAGTTCGCGGTCGGCACCATGCTCACCTCCTTCGGCATCTTCTGGTCCGCCGAAGGAGCCGGGGTCTCCTGGCCGGGATCCGACACAGCCCTGCTGGGCCTCGTCCCGGCGGTCGCGTTGCTCGCCCTCGCTTACACCGCGCTCCTGGGCCGCACCACCGGCGGGCCGGCCAACCCCGTCATCAAGCCCGGTACCGCTCCGGTGGAAGGGAGCGCACGATGAAGTGGCTTCGCTCGTTCGTTTTGTTCTGGTACGACTTCATCGTCGGTGACGACTGGCGAGTCGCGGTCGGTGTGGCCGTGACGCTGGCCGTGACAGTGGGACTGGTGCACAGCGGCGTGAACGCCTGGTGGCTGCTTCCGCTGGTGGTGGCGGCACTGCTCGGCGCCTCGTTGCGCCGCGTGGTGACGGGCAGCCGGCATCAGGGCCAGGGCTGAGGCTGAGGCTGAGTAACTCACTTGCGGAGGAGGGGAAGACGCATCAACGGCTCTCCCCCTCCTCCGCGTAGACACGGGATGCGTATTCGTCCAGCACTTGCTCGCACCGCTGCAACGCCGAAAGGGCCTCCGCCTTCCCCGAAGCACCCAGCACATCGCGGGCTTCCACCTTCGCCAGCCAGTTGCGCAGCTTCACCAGATCCTCGTCGTTCTCCTCCAACTCGGCATAGGTGAAGTGCTCTGCGGTGTATTCCTTCTCGATCTGTTGAAGGAAGTCCTGGCACCGGTCGACGATCTCCTCGTACTCGTCGTCCCGCGCCGCATTGAACGCCTGCTCGATCTCCGCATTTCCGGCAAGGACGTCATTCACCAGCAGGTACGCGCTGCCGCCCATCTCGGCGATCTCGTTGCGCAGCACCCGGAACGACCGCTCCGCAGCCGGACTGTGCGGCAACGCGGCCACCGAGTTCTGCAGATAGATGGCGCCCAGCCCTTTGATCTTCCGCCACACGGATGCGCGCAACCGGGTCGGCTCGGCAGGCACCTTGTAAATCAGTACGAGCCAGCGCAGCCCGGAACCATCTGCACCCACACTGTCCACGTCAGCAGCCTATCGGGGCGCGTCGGCAAGCTTTATGAACGGGCGGTCTCTTCGACCTCACAGCCTTCCCTCTCACACTCGCGCGCCACACACCGCCGGACGCCTGCAGACGCCGGAGCGGTGTGTGGTCGCCAGCCGCACGCCCACCGCGCCGGCCAGAGTCGCCGTCACGAGGAGCACGATCGAGGTGAGGAGGAGCGCCGTGCGGTGGGGCCGGGGCAGGCCGTAGCGGGCCGCCGTCGCGCACCACCCTCTCCACTGCGCGTGCGCGGTGACGGCGACCGGTGCCGCGGCCGAGACGCAGACCAGGCCCACGACGCCACGCAGCTCGCGAGCCGGCAGCAGCGGAAGCGAACTGACGGCGGCCCCCGTGGCCAGCAGCGTGAAACTGGTCCGGATCCAGGCGAGGAACGTGCGCTCGGCCGCCATCACGTTCCGGGAATCCAGCCCTTGGGGCGTGACCGCCCAACGCGTTGCGGCTCCGTCCCTGGCATGACGGGCATCGTTTGGTGACCTGAGCACGTCGGCCAACCCTCCCATGTCGCTCCCCGGCAGGCCGGCAGTGCCGGGATGCCCACCCTTCACCCGATTCGCTACCTATAGCATGCGATCAACTACTGAGTGGTGACAAGGGTTTCTTGCCATATGCGTCGCCTGCAGGCCTGAGCAGCCTCAGTCACGGACGGGAAGATGACACCGCGGCAGGCCCCGTAGCATCGTCGACCGCCGATGCGCCGTGCTGGACGCGGCGCCGCTGCAACAGCGCGAACCAGACCAGGCCTGCGAGCGTCCCGGCGGACGCGATGTAGAAGTTCAGCCGCAGGCCGAAGAAGTACTGCGAGTAGTCGACGCGCAGCGACTCCTCGACAATGCGGAAGGCCGAGTAGCCGGCGACGTACAGGGCGAACAGGCTCCCGGGCCTGACCTTCCCGCGGCGTCCGAGCCAGACCAGGAATCCGGCGAGCAGCACGTCCCAGACGAGTTCGTACAGGAACGTGGGGTGGAACGTCGCGTCCTGCAGGTAGCCGGGCGGGCGATGGGCCGGGGAGATCTGCAGCGCCCAGGGAAGGCTGGTCGGTCCGCCGAACAGCTCCTGGTTGAAGTAGTTGCCTATGCGGCCGACGGCCTGTGCGATCAGAAGACAGGGCGCCAGCGCGTCCATCATGCCCGTGACGTCGGCTCCGGCCCGGCGCAGCCGCCACACGCAGACCACGAAGGCCAGCGCGACGCCGCCCCAGATCCCCAAGCCGCCGTCCCACACCGCCAGGGGCCCCCACCAGTGCGGCGGTATCTGACTCGGCGTGGTCAGGTCGAAGTAGATGCGCCCTCCGATGATGCCGGCGGGCACGCCCCACACGGCCATCTCCTCGATCAGCACCGGGTCGCCGCCCGTGGCCCGCCAGCGGCGTCGGCCGACGAAGACGGCGAGGGCGATCCCGACGATGTACATCAGACCGTAGAAGTGGATGTAGACCGGCCCCAGGTAGAACCCGTTCACCGACGGGCTCGGGATCGCAGCGAGAAGCATGTCGCCGAGGATATGCGCTGCACCTGTCCGGCCGGAGCCGGGAGAGTGCGGACCCAGAGCCTCGGCAGGGCCTGACCGGCACGTCACGCGGCGTTCCGCGGCTTATAGTACATCGGGCTCAAAATATTTTTGTATCCGATGTATTCTGAACGGAGATGGGGGAAGGGACCGGAGAGGAACCGGAGGGGAGATGACCGGCCAAGTGACGCCGCCGTCGACGGAGCCCTCGACACCACACCGCTTCCTGCCCACGGTGCTGTTCCATGAGCGCCCACGGCCCGTGTGCATTCGG
Organism: Streptomyces humicola; assembly: GCF_024436035.1. GTDB lineage: Bacteria > Actinomycetota > Actinomycetes > Streptomycetales > Streptomycetaceae > Streptantibioticus_B > Streptantibioticus_B humicola. The sequence goes on from NZ_JANFNG010000023.1 coordinate 68,417, forward strand.
ACGCTGCCCGGCGGCTGGTGGCTGGCCGTCGCCACCGTGTGCTTCGGCGCCTTCATGGGCCAGCTTGACGCCAGCATCGTCACACTGACCTATGGCAGCCTGCGCACCGAGTTCCACACCTCGCTCGCCGCCATCGAATGGGTCTCCCTCGCCTATCTGCTCACCCTCGTCGCGCTGCTCATCCCGGTGGGCCGGCTCGCGGACGCGCACGGACGGAAGTTGTTCTACCTCTACGGGTTCGTGGTCTTCACCGCTTCCTCGGCAGCGTGCGGGCTCGCGCCGACCCTCGCGGCGCTCGTCGGCTTCCGGGTGGTCCAGGCCGCCGGCGCGGCGATGATGCAGGCCAACAGTGTCGCCCTGGTCGCCACCAGTGCCCCGCGCGAGCGGATGCGCGCCGCACTCGGCGTACAGGCCGCCGCCCAGGCGCTTGGACTCGCCCTCGGCCCCACGGTCGGCGGCGCCCTGGTCTCCACCATCGGCTGGCGCTGGGTCTTCGGCATCAACGTCCCCATCGGTGTGATCGCCCTGATCGCGGGCCACTACCTGCTGCCCAGAACGCACAGTCGCGACCGCGGCCAGGGCTTCGACTGGCCCGGCCTGGGACTGCTCGCCCTCACCACCACCAGCGGCCTGCTGGGAGTGTCGGCCGCATCCGGCCTCGCCGTTCCCTCGTGGGCGGTCGGCGCACTGTTCGCCCTGTCCGCGGCCTCCGGCTGGGCCTTCGTCCGGTGGCAGGGTCGGACGGCGACCCCGCTGCTGAATCTCACGCTGCTGCGCATACGGGCGATCTCCACCGGCCTGGTCGGCGCGCTGAGTGGCTACCTCGTTCTGTTCGGCCCCCTCGTCCTGGTGCCGATCGCGCTTACCGCCGGCGGCCACTCCGAGCTCACAGCGGGCCTTGTGCTCACAGCGCTCCCTGCGGGCTTCGCGCTCGCCGCCACCAGTGCCGACCGGGTGCTGCCGTCTTTCCTGGCCGACAGGGGGCGCTGTCTTGCCGGCGCCGCCGTCTGTACGGGCACTCTGTGCGCGATCCTGGCCGTACCGCTCACCCCTGTTTGGCTCACGGTCCTTCTGGCCGTACTGGGACTCGGCCTCGGCATCTTCACCCCGGCGAACAATGCCCTGATCATGGGCGCCATTCCGGTCAGCTCGTCCGGCACCGGCGGCGGGCTGGTCAACATGGCCCGGGGCCTGGGAACCGCGCTCGGCGTCGCGCTGGTCACCCTTGCCCTCCACGTCGCCCCGCAAGGCGGTCAACTCGGCTCCCGCTGGGCGGCGTTCGTCCTGCTCCTCGCATCACTGGTCACGGTTGCCGCTGCCTGGTCCGGCCCCCGAAGCGGGTCCGCGGGACAGGGCCCCCGGCTGGAGTTGTAAACCCCGCACTTCCGGGGCCCTGCGGGCAACTCCCCCCTCAGAGCTTGAAGCCGGGGGCTGACCCGGCCCCGCGGCACTCGCGCCCGAAACCATACGTGCAGCGCAGGCCGCCCGCGCACGTCGCACGTACTCTGGAAGCGCTCGCGTACTGTGACCTCACACGCCGTGCAGGAGGCATCTCGGACCGTCCCCAAGCCCCGATGACGGGCTGTCAGCGGCCACAGCCGAGATTATTGAGCTACCCCTGGAGTGCCACGTGAAGATGCTGATCAATGTGCCAGAGACCGTGGTCCCCGACGCGCTGCGCGGCATCGCCGCGGCTCACCCCGAGCTCAACGTCGACGTCGCCACGCGAGTCGTGGTGCGGCGCGAGGCGCCGGTCGAGGGCAAGGTGGGCCTGGTCTCCGGCGGCGGCAGCGGGCACGAGCCGCTGCACGCCGGATTCGTCGGGCGCGGCATGCTGGACGCGGCCTGCCCGGGCGAGGTGTTCACCTCTCCGGTGCCCGACCAGATGACGCGGGCTGCGGCCGCCGTGGACTCCGGCGCAGGAGTGCTGTTCATCATCAAGAACTACACCGGTGACGTCCTCAACTTCGAAATGGCCGCGGAGCTGGCCGAGGACGAGGGCGTCCAGGTGGCCACCGTGGTGGTGAACGACGACGTCGCCGTCACCGACAGCCTTTACACGGCGGGGAGGCGGGGCACCGGCGGCACGTTGTTCGTGGAGAAGCTCGCGGGCGCCGCGGCCGAGGAGGGCGCGCCGCTGGACCGGGTCGCCATGATCGCCCGCCAGGTCAACGAGCGCTGCCGGAGCTTCGGCGTCGCGCTGAGCGCCTGCACCACTCCGGCGAAGGGAAGCCCGACGTTCGATCTGCCGCCCGGTGAGCTGGAGTTGGGCATCGGCATCCACGGCGAGCCGGGCCGGGAGCGGCGCGCGATGATGACCTCGCACGAGATCGCGGACGTCGCCGTGGAGGCGCTGGTGGAGGACCTTCGTCCGGACGGCCCGGTTCTCGCGCTGGTCAACGGCATGGGTGCAACCCCGCTGCTGGAGCTGTACGGGTTCAACGCCGAGGTCCACCGGGCACTGGGCGAACGCGGGGTGCCCGTCGTGCGCACCCTGGTGGGCAACTATGTGACCTCGCTGGACATGGCCGGGTGCTCGGTGACGATCTGCGAGGCGGACGAGGATCTGCTACGGCTGTGGGACGCCCCGGTGCGCACCCCCGCGCTGCGCTGGGGCTGCTGACATGAACGCATTCGAACCGGCGCTCGACGGGGAGTATGTGCGCCGCTGGCTCGCCGCCGCAACAGCCGCGATCGAGCGGGAGTCCGACCATCTCACCGAGCTCGACTCGCCGATCGGCGATGCCGACCACGGTGCCAACATGCGCCGCGGCTTCACCGCCGCCTCGGCCGCGGTCGGCAAGGAGCCCCCGCAGACCCCCGGCGCGACGCTCGCCCTCGTCGGACGGCAGCTGATCGGTTCGGTCGGCGGTGCGTCGGGGCCGTTGTACGGGACGTTGCTCCGCAGAGCGGGCAAGGCGCTGGGCGACGGGCCGACCGTCACACCCGGCGAGCTGTGCACCGCACTGCGGGCCGGGGTCGATGGCGTGGCTCAGCTCGGCCGCTCCGAGCGGGGCGACAAGACGATGCTCGACGCGCTGTATCCGGCAGTCGAGGCGCTGGGTTCCGCGCTGGATTCGGGAGCCGGATTGGTCGCGGCGCTGGCCGCGGCGCGGACCGCCGCCGAGGAGGGCGCGGTCGCGACCGTGCCGATGCAGGCGCGCAAGGGCCGGGCCAGCTACCTGGGCGAGCGGAGCATCGGCCATCAGGACCCGGGGGCCACCTCGGCAGCTCTACTCATCGCCGCCCTCGGCGAGGCGGCCGGGGAGGGCGCCGCATGAGTGTGAGTGAGCCGGTGGGCCTCGTGCTCGTCTCGCACAGCGCATCGGTCGCGCAGTCGGTCGCCGAGATGGCGGCCGGGCTGGCGGCGGGTGGCGCCACGGCCCCTGTCGCCTTCGCCGGCGGCGACGGGGAAGGCGGTCTCGGCACCAGTTCCGAGCTGATCCTGGCGGCGGCGCGCTCGGTGGACCGCGGTGCCGGGATCGCCGTGATCGCCGATCTGGGAAGCGCGGTGCTCACCGTGCGGACGCTGCTCGAGGACGACGAACTGCCGCACGGGACGCGGTTGCTCGACGCGCCGTTCGTCGAGGGCGCGGTGGCCGCCGTGGTCACCGCTTCGGCCGGGGCGGATCTGGATGGGGTCGCCGCCGCGGCGGAGGAGGCGTACACCTACCGCAAGTTGTGAGACGCAAGTTGTGAGACGGCCGTCGGAAGGGGTGTCAGTGCGCGAGCCGGTCCCTGATGGCCCGCACCGCCCCTTCCGCGTCGTCGACCGTCACCGTCAGGCGCCGCCCGTCGCCGAGCACGACGACGAAGCCCGGCCCGCGCCGCACGACCACGGCGGTGCCCATCCCGGGACGCCAGCGGTATCCCCAGCCGCCCCAGTTGCGCGGGCTGATCCACGGCGCGAGCCGGGCCGAGTCGACCTGGTCGAGGGTGATGCGGCGGCGTGGCAGCCCGTAACCGCAGCGGATCTCCAGCGCCTCGCGGTCCACGCGCACCCGTACCCGGGTGAAGGCGACCGTTCCGAACAGCACGAGCAGTCCGGCTGCGAGACAGCCGACGACCGACATGACCAGTGGCGCGAGTCCGGGGCTCCAGGACGGCTCGACGGCGAGGTCGATGCCGAGCGCCACGCATCCGGCGCCGATCGAGGCGAGCACCCACTGCCCCCGGTTGGTGGCGTGCCCGGTCCACACTTCGGGTGTGTCCGCCGGATCGCCGGGCGCGTCCGCGCCCCGGGTGTCGCCGGTGCCGGTGTCGTGCATAGTCCGGAGCGTACTCGCAGCACGCTGTGACGGCACTGTTACCGGCGCCGCACGGGTCGCGTCGGGCGGTACGGGCGCGACAGGGGCATCGTCAGCGGTCAGCGGACGGGCGCTGCGGCGGAGATCGCCCGGCCCTCCGCGTAGGCAAGTGCGGCATCGGGCAGGGCGGCGATACGGCCACTGAGGATCACCGTGAGCGAACCGGACGGCTCGGCGTCGGGCGCGGGGGCTGCTCCGATGCGCCTCAGCGCCTGGGCGGCGACGGCGTCCGCAGAACCGTGCAACACGATGGGCGGAGCGTCGGCGGGCTGCACTGCAGCACGGATCCGGTCGGCCACGAGTTCGTAGTGCGTACAGCCCAGCACCACCGAGCTGACGTCGCGCGGGGTGCGGGCTGCAGCGGATGCGATGGCCTCGTCGATCGCGGCCTCGTCGGCCTCCTGCAGGGCGTCGGCGAGACCGGGACAGGCCACCTCGGTGACCCGGGCTCCGTCGGCGAACTCCTCGATCAACCGGCGTTGGTAGGCGCTGCCCGTGGTCGCCGCAGTCGCCCACATCGCCACGGGACCGCCATCGGCGGCTGCCGGCTTGATCGCCGGGACCGTCCCGATCACCGGGATCCCGGGCTCCAGCGCAGCGCGCAGCGCGGGCAGCGCATGGACGGAGGCGGTGTTGCAGGCGACGATCAGCGCGTCGGGGGCATGGGCGGCGGCTGCTTCGGCGCAGGCCAGCGCGTGGGCGGTGACGTCGTCGGCGGTGCGCGGCCCCCAGGGCATGCCGTCCGGGTCGGAGGAGAGGACGAGCTCGGCGTCCGGGCGCAGCGCCCGCAGTGCGGCAGCGGCGGCCAGCAGACCGATGCCGGAGTCCATGAGCGCGATCTTCAGTCCGGCTCGCTTCACTGCGGCATGCCTCTCGGTCTCGCTGTCGTCGCTGTCGCTGTCGAACGGCATCCGGCCGTGCGCGGCCGGCGTCGCACGCCGCACGCCTCGCTCCGGCAGCCGACGCAACTTTAACTGGGCCCGCGCCAGGGTGTCGTTCCGGGCCGCGCATGTGGGGCAGACTGCCGCGCGTGACCATCTCGATCGTGATCGCCCTCGTGTCGCTGCTCGCCTGGGGGTGGCTGCTGGTGGGGCAGGGCGGGTTCTGGCGCACCGATGTGCGGCTGCCGCCGCGCGCGCCGGGCGGCGACCCGGCCGTCTGGCCCGCGGTGGCGGTCGTGGTGCCGGCGCGGGACGAGGCCCATGTGCTGCCTGACAGCCTTCCGTCATTGCTGGCTCAGGAGTACCCGGGCCGTGCCGAGGTGTTCCTGGTCGACGACGGCAGCACGGACGGGACGAGCGCGCTGGCGCGGGCCATCGCCGAGGAGCACGGAGGGCTGCCGCTGACCGTCTGCTCCCCGGGCGAGCCCCCTGCGGGCTGGGCCGGGAAGCTGTGGGCGGTGCACCACGGGATCGGTGTCGCGGCCGGGGCGTATGAGCACGGTTATCTGCTGCTCACCGACGCCGACATCGCCCACCGGCCGGGCTCGCTGCGCGAGTTGGTGGCCGCGGCGCTGGCGGACGGGCGTGATGTCGTCTCGCAGATGGCGAGGCTGCGCGTGGAGACGGGTTGGGAGCGGCTGATCGTCCCGGCCTTCGTCTACTTCTTCGCGCAGCTGTACCCGTTCCGGTGGATCAACAGGCGCGGCGGGCACACGGCGGCAGCGGCGGGCGGTTGTGTCCTCATCAGGCGCGAGGTGGCGGAGCGCGCCGGCGTTCCCGCCGCGTTCCGGCATGCGGTGATCGACGACGTGGCGCTGGCACGGGCGGTGAAGCGCAGCGGCGGCACGATCTGGCTCGGCCTCGCCGACCGGGTGGACAGCGTGCGGCCCTATCCGCGGCTGTCGGAGCTGTGGCGGATGATCTCGCGCAGCGCCTACGCGCAGTTGCGGCACAACCCTGCCCTGCTCATGGCGACGCTCGCTGGTCTCGCGCTGGTCTACGCGGTGCCTCCGGTGGCGGCGGTGGCAGGCGCGGTGACCGGCGACGGCCTGCTCCTCGCGGCCGGGTCGGCGGCGTGGGCCGTGATGACCGGCACGTATGCGCCGACGCTGCGCTACTACCGCCAGCCGCTGTGGCTCGCACCGCTGTTGCCGTTCACGGCGATGCTGTACGCGGCGATGACGGCGGACTCGGCGCTGCAGCACTACCGGGGCAGGGGGGCGGCGTGGAAGGGCCGGACATACGCGCGTCCGCAATCGGGGGAACAGGCCCCCGGCCCGGCTGCCGACTGAGGACTGACGCTCCGGCAGGCGGAGGGATCACTCGCGCGATGCCGCCTGGACCGGCCCGCGACACGCCATCGGCACGGACCCGCCTTTACACCATCGAAACACCGCCCGATGGCCGTTTTTCGCGGATTCGATCGTATTGGGGAACTCACTTCACTGGCGACGCGCCAAACAACCCTCTTATCGGTCTCCCCTTCCAGCACATCGTGGGCTTAACTTATGGAGCATGACCACCCCCCGCGGTTCTTACGGCGGCGGCTACTACGCCTCGCCGGCCTTCCCGGACACCCCCATCTACGACAGCCTGGTCGCAGAGCGGGGTACCCCCCAGATCGCCCCGATCCGGGTAACCCCGCCGTACGACATGGGCAGCAGCCTGCCCGCGCTTCCGGCGCTCCCGGCGCTCCCCTCCGCGTCGACCTCCCATACGCCGCTGCACGGCACGTACACCGGCTATGTGCCGGCGCCGCAGCCCGCCGCGTACCCGGTGCAGCCGGCCCCCGCCGCGTACATCCCGCAGCAGGCGAGCGGACCGCGCGGCTATGCCGGCGGCTACCCGCAGCAGGCCCCCCAGGCGCCGTACCAGGGCGGCCCGACGGGGTACGACGCGGTGCGGCCGGTGCCGCCACGCCCGGCGGCCCCGTATCCCGCCCCGCCCCGTCCTGCGGCGCCCGGCCCGTACGGCGAGGACCCGTACCGTCGCCCCTACAACGGGCAGGGCTACTGAGCCGCGCGAACTTCGCCGCACCGGCGGGAGTCCGGTTGTCACAGGCGGCTGGCAGCATGGCCGTATGAGGACACCACGACTGAAGGCTGTGCATATCTATCCGGTGAAGTCGGTCGCGGGACCGGCGCCCGGCGAGGCGGCCGTCGAGCCGTGGGGGCTCGTCGGGGACCGGAGGTGGATGCTGGTCGACGGGGACAACCGTTTCCTCACGCAGCGTCAGTGGCCGCGCATGGCGCTGATATGCGCCGAGCCGCTGGCGGACGGCCGTCTGAGGGTGGCCGCGCCCGGCATGCCGCCGCTGGACGTGGCCGTCCCGGAGCCGGCCGCCACCATGCCGGTGCAGATATGGCGCGACAAGGTGGAGGCGGTCGCCGCGGCGCCGCAGGCCGCCGAGTGGTTCGGGGAGTTCCTCGGTGCGCGCGTCACCCTTGTCCATCTGGACGACCCGGCGCGCAGACGGCCGGTCGACCCGGAGTACTCCCTGCCCGGCGACATGGTCACTTTCGCCGACGGCTACCCGCTGCTGCTCACCTCCGCGGCCTCGCTCGACGCCCTCAACTCTCTGATCGCGCAGGGCGGCCGTCCGGACGAGGGGCCGCTGCCGATGAACCGCTTCCGTCCGAACGTGGTGGTGGAGGGCACGGAGGCCTGGGCCGAGGACGGCTGGCGCCGGATCGCGATAGGAGAGGTGAGCCTCCGCGTCGCCAAGCCATGCGGCCGGTGCATCATCACCACCACGGACCAGCGGACGGCCGTGCGCGGCAAGGAGCCACTCGCCACCCTGGCCCGGCATCGGCGCTTCGGCGACTCTCTTGTCTTCGGGCAGAACCTCATACCGGAAAATCGCGGAACCCTGCGCGTCGGTGACGCGTTCACCATCCTGGAGTAGCGCGTCAAGGCAGCGCTGCGGCCGACCCCTCGCGCGGGGTGTTTTCGGGCGCTTTCGGGCCGCCCCGCGCATGTGTTGTGCCGTTTGCGGTACTTGGACGTGCGAGGGGGTGAGGTGCGATGCGGCCGACGGGACCGATGCCCGCGATGCCGGGCGCCTGGCGGTGGCGGCCCAACCCGCTACGGCGCCGCAGCGACGTGGTCGAGGCCTGGGCCGGTCTCGCCACGGCCGCCGTGGTGGCGGTCGGCGCGCCCGCGGCAGGGCTCGCCACCGGCCGGACCGTCGGGTACGAGCTGCAGCGGACGGTGCGCCTCCAGCATGCCCAGCGCCACCTGGTGCCGGCCACCGTGCTGAGCACCTCAGCCCGCACCGTCCCCGCCGTCAGCGCGGACGGCGACTCGACGGACGGTCAGGACACCGTCCGCTCGGCCGTCGTGCGCTGGACAGCACCCGACGGAACGGTCCGCACCGGGACGATACACATCGTGCTGCCCCGCCAGTCCGGTGACCGCGTTCCGGTGTGGATCGACACAAGGGGCGTGCTGACCGGCCGCCCCATGGACCGGTCCACGGCCACCACCAACGCGGTCGCCGCCGGCCTCGGTGTAGCCGCGGGCGTCGCATCGTTCGCGTGCGGGATGCGCCAGCTCCTCGGCTGGCGGATCCTGCGCCGCCGCCTCGCGGACTGGGAGCGCGCATGGGCTCGGCTCGGCCAGGACTGGGGCCGCGCCGGCGCCGGAGGCTGACCGCTATACCACCGATTGCTCCGCTACGGCGCTTTCCGCCCGAACCGCCGCACGGGACAAGGCTTCTGGGCTCGTCGGTGCAGGGGCGCCCCCGGCTCGCGCTACCGTGGAGCCCCGGTCCGCAGACCCAAGAGGTGGGGGCAGAACAGCACCATGGCACAGGGCGTGGCTCAGGTGACGCACACCGGTACGTCGCGGTGGCGGCGCCGCACGGGCGAGTACGACACCCTCGCCGCCGCCCTGGAGGCGGCAGGCGACGGCGATGTCGTCGCGGTCGTCCCCGGCACCTACCGGGAGAACATCGTCGTCCAACGCGCCGTGACGCTGCGGGGAGCCGAGGGCCCGGGTTCCGTGCGCATCGCCCCGCCGGGTGGCGTCGCCCTGACGGTGCGCGCCGCTGCCACCGTGCAGGACCTGCACATCGAGGGCCAGGACACTTCCGCCGCAGCCCTGCTCGTCGAGGGGTCGACACCCGAGTTGCAGGGGCTGAAGGTCGTCACCCGCTCGGCCGTGGGCATAGAGGTCCGCGACCGCGCCCGCCCCACCGTACGCCGCTGCACCGTGGACAACCCGGCGGGTCTCGGCATCAGCGTGCTCGACTCGTCCGGCGGCCTGTTCGAGGAGTGCGAGGTGGTCGCGGCCGGCCAGTCGGGCTTCGCCGTCCGCAGCGGCGCCTCACCGCGCCTCGACCGCTGCCGCATCCACCATGCGAGCGGCGCCGGCCTGGCCGTGACCGGTGACGGGACGGTCGCCGAGGCCGTCGGCTGCGAGATGTACGAGATCAAGGGCACCGGTGTGCAGGTCACGGCACGGGCCGCAGGCCATCTCACCGACTGCCAGGTGCACCGTACGACCGGCGACGGCGTCACCCTCGACACCGACGCCGTCCTCACCCTCGCCGACTGCGACATCCACGACATACCCGAGAACGCGATCGACCTGCGGTCGCGCTCGGTGCTGACCCTCACCCGCTCGACGGTGCGCCGCTTCGGCCGCAACGGCCTGTCCGTATGGGACCCGGGCACCCGCGCCGACGCCAACCAGTGCGAGATCCACGACAGCGAGGGCGACTATCCGGCGGTGTGGATCAGCGACGGCGCCGCGGCCGTGCTGGACTCCTGCCGCGTGCACGATGTGCCCGATGCCCTGTTCGTCCTCGACCGGGGCTCGCGCGCCGACGTCGTCGACAGCGACATCGCCCAGGTGCGCAACACCGCCGTCTCCGTCAGCGACGGTGCCACCGTGCAGATCGACGACTGCCGCATCCGGGAGGCCACAACCGGCGCCTGGTTCCGCGACCACGGAAGCGGAGGCACCCTCGCCGCCAGCACCATCGACGCCGTGGCGACGGGCGTCATCGTCACCAAGGGCGCGGATCCCACGATCGAACGGTGCACCGTCGCCTCCCCCGCCGAGGCCGGGTTCTACGTCTCCGCGGGCGGGCGCGGTACGTTCACCGGCTGCCGGGTCACCGGCAGCCGCGGCTACGGATTCCACATCATCGACGGGTGCCGTACCACGTTGACCCGGTGCCGTACCGAGCGCTGTTCGCGCGGCGGCTACGAGTTTGCCGAACCGGGACCGGTCGCCAAGGAGTGCACGAGCGACGAGAGCGCCGAGCTGCGCGTCGTCCCCGATTCCGCCGGCCGTCCCGGCCCGCCCTCGGCCGCCCGGACGGAGGGCCTGCCGCCGCACCCCGCAACCGCCCCGGCCGCGATGACGGCCACCGGGACGGGCTCGTACGGTCTGCTGGGCGGGGTGCCCGAGCCGCGCCCTGCCGAGGGCGCCTCCGGGGCCGAGGCCCCGGCCGCACGCCCCGCCGAGGCCGTGCTCGGTGAACTCGACGCGCTGGTGGGCCTGGAGAGCGTCAAGCGCGAGGTGCGCGCCCTGATCGACCTGATCGCCGTCGGCCGCCGCCGGCGGCAGGCCGGTCTCAAGGCCCCCTCCCCCCGCCGTCATCTGGTCTTCACCGGCTCTCCCGGCACCGGCAAGACGACGGTGGCCCGGCTGTACGGCGAGATCCTGGCGTCGCTAGGCGTCCTGGACACCGGGCACCTCGTCGAGGTCTCCCGCGTCGACCTCGTCGGCGAGCACATCGGCTCGACGGCGATCCGCACCCAGGAGGCGTTCGAACGCGCGCGTGGAGGTGTGCTCTTCATCGACGAGGCATACGCGCTTGCGCCCGAGGATTCGGGGCGGGATTTCGGCCGCGAGGCGATCGACACCCTGGTGAAGCTGATGGAGGACCACCGGGACGCGGTCGTGGTGATCGTCGCCGGGTACACGGCGGAGATGAAGCGCTTCCTGGCCTCCAACCCCGGTGTGGCGTCCCGCTTCTCACGAACCATCACCTTCGGCGACTACACGGCCGAGGAGCTGCTGCGGATCGTGGGCTCCCAGGCCGACGAGCACGAGTACCGCCTCGGGGAGGGCACCGACGAGGCGTTGCTGAAGTACTTCACGGCACTTCCGAAGGGCCCGTCCTTCGGCAACGGGCGCGCCGCGAGGCTGACCTTCGAGGCCATGGTCGAGCGGCACGCGGGCCGGGTGGCCCAGCTCTGCGAACCGACCCATGACGACCTGCAGCTGCTCTACGCCGAGGACCTCCCCGAGCTTCCCTGACCGGGCCGCCGTCCCGACGGATCACGATGTCGTATCCCCGTGGGAAGATGGCACGGACGGCGCAGAACGCAGACGACGCAGACGACGCAGACGACGCAGACGACGGAAGGGACGGGCGCGGGTGGGCGACAACCAGAACCTCCTGGCTGAGCAGCGGCGTGCCCTGATCCTCGACGAGGTCAGGCGGCGCGGCGGGGTGCGTGTCAACGAACTGACCCGCAAGCTCAACGTCTCCGACATGACTGTGCGGCGTGATCTCGACGCGCTCGCGCACCAGGGCATGGTCGAGAAGGTGCACGGCGGAGCGGTCCCGGTCGCCGAGGCGAGCAGCCACGAGCCGGGGTTCGAGGCGAAGGCGGGCCTCGAACCGGGTGCGAAGGAGGCAATCGCGCGCGCCGCCGCCTCCATGGTCGTGCCCGGCAGCGCCATCGCCCTGTCCGGCGGCACGACCACCTACGCGCTCGCGCACCATCTCCTCGACGTGCCCGATTTGACGGTCGTCACCAACTCGGTGCGCGTCGCGGACGTCTTCCACACCGGGCAGCGCCGGTCGGGCAGTGGCACACAGCGGGCGGTCCGCCCCGGGGCCGCGACGGTGGTGCTGACCGGCGGCGTGCGGACCCCGTCCGACTCCCTCGTCGGCCCGGTCGCCGACCGCGCGATCCGCTCCCTCCACTTCGATCTGCTCTTCCTCGGTGTGCACGGCCTGTCGGTCGAGGCAGGCCTGTCCACGCCGAATCTCGCCGAGGCGGAGACCAACCGGCAGTTCGTGCGCTCGGCGCGACGCGTCGTGGTGATAGCCGACCACACCAAGTGGGGTACGGTCGGGCTGAGTTCCTTTGCCACGCTCGACGAGGTCTCCACCCTGGTGACCGACGCCGGCATACCGCCGCAAGTGCGCGCGGAGATCTCCGAGCATCTGGCGGATCTGGTCGTCGCTGGCGAGACGGACGAGGCCACGGAGGCCTGAGCAGGCTGCGCACACAACGGGACTGACATACCGTCAGCTATCGCGTACCGTACGGCTTGCCCGGCCGTTCCGATCAGGAGGTGCCCGTCATGCCGCGCCGACTCCGCCCCGTCGGTCTCGACTTCGTCGGCAGCGCTCCGCTACGTCTGGTCTTCGCCGACGAGATCTCCGCCGGACCCGCCGAGGTGTTCCACGCCCTCGCCCACGACACCGCCGGCTGGAAGGAGTGGTTCGGCGCGGTCACGCTGGCGCGCCCCACCGACGGAGGCCGCGAGATCGGTCTCATGGGCGGCGTGAGGTTCAGCGAGACGGTGCTCGCCTCGGACGACCCGACCCGTTATGCGTACCGGGTCGACACCACCAATGCCCCCGTCGTCCGCGCTCTTGCGGAGGAGTGGCTGCTCTCCCCCACCGCTCCGGGCGGCACGCGCGTCCAGTGGACCTTCGCCGTGGACGCTCCCGCGGGCGCCCGCGGTCTGCTCCGGGTGGCGCGTCCCGGCCTGGGTCACGCCTTCCGCGACGCCGTGCGCTCCCTGGACGCTGCGCTCGCCGCCGCCCGCGGCTGACGGACGGGTTCAGTCCGACCAGGTGCCGGTGGCGAGGAACCCGTCGATCGCGGCCGCGTAGGGAGCGATGTCAAGGCCCTGTTCCGCCAGCCACGCGTCCGAGTAGTACTTGTCGAGATAGCGGTCGCCCGGATCGCACAGCAGCGTCACCACGCTCCCGGTCCGCCCCTGGGCCAGCATCTCGGCCACGATGCGCAGCGCCCCCCACAGTCCCGTACCCGTCGAGCCGCCCGCCTTGCGGCCGATCGCCCGTTCCAGCGCACGCACAGCCGCGACCGACGCCGCGTCCGGCACCTTCATCATCCGGTCGATGGAGCTCGCGACGAAGCTGGGCTCCATCCGTGGCCGCCCGATCCCCTCGATGCGGGAGCCCCGCTCGCAGACCACATCGGGATCACCGGTGACCCAGCCGTCGAAGAAGCACGAGTTCTCCGGGTCGGCGACACAGACTCGCGTGTCGTACTGCATGTAGTGCACATACCGGGCGATGGTGGCCGAGGTACCGCCCGTGCCGGCCGTGGCGACGATCCACGCCGGTTCGGGATGGCGCTCCTTGTCGAGTTGTTGATAAATCGATTCGGCGATGTTGTTGTTGCCACGCCAGTCGGTCGCCCGTTCGGCGTAGGTGAACTGGTCCATGTAATGACCGCCGGACTCCGCCGCCAGGCGGGCGGAGATCTCGTAGATCGTCCGCGAATCGTCCACCAGATGGCATCGACCGCCATGGAACTCGATCAGGCGCTGCTTCTCACGACTGGTCGTGCGCGGCATCACCGCGATGAACGGCACGCCGATGAGCCCTGCGAAGTACGCCTCGGAGACGGCCGTCGAGCCGCTCGACGCCTCGATCACGGGCCGGTCCGGCCGGATCCAGCCGTTGCACAGCCCGTACAGGAACAGCGAACGTGCGAGGCGATGCTTGAGCGAGCCCGTGGGGTGGGTCGACTCGTCCTTCAAGTACAAGTCGATTCCCCAGTGTTCGGGCAGCGGAAAACGCAGCAGATGCGTGTCGGCGCTCCGGTTCGCGTCGGCCTGGACCTTGCGCACGGCTTCCTTCAGCCAGGCGCGGTAGCGCTCGTCCGAGCGGTCGACATCCACGGTGGCGGCAGGCGCGTCGCCTCCTGCGAGATGGCGGTCGCCGGCCTGTTCGACGGTGTCCACGTGCTTCCCGCCTCCCGCTCGCCCCGCTCCCGGCCACCGTGCCGGGCACGGTTCGATCATAGGCAGCCACCGCACGAACAGCGCGCGCACTGGTGCGCGGACCGCGGGCGCGGCACACTGCGCTCACGCGGCCATGCACGGCCACACGCGGCACTGCGGGCGAAGGGGGTGCACCGTGGCGGAGTCCGATTTCAGCCTCAGCGGGGTCCAGATCAGAAGATGGCTGCGTTCACTGACCCGGGCGGGTGAGGTGCAAGTGGGTGAAGGGCGGCTGGTGTTGCGGACCAGCCGTGGCCAGGAGATCGACAGCGCCCCGCTGGCGACGGCGCATGCGAGCGCGCCACGCTGGTATCCGGCCAAGGGCCGGACCCGTGTGGTGCTCGACGGCAGGCATTATCTGCTGCGGCTCGGAGAAGCCGAGTCGGACGCGGCGCGGCGTTTCCTCGACGCGCTGGGCTCTGCACGCGGGCACGCCGGGCCGCCCGGACGGGGGCGTACACGGGGCTGAATCAGGGGGCTGAATCAGGAGGACTCCCCGCGCCGGGAGTTGCAGATTTCAGCTCGTGGGGTGACTCTGGTCACACACACGGAGTACATGCGTCGTCACCGTATGTATGTCCTGCTCAGGCTTTCCCATTCGAGCGGGCCGGGGCCGGGCCCCGGACACGAGGTCGGCCCCACCCCGGAGGGAGTCGTAGCCGTGATCACCCACCATCACACACGGCAGTGCTCGCTGGAACTGGAAGCACTGCCGCATCGGATCGGCCAGGTGCGCAGAATCGTCTCTGCAAAGCTCAGGTACTGGGATCTCCACCCGCTCATAGACGCCACGCTGCTCGGCATCACGGAACTGCTCGCCAACGTCCACCAGCACGCTCAGCCGGACAAACGCTGTTCCGTCGAGATGGTCTTCAGCAGCGGCCGGCTGACTGTCTCGGTGACCGACAACGACCCCAGGCCACCGCGGCTCGGCAGCCCCATCGAACCGCTCGCCACATCCGGGCGCGGCCTCGCGATGGTCGCCGCGGTCAGCGAGAGCTGGGGCACTCGGCCCAGCTCCGCCAACGGCAGCGGCAAAGCCGTGTGGTTCACCCTCTCCGCACCGGTCGTTCCACCTGCCGCCGCCCCCGCCGAAGCGGCTGTCCCCGCAGCGCTCACCATCAAGCGTCGCAGGACCCGACCGCAGGCCATCGCGGTCTCCCTCGCCTGACCGGCCCGACACCAGGCTGCGCGCGCGTCCGGGGCCCACTCCCCTCCGGGGCCGCGCGCAGCACACGCAGGGTGGGCCGGCCGGATCAGCGGCCGGGACCGGGCCGACTGCCGAACTCCTGGTCGAGCACGGACATCCGACGCCAGTACTCGTCCTCGTCGATCTCTCCCGCAGCGAACCTGCGGCCCAGCAGGGCGACCGGCGACTCCCCGGACGGCTGCGGCGGCCCGAAGCGGTTCCAGGGGCCGCGTCCCCGCCACACGGTGCGGCGCAGCAGCGTGACGACACCGAAGACGACCACCGCCCACACGAGCGGGACGAAGAGGATCCACGGACCCGGCCCGCCGTCGTGCCAAGGGCCTGCCAGCATGTTCATATCGGTCAACTCCTCGAAGGTTCCGGTCCGGTGCGGATCCGGGATCTCTCCCGGGTCGCTCCGGTTCTGACACCATCGAGAGTCGCCGTCCATCGCGCCCGCGTCGTCGTACGGCCGGTGCGACCTCGCATACCCCAGCGGAAGTACGCCCCGGGGTGCACCGCTACGCCACTACGTCGCGAGTGCGGCCAGCGGGTCGTCGAGGACCGGCTGCCAGGCGAGCTCGGCGGCGCCGACGAGGCTGTTGTGGTCGAGCGTGCACCCGAGGATCGGTACGGAGCCGCTGCGCCCCCACAGGCTGCGGTCGGCGACCACGGCGCGCAGCCGCTCGGGATCGGCGTCGAGAAGATGGCGGTGGAGCCCGCCGAGGACGATACGGTCGGGGTTGAACACGTTGACCAGGCCGGCGAGGCCGAGCCCGAGCCGGTCGATCAGCGCCTCCGCCGCAGCCCGGACCGAAGGGTCCGCGTACTCCTCGCGCAGCAGGGCAGCCGACTGGTACAGCAGCGAGACCTCGGGGCCGGGATCGCGCCCCGCGGCCTGGAGGAAGGCGAGCGGGTCGACCTCGACGTCCAGGCAGCCGCGCCCGCCGCAGTGGCAGGGCCGGCCCTCGGGGTTGACGGTGAGATGGCCGACCTCCAGGGCGAGACCGGAGCTTCCGGTGTGCAGCCGGCCGTCGAGCACCAGCGCACCGCCGACGCCGCGGTGCCCGGTGGCCACGACGAGCAGATGACGCGCGCCACGCCCCGCCCCGTGCCGGTGCTCGGCGAGCGCGGCGAGGTTGACGTCGTTCCCGACGAAGGAGGCCACCGGCACGCCGTCGGGGGTCGTGATGCCGTGCGCGAGGACCTGTTCGGCGAACACCTGCCGAACCGGTGCCCCTGCGGGCCAGGCGAGGTGCAGCGGGTTGAGGGCCGTTCCCTCGGGCTCGGCCACCGCTGACGGCACAGCCAGGCCTGCCCCCAGACAGCGCCGGCCCGTCGACTTCAGCAGATCGGCGCCTGCCTCGACGACGGCGCCGAGGACGTGCGCCGGGTCGGCGGGCACCGTCATGCAGCCGGGTGTGGTGGCGACGATGCGCCCGCCGAGCCCGACGAGCGCGGCCCGGAAGCCGTCGGAGTGCACCTGGGCGGCGAGGACGACAGGTCCGTCGGGGTTGACGTCGAGCCGGTGGGAGGGACGGCCCTGAGAACCGGCGACGACGGTGGGCCGGGTGTCCACCCGGATCAGACCGAGCACTTCCAGCTCGGCGGCGACCGCACCGGCGGTCGCGCGGGTCACTCCGAGCTCCGCGGTGAGCACGGCGCGGGTGGGAGCGCTGCCGGTGTGGACGAGCGTCAGGGCGGGACCTAGCGCCGAGCGCCCTCGTTCGAGCCTTGTACGGGTCTGCGTCACAGCCCTATTCTTACTTTGTGCCGAGCCGAAACAAAATACGGACTCCACGGGTCACCGACGACTGCGGCCCGTCCGGCGACGACACCTCTGCGGCCCGCTCCTTGACGGCACTGCGCATCGCCATCACCGCCTTCTTCGCCGTCGACGGTTTCACCTTCGCGGGCTGGGTGGTGCGCATTCCAGCCATCAAGAAGCAAGTGGGCGCATCCTCCGGCGCCTTGGGCCTCGCGCTGCTGGGTGTCTCCGCAGGCGCCGTGGCCACCATGGTCCTCACCGGGCACCTGTGCCGGCGCTTCGGCAGCCACAAGGTGACGGTGTGGTGCGCGATCCTGCTCGGGCTCAGCGTGGCGCTGCCCCCGCTCACCCATTCGGCGCTCGCGCTCGGTCTCGTCCTGCTGGTCTTCGGCGCGGCGTACGGCGGGCTCAATGTCGCCATGAACAGCGCCGCCGTCGATCTCGTCGCGGCGCTCCGACGGCCCGTCATGCCGGGCTTCCACGCCGCCTTCAGCTTCGGCGGCCTGGCAGGCGCGGGGCTCGGCGCGCTCCTCGCACCGCACCTGAGCCCCACGAGGCATCTGCTGCTCCTCACCCCGATCGCACTGCTGGCGACCACCGGTGCCGGGCGGATCCTGCTGACCCATCCGGCACCGGTCCATCCGGCACCGGTCCGTCCGGCACCGACTGAACAGTCACCGCCGCGTCCGGCACCGGCGCGGGGCGGGGTGAACAGGCTGGTCGTCGTCTTCGGCCTGATCGCCCTGTGCACCGCGTACGGCGAAGGTGCACTGGCCGACTGGAGCGCGCTGCACCTCACTCAAGACCTGCACAGCGGACCGGGGCTCGCGGCCGCCTCGTACGCACCGTTCGCCCTGGCGATGGCCGTCGGCCGGCTTACCGGCACCGCCCTGCTCGAACGCCTCGGCCGCACGCGCACGGTCGTGCTGGGCGGCGCGACGGCAGCGGCAGGAATGCTGGTCGGCGCGCTGGCGCCGTGGGTATGGCTGGTGTTCGCGGGGTTCGCGGTGACGGGACTGGGCCTGGCCAACGTCTTCCCGGTCGCCATCGCCCGGGCGGGCGCACTCGCCGGGCCCGGCGGGGTGGCCGCTGCTTCCACCCTCGGCTACGGCGGCATGCTGCTCGGCCCGCCGTCGATCGGATTCCTCGCCGAGGTGACGGGGCTGCCGATCGCGCTCACCACGGTCGCCCTGCTCGCGGCGACCGCGTCGGCGATCGCCCTTGCGGTGCGCGACGCCGGGCACCACTAGTTACCGGCGAGTAGCGAAGAATGCTAGCGTCGAAGCATGGCTCGTCGTTCCTTCACCCCCACCTCGCTGCGGCGCGCGATGAACCTGTGGCCGCCGTACCTGTGCACCGGGATCCGGGTGCTGGAGATCGCCGACGACTGGAGCACGGCACGCGTGCGGCTGCGGATGAACCGCTTCAACCGCAACTACGTGGGGACGCACTTCGGCGGGTCGCTGTTCGCCATGAGCGACCCGTTCTGGATGCTCCTGGTGATGCACCGTCTGGGCCGTGACTACCTCGTATGGGACAAGTCCGCCGAGATCGACTTCCTCGCGCCCGGCAGGGGCTCGGTGTTCGCCGAATTCACGCTGGCCGAGGAGCGGTTGGAGGAGATCAGAAAGCTGACGGAGGACGGCCGGAAGGCTCTGGTGTGGTTCGAGAACGACGTCGTGGGCTCCGACGGCGCCCTCGTCGCCCGGATCCGCAAGCAGCTGTACGTCCGGCGCAAGGGCGCCGCACGCTGACGGACACTGCCGGCTCCACCGGGCGCGCCGCCGCGCGCGTTCACCCCAACCAGCCGGGCCGGACCAGACCGGACTCGTACGCGAAGACGACGAGTTGGGCCCGGTCGCGAGCCCCGAGCTTGACCATGGCCCGGCTGACGTGCGTCTTCGCGGTCAGCGGGCTGACCACCAGGCGACGGGCGATCTCGTCGTTCGACAGCCCGATGCCGACCAGCGCCATCACCTCCCGCTCCCGCTCGGTGAGCTGCTCCAGGCCGGCCGCCATGGCGGGCTCCTTGGAGCGGGCGGCGAACTCCGCGATCAGGCGACGCGTCACACCGGGCGACAGCAGGGCATCCCCGGCCACGGCGGCCCGCACCGCACGCACCAGGTCGGCGGGTTCGGTGTCCTTGACCAGGAACCCGGTGGCTCCGGAGCGGATCGCCTCGAAGACGTACTCGTCGAGTTCAAAGGTGGTGAGGATGACCACCTTCACCCGGCCCAGTGCCGGGTCCTCGCTGATCCTTCGGGTCGCGGCGAGGCCGTCGAGCACCGGCATGCGGATGTCCATCAGAACGACGTCGGGCTCGAGACGGGAGACCTGACGCACCGCCTCCTCGCCGTCCGCGGCCTCTCCGACCACCTCGATGTCGTCCTGGGCGTCGAGCAGCGCACGGAAGCCGGCGCGCACGAGCACCTGGTCGTCCGCCAGCACCACCCTGGTCATCTCTCCTCCTGCAGGGGATCCCCGGACCTGCCGGGGACCCACACGCCACCCGTGCCGGGCACGGGCAGCCTCGCATCGACACGGAAGCCGCCGTCGTCGCGGGGGCCCGCGGTCACGGTGCCACCGAGCGCGGCGGCGCGCTCCCGCATGCCGACCAGGCCGTTTCCGCCGCCGCTCGTGCCGCCGGTGACGGCCGGCCCGTCGTCGTCCACCCGCAGTTCGACGGCGCCGGGCAGGTAGCCGATCAGCACCCGGGCGGTGCGGGCCTGCGAGTGCCGGATGATGTTTGTCAGCGCCTCCTGCACGATGCGGAACGCCGCCAGATCGGCGCCCGGCGGCAGCGGGCGCTCCTCGCCCTCCACCGTGATCTCGACGTCGAGTCCGGCGGCGGTGGCGTGGCCGGTGAGCTCGCGGAGGCGGCCGAGTCCGGGTGCCGGCTCGCGCGGTGCGGCGTCCTGCGCACGCAGCGTTCCCAGCACCTGCCGTACCTCGCCGAGCGCCTGCTTGCTCGCCGCCTTGATGGTCACCAGTGCGGTCCGGGCCTGTTCAGGGCGCTCGTCGATGAGTTCGAGCCCCACCCCTGCCTGCACGTTGATGACCGAGAGGCTGTGCGCGATGACATCGTGCAGCTCCCGGGCGATCCGCAGCCGTTCCTCGTCGGTGCGGCGGCGCTCGGCCTCCGCGCGCTCACGGCGCATGCGGGCGAACTGCTCGCGCCGCACCCTCACCAGTTCCGTCGCCGCTCCCAGGACGAAGAGCCAGCAGGCGATGCCCCATTCCGGGCCCCACGCGGCAGGCGCGCTTCCGGGTGGCGGCAACCACCGGTAGAGCCAGTGGCCGATGAGCAGATGGCCTGCGTAGACGATGCCCATCCCGATCCACGCGTCGCGCCGCCGTCCACGGATGATCGCGGAGTAGACGGCCACGATCAGGCTGAGGAAGACGGGCCCGTACGGAAAGCCGGCGGCGATGTAGATCACAATCGCGGCTGCCGTCCCGTAGACGGCGAGACCGGGCGCCCGCTGCCGCACGGCCAGGAACGCGGGGCCGATCAGCAGCAGGAGGTAGCCGAGGGCATCGAGGTGCACCCGGCCGGTCTGGTGGCGTCCGACGGCGGTGGAGCCGATCAGCTGCGCGAACGCGACGGCCAGCGATGACACCACAGGGAACCGGCGTGCGTCGCGCCGCCGGCCGCGCAGCCATGGAGGACCGCCCCAGTACGGCCTGCCGCCGTCCCATGGGTGCTCCGTGCCCACCGGGGGCGGCTGCTCCTCGCGCATGGCGCCACGCTAACCGCCTCAGGGACGGCCGGCGTCACTCCGCAGCAGTGATCGTCCCTACTCCCGCGGGAGTAGCCGCCCGTGAGCTCCATGAGTCCCGTGGGCGGATGACAGGCCCACCTGATGGGCGAGCGCGGCACACGAGTGGTCGAAGAACTCGTCACGGGCCTCGACAACGTTGTTGAAATGGCCGAACACCTCGAAGCCGACGAGCCCGAACAGCTGCGACCAGGCGGCGGTGAGCCCCGCTATCACGGGCTGCGGAAGATCGGCGGCGAGTTCGGCGGCGATCCGCTCCACATCGGTGCGCACGCCGGGCGGCAGCGGGCCGTCCGCGGGCTCACCGAGTTCGCCGTCCTCCTGGGCGTCGAGGGCGACGGCGAGCAGCGCCCGGCCCACTCGGGCGGCGGGGGCTGCGGTGTCCCGCGGGGCGGTGTAGCCGGGCACGGGCGAGCCGTAGATCAGGGCGTACTCGTGCGGATGGGCCAGCGCCCAGCGGCGAACCGCCTGGCACACGGCCCGCCAGCGGTCGGCAGGTGGTACTCCCTTCGATTCGGCGAGAGCCGCCTCCGCTGCCTCGCCGAGAGCGTTGTAGGCGTCGATGATCAGCGCGGTGAGCAAGTCGTCGCGGCTGGGGAAGTAGCGGTAGAGCGCCGAGGAGACCATGCCGAGCTCGCGGGCGACGGCCCGCAGCGAGAGCCGGGCGGCGCCTTCGGCCGCCAGCTGCCGTCTCGCCTCGTCCTTGATGGCGGCTGTGACCTCGATTCGCGCTCGTTGCCTGGCTCCTCGGATGACGCTCATGCCGGAAGTCTGCCATCGACCGGATCAGCAATCAACAACGTGAGCAGTGCTCTTGCGAAGGCGGGTGCAGGGTGTCAGACTGATCTGGAACGAGAGCACCGCTCACACTTACCTAGCCCACTGGGGTCCGCCATGACTCAGCACGTCCAGAAGCCCGGCTGGTTCACCGTCAATGTCCTCAACCGCACGGTCGCGCTGCTCACCGAGCGCGGGATCAGCCTGCGCGGGTCCCGAGTGCTCGCCGTGCGCGGCCGCAAGACGGGGGAATGGCGGCACACACCGGTCAACCCCCTCACGCTCGACGGGGCCCAGTACCTCGTGGCAGCCCGCGGTCACGTGCAGTGGACACACAACATGCGGGCGGCGGGCGGCGGCGAGCTCCGACTTGGCAAGAAGGTCGACGCCTTCACTGCCGTGGAGGTCCCGGACGACGAGAAGCCGGACATACTGCGGGCCTACCTGAAGCGGTGGAAGGCAGAGGTCGGCGCCTTCTTCGGCGGCGTCGGCCCCGACTCCTCCGACGAGGAGCTGCGCCGCATAGCGCCCGACCACCCCGTCTTCCGGATAACCACGGTCGGATGACCGCGGTGTCGCAGTGACGGCGCGGCCCTGCTAGGCGCGTTCGACGCTCGACAACGCGCGGCCCGCGAGCGGATGGGTGCGCACCAGCTCCGCCAGCGTGGTCGTGCCACGGGTGATCCTCGTGAAGGCGTGCCATGCAGGCGGGAAGGCCGTCAGGGCTGCGTGGAGCACGCCGGGGCGCCGCTCGAAGAGCGTCAGCATCCTGCGGCCCACCGCCATCTCCACGCCGAGCCCGGCCTTCACCGCGAACGCATAGTTGAGGGCCTGGCGGCGAGCGTCCACAGCGTCCTGGGCCTCGGCGATCTGTACCGCCCACTCCCCCGCGAGCCGGCCGGAACGCAGCGCGTACGAGATGCCCTCCCGGGTCCAGGGCTCCAGCAGCCCGGCCGCGTCGCCGCAGACCAGCACCCTGCCGCGGGAGAGGGGGGAGTCGTCCGCGCGGCAACGCGTCAAGTGGCCGGAGGAGATGCTGGGTTCGAATCCGGCGAGGCCGAGCCGGGCGGTGAAGTCCTCGAGGTAGCGCTTGGTCGCCTCGCCCTCGCCGCGCGCCGAGATCACCCCGACCGTGAGGGAGTCGCCCTTGGGGAAGACCCATCCGTAACTGCCGGGCAGCGGGCCCCAGTCGATCAGAATCCGTCCCGCCCAGTCCTCGGCGACCGACGGCGGTACCGGGATCTCCGTCTCCAGGCCGAGATCCACCTGGTCGAGCTTGACGCCGACATGGGCTCCTATGCGGCTCGCGCTGCCGTCCGCGCCGACGACGGCCCGGGCGAGCACCATCTCCCCGGAGTTGAGCACGACGGCGACGGTCCTGCGGTCCGGGACGGCCGGACCGTGCTGCTCGACGCGCGAGACGGCGGCTCCGGTTCGCACCTCGACCCCCGCGCGCTTGGCCGCCTCGACCAGACCTGCGTCGAACTCCGGGCGGTTGATCAGCCCGAAGAGCATCTGACGGGAGCGGCGGGTGCGGGTGAGCCGTCCGTTGAGGCTGAACGTGACCGCGTGCACCCGGTCGCGCAACGGCAGCTCGAAACCGGGCGGCAGGGCGTCGCGGGACGGGCCGATGATGCCGCCGCCGCAGGTCTTGTAGCGCGGCAGCTCGGCCTTCTCCAGGAGCAGCACCCGGCGCCCGGCGGCGGCCGCCGCATGCGCCGCGCTCGCCCCGGCCGGCCCGGCGCCGACCACGACGACGTCCCACACGGTGGTGTCCCCGCTCTCCGCCGTCCCGCCGTTCCCCCGTGCGTCGTCGCTGCTCACGTGTGCGTCCGCTCCCGTTCGTCTTGCCGCCTCCCCGCATCCTAAGGCGCCCTCTCCGCGGAGTCGCTGTGGGACCATCGGGGTGACGATCACGGCGTCCATCCGTGATCACAACCGCACCCGAAGGAGCGCTCATGTACCAGGCCCGGCCAACCGCACTCGCCGAGTCGGTCGCCGCCCTGATGCCGAGGGCGAGGAGCGAACTCGCCGAGCTGGTGTCGTACCGCTCGGTCGCGGATCCGCGGCAGTTCCCGGTCGGCGAGTGCGAGAAGGCCGCACGCTGGGTGGCGGACGCCCTGCGGGCGGAGGGCTTCGGTGACGTGGCGCTGCTCGACACCCCCGACGGCACCCAGTCCGTCTACGGCCGGCTCGCCGGGCCTGAGGGTGCGCCGACGGTCCTGCTCTACGCCCACTACGACGTGCAGCCCCCGCTCGACGAAGGGGCCTGGCTCTCCCCCCCGTTCCAGCTCACCGAGCGCGACGGCCGGTGGTACGGGCGGGGCGCGGCCGACTGCAAGGGCGGCATCCTGATGCACCTCACCGCGCTGCGCGCCCTGCGGGAGAACGGTGGGGTCCCCGTCTCGGTGAAGGTGATCGCCGAGGGGTCCGAGGAACAGGCCACAGGCGGTCTCGAACGGTACGCCGAGGCCCACCCCGAACTGCTCACCGCCGACGCGATCGTCATCGGCGACACCGGGAACTTCCGCGTCGGCCTGCCCACCGTCACCGCGACCCTGCGCGGCATGACGATGGTGGAGGTGAGCGTCGAGACGCTCGAAGCCAATCTGCACTCGGGCCAGTTCGGCGGCGCCGCCCCCGACGCTTTGGCCGCGCTCATCCGCATCCTCGACTCGCTGCGCGACGAGTCCGGGGCCACCACGGTCAACGGACTTCAGGAGCAGGAGGCGTGGAACGGACTGCAGTACGACGAAGACGCCTTCCGCAGCGACGCCAAGGTGCTCGACGGGGTCGGCCTCATAGGCACCGGCACCATCGCCGACCGCCTGTGGGCCCGGCCTGCAGTGACCGTGCTCGGCATCGACTGCCCGCCGGTCGTGGGTGCCACCCCGTCGGTGCACGCGAGCGCGCGGGCACTGGTGAGCCTGCGGGTCCCCCCGGGCCTGGACGCCGCCGAGGCGCAGAAGGCCCTGACGGCGCACATGGAAGCGGCGGCGCCGTGGGGTGCGCGGGTCGAGGTCACGCCGCGCGGCCAGGGCCAGCCGTTCCGGGCCGACACCTCCAGCCCCGCCTACGAGGCGATGGGCGATGCACTGCAGACGGCGTACGACGGCGCCGAGATGCAGGTCGCGGGCCAGGGCGGTTCGATTCCGCTGTGCAACACGCTGGCCTCGCTCTACCCGCAGGCGGAGATTCTGCTGATCGGTCTCAGCGAGCCCGATGCGCAGATCCACGCGGCCAACGAGAGCGTGTCGCCCCAGGAGTTGGAACGGCTCTCGCTCGCCGAGGCGCTCTTCCTCGTCAACTACGCGCGCGGCAAGGCCAAGGCCGCCTGAGCTCCGGTGGCGACGGGCACCGGCGGCGCAGCAGCCGGTGCCCGCGGGGCCCGCGGACGGGCGTCACTCGACCGGTTCGCCCGCCTCGAGGTTGAAGGCCCGGCCACGCTCGCGGGCGCGCAGCGCCCAGTGCAAGCGGGCGTAGCGCTCCTTGGGCAGCAGCGAGGCCGCCTCGTCCTCGGTGACGAAGCGGAAGTCCCGCAGTTCGGCCGCGGGCAGCAGCAACCGCCCGCCGTCCGCGGCCGAGAGCAGACCGCCGTCGAAGAGCATCCGCACGCCGCCGAAAGCGGGAGGCCTCGGCGGTTCCCAGTCCACGACGAGAAGCCGCAGGCCTTGCCCGAGCTGCAGCCCCAGTTCCTCGGCGACCTCTCGCACTCCGGCGCGCGCCGGCGGTTCGCCGCGCTCCACGACCCCGCCGGGGAACTCCCAGCCGGGCTTGTAGGTCGGATCCACGAGCAGTACGCGCTCCTGCTCGTCGAAGAGGAGCACCCCGGCCGCCACGGTCTCGCCCGTCGGCTCGGGGGTCTGCACGATGCCGCAGGCGCCGGCGCCCTCCCGTACGGCTGCCGCGGCACGCTCCGCCGCCTCACGCGGGGTGAGGGCGCTGGTGTCGATGACGTAGGCGTCACCCGTCAACCAGGGCAGGGCGGTGCGGTAGGCGGCCAGATGGTCCAGGCACCAGTGGCGTACCGCAGCACTGGCGTCCGGGTCGCCCGGCACCTCCTCGCGGTGCTTGATCCGCTCACGCAGGATCGTTTCCTCAACGTCCAGCAGCACATGCCGCACGGGAATGCCACGAGAGGCGAGCCCCCCGAAGATCCCGTCCCGGTACTCCTGGCGCAGCAGCGTCATCGGCACCACGAGCGGTCCGCCGACCTCCATCAGAAGAGCCGCGGCGGCGTCCGCGACGAGCCTCCGCCATGACGGGAGGTCCTGGTAGTCGTCGACCTCCCCGAGCCGCTTCTCAGGGAGCAGCCGCCGCAGGCCGCGGCCGATCAGCTCCGGGTCGTACAGGGTGCTGCCGGGTATCAGGTCGAGCAGTTCGCACGCGGTACTGGTCTTCCCCGCGCCGAACGCCCCGTTCAGCCAGACGATCACGGTGCCCCCTCCTCGGTCGCGCCCCCTATGAAGTGCCCGGAGCGCCCGGTTGTGCAAACGCATGAGCGGGCGCGTACGGCGCGCGTCCGTCGGTACGCACACGGCGCACAAGCCGTCGCGGCCCCGCCGGCATGCGCCTGACGGTACCCCTGCGGCCGGTGACTCTACGCGCTGAGCACCGCGCGTGGACCGCCCGCCAGACCGTAGGGCCCGGCCGACGGCGGCACGAGGGGGGCGGCGAAGGCCGCGGCCGCCGCCCCGACCAGGCCCGCATCCGTGCCCAGTTGAGCCGGGACCACCTTCACTCCCGCGGCGAACGACAAGGTGGCGTAGCGGCGGAGCTGCTCGCGCAACGGCCCGAACAGCAGCTCGCCCGCGCCGGCGACACCCCCGCCGACCACCGCGACCTGGATCTCGACCAGCGTCGCTGCCGCCGCGATCCCGGCGGCCAGGGCCTGAGCGGCACGTACGAAGGACGCCCTTGCCACCGGATCCCCGGCCCGTGCGGATTCCGCCACCGCCGCCGCGGTCGCCTCCACGCCTTCCGGTGGACGCCACCCGCCGTCCAGTGCGCGGCGGGCGATGTTGGGGCCGCTGGCGATGCGTTCCACGCAGCCGCGGGCGCCGCAAGGACAGGGATCCCCGTCCAAGTCCACGCTGATATGGCCGATGTGGCCGGCGTTACCGGTGGGACCGGGATGCAGCACCCCGCCCAGGACGAAACCTCCGCCGACTCCCGTGGAGACGACCATGCACAGCGCGTTGTCGTAGCCGCGCGCCGCGCCCTGCCAGTGCTCGGCGGCCGTGATGGCGACGCCGTCCCCCGTCAGCACCACCGGCAGGCCGCCGGTCGCCTCACGCACCCGCTGGACGAGCGGGAAGTCGCGCCAGCCGGGAACGTTGACCGGGCTCACGGTGCCGGACGAGGCATCCACGGGGCCGGCACTGCCGATGCCGACGGCCGTCGCCAGCGGCCTGCGCGGGTCGGCCGCCAGTTCGCCGATCACCTCTGACACCGCACGCATCACGGATTCGGCGTCCTCCGCCGCCGGGGTCGGCCGCTGCGCGCGCACCAGCAGCGTCCCGCGGTCGTCGACCAGGGCCCCGGCAATCTTCGTACCGCCGATGTCCAGCGCCACGACAAGCCCATCGGTGGCGGCTGTCCGCGCGGCGGCGGCTTCGATCTGCATCGGTCCGGTGTCTCCCTTGTCCGCGGTGCGCTCCCGGCGTGGAGTGCGTCCAGTGGGCAGTCCATTGGGCAATGGCGAGCCGAGAGTAGTGTTCCCCTTTGTTGACAACGTTGTCCAGTCCTTAGGCTCAGGTGCCCGCGCACCCTACGACAGGAATGCCGCCCGTGCCCGAGTACCACGCAGCAGCCCGAACCATGCCGTCCGCACGCTACGGCAGCCGACCGACGATGAAGGACGTCGCCGCCCGTGCCGGCGTGGGCCTGAAGACCGTATCGCGCGTCGTCAACGGCGAACCGGGGGTCACCCCCGAGACCGAGGCGCGGGTTCGCTCCGCCATCGACGCACTCGGCTTCCGCCGCAACGACAGCGCGCGCATTCTGCGCAAGGGGCGCACGGCCAGCATCGGCCTGGTGCTGGAGGACCTCGCGGACCCGTTCTACTCGCCGCTCAGCCGCGCGGTCGAGGAGGTCGCGCGTGCCAACGGCAGCCTGCTTTTCGCGGGATCGAGCGCGGAGGTCCCGGAACGGGAGCAGGAGCTTGCGCTGGCACTGTGCGCGAGGCGGGTCGACGGGCTGGTGATCGTTCCCGCCAGCGACGACCACCGCTATCTCGAACCCGAGATGGCGGCCGGTATCGCGACCGTGTTCGTCGACCGACCCGCCGGGAAGATCGACGCGGACGTCGTACTCACCGACAACGCGGGTGGTGCGCGCGAGGCCGTGGCACACCTGATCGCCCACGGGCACCGCCGTATCGCCTTCATCGGCGACCGCCCGCACATCCACACCGCGGGCGAGCGCTTGCGCGGCTACCGCGAGGCGATGGCCGACGCGGGGCTTCCGGTGGCGCCGGACTGGGTGTCGATGGGGCCGACGACGCCGGATCACGTCCGAGCGGAGCTGGCCCGCCTACTGGGCGGGACGGAACCGGTCACCGCGATCTTCTCCGGCAACAACCGCGTGACGGTCACGGCGGTGCGGGTACTGGCCGAGCACGTCCGCCCGGTCGCGCTCGTCGGCTTCGACGACTTCGAACTCGCCGACCTGCTGCGCCCCGGCGTGACGGTGATAGCCCAGGACCCGGCGCGGCTCGGGCGGACCGCGGCGGAGCTGCTGTTCCGGCGGCTGGACGGCGTGAGCGAGGCACCGCGCCGCGTCGAGCTCCCCGGGACGTTGATCGCCCGAGGATCCGGCGAGATCCCGCCCTCGTTGGCCCCGTGACCGCGCCGGTCACGCGCGCCCGCCGCTGCGCCCCGCCGGCCCGCTGGCGTGATTGGTCCGGTCGCGTGTCTGGGGTCGCGTTGCGCCGTGGCGTCGTTGGGGGGTCGGCGCCGCTGTGGGGTGCCTCCTCGGCGCTCGAACGTCACGTGGCCTGCGTGTGCGCCGCGCGGCCGTTCTCGTCGCCTGCGGGGCCACCCCTGCAGGTCCCCTCCCATGCCGTCGGGCGGCTGCGGGCCGGTGGCACCTTCCGCCGACACCTCTGTGCGCGGGAGCGCATGAGAATGAACTCTCCCGTGCCGCCGGGCGGCAGGCGCGCAACCGGCCCGGGAGGGGGCGCGCAGGGGTGTCCCCACAGGCGACGAGAACAATTCCACGGTCAGTGTCCGCACGAGGTGACGTTCGAGCGCCGAGGAGACACCCCACAGCGGCGCCCCCCCCCCCCCCCCCCCCCCCCCCCCCCCGCCCCCCCCCCCCCCCCCCCCCCCCCCCCCCCCCCCCCCCCCCCCCCCCCCCCCCC
>NZ_JANFNG010000024.1 GCF_024436035.1 Streptomyces humicola
GGGCCGCAGCCAGCCCCGACGCCGTCGCATGACTGTCAGAACGTCGAAAGTCGAGTGAACGATCCTACTCGCTGCGCTACTCAAGTCAGGGCGAACCGGAACCTTTCCGAGCCCAGCAGGCAGGCAGAGCGACGCCCCGGTGACTGTCGTGCTCCGGGGCTGGAGTGAAACTTGTCACGGCGTTGCCCCATCGGCGTGCTGACGCGGGGCGTGTAGGTTCATGCGGCAGAGGGTGAGGATGTCCCTTCGATTGCAGATCCCCCGTCAACACCTCCTCGATGAGAGACGCGAGATATGTCTGCACAAGAACCCGTACACCGCCTGCCGCAGCGCATCGGTGTCGTCGCCGAGTCCACACCGGGGGAGACTCGTGTCGCGGCGACTCCTTCGACGGTTCGGTTGCTGCTTGGACTCGGCTATGAGGTCGTTGTCGAGTCGGAGGCCGGCGCTGCCTCTGGCTTCAGCGACGAGGCCTACACGGAGGCGGGGGCGAGTGTCGGCGAGGCCTGGGCGGCGGATGTCGTGTTGAAGGTCAATGCGCCGTCGACCGGGGAGATCGCCAGGCTGCGTGACGGCGCGACCCTGGTGGGCCTGATTGCCCCGGGGCAGCGGCCGGAGTTGCTGGAGGAGCTCTCCGCGCGTCCGGTCACCGTGCTCGCGCTCGACGCGGTGCCGCGGATCTCGCGGGCGCAGTCGATGGACGTGCTCAGTTCGATGGCGAACATCGCCGGGTATCGGGCGGTGATCGAGGCTGCCCACGTCTTCGGACGCTTCTTTACCGGGCAGGTCACCGCTGCGGGCAAGGTCCCTCCGGCGAAGGTCCTCATCGCCGGTGCCGGTGTCGCCGGGCTCGCCGCCATCGGGGCCGCGTCCAGTCTGGGCGCGATCGTGCGGGCCACCGACCCGCGGCCCGAGGTCGCCGACCAGGTGAGGTCCTTGGGCGGCGAGTATCTCGCGGTGAATGTCGCCCAGGAGGCGAGCACCGACGGCTATGCCAAGGCGACTTCCGACGACTACGACCGGGCTGCGGCCGAGCTCTACCACGAGCAGGCCCGGGACGTGGACATCATCATCACCACCGCGCTGATCCCCGGGCGTCCCGCCCCGCGTCTGGTGAGCGCCGCCGATGTGGCGGCGATGAAGCCCGGAAGCGTCATCGTCGACATGGCCGCCGCGCAGGGCGGCAACGTCGAGGGCACGGTGTCCGGTCGCGTCGTGGTCACCGACAACGGTGTGACCATCATCGGCTACACCGACCTGGCGTCCCGGCTGCCCGCCCAGGCCTCGCAGCTGTTCGGCACCAACCTGGTCAACCTGCTCAAGCTGATCACGCCCGGCAAGGACGGTCAGCTCGTCCTCGACTTCGACGACGTGGTGCAGCGAGCCGTCACCGTGGTCCGAGAGGGCGAGATCACCTGGCCGCCCCCGCCTGTCGCCGTGTCGGCCGCTCCGGCCGCCACCCAACCGACGGCCTCCACAGCGAAGCCGGAGCCCAAGCAGCCGAAGCTGACGCCTGCGGCCCGTTTCGGCCTGATTGGCCTCGGCATGCTGGCGACGTTCCTGCTGACTGCCTTCGCCCCAGCCCAACTCGCCGAGAATTTCACGGTGTTCGCGCTCGCGGTGGTCATCGGCTACTACGTCATCGGCAAGGTCCACCACGCCCTGCACACCCCGCTGATGTCGGTGACCAACGCCATCTCAGGGATCGTCGTGATCGGTGCCCTGCTGCAGATCGGGCATGAGAGCTCGATTGTCACCGCGCTGTCTTTCGTGGCGATCCTGCTGACGAGCGTGAACATCTTCGGAGGCTTCGCCGTCACCCGCCGCATGCTGTCCATGTTCTCGAAAGGCTGAGCCGAGATGACGTCCACGACAGCCTCCCACGCGGCCGACCTGGTCGCGGCCCTGCTGTTCATCCTCAGCCTCGCCGGTCTGTCCCAGCATCGGACCTCACGCGCCGGCGTCGTCTACGGCATTGCGGGGATGGCGCTCGCCCTGGCCGCCACGATCGTGGTCGCGACGCAGAGCATCACCGCCGGCGCGATCGCGCTGATCGTGCTCGCGATGGCGGCCGGCGCCGCGATCGGCCTGTGGCGGGCACGGCGCGTCGAGATGACGCAGATGCCCGAGCTCATCGCGGTTCTGCACAGCTTCGTCGGCCTCGCGGCCGTCTTCGTCGGCTGGAACAGCTACCTGGAAGTCGAGTCCCACGGCTCGGCGCAGACCCGGATCGCCGCCGACCTGCTCGGCATCCACCACGCCGAGGTGTTCATCGGCATCTTCATCGGCGCGGTCACCTTCACCGGCTCCATTGTCGCCTTCCTGAAGCTGTCCGCGCGGATCAACTCCCGGCCGCTGGTGCTGCCCGGCAAGAACGCCCTCAACCTCGGTGCGCTGACCGCCTTCGCGGCGCTGACGGTCTGGTTCACCATCAGCCCGAACCTCCCGCTGATGGTCGCGGTCACGGTCCTGGCGCTGGCGCTTGGCTGGCACCTGGTGGCCTCCATCGGCGGCGGCGACATGCCCGTCGTCGTCTCCATGCTCAACAGCTACTCCGGGTGGGCCGCGGCGGCAGCCGGGTTCCTGCTCGACAACAACCTGCTTATCGTCACCGGCGCACTGGTCGGCTCCTCCGGCGCCTACCTGTCCTACATCATGTGCAAGGCGATGAACCGCTCCTTCCTGTCCGTCATCGCGGGCGGTTTCGGCATCGAGGCCCCGTCGAGCGGCGCCGAGGAGCAGGGCGAGCACCGCGAGATCCGCGCCCAGTCGGCGGCCGATCTGCTCACACAGGCCCGGTCGGTGGTGATCACCCCCGGCTACGGCATGGCCGTGGCCCAGGCCCAGCACCCGGTCGCGGAGCTGACGCGGCAGCTGCGCGAGCGCGGCATCGAGGTCCGCTTCGGCGTTCACCCCGTCGCCGGGCGTCTGCCCGGCCACATGAACGTGCTGCTGGCCGAGGCGAAGGTCCCGTACGACATCGTCCTGGAGATGGACGAGATCAACGACGACTTCACGGACACGTCGGTCGTGCTGGTCATCGGTGCGAACGACACCGTCAACCCGGCGGCGACCGAGGACCCGGGCAGCCCGATCGCGGGTATGCCCGTGCTGCGGGTGTGGGAGGCGGAGCAGGTCATCGTCTTCAAGCGCTCCATGGCATCCGGTTACGCGGGCGTGCAGAACCCGCTGTTCTTCCGCGAGAACAGCAGCATGCTCTTCGGCGACGCCAAGCAGAGCGTCGAGGAGATCCTGCACGCCCTCAACACCGACGCCGAGCGCGGCTCCGCACCCGCCGCCCAGCAGGCGACAGTGGCGGGGTAGCTACTCGCCCCCGATAAAGGGTTCGGGCTTGTGTGAGGGTCGGTGTTGCACACGGTGCTGTGCCGCCTGCTTGCATGCCCCGGCCGACACCGGCACCGCAGCGAAACCTCCACATCAGCGGTCCAAATCCGGGTTTTTCACGCCGGACAGGCGCAGGGCGAGGATCTCCGTGTCCTTGTAGCGGTCGCTCATCGGTAGCAGCCGCAGCGCGGCGAACGCGTTGGTGACGGTCAGGTAGCGAGGCGAAGCAACACGAGTGCTCATCCTGCCGCACCACCGAACAAGCCCATGAGCTGTATGGATGACATTCTCGGCAGGCGCAGGGTTCGGGAAGGCGGGGGCCGGTCGGCGCAGAAGTTCTGGAAGCGGTAGCGAGCGGTGGAGATCGCGGCGCGGTCGGGGCCGACGTGGGCGTGCTTGGCAGTAGGGCGGAGCAGATCGCGCAGCAGTTCCTTGGCCTGCCGGGCTTGGTGGATCTGTCGGCCGCAGGTCACGTTGCTGGATCGACTTTCGTGACGTCATACTATAGGTGGGGCAGGCAGGCCAGTTGAACGTCTTAAGGGGGACTGTGCGAAGTGAAGCGGCATCGCCGCTGGCACAGTGTCCGCGGTGCCGGCACCACGGGTCGTCGGTGCCAGCACCGCAGCGGTCGCGGTGCCGATTCCTTTCGCGAGCCTTCCCGGCTGTCCGATCACTGCGTGAGGGGCGCTGTTGCCCATCGTGCTCGACTGGGCCTGCTGCGTGGACAAGAACCGGTAGCCATTCCTCTGGAATTGTCGACCGGCCAATCAGAACGGCGAATCGGACTATGACACAGGGGTCCACACCCGCTCCGAACGGGGGATCCGACCGGCTGAAGGTCGATCTTGACGGGCTGGAGCAGTTCGCCTCCACGCTGGAGTCCATCCGCAAGACGATGGACGGCACGCGGAAGCTGTTCGACGCCTACGCCGCCGACTTGGGATCAGCCAAGGTCGCAAGCGCGTTGGACGACTTCGACAGCAACTGGCACGACGGCCGCCAGGAGATCGACGGCAAGCTGCAGAGCCTGTCGAAGACAGCCGACAACGCCGTCAAACAGTTCCGCCAGACCGACACCAAACTGGGCAGCGAGGTGGAGAAATCCACACACCAGGAAGGCGGCAAGCAGAACGGTTCGGAAGGCGGCACGAAGTGACCTCGACGCCCCCTGCGACGCCTTCGCCCTCCGTGCGGGTGATGCCCGTCGAGCGCGGCGGCTTCACCATCACCGTGCCGATGTCGTGGTGGGAGTTCGACATCCACCCCGCCACCCGTGAAGCCTCCATCCGCCGCCTGATGGGCCAACGCGTCCGCGAGAACCCTGCCCTCGCCGAGCACCGCAGCACGCTCTCGAAGTTCCTGAACAGGGCCGCGCGTCAGGCCTACGACTCCGGCGCTGTCTACATCGGGTGCATGGCACAGAACTTCGGCGCGATACCGCTGACGGCGACCGTCACCGTCTCCGCAGTCGGCGCTCGGACGCCCGACGGCCAACTCCTGCCCACCGACCCGGCCTCCATCGCGGCCGGACTGCACGAGAAGACCGCCCGGCGCGAAGGCGACCCGTGGCGGAAGGTGACCGCCGTCGAGATCCCCGACGTCGGTCCCGCCGCGCGCACCCACGGGATCGAAGACGTCGAAGAGCCCGGGGGCGGCCGCGCCATGCGCACAGTGCTGATGCAGACGTTCATCCCCATCCCGGACCAGCCGGAACGGGTCGCGCTGGTGTCCTGCAGCAGCGGAGTCCTCGACCTGGCCGACTCCTTCTTCGATATCTTTGACGCGGTCACCTCAACGTTCCGCTTCACCCCCGCTACGGACCAGGGCCGGGGACGAACCCGGAGATGAGCCCGGGGACGAAGCCAGAACCGAGCGTGAGGACTGACGCGGCACACGTACCCGGCCACCGCCGGCACGTGGACATCGGTCCAGTCAGATTCGCCGTTTCGAAATGTCTGAACGGTAGTTGAACCACAAAGTCACGAGGGTGGGAACCGCATGGGTCGGCCGGCGGACTGGTACGCGTTGGACCTGGACAAGGACCCGGTACCGGGCGATCCCTACGAGGTCAAAACCCTGGCGAAAACCCTCGGCGACTTCGCCGACGACGTCGCTACCGCTCTGCGCTCCATACGCGGGCTGGCCGGGGACACCGCCCTGCTGGACTGGGTCGGACTGTCCGGCGACGCCTTCCGCAAGCAGTACGGGGACCTCCCCAAGGACCTCGACAAACTCGAGAGCTCCTACCGCATGGCCAGCGGCGCCCTCGGCAACTACTGGCCCCAGCTCCAACACGCCCAGTCCCAAGCCGACAAGGCCCTCGCCGACGCACAGGACGCCCGACAGCAACTGACCACTGCCAACTTCCAGTTGTCCACCGCGAACGACTGGGTCGCCCGGGCGAGTACCGAGTCGCAGCAGTACCAGCAGGGACCCAAGCCCAACACCCCGCCACCGGACCCCGGGAAGGTCCAGGCAGCCGCGCAGAACGCCGCCAACGCGGCGCAGGCAAAGACCACCGCGCAGAACGCCGTCAACTCCGCCCAGGACAAACTCAACGCCGCCAAGCAACTCGCCGCCGACGCAACCGCCCTGCGCGACCACGCCGCCGACACCTGCTCCCACGCCCTCGGCGAGGCGTCCAACGCCGGCATCCACAACAAGAGCTTCTGGCAGAAGCTCGCCGATTTCTTCGTCCACGCTTGGCACGAAATCGTCGCCATCTGCAAGGTCATCGTCGCCGTCCTCGGCGTCGTCGTCCTGATCATCGGCGGACCGCTGGCCTGGGTCGTCGCCGCCGCGGCTGTCGTCGTCCTCGCCGACACCGTCGTTAAATGCATCCAAGGCAAAGCCAGCCTCTTGGACGTCGCATTCTCCGCGCTCGACTGCATCCCCATGGTCAAGGGCCTCACCACCGTCGGCGGCCTGTTCAAGATGGCGAAACAGGCCCCCGGACTTCTGCACAGCGGCGGAGCGCTGGAGCACATGGCCAACGGCATTCGCGATGCGGGTGACTTCATGCGCCAGAGCGGCCGCGGCATCAAGAGCCTCTTCACCTGCGGCGACCCGATCGATGTCGCCACCGGCGAGATGATCATGTCGGCGACCGACGTCTTGCACGACGGCGTTCTTCCCCTTGTGCTGGAGCGGCACCACCGCTCGGCGTACCGTGGCGGCAAGCTGTTCGGCCCGTCGTGGGCGTCCACCCTCGACCAGCGGTTGTGGATCGACGACCAGGGCGTGCGGTTCACCACCGCCGATGGCATGGTGCTGTACTACCCGGTCCCGGAACCGGAGACGGACATTCTGCCGGTCGAAGGCCCGCGCTGGCCGCTGACCTGGGACGGCATCGCGGGTGGCACGATGACGGTGGTCCAGCCGGAGGCCGGCCGCACCCTGCACTTCGAGTCGCTGCCAGACCGCGGCCCCGCTCAGCTGTGGCTCGCGGCTGTCAGCGACCGCAACGGCAACCGCATCGCGTTCTCCTACGACGACGAGGGCAACCCGGCGCAGATCACCCACGGCGCTGGATACCGCGTGGGCGTGGAGGTTGTTGATCGACGGATCGCCTGCTTCCGGCTGCTCAGCGATCCCGGCGAGCCTGTCCTGATGCGGTACGGCTACGACAGCTCGGGGAACCTGAGCGAGATATCCGAGTCCTCCGGACCGCCGTCGAAGCTCACCTACGACGGGCGCCGCGTCACCTCGTGGGAGGACCGCAACGGCACGTGGTACCGCTACGAGTACGACGAGAACGGGCGGTGCGTCCGGACTCCGGGGACGGACCGGATCCTCGATTACACCTACGCCTACGACGAGGAGTCGCGCACCACCAGCGTCACCGACTCGCTGGGCAACACCAGTACCTACGAGTTCAACGACGCGTACCAGCTCATACGCCACACCGACCCGCTCGGCAACGTGACGGTACGCACCTGGGACCGCTACGACCGCCTGCAGTCGCTCACCGATCCGCTGGGGTACACCACGTGCTACACCTACGACGCCGACGGCAACGTGGTGGCGGTACGCGACCCGGACGGCAGCCTCACCTCGATCGAATACAACGACCTGCGACTTCCGGTGGGCATCACCCAGCCCGACGGCATGGTGTTCCGGCTCTCCTACGACGCCAACGGCAACTGCACGTCCGTCACCGACCCGCTCGGAGCCGTGACGTCGTATGCCTACGACGAGCGCGGAGCCCTCACCTCGGTGGTCGATGCGCTGGGCACCGTCCAGTGCACCGCGGTCAACGACGCGGCCGGGCGTCCCCTGGAGATGACCGAAGCGGGCGGTGCCACCATCCGCGTGGTACGCGACGCGTCCGGACGCATCGTGAAGACCACGGACGCGGCCGGCGCCAGCACGCGCGTCACCTGGACCGCCGCTGGTCGGATCGCGCGGCGTGAACTGCCGGATGGCACGGCCGAGACCTGGTCCTACGACGCCGAGGGCAACCCGGTCGAACACCGAGCTGCCGACGGCCGTGTGTCGAACTACGAGTACAACCCGTTCGACCTGTGCTCCGCCCGTACCGACCCGGACGGCACACGCTACGAGTTCGAGTACGATACCGAGCTGCGCCTGGTATCGGTCACCAACCCGCAAGGCGACCGCTGGAGCTACATCTACGACGCCGCGGGCCGGCTGGTCACCGAGACCGATTTCAACGGCAGAACGCTCCGCTACGCCTACGACGCCGTCGGCCGGCTGGTCGGACGCCGCAACGGTGCCGACGAAACGTTGAGCTTCACCCGGGACATCCTGGGCGCCGTCGTGGAACAACGCAGCGCCGACGAGGTGACCACCTACGCCTATGATGGTTCGGGGAGGTTGCTTCGTGCCTCCAACTCCCACACTGTCATGGAGTACGAGTACGACGGACTGGGCCGCACGACTCGCGAGTCGGTCAACGGCCGCAGCATGACGTACGCCTATGACGCCCTGGGGCGCGTCGTCGAGCGCCATACGCCGGGCGGAATCGTATCCACCTGGACCTACGACGCGGCTGGACGCCCCGAAGCGCTCTCCAGCGCCGGCTACGATCTCCACTTCGCCTACGACGCCAACGGCCGTGAGATCGCCCGGACTTTGAACTCGGGTGTCACTCTCACCCAGGCGTGGGATCGCACCAATCGCCTGACCGCGCAGTCGGTCACTCACGGACCGGACGCGGTGCGCCCACTCATCCAGCACCGTGAATACGCCTACGGCGCCGACGGCTTCATCACCGAAATCAAGGAACTCACCACCGGAACACGCCGGTACGACCTCGATGCCGCAGGTCGCGTCACGGCCGTTCACGCTCGTGACTGGAGCGAGACGTACGCCTACGACGCCGTGGGCAACCTCACCCGAGCAGTGACGCCCGACGCGAAGGCGGCCAACGCGGCAGACGCCGCTTCGACCGCTGACACATCGAGGGAATCGACCGGCACCCTGCTTCGCCGCGCGGGCCGGACCTCCTTCACATATGATGCCCAAGGCCGCGTCATCCGATCGACCAAACGTCTGCTGAACGGCCAGACTCGCACCCGGTCCTTCACCTGGAACGCGCAGGACCAGCTCGTTGGGACGGTCACTCCCGACGGCACACGCTGGCGCTACCTCTACGATCCCCTCGGCCGACGTATAGCCAAGCAGCGCCTCGGCGACGGCGACACGGTCACGGTGGAGCTTCGGTTCACCTGGGACGGCAGCCGCCTGGCCGAGCAGACATCGAGCGATGGACAGACCACAACCTGGGACTACGTCTTGGGCACGCACCGGCCGCTGACGCAGGTCGACCGAGATCTGAGCCAAGCCGAAGTGGACCTTCGGTTCCACGCCATCACCACCGACCTGGTCGGTACGCCAACTGAACTTGTCTCGGTCGAAGGCGAGTTGGCCTGGCATCACCGGACCACTCTCTGGGGCGCCCCAGCCCCCGATCCGACCGCGGATGCGGTCGACTGCCCTTTGCGCTTCCCCGGTCAATACGCCGATCCGGAAACCGGCTGGAACTACAACTACTTCCGGTATTACGACCCGAACACGGCCCGTTACGCCACGCCGGACCCACTCGGCCTCGTGCCCGCCCCCAACCACCACGCCTACGTCGAGAATCCCCTGGCGTGGATCGACCCCCTTGGACTCGCCCCCTGTACCAGCGTGAAGTACGGCACTTTGACCAATGGCGCCGGCAGCTCCATGAAAGCCGAACTGCACCCCAACTCCAACTTGAAGGGGTCGTCCCCGACGGTGAAGCCCTCCTGGTGGCCGACGGGGAGCGGGGCCACAGCGGCCTGGTTCCAGAAGTACATGGTGCAAGGACATCTGCTGAACGAAAAACTCGGCGGGCCGGGGAACACCCTGAGCAATCTGACCCCGTTGACGAAGACTGGAAACCTTAACCACCTCAACCTCGCCGAATGGAATGTGAAGAAGGAGATTGCGGCGGGCAACGTGGTGGAGTACGAGGTCGCGGCGCACTACGGGAAGGTCACCGGGGCGCAGTTGGGGGCCACTGGTCACGTTGCCGCCGACATCGATCAGAACTACTCGTCGCTGATTCCTGAGTTCCTCTCGTGCGACCTTCAGGTGTATGACAAGCAGGGCAAGTGGTTGTACGGCGAGAACTGGCAAGTGCACAACACGAAGTGACGCCAGTATCCGGACGCCGACGAGCACGACCTGGATGCCGGCGTCGCGCAGGATCTATCGAAGTTCCGGTCAAGCGCCTCCTCCAGGGCGCCGCCGCCGACCACGTCCTCAACCCGCGGCGGTCGACAACCCTGACCTGGTCGCCTACTTCGCCCGCCTGGGAGCCGAACGCCGTCGGCAGCACGCCCGCACTCCGTCCGCGGACGACGACTCTTGCCCCGGTGGGCAGGTGCCGACCCTCTGCCGCCCGCACACCGTCGAGGGCGTCTCTTGAACATCTCCGCCTGTCTGGTCTGTCTCATCGTGTTGATCTCCGCCATGCTGGGCGTGGCCAAGATCCTGGCCCTGGGCCGATGCCTGAGCTGGCTGCCCACGTCGGCCTCACCACCGCGGCCTACCGGGCATCGGTGCGCTGGAACTGGCAGGCGCCATCGGCGTGGCCCTCGGTCCGGTCACGCCACTGTGCGGAGGCTTGGCCACGCGCCGCGCATGGCGGTAGGCGCCGATGGCGATGGTCGCCATCGCGGCGGTGTCCAGGTCACGGCCCATCGCGTCGATCACGGCCACGTGCAGGATGTTGTCGTTGAGGGCGTAGTCGAAACTGTCACCGGCGACGCGATAGGCGGGCTCCAGGAAGCCTGCCGCCTTGACCTGCGGCACGGACATCGCCAGCGGTGGCAGCAGGCTCCACTGGATCTCCGCGGACACGCTCATCGGCTCCCTGCGCCGGGCCTGGAAGAACTGGTCGGTGTAGGCGTTCTTGGTGACCAGCAAGTCGGCGACCAGGCCGGCGAGCCTGCCGAGCAGGCGCCGGTCGTCGTCGCCGACGGCATCCAGGGTGAGAGCCATCACCCCCATCTGGTCGCTGCCGTCCAGCACCGGCAGGTACAACCGGACGTCGCGGGCCCGCGGCACCTCGACATCCTCCGCGCGCAGGCAGGCCCGTCCGGCGGGGGAGTCGGCCACCGGCTCGGGCTGGCTGACGTGCAGCTTCTTGCCTGACAGCGGCACCAGCAGCTCCTGCGCGTAGTCCTGGAGCTCTCCTCGTCCATGGCCCGGTTCGCCACTTCTCGCCCGCCACCACCCCGGACACCGTCTGTCCACAAGATGGCGCGGGACGCACGCCCGAGCGGCTCATTACGCCAATGCGCGGCATGGCGGCCCACGCTGTCCGCGTCGTTGATGGCGGTGGCGAAGATGACGGGTCCATGTCGAGATCCTGCGTAGTGACCTTGTGTGAGAGACTCCTCTGCGGTCGTCGCGGGAGGGAGTTGGGACGTGCTGATCGCGGACCGGTACCGGCTGGAGGAGGTGCTGGGCAGTGGCGGGATGGGCGAGGTTTGGCGGGCCTTGGATGAGCTGCTGGGGCGGTCCGTGGCGGTCAAGCTGCTGTCGGTCCACAACAATGACGAGGCCGCCGTTGCACGTTTCACGATGGAGGCCCAGACCGCGGCGCGCTTGAGCCACCCGAACACGGTGGCCGTATATGACTTCGGCGCCTTTGATGGTCGGTTGTACTTGGTCATGGAGCTGGTTGAGGGATACAGCCTGGCGACCGAGATTGCCGCGTTCCACCGACTGGATCCGCAGCGCGTCGTCGACCTTGCCGCGCAGGCTGCCGCGGGACTGGCCGCAGCCCACCAGCAGGGCATCGTGCACCGGGACATCAAGCCCGCCAACCTGCTGCTGAGCTCGGACGGCGTCGTGAAGATAGGTGACTTCGGGATTGCCCGATTCGCCCACGACGCCACGGCCGGAGTGACCAGCACCGGCCAGATCATCGGCACCAGTTCCTACCTGTCCCCGGAGCGCGCGCTCGGACGCCCATCCGGGCCACCAGCGGACATGTACGCAGTCGGCTGCGTGATGTACGAAATGCTCACCGGCCGGCCACCGTTCCGTGCCGATACCGCGGCCGCGGTGCTGTACCAGCACGTCGAGGCCGCCCCCACCGACATACGCCAGCCCCGGCCCGACGTCCCCGAGCCGCTGTCCGCGCTGATCCGTCACCTGCTGGCCAAGGACCCCCAGGCCCGCCCCACCGCCCCGCAGGTCGCCGCCTGGCTGGCCACCCCTGCCTGGCAGACCGGCCAGCCCCCAGCCCCCAGCGGCCGGAGCGAGGAGCCCGACTCCGCGGAGGGCGCTACCCGCCCGCTTCCACCACCGGCATCCCCACGGGCGACCGGGCCACTACGGCGCCGCCGTCATCTGCTGGCCGGGGTCGGGGTGGCCGCCGCAACGGCAGCCGCCTTCGGCCTGTCCACAGCGTTCGACAGCACAGGCACACTCGCGCCGCAGCAGAGCACTGCCCCTCCGAACCCCACCCCGACCAAGACGGTTGCCACTGCAGCCGCCACCTCACCTCCCGCAAGGGCGGCGAGAGCGGTGCAGCCCGCCATCGACCACAACCGGAAACCCACCGCCAAGAAGACCCAACCAGCCCCGGCTCCGCACGCGCGAGCCAAGAAGGCCGCCGCAGGTCCTCCGCCAGCCAAGAAGGCCGCCGCAGGTCCTCCGCCAGCCAAGAAGGCCGCCGCAGGTCCTCCGCCAGCTTCTTGACCACTTTGCCAAAGAAAACGATCACCGCCGATCAAGCGGAATGCCGACCTGTACTGGCTCCCGGAACTGCTCCGCGATGACGGAACCGACGATTCCCGCTACACCGACCAGGTGTTGCACATCGCCGCCGCCTACGCGCCGCCGACCAACCCGTAGGCGCGGGCGGAATGTTTCGCGCGCCCACTTGGCAGGCAGCGATCGCCATCTCCTTCGCCCGCGTCCAGATCAGAGGCCCTTACCAATGAGGCGGCGACGGCCCCGCCCACGGGGCTACCGCGTTCGACCGCTCAGGGCTGACCCAGACCGCCTACGCCGCAGCCGGCATCCGCCTGCCGCGCGTGGCCCAGGACCAGTACAACGCCGGTCCCGTATTCCCGACGAACCCGAGCGCTGGCGAGCCGAACCTGGTACTCGACTGCCGCACATCCCACTCGCCGAGGGCACGGACGCAGGCTCCTCGACCCTCGATCTGGTACGCGGTGGACGCCACGTGCTCCTGATCGGTCGACAGGGCCGAACCTGGGAGGAGGATCGGATGCCGGTGCCGGTGCCCGCTACAGCGACCAGGAGCGGAGCCCCCCGATGAAGCCCGCCACGCATCCCCAGTACCCGCAAGGGAGTCCGCAGCCCGGTGCGCAGGTCCCGTGGGCCGGTCGACCGGCTCGGTTCGGGTGGCAGCGCACCCCGTGGCTGACGGGGGTGGTGTTGCTGGTCACGGCGATCCCCAACGTGGCCCAACTCGCGGTACCTGGGCTGGAAGGTCGGTGGGATCGTTCGCCCGCTGAACTGCACGGCGAGCGGTGGCGGATCGTCACGGCGTTGTTCGTGCAGGACGGCGGGGTGCTGGGCACGATCTCCAACCTGGGCTTCCTGGTGGTGATCGGCGCTCTGGCCGAACAGGTGCTGTCCCGTCCACGCTGGCTCGTGCACTACTTCGGGGTCGGCATGGTCTCGGGACTCATCGGCGACCTGTGGCAACCCGTCGGTGCCGGCAACTCCATCGCGATCTGCGGCTTGACAGGGGGTGCCGCGCTCGCGCTGTGGCGCGCGGATATCCGACTGCCCAGCTACACGCCCCAGGCGATTCTCATCTGGTGTGGCGCACTCCTGGCCACCTTGTCCCACGCCCTGTACGCACCCATGATCATCGCCGGTGTGATACTCGCCGCCGGGACACGCGCCGCCCAGGAGAAACACAAGCCGGTCCAGCGGGCGACCACTCTCGTCGCCGCAATCACCGCGGTCGTGCTCACCGCCGCCACCAACATCCACGGCCCCGCGCTGCTACTCGGAGCCATCCTCGGCACCCTCACCACCCAGACACGCCGGCAGCTCCGGCCAACCCCATCGCGGCCTTGATCGCTACTCTCCAACTGTCGCGCCGCTTCCCCCACTACCCGAACCAATCGCCATGCCAGCGCAGATCAAGGATCTTGAGGTCCGGCGACGAGACCGCCTCGGAGGAACCCTGCACGAGTACCAACATGTGCCTGAGCAGGCCGGGATGATTTATGGCACCCGCAGAGCTGCCCAGTCATCTGCGAGTGGGAGCCGGGGCAATGCGGAAGAAGGACGCCACTGGCGGCCACACACGGTAACCAGCTGAGCCGTTGGCAAGAGGAATATCGCCCGCCCGATCACAGACTCGGTACTCGTTTGGTAGCCGTGGAGGAGGCCGCCCCAGAGGTTCAAGCCTTCGTGTGCCGAGATGGCTCACGTCGAATGCCTTGCACCACTTGCTCCACCGGCACTACCCGTGCGCTGCCAGTTCGGCCGCGTAAGGCGGTTGGGCACCCGGGCGGGAGCAGGTGAGGGCAGCTGTTAGGGCGGCGAAGCCCAGGACGTCGTGCCATTCCTCCGCCTCGAGGTTCCCCACGCCTGACGCAGAGAGTGCGCTGTGGGTGTCCAGCCGATGGAGCAGCGCGGCGGTGATGGTGTCGCCCGCGCCGATGGTGTCCACCACCTCAATCCGCCGTCCCGATTCGGCGAACTCGGCTCCCTCGCGGGTCAGCACGGCCAGTCCCGCACTTCCCCGGGTCAGTACCACCGCTGCGGGACCGGCTGCCAGCCATGCCTTCACCGCGGTCCGCAAGTCGTCCGACTGCGCGATCCATGCGGCGTCCTCTTCCGAGAGCTTCAGCAGGGTCACGTGGGGGAGCCAGGAGTGGAAGCGGGCCCGGTAGGCGTCCGCGTCGGCGATCAGGCCGGGCCGGACGTTGGGGTCGAGCACGGTGAACGTGCCCCGCGCCGCCTCGTGCCGCATCAGTTCCTCGTACGCGCTGGCGCCCGGCTCCAGCACCAGGGAGCAGGTGCCGAACGACACCGCCCGGGTCTGTGGTGGCAGCGCGTCGGGCATGCGGAAGAGGCGGTCCGCGCTGCCGACGACGTAGAAGGTGTAGTCGGCCGAGCCGTCATCGCTGACGTGCGCGACGGCGAGTGTGGTGGGCTCGTCGCCCCGCTGGATCAGTCGGGTGTCCACCCGGTCGGCCTGCAGCCCGCGCAGCAACGCGTCACCGAAGTGATCGGTCGACAGGCGGGAGCAGAACGCGACGTCCGACCCCAACCGGCCGAGCGCCACAGCGGTGTTGTACGGGCCGCCGCCGCGCCGGGGCATGAGCGCAGGGAGGTCGCCACCCGCGGAGGCATCGACGGGAACGAGGTCGATCAAGGCTTCGCCGGCGACCACAATCATGAAGGGGAGTCCTTTCCAGGGGGCGAACCGTCAGTGCGCACAGCCGCACGAGGTGCGCTGCACATAGGAACAAGAGAGGCGAAGGGTGCGCGGCGGGCGATCCGGACCTTTGAGCCGGTCGATCAGCAGCCGTACCGCGGCGGCGCCCATCTCTCGGCTGGGCTGGGCGACTGCGGTCAACCTCGGTTCGAAGAAGTCGGCCCAGGAGAAGTCGTCGAAGCAGGCGAGTGCAACGTCGTGCGGGACTCGGAGCCTCATTTCGCTCAGGGCCTTGAGCGT
Source organism: Streptomyces humicola (assembly GCF_024436035.1). Lineage (GTDB taxonomy): Bacteria > Actinomycetota > Actinomycetes > Streptomycetales > Streptomycetaceae > Streptantibioticus_B > Streptantibioticus_B humicola. Next base: position 15,521 of record NZ_JANFNG010000024.1, read on the forward strand.
GCCGATGGTCATGGCGTTGTTCGCCGTGATGACGGCAGTGGGCGGCTCACTGAGCGAGAGCAAGCGGCGGGTGGCGTCTCGGGCGCCCTCCACCTGCGAGTTACCGCTCACCAGCAGTTCGGGATCGTACATAAGCCCGCTGCGCTCCAGCCCCTTCCGGTAGCCTGCGATCCGCTCGCTGGTGGTACTCAGTCCGGGCAGGCCGGCCACCATGGCGATCCGGGTGTGGCCGTGCTCGGCGAGGTGGCCGACCAGGTGCTCGACAGGGGCCTGGTTCTCCGCGCAGACCTGGTCATGCGCCGCGCCCACGAGCCGGTCCAGGTAGACCGTGGGCACCTTGTACCGCTCGAGATAGTCGACCAGCGTTCTCGGGTCCGCTGACGGTGCGATGATCATCCCGTCCACCCTGCGCTCGTGCAGGAGCCGGGCGACCTTGAGCTCGTGTTCTGGGTCGTCGTGCGGATCGGCGATCAGCAGGCTGTACCCCTGCTCGAGAACGCTGGATTCGACGCCCTGCAGGATCTCGGTGAAGTAGGGGTTGCTGATCGCGGAGACGGCCAAGCCGATGGAGTTGGTACGCGAGGTCACCAGGGAGCGGGCGAGTGTGTTGTGCGTGTACCCCAGCGCCTCGATGGCCTCCAGCACAGCGTCACGCGTCTGCGGTCGTACCGTGCGCGTCCTGTTGAGCACGTGCGAGACGGTGGCCACGGATACGCCCGCTCGCCGGGCCACATCGATCATCGTCGCCATCTGTCGTCCTCCCCGCACCTACTCCTTGGCATGAGGAACCTACCTCACACCAGAAGGTGACGTAAACGATTGCGTAAACGTTTACATCTGGCTAACCTCCCCTCACTCGCACACGGAAATGGAGGAGAGGACCCCATGCGCGCAGTCGTCGTCACGGAGCCGGGCAGGACCGCCGTGGTGGAAATGCCCGATCCTCTGCCGGGACCGGGGGAGGTGGTCATCCGTGTCTCGTCGTGCGGCCTGTGCGGCACTGACATGCACATCGTCGGTGGAGAGCTGCCCTCGGTGCGCTACCCGGTGGTACCGGGCCATGAGCTGGTGGGCGATGTCGTCGCAGTCGGCGAGGACGTCCCGGGTGTCGCTGTCGAGACCCGGGTGGCCGTTGATCCCAATATGCCGTGTGGCTCCTGCCACTACTGCCGGATCGGCCGTGGAAACCTCTGCGACGACTACAGCGCGGTCGGCGTCACCCAGAATGGCGGCTTCGCCGAGCTGATGACCGTGCCGGCCCGTTGCTGTCACGTCCTGCCCGACTCCCTTTCCGCGGCCGCCGCGGGGCTCGTCGAGCCGCTGTCCTGCGCGGTCCACGGCCTCAACCGGCTGCCACGCCGCCCCGGCGAGCATTACCTCATCTACGGAGCCGGGACCATGGGGCTGATGATGGCCGCCGTCGTGCGCAACGCCGGGGCGGCCTCGGTCTCCGTCGTCGACCTCAACGAAGAACGGGTTGCCTTCGCGCGCTCCTTCGGCGTCGACTCCGTCGCGACCGAGGCAGCGGCGCTCGACCGTCCACAGGGCTTCGAGGTAGTCATCGACGCGACCGGTGTGATCGCCGCCATCGAAGACGGACTGGGGAGGGTGCGCAAGGGCGGCACGTTCCTGCAGTTCGGCGTGGCCGACCCGGCGCGGACGGCCGACTTCTCGCCGTTCCGTGTCTACAACCAGGAGATCGACATCATCGGCTCCATGGCCGTGCACAACAGCTTCCAGCCCGCGATCGACATGCTCGCCTCCGGCCTGGAGCTCGACGCGCTGGTGAGCCACGTCTTCGGCCTCGAGGAATTCGACGAGGCCCTCGCCACCTTCCGGGCGGGCGTCGGCCGCAAGATCCATATCGCCCCGCAGAAAGGCTGATCCGGACGTGCAACCGCGTACCAAGAACGCCCTGATCTGGGTCTTCGGCGCCCTTGGCGGCATCCTGTGGGGCTATGACACCGGCGTCATCTCCGGCGCCATGCTCTTCATCAAGAAGGGCATCCACCTGACACCACTTCTCGAGGGCATGGTGGTCAGCGGACTGCTTGTCGGGGCGATGCTCGGCGCCGGTGTCTCCGGCAAGCTCTCCGACTCCTGGGGCCGCAGAAAGCTCATCCTGGCCGCCTCCGGAGTCTTCATTCTCGGCACTCTCGGCGCATCAATGGCCTCCGACGCCTGGATGCTGATCGTCTTCCGGTTCACCATCGGCATAGGCGTCGGCATCGCCTCCGTCGTCGTCCCGCTCTATCTCACCGAGCTGGCGCCCAAGCAGGCGCGCGGTGGCCTCGCCTCGCTGATGCAGCTGCTGGTGACGGTCGGCATCTTCCTCGCCTACGTCGTGGACTATCTGTTCTCCCATGCCGGAGCTTGGCGCTGGATGATCGGCATCGGGGCTGTCCCTGCGACCATCCTGGCGATAGGGATCATCACCCAGCCGGAAAGCCCACGATGGCTCGTCGGCAAGGGCCGTAACCGCGCGGCCGGAGAGGTCCTGGCCCAACTTCGCGGCGACGCCGCCGCGGCCGGCGCCGAGCTCGCGGAGATCGAGGAGACCGTGCGCGCCGAGCGGAAGCAGGCCGAGCCGCTCAGCCTCAGGGCACTGCTGTCCCCGCGGCTCAAGCCGGTCTTCGTCGTCGGGATGCTGCTGGTGTTCTTTCAGAACTTCGTCGGCATCAACACGATCATCTATTACGCGCCGACTCTCCTGACCAACATCGGCTTCGGGTCGAGCGGCGCGATCCTCGCCACCGGCGGAGTCGGCCTGCTCAACATGCTGATGACGTTGCCCGCGATGAGGCTCATCGACCGTAAGGGCCGCAAACCGCTGTTGCTGTTCGGGGCGCTCGGCATGTGTGCGGCAATGACGCTGCTTGCCGCCGTCAACCTCTCCGGGCTCGGCTACGGAGTCCTGCTGTCCGCGTCCACCCTCTTCGGCATCGGGCTGTACATCGCATCGTTCGCCGTCTCCTGGGGCCCGGTCCAGTGGGTGATGCTCCCCGAGCTGTTCCCGATGCGCATCCGCGCGGCCGCGGTCAGCCTGTGCGTCATCTTCAACTGGCTCTTCAACATGATTGTCGCGCTGGTATTCCCCTCGCTGCTGAACGCGTGGGGCGCCGGAGTCAACTTCCTCTTCTTCGCGGTGATGACCTTTCTCGCGTACCTCTTCACTCGGAACCTGTTGCCCGAGACCAAGGGCCGCAGCCTGGAAGAGATCGAGCAGGATCTCCTAGGCCGCGACGCGATAGAGCAGCTCGGGCCGGAAAGCCAATCCGCGTTCCAGCGAAGCTGAAGCCTGTCGATCCGGCGCATCCTGCTCGGCCGATGTGTTGGGCGGCACAACTCTAGGCGACGCCGCGGGCTGGGCCAGTGCACCAACGACCCGCTGCACACGGGCGCGGGGATCTGGGGTGCCTAGCCAATGATCTTGAGTCGCGATCAAGCCTGTCCCCTTCGGGGATGATTTATCGGCACCCGCAGAGTCGGTGGAGGGTGGTGGGGAGGAGTGCCCGCCCGTGGCACTGCGACGGGAGGACCCAACAGTCCCGCACGTCACACTTGCCAACACATGCAGATATAGCTATATGCTGACGCCTGTACGCGCAGTGAACAGCCGTGCCGCTGTTGATGTACGTCTTCCGGCAGGTGTGGCACCACGAGAGGGAGTCCCCGATGTCTGCCGCAACGCTGCACCGCACCCACGAAGACCATCCCCACACCCACGGCGAGGGCTGCGGGCACGTCGCGGTCCCCCACGGTGATCACGTGGACTACGTGCACGATAGCCACATCCACCGGGTGCACGGCGACCACGTCGACGAGTGCGCATCCGGGGAACACGCGGTCCACCAGGACCACGAACACCGCCACGGGGCGGGGTGCGGCCACGTGGCCGTGCCGCACGAGGACCACGTCGACTACATCCACGACGGACACCGCCACGCCAGCCACGAGGACCACTGGGACGACCACTGACGGACAGGGCATGACAAGGGCGGGCCGGGGGCGATGCCCCAGGCCCGCCCTTTGCGGCCTCCGGGACTCACCGAACGCGAATCGATTTCCATTGCCATGTACTAAGTTATGCATGTGGCGATGGATTCAAGCCCCGATGAACCACTGGCCGATCTGCAGGCTGCCGGTGAACTCCTGCGTGCGCTGGCTGCGCCCGTCCGTCTGGGGATCGTGCGCGAACTCGCCGACGGACACCGGCGCGTTTACGAACTCGTCAACGCGCTCGGGGTGAGCCAACCCCTGGTCTCCCAGCACCTGCGGGTGCTGCGCGCCGCGCGGATCGTCAGCGCCCACCGTAAGGCCCGCGAGATCGAATACTCCCTCACCGACGAACACATCGCCCACATCGTCCTGGACGCGATCCGCCACGCCGCCGAGAGCTGAACCGCCCCATGCCCGCCGTCACGGAAGCCACCCATCCAGCCGGGCTCCCCTGGCGGTGAGGGCGACCCGTCGGCGGACGAGCGGCCCATCGACGGCTGCTGGGGGTCACGGCGGCACGGAGCGGTTTGGGGTTGCCGTGTAGGCAGAGAAGCGGCTAGGCGTTGCAGGCGGCCAGTTCGGCGTCGTCGTCGCGGACGGCATTGCGGTCCGTCCCACCTGCAGCTGCACACTGCATGGTGGTGCGCCTCCTCCGCCAGACCGTAGAAGACCTCGCCGTAGCCTCGAAAGGTCGTTCTCCCGCTGTGCCTTGTGGTATGTGGAAGCACCGCCGAGCCCGCCTGACCGACTGCCTGCGACGAAGCCAGAGGTCGGCGCCCCGCGGCGGGACGGCGGCCGACGAGGCGCCGCCCGTCACCCCGTCCGCAGCTGCTGCAGCTGGGTGAGCGTGGCCTGGTGCTGGTGGATCAGCACCGCGGCTTGGGCGGGCTCCTCCTCGGGTCGAAAGAACTTGGCGAGCTCGTGCCGACCGCTGATACGCAACTTCCGGTATGAGTGCGTGAGATGGGACTCGACGTTGCGCAGGCTCACCTTCAGCAGCTGGGCGATGCTGCGGTTGCTCATACCGCGCGAGGCGAGTTCGGAGACCTGCCTTTCGGTGGGGGTGAGCAGCGACTCCGGGGAGTCCTTGCGCGGGTCGGGCCGGCCGCCCGCGCCCCTCAGCTCCCGCTGCACTGCCTCCACCAGGCCGTCAGCGCCGAGCGAGATGCCGACCTCGTTGGCACGGTGGAGCAGTTCGCGGGCGCGCCCGGCCTTGTCGCTCCGCCGGTGGGCGCGCCCCGCCGCGTACAGGGCGTGGGCGAACAGCAGCGGCGCCGGGACCGGTTCGAGGAGTTCCACGGCCTGGGCGGCGAGCTGGAGCGCTTCGCGTCCCGAGCCGGCCGCGGCCTGGGCGACCAGGGCGCGGCCCAGGGCGAAGGGGGCGTTCCAGCGGCGGGCCAGTTCGGCCTCCTCCTTGGCGATGCGGCGGGCGCTGGCCGCATTGCTGAGTGCCATCTGGAGCGAGGCCCGGGTGGAACGCCAGGGCAGGATCGCCGGGTTGACTATGCCCCGGCGTTTCAGCTCCTCCTCACAGTGGGCGATCAAGGCGAGGCCGCGCCGTGCCTCGCCGAGCCGTCCCAGGGCCCGCCCGGCGCTGTGCAGGAGGTGGAGCCGCCACCAGGTGACGGGCTGTTCGCCGGGGAGCGGCGGGGCCTCGTCGAGGAGGGCGCCGGCTCCGGCGATGTCGTCCTTCTCCAGGGCCACGTCGACGAGGACGCTGCGGGCAAGCGCCCCGGTGTGGTAGCGGTCGGCGCCGATCCTGGTGAGCAGGTCCATTGTCTGGCAGGCGTCCTCCTCGGCCTCCGTCAGCAGGCCGCGGTGGAGCTGGACCAGGCCGCGCACGGCCACGGCCTCGGCGATCCGGGTCACGGTGCCCTCGGCGCGGGCGAGCCGCACCTCGGTGTCCATGTGCCGCTGGGCCTCGTCCGCATCGCCGGCCCAGAGCAGGGCGAGGAGTGCGTAGTACCAGGTGGGCGAGCCGGAGGGGGCGCGGGGCACGGACAAGATGCGGTGGGCGATCCGCCGTACCGCAGGCGCCGAGTCGCCGGCGGCGGTACGGAGCAGCAGCACCCGCTCCAGCCGGTCCTCGTCCCCGGCCCCGGGCCGGTAGGTGCCCTCGTGGATCCGTACGTGGGTGAGCCCCCGGCGCAGCCGCGCGGCGGCGGAGGGGTCCCGGGCGCTGATCTCCCGCTGGGCGTCTTCCAGGACCTGGCGGGCGCGTGCGGGTTCGTCGAGGCGGAGGAGGATGTCGCAGAGCCGCAGCGCCTGGCGGGTCCGCTCGGCGGGCCCGGAGGCAACGGCGGCATGCGCGGTCAGGGCGCGGGCGGAGGCGGGCAGGTCGAGGCCGGTGAGCGCCTGGATCCGCAGGTCCTCGGCACGTGCGGCCAGCTCCGCCGGTACGCCGTGCAGAACGGCCTTCTCGATCAGGCAGCGGGCTCCCGCAGGGTCGTGGCCGACCATGCCGTGGGCGATGTCCAGCAGCAGCCGGATCATCCACGGCTCGTCCAGGCGGTGGGAGCGCAGGAGGTGGGTGGCGATGTCTTCGCAGGGGGCGCCGCGCAGCCGCAGACAGCGGGCGGCGAGGTGGTGGAGTTCGGCGCGCTCGGCGCAGGGGATGTTCTGGTAGAGAAGCTCGGCCAGGAGGGGGTGACGGAACTTCAGGTCGTGGGGGCACAGCAGCCCCGACTCGGTGAGGCGGGTGAGACAGCGGCAGGCATCTTCCATGGGCACGCCGCACAGGTCGGCGAGGAGGGCGGCGTCCACCGGGGTGCCCAGGATGCAGGCGGCGCTGGCGACCTCCAGGCCGTTGGGGTCCAGGCGCCTGAGCATGCACAAGACGCGCTCCTTGACCGCCTGGAGGCGCATCCGTCCATCCGGCGGGTCCGCCGGTCCGCGGCCCGCGAGGGCGTTCGCGGGGTGCCCGTGCCCGGTGGGGCCAGGAGGACCGGTGTGGCCTGCGGGCACGGTCCGTAGCTGCTCGGTCAGCAGATACGGGTTACCGCCGCTGTCAGCGATCAGGGCGTCCACGGACCCCGGGCCGTGGCCGCAGAGCGCGGCGGCGAGGTCGAAGGCGGCGCTCGGGCTGAGGTCGTGCAGATGGATATAGCGGTCGGGGCGGATGCCCTCCATGAACTCGACCAGAAGGTGCTGGTCGCTCGCCGGTTCGCCGCAGCGCTTGGTGACGAGCAGCACAACGGGGAGGTTATCCAGACGGCGACTCAGGAAGCCCAGCCACAGCAGGGACTGACGGTCGGCATGCTGGACGCAGTCGACCGTCAGCAGGATCGGGGTGCGCTGCGCGGCCCTGCCCAGGCATGCGCACAGCTCCGCGAGGAGCGGGTAGTCGGGGTCGGCCGGCTCGCCGTCACCGTGGGACGCGCCGCACAGCGCGAAGGCGCGCTCCCATCCCTCCGCCGTCTCGGGCAGCCTCCCGAGGAGCTGGTGCACGACCCCCAGGGGAAAACGCTGTTCGGTGGGGCACGCGGTGGCCGAGAGCACGACCATACCCTGCTCCCGGGCGATCTCCCCGGCCCAGCGCAGGAGTGACGTCTTGCCGGTCCCGATGATTCCCTCCACCAGCGCGACCGCGCCCGCGCCGGCTCTTACGGAGTCGAGCAACTCGGTGATGATCTTCGATTCCTCGCTCCTGCCGAACAGTTCCCGGGGCACCGCCCCCACACCTCCTGCCTGAACAGTGAACGACCTGGGTGACGAGGAAATCGAATGAGGCGCAGGAAAACCAGGGCCTGAAAACATACGAAACCCACGCCGTCAAGGGCGTTTTCCGGTCATGGCGGAGCCGTCGCTGCCACCGCAGGAAAGGGTTCTTCAGGCGGCGTGCGAGGCACGTCTGTGATCCCCCCTACCCTCGAACAGCGGTGAACGGCGTACACATCTGCTGCGTTCAGACGCTAGCACGACTGGCCATTGAACATGTACAGCCGTTTTCCGCCCGACGGTTCCCAAGCGTGTTCCTTCGGCCAGTGCTTCGGTCCGACCGTATTGATGTCCGTGGGTACCGCACGGGTACGGTCGGCGCGGCTCGGGGGCGGTGACGGTGCCTCGCGGCGCGGAAAGCGGGCGCCGCGTATCCCGGCATATTCACCCCCGACCTGTTGGAGGAGATCTGGCGGAAGGAGCGGTACTCGCGTGTCCGCGATCAGTGAGGAGCTTCGCCCCTTGGGACCGGTCCGCCCGGCCCTGTCGCTGCGGCCGGACCACGTCCCGCCCCGCGGTGGCCGCACCGAGCACTTCGTGCTGTCCTTGACCGGCGTCCTGCCGTATGTGTACGAGCAGGCCTGGCAGGCCGTCCTGGACGGCACGCCGCTGTGCCGCACGGCGTTCCACCGGTTGCCGGACGCCGGGCTGCGCCGCACGGTCCGGCCGGAGGCCCGCTTCCGCCTGCAGATCGTGGACTGGCGGGCGACCCATACGGAGGTGCAGGACGCCCGGCTGGCCGAGCGGCTGGCCCGGGAGTCCGGCACCGGACTCCCGCTCGACCAGGCGCCGTTGATGTGCGCCACGCTCATCCGGCGCGACGACCGGACCTGGACCTTCGCCTGGCGGTACGCGCGGGAGCTGATGGGCCGACAGGAGGGGTTCCGCCTGCTGGAGTTGGCCGCGGAAGCGTACGAGGTGTTGCTGCGGGGCGGCACCCCGCGGCGCGCTGAGGCCCGGTTCGGTGCGGACACCCGGCCACTACTTCCCGCTCACCGCCCGATGGCAGCTGCTGGAGACCTTCAGCCGGGACCTGATCCGCCCTCGGGCCGAGCGCCGCGCGCCGTCGGCGGCGGCCGCGCCGGCGTACTGAGCGGCCGGGGCCCGGAGCCGTTCCGGAAACGGCAACAAGAATTGCCCGCCAGGCGCGGCGTCCACATGCTGGGCGCCGGAGGTGACCGTATGACCACACATCACACCGAGGACCTCGACGGTGACGCCCTCGGCGCCGAGCTGGAACTGGAGGCGGAAGTGGACTCCGGCTTCCTGGCGGAGGCGGCCCACTGGCTGCGGGGCCTGCTCGGGCCCGAGGACCGGGTGACGGCGGCGGTCCGCCGGGTGTTGGACGTGGGCAGCGGACCGGGAGTGGCCTCCTGCGCGCTGGCCCGCGCCTTCCCGCAGGCGGACGTGGTCGCCGTGGATCGGTCCCCCTCGCTCCTCGCACGGGCCGGGGTCAGGGCCGCAGAACGCGGGCTGACCGGACGACTGACCACGCTGCAGGCCGAACGGCCCGAGGAGTTCGGTCGGTTGGGACCGACCGACGTGATCTGGACCGGCAACGTCTGCCGCCACCTGGGCGACCAGCAGGCGACCCTGCGGAGCCTGGCGTCCGCCCTGCGGCCGGGCGGGCTGCTCGCCGTCTGCGAATGCGGTCTTCCTCCGCGCTTCCTGCCTCGCGACATCGGCATCGGGCGGCCCGGCCTCCAGGCCCGGCTGGACGCTGCGCTGGAGGACCGTTTCGCCGCCCGGCGCGCCCGGCTGCCCGGTGCCACCTCCGTGATCGAGGACTGGCCGTGCCTGCTGGCGGCAGCCGGGCTCGTCCCCACCGGCACCCGCACCTTCCTGATCGACTTCCCCGCCCCGTTGGGCCTGGCCGCGCGCCGGTATCTGCACACCCGGCTGACCCGGCTGCTCGCCGAGATCGGCGAGCAGCTCGACCTCGCCGATCGGCTGACGGTGGAGCAACTCGTGGACGGGGACGCCTGCACCGGCATCCTGTGGCGGCCCGACGCCTTCTATCTCACGGCGGTAACCGTGCACACCGCACGGCTGTGCGGAGCCCGCGCCTGAGCATCCCGGCGGACGGCTCCGCGACCGCACCGCCGTAGCGCAATACGCCGGCGGCATTCACCGCACGCCGGTGTTCCGAAGAACACGTCCTCTTTTTGTTTCGGCCGCACCGAGGACGTGCCCTTCGGCATGCCCGGATTCCGTGGAAACCACCGTACGCCGTTCTCGCCACCTTTTCTCCCGCCGCACGAATGGCACCCGGCGTTCATGCCGGGGGGCCGTATCGGCATGCCCGCCCTCGGTACGGCGCAGATTCTTCGGTCAGCCCTACGGTCCCACCGTATTGAGGCCCCCACCCCCGCACTCCTACGTTCCTTCCGTGGCCGCCGCCACGAGGAATTGAAGAAATCGGGCACGGCACGGCGTGAGTTACGGAGGACGCGTGAAGATTCAGGTTCTGGGCCCGCTGCATGCCGAGACCGGCGCAGTTTCGGCCGTCCCGACGGCGGGGAAAGAGCGGAAGATTCTGGCGCTCCTCGCCCTCCACCCGGGGCAGCTCGTGCCGGTGACCACGCTGATCGAGGAGATGTGGGGTCCGCTGCCGCCGCGGAGCGCGCACACCACCGTTCAGACGTACATCCTGCGGCTGCGCCGCACCCTGGCCGCCGCCCTCGGTGGTCCGGACGGCCCGGCCCGCGCTCGGGAGCTGCTGGCCACCGGGCACGGGGGCTATCTGCTGCGAATCGCCGAGGAGGACATCGACGCGTTCGCGTTCCAGCGGGCGGCGCAGGCCGGTCACGCCGCCTTCTCCGACGGCGACAGCGAGCTGGCGGCCCGTCTGCTGCACAACGCGCTGGCGCTGTGGCGGGGACCGGCGCTGGTGGACGTGCGGGCCGGAGGCGCGCTGCGGATCCAAGCGGCACGCCTGGAGGAGAGCCGGCTGCTCGCGACGGAGCGCCGCATCGACGCCGAGCTGCGACTCGGCATGCACAGCCAACTCCTGGCCGAACTCGCGGAGCTGACAGCATGTCACCCTGCCAACGAGCGGCTGCACTCGCAGGCCATGGTCGCGTTCTACCGCTCGGGGCGGCAGTCCTCGGCGCTGGAGCTGTACCGCGGACTGCGCCGGCGGCTGATCGAGCAGCTGGGCCTGGAGCCCTCTCCACAGCTCCAGCGGCTGCACCAGGCGATGCTCTCGGTCGATCCCCGGCTGGACATGGTCGCGCAGGGCGGCAGACCGACGCCGACCTTCGACCTGTACGCGGTTTGAGCGTGCCCCGGCAGCCGGGCACCGGCAGGTCCCGCTTGCCACGGACACACGTCGCGCTTCACGGACACACGTCGCGCTTCACGGCACACACCGCGCTTCACGACAGACCCCGAGCACGCACAGACACTTGCCCCGCCTCTCCGCACAGGACGGCCGAGCGAAAGGTGACACAGTGACGGATCAGGTTCCCACCCTGTACGAGTGGGCTGGTGGCGCCGAGGCGCTGGAACAGCTGACGGAGGAGTTCTACGCGCGCGTCCGCAAGGACGAACTGCTCGCCCCGCTCTTCGCCCGCATGGCAGACGACCACCCCAAGCACGTCGCGACCTTCCTCGGCGAGGTGCTCGGTGGTCCGGAGCGCTACACCGAGCACCATGGCGGTTACCGGCACATGCTCTCACGGCACCGGGGCCGGGCCATCAAAGCCGAACAGCGGGCGCGGTGGGTGGAGCTGATGCTGGAGGCCATGGACGTGGTGGGACTGCCGGACGACGCGGAGTTCCGCTCGGCGTTCATCGGCTACATCGAGTTCGGCTCGCGCCGCGCCATGGCCAACTCCCAGCCGGGCGCGGGACCCACGCGTCGTACGACCATCAAGAAGTGGGGCTGGGGCGAGGCTCTGCCCGGTGACGAATGATCCGGCGGCCGGCAGGCAGGGATAGGGGCCGTGGTTCGCGGTCCGCCGCCCAACTCCCCCCTCACGGCACCCGCCGTTGGGGTCGGCTGTCCTACCCGTCGGCGGGCCGGGCCCGGCCCCGGGAGCGGCCGGAGCGCATTCCGCCTCCGCGTTCCCGGTATCGGCAACGAATGTTGTCCGTCCGCCACGCCTGGTTTCAGCATGGGGGCCAGTGGTGATCACCACGATCACGCGGATCGCCGAGGCATCGGTGCTGCCCAGCACGCGGCTGCGACGGGGAGCCAGCACAGGCATCCCGGCCGGTGCCGCTGCGCCATCGGCGCCGCCTGCTGGACGAGGACGCCGGCCGGGGCGTTCGGCGGCGCCGCACTCCCACCGCCCGGCAGGCCGCGGCGCACCCGCCCTGATCCGCACGCCCGAACAATCCGAACAAGGAGTTCGCCCATGCGTTTGACCACTCCTGGGCTGGTGCACAGCGTCACCGCGCAGACAGGTCCCGAGCAGGCCGAAGGTGGCCGCCGATGAGCGTCCAGACCGAACAGCAGCAGGCGGCTTCCCGCAAGACCGCCGACAGGCTGCCGCTGGGGGTCTACCTGCTCGCGTTCAGCCTGTTCGCGATGGGCAGCGCCGAGTTCCTGCTCGCAGGGGTCCTGCCGGACATTGCCGACGACCTGGGGATCTCCCTGTCCTCTGCCGGCGCGTTGATCTCATCGTTCGCCATCGGCGTGGTGATCGGCGGCCCGCCGCTGGCCGTCCTGACCGTACGCTGGCCGCGGCGGACGACGCTGGTGACCTCGCAGGCCATCTTCGCCGCCTCCGTGGCGGTCGGCCTGCTGACCGACAACTTCACGGTGTTGCTGGTCACCCGCTTTCTGTGCGGCCTGGCCTATGCCGGGTTCTGGGCGGTCGCCGCGGTCACCGCGATCGGCCTCGTCACCCCCGACCGCACCGCACGCGCCTCCGGCGTGGTCGTCAGCGGACTCAGCGTCGCCATGGTGGGCGGCGGCCCGGCCGGCACGCTGCTGAGCCACTTCACCAGCTGGCAGGGCGGGTTCTGGGCCGTGGTCGCCCTCACCGCCGTCGGCGCGGTCTCGACGCTCGTCGCTGTGCCCGCGACCCGGGCGGCCGAGGAACCCAGCGTGCGGCGGGAGTTGCGCACGATGAAGCAGCCGCAGCTATGGGTGGTGTATGCCGCAACCCTGCTGAGCACCGCCGCCTACATGATCTCGTACAACTATCTCGCGGCTTTCCTCACCGGCATCACCAGCATCCCTTCGGTGTGGGTGCCCGCGATCCTGACTCTGTTCGGCATCGGTGCCTTCATCGGTCTGTCCATCGGTGGCAGGATCGCCGACGGGCGCCCCCATCACGCGCTCCTGATCGGTGCGGCCGGGATCCTTGCCGCGTCCGTCCTGCTCGCACTCCTCGCCCGGTACGCCGTGGCCGTCGTCCCCCTGGTCCTGCTCCTGGGAGTCGCGGGATTCGTACTGAACCCGGCCATCTACGGGCGGGTGTTCACCGTCGCGGCCCAAGCGCCCACCCTCGCCGGGGCCACCGCCGTCTCCATGTTCCAGCTCGGCATCAGCCTCGTCCCCGTACTTGCGGGAATCGCCCTCGGCGCCGGCGCCGGTCTGACCTCCATCCCCTGGCTCGGCGCCGGCCTGGCCGTGCTCACCATCCCGGCCGTCCTTGTAGACCGGACCATGGCCCGTAACCGGGCGCAGAATTCTCAGCCCGGCGACAACTGACCCGCTTCCGGCTCCCCGCACCTCTTGCCCGACTGCATTCCAGCCGCGGCGAAGGCGCCGCTGGGCGTGGCCGGCAGCATTCCACCGACGAGAGCCGCAGAGAAATTCTCGACAGAATTTCTCTGCGGCTTCCCCAAGGGAGGATCGAATGGACAACAAGCTCGGTTACGAACTCGGGAACTGGGTCGTGGCGCAGATCCAGAGCCCGGACCGTCCGACGCAGACGACGTTTTCGCTGCTCGGGATGGAATGGGACCTGCTCCCCGATGTGTTTCCCCCCTACACGGACCCGGGCCCCGGCCTGTTCGCCTCCTGGGTGCCGTGCGAGAAGGGCAGCCGGTTCCTGGAGATGGGCTGCGGCGCGGGCATCGCCGCGGTGATCGCCGCGCAGCGTGGCTGCGAGCGGGTGGTGGCGCTGGACATCAACCCGGCGGCGGTGGAGAACACCCGGCGAAACGCCGCCCGGCACGGGGTGGCCGACCAAGTGACGGCGCTGCACAGCGATCTGTTCGACGCCCTGGACCCGACCGAGATGCTCGATGTCGTCTTCTGGAACACCCCGTTCATCGAGGCGCCCGAGAACCGCCCCTACGGCAGCCAGACCGAGCGGGCGGTCTTCGACCCCGGGTACGAGCTGGTGCGCAGGTTCTTCCGTGACGTGGTACCCCATCTGGCGGCGGAGGGGCGGGTCTACCTGGGCACCAGCGAGGCGATGGGAAACCCGGAGAAAATGCTGCGGGCCGCCGCCGACGCGGGTTTCGAAGGCCACCGGTACCGCAGCGAGTCCGTCGAACTTCCGGCGGCGGACTTCGGTGACTCCCCGGTGGTCAAGGCACACACCAACGAGCGCGGGATCGTGGACATGGACTTCACGATGTATGAGTTCCTGCGCCGCTGACCTCGTACCGCCTGGCCAAGGAAAACCCCGCACGACGCTCACCGAGCCACCAGTTCCGACCGGATTCAATTCGATTCTGGGCGATACGACAGCGTCCCGGAAGATTGGAATGTGATGAACGCGAACGGGAAGACGGACGGCACCGGCTTCGATGTGGTCATCGCCGGAAACGGAGTCCTGGGGCTGTCGCTCGCATGGGGCCTGGCCCGGCGAGGACAGCGGGTCGCCGTGCTGGGCCGGCCGCACCGCCCCTGGGCCGGCTCGGCCGCGGCCGGTGCCATGCTCGGCTCTTTCGGCGAGGTCACCACCTCCCTGCTGGCCAGCGAGTACGGCAGGGCCAAGCTGGAACTCGGCATCCAGGCCACCGGGTTGTGGCCCCAGTGGCTGGCCGAGCTGGAAGACCAGACCGAGGGCGCCCCCGTCAAGACCGCCGAGGGCACCACCGTCATCCTCAACACCATCGGCACGGCCGAGATCGACGACGCCAACTACAACGCCATCCGTGCCGAACTGACCCGCTACTCGGAACCCTTCGAGGACATCGAGCCCACCGACCTCGATTGGGTGGACGCCGAACCGATCTCCCGCCCGCTGAAGGCCTTCCACATACCCGGCGAACACGCGGTCAACGCCGCCGCCCTCCTCGAGCGGCTGGAATCGGCTGTCGTCCGGGCAGGCGGCACCCTCGTCCCCGAACCCGCGACCCGCGTCGAGCACAAGGGCGAGCGGGTGACCGGGGTCGTCCTGGCCTCCGGGGAGCGGATCAGTGGCGACCACGTGATGCTGGCCGCCGGAGCGCGCACCCAGGAACTCCTGGACAGCCTGCCTGTCGGACCCCGCATCCCCCGCCTCGTCAGCGGCTACGGCGTCTCCTCCCTTATCAGGACTGTCGACGGAACCGCACCGGACAGCGTCATCCGCACCCCGAACCGCTCCTTCGCCTGCGGACTTCACGTCCTCCCTCGCGGCGACGACCACGTCTACCTCGGCGCCACCAACGTCATCTCCGTGGAGCCGCGCGACACCGCCGAGATGCGCGACCTGGTCTTCCTCCTCCAGTGCGCCCACCGCCAGGTCCGCCGCAACCTGTGGAACAGCGATGTCACCAAGATCCAGGTCGGCAACCGCCCCGTGTCCATGGACGCCTTCCCGCTGCTCGGCGAGGGCGGCATGACGGGCCTGTGGATCATGACCGGCACCTACCGCGACGGCCTGCACCTCTCTCCGCTGCTGGCCCAGGACTTCACCGCCCGGATCCTGGGCGAGCAGCCCCAGGCCGACCTGGCACGGTTCACCCCAGTACGGCAGCCCCTCCAGGCAGGGACCCGCGAGGAGATCGTGGACGTCCTCGTCGACCACCAGATGGGCATCGGATACGAGCAGGACTGGACCATTCCCGTCGAGTGGCACCAGTGGATCGAAATGGACCTGCGGCCGGCCACCCTCAACTGGGCCAACGAGCTCGATCCCGAGTTCACCCCGCCGGCCGAGCTGCTCTTCGCGTCCCGTTTCGACCCCGAACTCGTCAGCGTCCTGCGGAAGTACTACGCCACCTGCCGCGAGCACAGCTGACCGCAGGGCCCGCACGGCACCGCCACGAGCTTTCCCCCAGAACCATCACGATCACCGTACGGGCAGGCACAACGGCGCCTGCCCGCAGGCCACCTTCGAGAAAGGACGGAGCAATGGCTGTTGAGACGATCGACCCGCCAGGCCTTCCCAAGCCCGACGGATGGCGGCAGCTGGCCGTCGGCACCGGAAGCCGGATGGTGTTCCTCAGCGGCCAGGTCGCGCGCACCGCCGCCGGTGAACCGGTGGGAACGGCAGACCTGGCAGCACAGACCGAGCAGGCCTACCTCAACATAGCCACCGGTCTGGCCGCGGCCGGCGCCACCTTCGACGACGTCCTGCGCCTGACCATGTACGTTGTGGACTGGTCGCTGCCCAAGTGGGCCGATATCACCGCGGGCGCCGAGCGCGCTGCCGCCCAGCTCGGCGCCGACGTCATCCGGCCCACCACCCTGATCGGAGTCGCCACACTCGCCGAACCCGACTTCCTCATCGAGATCGAGGCCACAGCCATCGTTTCCTGACAGCGAAAACGCTCATGAGCGGCTCCCGGCCGGGAACCTCTTCGTTCCCGGCCGGGGGCCGCTTCTCGTATCCGGGACGGAGCGAGCGGAACAACGACAAGCGCGCCGCCGCCTGCCGCATGTGCGCGGGAAGGCGGCGGTGCGCTTGTCGTTGCGGTTGTTCAGGGACTTACGCCGGTCGGCGCCGCTCCGCGAGCAGATCGCCGATCACCTTGGCCACGGTGTCCGGCGAGGGCAGGGCGGGGTGGTGGCTGACAGTGGCCGTGGACGGGTCGAAACCGTCGTGCCACTCAGGCTCGTTGACGAGCCCCCCGTCCTCGCGGATCTGGGCGATGTTCCGCTGGACCGCTGGCTTGTGCCACATCCGGGCGCCCATCACTGGGAAGTAGACGACAGGGTGGTCCACCGACAGCGCCACCGTCATCAGGCGGTTGGGCGCGGCGCCGGCCGCGGCCGAGGCGAGGGTGTGGGCGGTGGCCGGCAGGACGGAGAGGATGTCGTGGTCGGCAGCGAGCCGGGACGGCTTGTCGGTCGGCCAGTCCGCCGGGGATTCCCCGCTCACCACCCGCTCGGCGAAGAGCGCGAGACCCTCGGGGGGAATGAACGATGTAGCGGTATGCGTCAGCAGGACCGTGAACGTGCTGCCCGCGATGTGCCGACGCATCGCCTCGATATACGCCGGAAGCCGGGTCACCGCGATCGATCCGGTAGCGCCGATGAGTATGCGTTTCCCGGCTGTCTCCGGGGAGTTCTGAATTCCCATGCGCCGATGATGTCGCCGCCGTCCGACCATCGGTCAATGGCGGATAGGAGGCCGCCAGAGGGAGTCCGCCGATAGTCCAGCGGCGGTCCAGCGCGGGCTAAATCCTTCGGTCGTCCCTTCGGCCGGACCGTATGGAGACCGTATGTGCCACTGCCTAACGTCCCGTTTGCGCAAAACAATTCGAAGGCCCGCCAGGGCATCTGACGAAAAGGGGCGGACGTCGATGGAGGATCTCTTCGCGGAACTGCGCGGCCGTGACGGCCACCGTCAACTGGACGAGGACCGGCTGCCGGATCTCAAGCCGCAGCCGGAGCGGCGTCACGAACCGTTCCCGCTCACCGACATCCAGCAGGCGTATCTGATCGGCCGGCACAAGGGCCTGGAACTGGGCGGCATCTCCAGCCAGTACTACCTGGAGTTCGACTGTCCCGGTCTCGACGTGGACGGGCTGACCAGGGCTCTGCGGAAGGTCGTCGCCCGGCACGAGGCGCTGCGCACCGTGGCCGGGTCCGACCAGACGCAGCGGATCCTCGCCGACGACGAGCTGGAGTCGTATCTCATACGCACCACGGATCTGCGCGGCCGGCCCGCCGGGGAGCAGACGGCGGAGGTGGAGCGGATCCGCGCCGAACTGACGGAGCAGGTGCTGCCGGTGGACCGGGCACCGCTCTTCGACATCCGCGCCACGCTGCTCGACGGCGACCGCGTGCGGCTCCACCTGGCCATGGACCTGCTCTACCTCGACATGCGCAGCCTCTTCCGGCTGCTGGAGGAGTGGCGCCGGTACTACGACGACCCGGCGTGGCGGCCGGAGCCGCTGGAGCTGTCGTTCCGCGACTACGTGCTGGCGCAGGAGGAGCTGCGCGGCGACAGCCTGGGCCGGGAGGCCGCCGCGTACTGGGCGGACCGCCTGGACACGCTGCCACCCGCGCCCGAGCTGCCGCTGGCCGCGGCGCCCGAGCAGCTCGGCACCCCGCGGTTCGTACGGCACCGGGCGGTGCTTGCCCCGGAGCGCTGGGAGACGCTGCGGGCGGCGGCCGACCGGCACGGGCTGACCCCGTCGGGAATGCTGCTCGCGGCGTACGCGGAGGTGGTGCGGACCTGGTCGCGGCGGCAGGAGTTCACCCTGACCGTCACCCAGTTCCACCGGCTCGGGCTGCACCCGCAGGTCGAGGAGATCATGGGCGACTTCCTCTCGCCGGGCCTGCTCGCCGTCGGCGGGCGGCCCGAGGAGACGTTCGGGCAGCGGGCGAAGGACCTGCAGCGGCGGCTCCTGGAGGACCTGGCGCACTCCACACACGGCGGCATCCGGGTCCTGCGCGACCTGGCACGCCGGAGGGACGACGGCCGGGCGTCGATGCCAGTGGTCTTCTCCAGCACGCTCGGCGGCGGGGAGGGCGTGCCCCAGGCCAGGGCCCTGGAGTCGTTCGGGGAGCTGGTGCACGACCACAGCCGGACGCCGCAGGTGTGGCTGGAGAACCAGATCCTGGAGGTGAACGGCAGGCTCTGCGTCAAGTGGAACGCGGTCGAGGGCCTCTTCCCACAGGGGACGCTGGAGGCCATGTTCGACGCGTACGTTGCGTTGCTGGAGCGGCTGGTGGACGACGAGTCGGTGTGGGGCGCCACCCGCGGGATCGTGCCCCTGCCGTCCGCACAGGCCGAGGAGCGGGAGCGAGCCAACGCCACGGCCGAGGACATCCCGTCGGCGCTGCTGCATGAGCTGGTTGCCGCCGCGGCCCGGCGCCGCCCCGACGCGGTGGCGGTAATCACGCCCGGCGCGGGGACCACGTACCGTCAACTGACCCAGGCCGCACACCGGATCGCGCACCGGCTGCTGCTCAGTCCCGGTGCCGGGCCGAACCAAATCGTCGCGGTGTCGATGCGTCCGGGAGCCGCCCAGATCTCCGCGCTGCTCGGGGTGCTGCACACCGGTGCCGCGTATGTGGCCATCGACCCGGAGCTGCCCGAGGAGCGGCGGCTGAAGCTGCTGGCCCGCAGTTCCGTACGGGCCGTGGTGACCGAGCCGGACCTGCGTGACGCGCTGCGCTGGCCGGAGGGCGCCCAGGTGGTGACCCCGCAGGACGAGGCCACCCTGGAGTGTTCCACCGAGGCGCCCGAGCGCCGGCAGGGCCATGACGACCTGGCGTACGTGATCTTCACCTCGGGCTCCACGGGCGAACCGAAGGGCGTGATGATCACCCACCGGAGCGCCGCCAACACCGTGCAGGACATCAACCGACGCTTCGGCGTCGGCGAGGAGGACCGGGTGATGGCACTCGCCCCCACCGGTTTCGACCTGTCGGTGTACGACATCTTCGGCGTCCTGGGCGCCGGCGGCACCGTCGTCGTGCCGGACCCGGCGCGCGGCAACGACATCGCGCACTGGTCACAGCTCATCAGCCGCTACGGCGTGACCATCTGGAACAGCGTGCCCGCGCCGATGCGCATGTGGATCGACTCACTCGGCGACGGGGGCGTCCCGCGCGGCTGCCGGCTGCGGCTGGCCCTACTGAGCGGCGACTGGATCCCGGTGGACCTGCCGACTCGGATCCGGGAGAAGATCCCCGCGATGCGGGTGATCAGCCTGGGCGGCGCCACGGAGGGCTCGATCTGGTCGATCCACCACCCGATCGAGACCGTGCGGCCGGAGTGGTCGAGCATCCCGTACGGCGAGCCGCTGGCCAACCAGACCATGCATGTGTTCAACCAGTGGCTCGAGCCGTCCCCCGTCGGGGTCACCGGCGAGATACACATCGGCGGAACCGGCGTGGCCCAGGGGTACCTGGGCGACCCCGAGCGCACCGCTGAACGCTTCCTGATCCACCCGGTCACCGGGGAGCGCATCTACCGGACCGGCGATCTCGGCCGGTACCTGCCCGGCGGCGACATAGAGATCCTGGGCCGCGAGGACTTCCAGGTGAAGATCAATGGCTACCGGGTCGAGCTGGGCGAGATCGAGGCCGCCCTCATCCGCCAGCCGGGGGTGCGCACCGCGCTCGTCACCGCGCCCGCCCACGCCCGTACCGGACAGCGGCAGATCGCCGCGTACGTGGTGCCCGACGCCGGGGCGGACCCGGACCCGGCCGCGCTGCGGGAGGCGCTGGCGTCCCTGCTGCCCGGCTACATGGTGCCCAGCCGCTTCCTGACGCTGGAAACCCTGCCCCTGACGGCGAACGGGAAGATCGACCACAAGGCACTTCCCATGCCGTGGAACGACGACTCCGACACCGGCGACGGCCGCACGGCGCCCCGCAGCCGGCTGGAGGAGCGGCTCTTCGCCCTCTGGTCGCAGCAACTCGGCCACAGCGACTTCGGTGTGGAGGAGGGCTTCTTCGACATCGGCGGCGACTCCCTGCACGCCGTCGGCCTGCTCGCGCTGCTGCGCGCGGAGTTCGGCATCGGCGCCGACGCGGAGCAGGAGATGGTCGAAGGGCTGTTCATGAACGCCTCGATCGCATCGTTCGCCGAACTGATCGCATCCGTCGAGGAGTCCGCAGCGTGACCACCACACCTGATCCCGTCGCGGCGGTCCGCGAGTGGGAGTACGTGATCGTCGGAGCTGGCTCGGCCGGAGCCGTGACCGCCGCCCGTCTCGCCGCCCGGGACTCCGGGAACGTCCTGCTGCTGGAGGCCGGCTGCGACCAGCCATGCCCCCGGGACCGGGCCCACCCCCTGGCCGACGCCGGCCGGCTCGTGCTGGCCGGCTACAACTGGGACTACCGGGCCAACCTGCGCACCAGCAGCCGCTTGGAGGACCTGGTCCGGGACGCCGACCCCGCCGGCGCCCTGGGCCGTACCGGAGAACCGGACGCCACGGGAGCCGCCGGCGGCCGGACGGCGGCCCGGGCCCTGTGGGAACGCTTCCCGTACCAGCTCGGCAAGGTCGTCGGCGGCGGCTCCGCCGTCAACGGCGCCATCGCCCTGCGCGGGCTGCCCCGCGACTTCGCCGCCTGGGAGGCGTACGGCAACCCGGACTGGTCGTGGGAGCGGGTGCTGCCGTTCTACAAGGACATCGAGAACGACACCGACTTCCCCGGCCACCTCCACGGCGACAGCGGCCCGCTGCCGATCCGCCGCACCCCGCACGACCAGGTGCACGAACTGGACGCGGCGTTCTGGCAGGAGTGCAACCGGCAGGGCGTCGCCGACCTGCCGGACCTCAACGCGGGCGACGGGGCCGGGGTCGGCCCGATCCCCGGCAACTCGGTGGACGGCGAACGCGTGGACGCCGCCACCGCGTTCCTCGCCGGCGCCCGCGACCTGCCCAACCTCCGTCTGCGCACCGGGGTGCGGGTCACCCGGGTGCTGTTCGAGAAGAACCGGGCCATCGGCGTGGAGGCCGAGACGGACGGCCGGCTCACCACGATCCGGGCGCGGCACGTCGTGCTCAGCGCTGGGGCCGTCGGCACCCCCGTCATCCTCCAGCGCTCGGGCGTCGGCGGCGCCGGGCTGCTCCGCGCGCTGGGCATCACCCCCGCGGTGGTGGACCTGCCCGGGGTGGGCCGGGACCTGGTGGACCACCCCTCGGTCGTCATCTGGTCCCAGCCAGCCGACGGGGTGTGCACGCCGGGCCTGCCCTGGCGGCAGGTCGCGGCCCGGATGAGCAGCGGCTTCGACGACGACGTGGACATCCAGGTGGGGCTGCTCAACAACGTGGAGAGCCACACCATCCCCGGCTTCGCGGACCGCCTCGGCTGGCCGCTGGTCGTGGGCGCCTCGGTGATGCTGATGCGCCCGCGCTCCCGGGGCCGGGTCTTCCTCGACAGCGCCGACCCGTACGCCGCGCCCGTCATCGAACTGGGCCTCGGCACCGACCCCGAGGACGTGGAGCGACTCTGCCACGGCGTGCGCCGGGCCTGGAGCTTCCTGCGCTCTGACGGCCTGGCGAGCCGGCTGACCCGGACCCAGTTCTGGAGCGACCGGATGGTCGCCAGCGACGGGGTGGTGCGCAGCGGTGTCCGCCACATCATGAACCCCGGCTGGCACGCGGCCGGTTCGTGCCGGATGGGGCCGGAGACCGACCCGTGGGCAGTCGCCGACCAGGAGGGCCGGGTGCACGGCACGGAAAACCTGCGGATCGCCGACGCCTCGCTCTTCCCGACGATCCCCAGCGCGCCCACCAACCTGACCACCCTGATGCTGGCCGAGAAGCTGGCCCGGAGCACGAAGGAGTGACCGTGCAGCCTGTATCCAGCTCCCCGGTGCGGCTCTACTGCTTTCCGCACGCCGGGGCGACCTCGCTGGTCTACCGGGGCTGGCAACCGCTGGGCGAGCCGCACCTGTCGGTCCGGGGCGTGGACGCGCCGGGCCGCGGGACGCGCCGCCGGGAGCGCAAGGCTGCCGGCTTCCACGCCCTGGTGCGGTCCATGGCCGAGCAGGTGGTGGCCGACCTGCTGGCCGAGCGGGAGCGGACGCCCGGCCTGCGCTGGGCGACCTTCGGGCACAGCTTCGGCGCGACGATGAGCCTGGCGGTGGCCGCCGCGGTGGCCCGCCAGGCGGGTGCGGCGCCGGTACGGGCCGTGCTGTCCGGGGCGGTGCCGCCCCGGCTCCAGCGGCCCGGCGAGCTGCTGGCCTCCGTAACCGACGAGGAACTACTCACCCGGACCGCCGCCGACGGGGGGACGCCGCCCGCGGTGCTGGCCGACCCGACGATGAGCCGCATCCTGCTGCGGATGCTCCGGGAGGACGATGCCGTGCGGGCCGAGTTCGCCCAGGAGGCCGCCGGGCTGCGAGTGGACTTCCCGCTCACCCTGATCGCCGCCCAGGAGGATGTGCATGCCCCGCCGGAGAAGGTCTGGCCGTGGTCCGCGCACAGCTCGGCCCAGACCTGCCGGGTGGGGATCGAGGGCGGTCACTTCGCGGCTGTACAGAACCCCAAGGACACCCTGACGATCATCGCCGACGCCACCGGCGCCGGGGAGAGGTGACCGCATGGCGCGCAAGCGGTACGAGGCGGAGCACGAGCAGTTCCGGGACGCGTGCCGGGAGTTCCTGACCCGGGAGGTGGTGCCGTACCACGCCCAGTGGGAGCGGAATGGCATCGTCGACCGCGAAGTGTGGCGCAAGGCCGGGAGTGCGGGGCTGCTCGGCATCGGCGTGGACCCCGAGTACGGCGGGGGCGGCGAGCCCGACTTCCGCTACCCGGCGGTGTTCGCGCAGGAGATCATGTGGGCCCGGGCGACGGCGCCGGGGTTCGTGGCGCACAACGACGTCATCGCCGGCTACCTGGCCCAGCGGACCACCGACGAGCAGCGCAAGCGGTGGCTGCCCGGGCTCTGTTCGGGCGAGCTGATCGCGGCGATCGCGATGAGCGAGCCCGACGCGGGCTCCAACGTCGCCGACATCCGCACTACCGCGGTCCGCGACGGGGACTCCTATGTCCTGGGTGGGCAGAAGACGTTCATCACCAACGGCGAGAACGCCGACGTCGTCGTGGTGGCCGCCAAGACCGCCCCCGAGCGCGGTGCCCAGGGCATCAGCCTGCTGGTGGTGGAGCGCGGCACGCCGGGTTTCACCCGGGGTCGGCGGATGGAGAAGCTGGGCTGGCACGCCAGCGACACCTGCGAGCTGTTCTTCGACGACTGCCGGGTGCCGGCGGAGAACCTGATCGGCAAGGAGAACGCCGGGCTGGCCTACCTGATGGCGGGGCTGCCCCGGGAGCGGCTGAGCATCGCGACGGTGGCGGTGGGCGCGGCCGAGCGGATGCTGGCGGACACCCTGGAGTATGCGCGGACCCGGCAGGTGTTCGGCCAGGCCATCGGCAGCTTCCAGCACAACCGGTTCCAGCTCGCGACGATGGACACCGAACTGACCATCGCGCAGGTCTTCCTGGACCACTGCGTCACGGAACTCAACGCCGAGCGGCTGTCGGTGACGGACGCCGCGAAGGTGAAGTGGTGGACGACGGAGTTGCAGGTGGACATCGCCAACCGGTGTCTGCAGATCCACGGCGGTTACGGCTATCTGAAGGAAAGCGCGATCTCCCGGGAGTGGGCCAACAGCCGGGTGCAGACAATCTACGGCGGTACGACGGAGGTGATGAAGGAGCTGATCGGCCGCTCCCTCGGCCTGTGACCCGCGCTCCGCCCCGCTGGAGCGGCACATCACGACCGCCCATCGGTAGGCGGCACCGCCCCGCCGCGCCACGGCACCGTCCGCCCGTCTCCGGCGGACGGTGCCGGCGTGTGCCTCGGAGGACGCCGAGTGCGGGGGAGCGGGCGCGGTCCGAAAACGGCACCCGCTGTTGCCAATTGCGGGACAGGCCGGTGTAATGGCGGCGTGGAACAGTCCCCGACTATCGCCCAGGCCCTCTCCGAGGTCGGTCCCCGGCTCAAGCGGCTGCGCACCGACCGCGGTGTCACCCTTACCGCGCTGTCGGGGGCCACCGGAATCTCCAAGAGCACGCTGTCGCGCCTGGAGGCGGGCCAGCGCCGTCCCAGTCTGGAACTGCTGCTGCCCATCACCCAGGCCTACCAGGTGCCCCTCGACGAGCTGGTAGGCGCCCCGGAGGTGGGCGATCCGCGTGTCCGGCTGAAGCCGCACCGGGTGAACGGCAACACCGTGCTGCCGCTGACCCGCCAGCCTGGTCCGCTGCAGAGTTACAAAATGGTCCTGCCAGCCAGCCGCAAAACCCCGGAGCTGTGCACCCACGAGGGGTACGAGTGGCTGTACGTGCTCTCCGGGCGGCTGCGTCTCATCCTGGCCGACCACGACCTGGTGCTGGGCCCCGGCGAGGTGGCCGAGTTCGAGACCCGGCTGCCGCACTGGTTCGGCAGCACCGGCGAGGGCCCGGTCGAGGTCCTGAGCCTCTTCGGCCGCCAGGGCGAGCGAATGCACGTACGGGCCCGTCCGACAGCCCGCACGCCGGTCTCAGGCACGTGAACCGGGGCGGGCGTGGAATCGAGGCTTCGTCGGTCCGTGACGTACACCCGGGGCAGGGTCTGCCAGTTGGCGGTCGTGCCGGCCGGGTCCTGGGCGGTCGGGTGGTGGCGGTGCAGGGTGCCTGCCGACAGGCCGGCGCCGAGCGAGACGACTGCTGCCACGGCACCCGGCCGATGGATTCGATGCCGAGTCGGCCCCGATCGCCGACGCAAAGCAGTGGCGCCGGTGTGATGCGGAGCCGCATCGACGAGACGCTGGTGGCGGCCGGCCAGAGTCGGCACGTCACCGGCGAGGACGAACACCCGGGTTGACGAGGAACCCGGCCAGGCCACCAGGAACACCAGCAGCACCGTGGGCGCCTGGGACGCCGGCGGCCCGGCGAGGGCCACGTAGGTCACGAGTGCTCCCGCGGCACCCGTGTACAGCGTGCCGAACCCGGGGGACGCGGGAACCCGGGAGACCCGCGGAACCCCTCCCCACGAGGCGACGTCAGGCGCGCGGAGGGAACCCGCGCAATCCCTGGCGACGAGGGGACGTCAGGCGCGTGGGTCAGGACGCGGGGGTGGGCGACACGGACCGGTCGGCGGCCCGGTACTCGGCGAGGGCGCGTTCGATCTCCTCGTCCACCAGGTCGTGGTTGAGGGCGAAGGCGGCGGCCGCCCCCATGCCGGCCGCGGTGACGGCCTGGGCGCGCGAATCCACCACGTTGCCGACGGCCCACAGGCCGGGGCCGCTGGTGCGGCCGGCCCGGTCGGTGACGAGCCAGCCGTTGTCGTCCTTCTCGCAGCCGAGTCCGTCGAAGGCCGCATCGTTGGGGGTCATCCTGGGGAAGAGGAACACCGCGGCGCAGTCCAGCGTCCGCCCGTCGGCGAGTTCCACCGCGTGCAGCCGCCCGTCCTTGGTGAGCATGCTGGACACAGGGCCCTCGGCTACCTTCACCCCCCGCGCGTCCAGGCGCTCCCGCTCCTCGTCGGTGAGCGGCTGGCTGTGCGGAACGTACACGACGTCGTGCGACCACTGGCGCAGCAGCAGCGCCTGCCCGGCGGAGGCCGGGTGGACACCCAGCACGACGAGCGGCTGGTCGCGGACCTCGTATCCGTGGCAGTACGGGCAGAAGATCACATCCTTCCCCCACAGCGCGCGAAGGCCCGGGATGTCGGGAAGTTCGTCGCGCAGCCCCGTGGCGAGGACGACGTGACGGGCGTCCAACGCTGCGCCTCCGGCCAGCCGAACCACGTACCCGCCGGTCTCGCAGGCCTCCACCTGGTCTACCTGACCGTTCATCAGGACGGCGCCGTAGCGGGCGATCTCGGCGCGGCCGGTCTCCAACACGCTGAGCGGGGGGACCCCGTCACGGGAGAGGAAGCTGTGCATGTGGGCCGAGGGGGCGTTCCGGGGCTCCCCGGCGTCGATGACGGCGACGGTGCGACGGGCCCGGGCGAGGACAAGCGCGGCGTTCAGTCCACCCGCTCCGCCGCCTATCACGATGACGTCATACGAGGTTCGTTGGGTCTTGTCGTTGAATGCGCCGGTCATGGCGATCACCTCCGTCGTCAGGGTGCGGTGGGGTGGCATCGCGAGCAAATTTTGTTGCCGTTTCCGGAACACGGCCGGAGGCGCGGAGCGAGGGCTCAGCCGGTGTCGCCGTCGAGGAGGTCACGGTGGCGTGGCAGGCGCGGAGGGCGCGTAGTGCTCCAAAAAATCTTCACCGGGCCTGAGCTGGGGCTTCGGTATGCGGTCAACCGATTCTGCGGTGCTCGCCGATGAGGCCGACGACGGCCTGGCGGCGTTCAATCCGTGCCGCTGGCAGGGGAATGACGGTGGGGTCATCGTTCGGGGCGAGCTGGCCGCGGCCCTGGTGGAGCCTGTGGTCGTTGAAGTGGTCCGCGTATGCGCGCAGGAGCTTCTGGGCGTGGCCACGGCCGAGCAGCAGGACGCGATCGGTGCACCCCTGGCGTACTGGGCGTATGGACCGTTCCGCGTGCACATTGCAGTTGGGGCTGCGCGGCAGCCGTTGCGCTGCGAAGCTGCCGGCGTCGTGGTTCGGCAAGCTCGCCCTGCACCTGCCGCCTCGACCCGCTGACGTACTCCCACCCACCACTGATCAGTCATGCGCAGACCGTAGGTGCCGCTACTGACACCTGGGTTGCGGGGCCCACTGCTCTGCGGGAACAGCCCGATGCCCGGGTCCCTCGGCTCATCACGCACACCGGCCAACCGAAGCGAGCTGGGCCTGGCCGGGATCGCGTCCGGCGGCACCTCCGCCGTACGGCTGATCGCGCCGGCCGAACGGATATGGGTGCAGCGCGAGTTCCAGCCTACGATGTCCGCGTCCCGGGCCCGGCGGGCGGCCGAGAACGCGGACGGGGCGGCGTACGCCGACGCGGTGTCGGAGTACGCCGCCCTCGGGCAGGACGAGCTGCGGGAGGCGGCCCGTGCGGTCGTCTCGGCTACTTCGGATCGCGGTTGAAAACCGCCTTCGACCAGAAGTAGCCGAGCGCGGAGAGAGCCAGGCACCAGGCGACCGCGAGCCACCCGTTGTTGCCGATCTCGCTGCCGAGCAGCAGGCCGCGCAGGGTCTCGATTGCCGGCGTGAACGGCTGGTACTCGGCGATCGGCTGGAACCAGCCCGGCATCGCGTGGATGGGGACGAAGGCGCTCGAGATGAGCGGCAGGACGATCAGCGGCAGCGCGTTGTTGCTGGCCGCCTCGGCGTTCGGGCTGACCATGCCCATCCCGACCGCGATCCAGGTGAGCGCCAGCGCGACCAGCGCCATCAGCCCGAACGCAGCCAGCCACTCCAGGGCCGTGGCATGCGTGGCCCGGAAGCCGATGGCGACGGCGACGGCACCCACGAGTGCCACGCTGGCGACCGACTGCAGCACGCTGCCGATGACGTGCCCGATGAGCACCGCGCCGCGGTGGATCGCCATCGTGCGGAAGCGGGCGATGATGCCCTCGTTCATGTCGTTGGAGACGGACACCGCGGTCCCGACCACGGTGCCTCCGATGGTCATCATCAGGATGCCCGGCACGACGTAGGCGATGTACGCGGAGCGGTCGGCGCCGCCGCCCATGCCCGCGCTCATCACGTCACCGAAGATGTAGACGAAGAGCAGCAGCAGGACGACCGGCGTCAGCAGCAGGTTCAGGGTGAGGGACGGGTAGCGCCGCGCGTGCAGGAGGTTGCGGCGCAGCATCGTGGTCGAGTCGCGCACGGCGAGGGTCAGGGAGCTCATCGGACAGCCCTACCTTCCTGCTTGGGCTGGTTCGGGTGGTTGGAGCCGGTCAGGGCGAAGAACACGTCGTCGAGGTCGGGGGTGTGCACGGTCAGCTCGTCGGCCTCGATGCCGGCAGAGTCCATCCAGTCCAGGATGGAGCGCAGTTCGCGCTGGCTGCCGTCGCTGGGGATCTGCAGCGACAGCGCCTCGTCGTCCCGGGTGACCTCGCGCAGCGCGACGGAGGCGCTCTGATAGGCGGACGGCTCGGAGAAGCGCAGCCGCACGTGCCCGCCGGGGATGAGCCGCTTCAGCTCGTCGGCGGTCCCCTCGGCGGCGATCTTGCCGTCGTGCAGCACCGCGATACGGTCGGCGAGCTCGTCGGCCTCCTCCAGGTACTGCGTGGTGAGGAAGACGGTGACGCCGTCGGAGACCAGCTCGCGGATGATCTGCCACATGTTGTGGCGGCTGCGCGGGTCGAGGCCGGTGGTCGGCTCGTCGAGGAAGATGATCCGCGGGTTGCCGACGAGCGTCATGGCGATGTCGAGGCGGCGCTTCATGCCGCCGGAGTAGGTGGAGGCGGGCTTCTTGGCGGCTTCCCCCAGATCGAAGCGCTCCAGCAGCTCGGCGGCGGTGCGGCGGCCCTCGCTGCGGGAAAGGTGGTGCAGGTCGGCCATGAGGAGCATGTTCTCCTCGCCGGTGATCAGCCCGTCGACGGCGGAGAACTGCCCGGTGACGCCGATCGCGGCGCGCACCCCGTCCGGTGACGTGGCGACGTCGTGGCCCGCGACCTGGGCCTGGCCGCCGTCGGCGGTGATGAGCGTGGACAGGATCTTCACGGTGGTGGTCTTGCCGGCGCCGTTCGGTCCGAGCAGCGCGAACACGGACCCGGCTGGGATGCGCAGATCGATGCCGTCGAGGACGGTCTTGTCGCCGTACGACTTGCGCAGACCGACGGTGGAGACGGCGGCCGGCGACGGGTGACCGTCGGCCCGTCTGGACGTGGGCATGACAGAAGAAGGCATGGGCCCTCCGTTCGAAGGCTGAAGTGGCAGGGGAAGTGGGCGCGTTGGGGGTGGTGCGGGGTATGGAGGCGCTCAGGCCTTGGCGCGGCGGATGTCGATGTTGCCGTGCCGGGTGCGGGCGCGGACCTTGACGGTCTCCTCGGTCTCCTCCGGGGCCTCAGACGGGGTGAGCGTGTTGCGCACCTGGCCGGAGCCCGAGCTGACGTCGAGCCAGGCGGACGTACCCTCGCGGACGCCGACCTCGATGGCGCCGTAGGAGGTCTCCAACTGGGCGGTGCCACGGGCCACTTCACCCAAGCGCAGGGTGCCGTGGGCGGTGGTGGCGGTGACCGAGTCCTCGGCGCGCCGGATCTCGATGTCGCCGTTGGCGCCGCTCACCCGCAGCTCCCCGGTCGCGGCGCCGACGGTCGTGGTGCCGTGAGAGTTCTTCAGGACGGCGGGGCCGTCGACGAGACCGACGCGCAGGCTCCCGGAGCTGGTGGTGATCTCGGCCATGCCCTCGACCCGGTCCACGGTGATCGAGCCGTGCGAGGCGGTCAGCTTCAGCGGGCCGGTGGTGTCGAGGCGCACGTCGCCGGACGAGGTCTTCACGCGGACCTCGCCGAGTCGGCCCTCGCCGAGCACCTGGGTCCAGGCGCCGGTCATGTCGATGCGCGAGCCCGTGGGCAGCTCGACCGTCACGTCGACGGTGCCGGTGCGCCCGAGGCCGAACAGATTGGGCTTGGGTGTCCTGACGGTCAGGACTCCGCTCGCATACGTGACCTCGGTCTGGTCGGCCGTCCGCACATCCTGGTCCTTCTTCGGGTCGCGGGGCCGCACCTCGACGACGGTGTCGAGGCGGTCGCCTGCGGTGAACTGGATGGAACCGGCCTCCACGCGCGCCGTGGCCGAGATCGGTTCGGGAGTGTCGAAACAAGGCATGGCTGTCCCGTCCTCTTGGGTCTTGGGGTGTCCCCGCTGGTGGGGGGTGGTGTGGGTGAAGTGGTGCGGGCGGGGCGCGGCTAGCGCGCCCAGCCCGTGAAGCTCTGTCCGATGGTCTGGGTCCTCTCCGGCGTACGCGGCCGGGTGCCGCCGTCGACCGCGGCCGACACAGCGCGCACCAGCCACGCGTTGACGGACAGGCCTTCGCGGCTCGCGGCCTCCTCGGCGCGGGCCTTGAGGTGGGCCGGCAGACGCAGGTTGACGCGGGCGGTGCCGCCCTCGTCGCCGTCGGCCGGGGCCGGGGTCTTGAACGGTTCGACGGGCGCGGCCGGCTCCGCGGGGGCGCCGCCGTCGGCGGGCGGCGGTGTCACCACGAAGTCGGGGTCCAGCCCGCGCAGCCGTACGTCGACCGAGCCGGGGGCGAGCTCGCGGGTGATCTCGTCCATCGCGGCGGAGAGCACATTGAGCATGGTCAGACGGGTCGCCGACTCCAGAGGAGCGGTGAGCCGCTCGGCCAGTTCGCGGGCATCTTCCCCGCCGGCTTCGGCGGCTACCGCGAGTTCGCGGCGGAGTGTGTCGACATACGGGGCGAGGTCCATGGCGTCATGATGGCATCACTATGACGCCATACGCAAGTCCGGATGGCGCCTTGTGTGAGGGTAAGCTCCAGAGTGGCCGCCCTGAACTGAGGAGATATGAAGAGGGCGACCTGAGTCATTGCGGCGCCGTGCGTGCTCATGCGCTTTTGAGGGGTGTGGAGTGGCGCCGAGTGGCGCCGGATGGCGCCGAGCCGGTGCCACTCGGCGCCATGTATTGCCATGTGATGTCGCAAGAGGGTGGTCTGCCGCGCCTCGCGGCCTGCCGCTGGGCCGAGCCCACCCGAGGCGGCACGATCGGGCCCGCCCCGCCTGGCCAGGGCGTGCTGAGGTCGCGATCAGACGCGCCGACCCGGATCCCCCCAGGTGGACCCGGCGCATTCGGCGACGCCGACGCGGTGGGAGGCGCCATGACCAGCCTCGCCGCCACCGGTCTGATCATGGACGGCTGACCACCACGCTGCGAAGCCGACGCATCCTCGCCCCTCAGCTCACGGGAACGAGGGTCAGGTAGGCCAGGCCCATGACGCCGCGATAACCCCGGAGCCACATGCTGCGGTGGTGGTCTACGCGGTCGCGGGTCTCCTTTGCCAGGGGGTGGTCGGGCCGGGCGGCGAGCCATTCCGCGACGTCGGACTGGTAGGCGGATTCGAGGGCTCAGCTGTCGGCGACACCGGTTTTCCGTGCGGCGGTGCCAGTGCGGCCAATCTCCCCTTTGTCTTCGATCGCTTCTACCGCTCCCCGACCGCCCGCTCCCTACCCGGTTTCGGCCTCGC
This sequence comes from Streptomyces humicola, assembly GCF_024436035.1. Taxonomy (GTDB): domain Bacteria; phylum Actinomycetota; class Actinomycetes; order Streptomycetales; family Streptomycetaceae; genus Streptantibioticus_B; species Streptantibioticus_B humicola. Next base: position 47,073 of record NZ_JANFNG010000024.1, read on the forward strand.
CATCGTCCGCCCAATTGCCGAGACCTACGGCGGCAGCACCACAGCCGAACCCTGGAACACGCAAGACGGCTCCGCATGACCATCCCACCCCTCACCTAAGCCAAAGGCCACATGGCCAGCACTGGCAGAACCCGCTGGTGACCTGGCATGAACGGCTCAGAAACGCACTGAACGGGCCGTGGAATGCCCTCCGGGCCGGCGGCTGGGTGCAATTCGAGACCTCTTCGCCGAGCATCAACGATGGTCGGCCTCATGGGTCATGCGGGGCCGCCTTGCGGCCGCTGGACCCCGAGCACCTCCGCCAGGCCGAAGAGGCGGATCAATTTCACCACGGTCGGCGCAGCCACCCCGGTCACCTGGAAGTCGATCCCGGCACGTCGGGCCTGTCGCCGTCCACCCAGAAGAACACCCAGGCCACAGCAGTCACAGAACTCCACCCGCGTAAAGTCCACGACGATCCGGCCCGGCCGCCTGTCCAGCGCGGCCTGCAATGCCTGTTTCAGGCACGGGCCGGTGGAGACGTCGATCTCTCCGGAGATGGTCACAGTGACCTGTCCTCCATCTGAGGAGACGGCGGTGCCGAGCCCCCCTTCGGCGGCGGTCATCAGCGACCCTCCGGTAGCAGCACCAGGCTGGATCTCTTGCTACGACGATAGTCCCCGTTCGCTTCGCCGTCACCGGGATCCCGGCCGGTTACCAGCAGCGGCGGCCGGCGGCTCACCGTCGCCGGCGCCGACCGGATTCCTGGTGCGGCAGGCCCTGCCGGGCGGCAGGGACGACCGGCTTGGGCAGGGTGGCGGCATCCTGTTGGACCTGCGTCAGTAGCCGGGCGGTGTTCTTCGGCAGCTGCGGCGGGTGCCTCATCGGCGCATCGAAGCTGAACGCCGAGGTCAGATCGCCGAAGGTGCGGCGCCTCCACGCGCTGATGTTGGGTTCCGCCACGCCGGTGATGCGTTCGAGGAACCGCAGGCACGAGGTGTGGTCGAACGCCTCTCCCGATATCCGCCCGCCCACGGTCCAAGGGGAGACGATGATGCACGGCACCCTGAAGCCGGCGCCGATCGGCCACCCGCCGATGAACTCCTGCGACGTACCAGGCACGGGCGTGGGTGGTAGAACGTGGTCGAACAGACCGTCGTTCTCGTCATAGTTGAGGATGAAGGCGGTCTTGTTCCACACCTGCGGGTTGGAGGCGATCGCCTCGATCTTCGAGGCGACGTAGTCGGCGCCCGCGGCCGGCAGGTAGTGGGGATGCTCGCACTGGTAGCAGGGGGCGATGATCCAGGAGACCGTGGGCAGGCGGTCACGGCGCGCGTCGTTCTCGAAGGCGCCGGCCGGCTGGAAGGCCATGCCGTTGTCGTAGAGGGGGTTGCCGGGTTTGGCGTCCTGGAACCGGGCGAAGTTCGCCAGCATGTTGCAGCCGTTGTTATCGACCTGCTGGTACACCTTCCAGCTCACGCCCGCCGCTTGCAGCCGTTCGGCATACGTCGTCCAGGTGCACCCGCCGGCCGGGGCGGCATCGCCGAGGATCGGCCCGCCGTGGCGGCCGTTCGGATCGATCGTCCCGGTCATCCAGTACATACGGTTGGGCCAGGTCGGCCCCATCACCGAGCAGAAGTAGTTGTCGCAGACGGTGAAGGTTTCGGCCAGCGCGAACTGGAACGGGATGTCCTGGCATGTGTAGTAGCCCATGACGTACGGGGCGTCCGCGCCATCGGCTGCCCAGTGCGCCGGCAGCCAGTTGTCCATCTTCCCGCCGTTCCACGCCTGGTGCTGCACCTGCCAGGCGTGGCTGGTGGACGGGATGGCCTGGGCGCTGGTGGTACGCGTGTCGAGGTGGAACGGGAGCAGATAGCCATCCGGATTCTGCGGATCTGGCTGGTGGAACACCGGCCGGCCAGTGGGCAGGACCAGGGGGTGTGGATCGTCGAACCCGCGTACCCCGGGCATGGTGCCGAAATAATGATCGAACGAACGGTTCTCCTGCATCAACAGCACCACGTGCTCGATGTCCGCCAACGACCCGGGGCGCCGCGGTCCGGCGACGACCGCTTTCTGGACAGTTGGCGGCAACAGGGACAGGGCTGTGCCGCCGACCAATCCCAGCAGACGGCGCCGAGTGATATCGGACATTTTCATACCTGCCCTTCCCGCCGCGGCCTCGTAGCATGGGCCGAGCCTCCAGGTGGATCTGGTGACGTCCGGCCCCGCCCGGCGCCGCGCCGGGCGGGGAGTGCATGGTTTTTCGTCACGGTGCGTCAGCTGTTGCACCATGGGACGTAGTCGTAGTTGTTGACGTAGTAGGCGGACACCCAGCCCTGGTCGTCGGCGAGCTGGTACCAGCGGTCGTTGCCGCCGACGTTGGTGCCCTCGGTCTTGCACGTGATCCACACGTGCATGCCGTTGTTGACCGTCCCGGTGATCCAGTGGCCGGTGCCGGGCCCGTAACGGACGTTCAGCGGCTGCGGAGAGACCACCCGGCCCTCCACCGACTGTCCGTAGCCGTAATCCGCCGACGTGGTCGCCGAGGCACCCATCGCCCCGGCCAGCGTGCCGGCCGCGATGCCACCGGCAAGGACAACCGCGGCAGCGGTCCTGCGCATGGAGTGACGATTCATCATGACGCTCCTTTCGCCAATACAGGCACATACAATGGGATTTGCGGCTTTGCCCGTATTGCTACGGAGATTCTGCCCATGTGATGATCTGCGCCACGCCGCTCGATGGAGTGAAAGACTGGGTAAGGCCCTTGACTCATCTCACAGTTAGCGCATAGCGAACGAAGGGCCAGGAAGGCCCTCGCGAAGGGAGCCGTCCCGCGTACATGTTTGATCGAATTCAAACTCGGCGTCTGCGACGGAGCCTGGGGCAAGGGGAATGTATCGGCCTAACAGACCGTGTACCGGCGGCGCCCGTCGGGTTCGTCAAGCCAGCCCGTGCGGCCGGTGGCCTGCAGGCAGACGTGGATCTCCCTCACGGCGGGGCCCCAGAGCGTTGCACCGCGATCCCTGGCGAAGCGGAACGGTCCAACAGCTCGTCGGCCTTGGTGAGACGGCCGGGGGAGGGCACGAATGCTCAGGGTTTTGACGGGACCTCAACCCGCTGGTTATAACGTTGAGTTCTGCGGGGGGACGCGTCGAGTCATGGGGTTCGTACATGTCCGCACACGCAGTCATCGCACGGCCTGGGCGGTACCCGGTCTCTTTGATACGCACAGTAGGCTCGCCACCTCTGCGGTGGATCGCCTCTTCTTACCAGTTGCCGGGCGAGGAGAACGGCGGCGTTGCCGTGGCCGCCTGCGCCCACGGTGTGGTAATCGCTGATACCGGTTCGCCCGTGTCACCGGTCCTGGTCTTTCCCGACAGTGTGTTCCGCCGCTTCGTCCACGCCGCGGCCTGCAGCAGCCGGATCTGCCGGGATTGAGCACTCGGGGGCCCATCACCGGCCGCTCTGTCGGCGTGTCTGCCGGAGGCCAAGATTGCCCGATTTTGGGCAACGTCAGAACAGCCGTCGCCCTGGCGGCGGTGCTGGCGCCCTCCTCCGGGGAAGGGTTCGGCATCGCCTGCTTCTCCGGCGGCGGGTTCGACAGCCTGGCCGGCAAGCAAGACGCTCCGCCATGCGGGCCCGCTCCAACATCTCGGCCGGACCGAACTCCTCACTCGTGAGGAAGCAGCCGTAGGTGGTCACGATCACTTGCCTTCCTTGCGTCGATCGCGGGGCTGCTCGTCGCCCCCCGCCCGGCGGCGACGCTCTTTCCGACGCTCGCGCTGGGGTACGACGGTGTACTTGGGGTCGCGCGCCGACTCCATCCCGGCATGGAAGATCCCGAACCGGGTGCAGGCCGAGGCGGCGAGCAGGCAGGCGCCGCAGACCGCGCTCGCGGCGCGGCCGCGGCGACCGAACAGTGCGGCGCCCGCCGCTCCGGCGAAGGAGAGCGCCTCGGCGGCCCGCATCAGGCGCCCGGCGGTACCGACCTCGTAGGCCTCGGCGACCATGCCGAGGCGGCGGCGCATCGCCCGCGTCGCCGCGGCCTCCAGCGTCACTCCGAAGAGCGCGGCGCTGCGCGCCAGACTGTTCTCGGCGGTCGGCGCGGCCAGCAGCGCCATGCCGGATGCGGCCGTGGCCGCGGAGCCGGCGAAGACGAAGGGCAGTTCGCGATAACCGTCGTGCCAGGCGGGCACGGCGGTGTCGGCGGCGAGCACCGCCGTATAGGTGGAGACGAGCGGACCGAGCGAGGCGGCCGTGGTGGTCGCAGCACGGCCGGTCCGCGGCAGGCGGCCGGCGGCTTCCAGCGCTGCCGCGGCGCCCGCCATGGGACCGTAGGCGGCGAGCAGCCAGGAGCCCAGGTTCATCGGTGAGGTGGGCTTGAACACCCGCAACATGTTGACGAAGCGTTCGGGGCGGCCGAGGTCGTGGATGAGGGCAGCCACCGAGCCGGTGACGGCGACGGCCGACGACGCCTTCAGCGCTCTCGCCGTACGCTCTCGCCCCGTCAGCTCGGCGGCGGCGAGAACGGATCCGGCGCCGGCGAGACCGCCGAGGAAGAAGTAGCCGGCGATGTCCCGGGCCTGCCAGGTGGGCGGGTTGAGGACCGGCTTGCCGTAGTACGAAGTGAACTCGGGGGCCGGAACCATCGCCTGTTCGCCGCCGCCTCCGCGGCGTCGGGTGCGGGTGCCGGTGCCGCCGGATGCCTGGCGGCCGGGGCGCTCGCCGCGGATGCCCCGCCTCGTCACATCGCTCATCACCGGCTCCTTCCGGCGGCCGCGGCGGCCGCGGCGACCCCGCCGAGGAGGCCGGCGGCCGCGGCCGCCGCGTACCGCCACATGGCGGGCAGGTCGCGCGTGGTGACGACGGGATCCGGCGGCAGTCCGTACACCTCGGGCTCGTCGAGGAGGAGGAAGAACGCCCCGTCGCCTCCCACCCCGTCCTCCGGATCCTGCCCGTACAGGCGTGCGCCGGGCACGCCGTCGTCGTGGAGCTGGTCGACCCGCAGCGCGGCGCGTTCACGCAGTTCATCGAGCGGACCGAACTGGATCGAGTCGGTCGGGCAGGCCTTGGCACAGGCCGGCTCCTGCCCGGCGCCGAGCCGGTCGTAGCACAGGGTGCACTTGAACATCCGTCCGTCGTCCGGGCGTTGGCCGATGACGCCGTACGGGCAGGCCGGAACGCAGTAGCCGCAGCCGTTGCAGATGTCCTCCTGGACGATGACGGTGCCGAACTCGGTGCGAACGAGGGCGCCGGTAGGGCACACGTCCAGGCAGGCGGCGTGAGTGCAGTGCTTGCAGACGTCGGAGGCCATCAGCCAGCGCAGCTCCGTCTCGCTGTCACTGTCGGGCGGAGCGCTCGGGTCGGGAGCCCCGACGGGGCGGGTCTGCTCCACGAAGGCGACGTGCCGCCAGGTGGAGCCGCCGAGGCCCTGGCTGTTGTCGTACGACATGCCGGTGAGGTCGAGGCCGTCCTCGGGGATGGCGTTCCACTCCTTGCAGGCCACCTCGCAGGCCTTGCAGCCGATGCAGACGGACGTGTCGGTGAAGAAGCCGACGCGCTCGGGGTGGTCGGCGTGGCCGGCGTCGCCCGCGGGGTCGGGTTCGGCCCCCGCGAGCAGGTTGCGGCCGATGAGGGAGTCGGTCATCCGCGGACCTCCGTTCCAGTCTGCCGGGTGATGCCGGCCCTACGCTGGTAGTCGTGGAGGAGGTCCAGCAACTCGGGACCTCGGGGGCGGCGGCCCGGACGGATGTCGACGGTGAGCGCCTTGACCTCCTGGATGTGCACGTTCGGGTCGAGGGCGATGGAGGCGAGCTCGTTGGCGGCGTCGCCGCGTGAATGCCCGTTGGGTCCCCAGTGGTAGGGCAGCCCGATCTGATGCACCGTGCGGCCGCCGACGGTCAGCGGGGTCATCCGCTCGGTGACCAGGACCCGCACCTCGATCACGCTGCGGGCGCTGACGATCGTCGCCCAGCCGGCGTGCGCCAGGCCGCGTTCGGCGGCGAGCTCCGGGGAGACCTCGCAGAAGAACTCCGGTTGCAGCTCCGATAGGTAGGGCGACCAGCGGCTCATGCCGCCGGCGGTGAAGTGCTCGGTGAGCCGGTAGGTGGTCACCACGTACGGGTAGACCTCGCTGCCCGGCTCGTCACCGCTGGGGTGGTAGAGGTTGTGGTCCCGGCCGAAGACCTGCCGTACCGGACTGCGTTGCTGACGGTGGTAGATCGGGTTGGGTACGGGCGAGTCCTGCGGCTCGTAGTGGGTGGGTAGCGGTCCGTCGACGAGCCCGGCCGGGGCGTACAACCATCCCTTGCCGTCGGCCTGCATGATGAATGGGTCGTTGCCGGCGAGGGCGTCAGGGCCCGTGGCGTCCTTCGGCGGCCGGTGGGAGGGCGGGCGGTCGGGGACGTCGTGGCCGTCCCAGCGGCCGTGGTCGGCGTCCCACCAGATCAGGGCCTTGCGTTCGCTCCACGGCTCGCCACGCGGGTCGGCGGAGCAGCGGTTGTACAGGATCCGGCGGTTGGCCGGCCACGACCAGGCCCATTCAGGCGCGACCCAGCTCTGCTCGGTGTGCGGTTTCTTGCGGGCGGCCTGGTTGACACCGTCACGCCGCAGTAGATCCAGCAGCCGCACGAGGTCGAGCCGTCGTCGCGCAGTTCGGTGTAGGCGCTCAGTGGGGCGCCGTCCGGTCCACGGCCGTTGATCTCGGCGAGCACGGCCTCGGCGCTGGGCTCCTCGACGGCGCCCTCGGTCGGGTAGTCCCAGGTCAGGTCGAGGACCGGCCGGTCGATCGGGTCCTCCGAGCCGGCGAGGCGCTCCTTGCCTTGAGCAGACTGACGACGTACGAGCGCATGTTGCTCCAGAAGCCCTTGTCGGCTTTGACCGCCTGCACGAAGGAGTCCAGGTCCTCGTGCTGGTGGGCGTGGGGCATGGGGATGTATCCGGGCAGCAGGTTGAACAGGGTGGGGATGTCGCTCGAGCCCTGGATGCTGGCGTGGCCGCGCAGCGCCTGGATGCCGCCGCCAGGGCGGCCGATGTTGCCGAGGAGCAGTTGGAGGATGGAGGCGGTGCGGATGTACTGGGCCCCGACGGTGTGCTGGGTCCAGCCAACGGCGTAGACGAACTCGCTGGTGCGGTCCGGGCCGGAGTTGTCTACCTGGTCCCGGCAGACCTCGTGAAAGGTGTCGCGCGGTATGCCGCAGGTGCGCTCGACCAGTTCGGGCGTGTAGCGGGCGAAGTGTGAAGGCAGCCGTCGTGGACAGGGTCGCCGAGCCGTTCGGGCCGGTGATGCGCAGCCAGGCCCCGTTGCTGCGAGCGCGTGGGCTGCTTTCGGCGCAGCAGACGTCGGAGGAATTGGTGATCATTCGTGCCGACCGAGCGTAACGCCCCTGACCTGCGGCGGGTCAGGCTCGTCAAAGACGGGCCCATGCTGGTCGACGGCCCGGTCGAGGTAGAGCTTGAGGACGGCACGAGGGTGACCTCCGACCGCTTCGTCGTCGCGGTGTGCCGGTGCCGGCGCAGTGCTTCCTACCCCTGGTGCGACACCAGCCACCGGCGGGGACGCCGCCCGCGGGAGTCGCCCGGGTGAACCGCCGCTGCCTCGATGGTCACGCCACGGCGGGCAGCGGGGTGAGCAGGGAGGTCATGCCGTAGTGCCACGAGCCGAGCAGATGGTCTGCCAGCCGGGCGTCGAGCATGGAGGTGGCCTGGATGCCGAACACGGCGTCTTGGGTGAGCCCGGGCTCCTCCGCCAGCAGGGCGCCGAGCACATCGTGGCGCATCACCTGTTCGTGGACGGCATCGGCCTCGATGTGTTCGCTGTAGAAGCGCCGACAGGGTTCGGGGGCTCCGAGCCGGTCGAGCGCGCGCACCATGCGCTTGGCGCTCGGCGGGTTCGCGATCTCGGCCGCGGTGAAGTGCCCCACCAGAGCACCCCGCAGAGCGCGGTGCAGGCCCAGATACGACATCAGGTTCACGGTGGCCAGGGTGACGGCGGGTGCCGTGTCGAGGTAGCGGCCGTACCTCGCTTCCAGGCCGGCTGCGACCAGAAGATCGGCGAAGAGGTGGGCGTGGACACGCTCGGCGTGGCCACCGCCGAACTCGTCGTATTCGACGGCGACCAGCGCGGCTTTGGCCAGCCCGCGCAGTCGCGGGATCACCCAGGCGTGCGGATCGGCTTCCTTGAGGTGGTACAGGGATCGGTGGGCGAAGAACTCCCGCATGTGCCACCAGGTGCCCTCGTCTGCGAGGAAATGGGAGACTCCGACCGCGGGCCTCGGCTCGGTCAGTAGCGCGGACAGCTCGCCCTCGATGTCGTCCCCGCCGGCGACCCCGTTGAGGAGCTCCATGTGGAAGGAGCGTTCCAGTGCCGCCCGCAGCTGCAGCAGCTCGGGATCCCACTCCCACTCCGGGTCGACGCCTTCGAACCCTCGGTAGTGCAGCTCGTAGCTGATGTACAGCGCCAGCTGGACGTCCTCGCCGAGCGGGTCCTCCCACTCGACGTCACCACAGGCCAGGGCACCAGCACCGGCACCGGCTCGACGGGCGAGCGCATCGACAATGGAGGCCGAGACCGGCCCTCGCGGCCGGGGGAGACGCGGTTCCTCCGCCGCCCTTCTGATCTGCGTGCTGGTCCTCGCGGTCATGGCTTCTCCGCTTGCGCGATGTTCACTTCATCGTCCGCCGCACCGGCCCGGTCTGCACCTCGGCGTGCGCTTCGTCGGGCTGGGACGTCTGCGCGACGAGCATGTCGACGACCGCCGCCAAGCCACCGGCGGCGGCGCGCCGCTGCCGGACGGCACCGGTCCCACGCGCCCTGAGTCGGGCCAGGGCGGTGCGCACCATCCTCAGGTCGCCGCTCTCCTCGAGCGCCGGAGCGATCCGGTCGATCATTTCGGCGACCAGTCGGCGTGTGGGCACCCGGCGTTCGAGCACTGGATGGACGGCCGCTCCGGAAAGGCCATACCGGGCCGCGGACCACACGGCGGCGGCCGCCACTTGGTCGCTGGGCCGACAGGCTTCCCGTCCGGTGCCCAGGTCGGCGAGAGCGGTCCGGACCAGGGCACGGACCAGGGCGGCCTGCAGCATGGTCTCCCAGACGCAGCCGAGCGCGTCGGCGGCGCGTACTTCGACGGTGGGCCAGCGCGGTGAGGGCCGTGCGTGCCAGAAGGACGTCGCGTGGTCCATCAGGGTCCCGCACACCACCAGCCGTTCCACCTCGGCGTTGCAGGCGGCTGCCGAGTCGAACCAGGGCGGGACGCCGGCGCCGGGGAAGCGTGCCTGCTCCAGGATGCGCCAGCTGGCGTAGCCAGAATCCCGGCCCCGGTCGAAGGGCGAGTTCACCGACAGCGCGAGCAGCGTCGGCAGCCAGGGACGCAAATGGTTGACTACCGCGACTGCCGTTTCGCGGTCCGGCACGCCCACGTGGACGTGGCAGCCGCACACTTGGTAGTCGGCGGTTTGACCGGCGTACGCCCGGCCGATGCTCGCGTAACGCCGGCCGTTCGTGAGGTCGACGCGGCCTTCGAGAACCGGGGTGCCGCTCGACACCAGGCACGCCCCCTCCGTATGTGCCGCCGCACCCAGCAACTGCCGCCCGGCATTCACCTGGGCGGCCAGGTGGCCCAGGTCGGTGCAGACCCCGGTCGTGGCTTCCACCTGGCTCCGCATGAGCTCGGGATGGACGGTTACTTCCAGCGTGGCCGGCCGCTCCTTCTCCGCCCGCGCCAGGACCTCAGCCGCGCGCGAGAGAGCGGCGCGAGTGCGGGTCGACGAGGAGAAACTCCTCCTCGACGCCCATAGTCCACCCCTCAGCGGACGTCGGCATCACGCGGCTCAAGCGGCGATGTGGCCGGACCATGCAACACCGCGCCGTCGACGTCGAAGCGGGAGCCGTGGCAAGGGCAGTCCCAGCTGCGTTCGGCGTCATTGAACGCGACAAGGCACCCGAGGTGGGTGCAGACGGCGGAGACTGCGTGCAACTCCCCGGCGTCGTCCCGGTGGACTGCACAGGGGCGCCCCTTCAGCCGTACGACGGCGCCCTCGCCCGGCGGGACCATGGCCACCGAGCCGACCCGGGGCGGGCGCAGCCGGTCCCCGACGAAGTGGCGGGCGGTGGCGAGATTGGCTTTGCCCCTCCGACCACCGCGACATCGGTCGCCAGATCGTCGCCCAGCGGGCGATACTCCGTCGTCCCGGCCGACTCCAGCCAGTACGACATGGACACGCCCGGAATAGCCTTCATGATCCCTATATACCCGATCCGTATCAGCTACACATGAACGCAGGCTCGGCGGGTACGCGATGCATGTCCTCACGGGCGGTGCGGCGGCGCGACTGGGCGATCGAGGCCGCGCTGCACTCGGGCCGAGGCCGGACGGTCTCGCATAGGACCGAGGAGGCAAGCCGATGACGAGCGCAACGGAGACCGGTGGCATCACCGGGACCCAGGACAAGAATTACCACCTGGTGTGGTTCACGGAGACGTGCCTGAGTAACGCGCTCCGCCTGGAAAAATTACATTCAGGACGCCGAGCGTGTCCACGACACCGAGGTCGCGGAACTCTTCCGCAAGGCGCAAGCCGACCGGCTTCGGTCACGGCTCAGCAGCTGAGCACTAGCAAATGGATAGGGCGGCGGCGGGCCGTGGGGAAACCGGCCGTCGCATGCGGGGACGAGTCGGCGTCTAGGAGGTGAGGGCATGTTCCAGGCCATTGCCGATGTCCTGCGGGCGATCGGCGGGGCACTCGCCACAGTGGTGTCCGCTCCGTTCCGATTGGTGGCACGGCTTTTCGGCGGCGGGTGACAGCCCGACGCCGGAAGGGCTTCGGGCTCATCCAGCAGGACGGCGGCGGCTCCTTCATCAACGAATCGGGAAACCCGTCCCAATCGCCACACCCGTGATCGGCAAAGACACCGGTTCTGACACAGCTGGCCTGCGAGAACGCCGCTGAGGTCGATCCCGAATGTGATCGGGGCGAGTGCGTACGCCGGCGAAGAACAAGTCATCACGTTCGGTTTGAATGGGATAAAATGGGCTAATCCCTGCGGAGGTGAGGGGTTGCCGATGTCAACCGGAACGCTTTTGGCGATCATCATCCCGATCGTGGTGGTGGTTGTCCTAGTGGCACTAGCGACGGCGCTGGTCATGCGTCGTCGCCATCTCAGGCAACGCTTCGGCCCGGAGTACGAGCGGACGGTGGAAGAAGCTGACAGTCGATTGGCCGGCGAGCGGGAGCTCAGCGCCCGTGAGAAGCGCCACGATGCGCTGGACATCAAGCCGCTGCCTACTGCGGTCCGGGATCGTTACGCGCGGGACTGGAGCAGCGTGCAAGAGGAGTTCGTGGACCGGCCGGAGGACGCTGTACACGACGCGGACCGTCTGGTGACCTCTCTGATGCACGAGCGCGGCTATCCGACGGAGGGATTCGAGCAACAGCTCAAAGATCTCTCGGTCGAGCACGGCCGCACGCTTGAGCGCTACCGGGCCGCCCACGAGATCGACACACTCAGCACCAGGCACCAGGCAACCACCGAGCAACTGCGGGGCGCCATGGTGCACTATCGCGCTCTGTTTGATGAGTTGCTGGGCGACGGCGGCCAGCCCCGTCACGCCCCTGCCTGAACTGAACCGCCCTACGCCCCCATGGCTGACGCCGGGGCGAGTCGCAAGGAACGGCGACAGAGGAAACCCATGCAACGTGACCACATGTCAGACCAACGAGAAAGCAGCCTGTCAACTGAGGACCTCGCCCAGCTCCGCGACCGAACCCGCGAAGAATCGGCCCCACATGACGCCCCTGCCTTCCCGGAAGAGGCAGGAACATCGGAGCAAGAGCGAGAGTCGGTCGAACCCCAGTCTCAAGCGGAAAGCGCGACGGCAGAGGAAGAGGCTCAGCAGCTGCTGACAGAAAAGGACGAGGACAGCTTCCGCGAGCGGTGGCATGAAATACAAAACGACTTCGTCGATGACCCGCGCGAGGCCGTGCATGACGCCGACGCCCTGGTCGCCGACGTCATGCAGACGCTGGCCGGAACCTTCGCCAAGCACAAGCAGGACCTAGAAGCCCAGTGGAACCGCGGTAATGAGGTCGACACCGAAGAGCTGCGCATGGCACTACGGCACTACCGGTCCTTCTTCAACCGGCTGCTCACCGCGTGAACAGGCCGGCCCAGCGCGAGGCGACAGTAGGGAAGCGCACGCCTACCATTCGGGTAATCGACAAGTGTGGTTACCAGTGCGGACTTACGGGTCCCGCGCCGGTGGGCGCACTTCGTTCCGCAAGGCCCTGGCAGTTCAACGGGGATAGGAGGCCGTAGTGATCGTCCTCGGCATCATTTTGCTCATCATCGGTCTGGTAGCCAAGATCGCCATCCTGTGGACGATCGGGATCATCCTGGCCGCCATCGGAATTGTTCTATTCGTCCTCGGCTCCCTGGGGCACGCCGTCTTCGGTCGGCGCCACTACTGGTAACACGAGCCGGACCCGCTTGGCCTGGTGGTCCCTGCGCCCCGTGCGGGGCGCAGGGCGAGGGGAGAGCACGATCGCGGGTGACGTCGAGGACGTGCATGCCCTCTACGCCGAACAATTCATCGGTTCGAGCACACCACGACGCGTCAGGACCACACGCGTGGACCCGGACACCGCGAGAGGGCTCACCCAGGCTCATCCACGAGAGCCCAAAAAAATCGGACGGCGATGTCGAGAACCCGCGACTGGCTCCGTCCCCGTGGTGAACGCGACCACAATGGGTCGCACCAGCACCGGGGAGAAACACGATGGCCAAGTACTTGCTGCTCAAGCACTACCGTGGCGCTCCGACTCCGGTCAACGACGTGCCGATGGAGAAGTGGACGCCGGAGGAGATCTCGGCGCACGTGCAGTACATGAACGACTTCGCGGCCCGGCTGGAGCAGACCGGCGAGTTCGTCGACGGTCAGGCGCTGGCCCCCGAGGGGACGTGGGTCCGGTACGACGGTGAGGGGCGCCCGCCGGTCACTGACGGCCCGTTCGCCGAGACCAAGGACCTCATCGCCGGCTGGATGGTGATCGACGTCGACAGCTACGAGCGCGCCATCGAGCTGGCCGGGGAGCTGTCGGCCGCCCCCGGGGCGGGCGGGAAGCCGATCCACGAGTGGCTTGAGGTGCGCCCGTTCCTGGGCTCGCACTGCACCATCACGGAGTGACCTCATCGATGAACGAGGCCCTGATCCGGAGCCTCACGCCGAGCGTGCTCGCCGTCCTCGTCCGCCGCGGAGCGGACTTCGCGGCGGCCGAGGACGCCGTACAGGACGCACTGGTCGAGGCGGTCCGCGTCTGGCCGGCCGACCCTCCGCGGGATGCGAAGGGTTGGCTGATCACCGTGGCCTGGCACAAGTTCCTCGACGCCACCCGCTCGGATGCCGCCCGCCGCCGGCGTGAGGACCTCGTCGACGAGGAGCCGGCGCCCGGGCCCGCGCCCGCGGTGGACGACACGCTCCAGCTCTACTTCCTGTGCGCCCACCCGTCGCTGACGCCGTCGTCCGCGGTCGCGCTCACGCTGCGCGCCGTCGGCGGGCTGACCACCCGCCAGATCGCCCAGGCTTACCTGGTGCCCGAGGCGACCATGGCGCAGCGCATCAGCCGTGCCAAGCGCACCGTGGCCGGCGTGCGGTTCGACCAGCCCGGCGACGTCGCCACCGTGCTGCGCGTCCTCTACTTGGTCTTCAACGAGGGCTACTGCGGCGACGTCGACCTCGCCGCCGAGTCCATCCGGCTCACCCGGCAGCTCGCGGCCGCAATCGACCACCCCGAAGTGGCGGGGCTGCTCGCCCTCATGCTGCTCCACCACGCCCGGCGCGCCACCCGGACCGCGCCGGACGGCAGCCTGGTGCCGCTCGCCGAGCAGGACCGCGGCCGGTGGGACACTGAGTTGATCGCCGAGGGCGTCGAGATCCTGCAGGCGGCCCTCGCCCGCGACCGGCTGGGCGAGTTCCAGGCCCAGGCCGCCATCGCGGCACTCCACGCCGACGCACCCACCGCCGAGGAGACCGACTGGGTGCAGATCGTCGAGTGGTACGACGAGCTCACGCGCCTGACCGACAGCCCCGTCGTCCGGCTCAACCGCGCAGTGGCCGTCGGCGAGGCCGACGGACCGCGCGCCGGGCTGACGGCGCTCGAGGCGCTGAACGACTCACTGCCCCGCCACGCCGCGGTGGCGGCGTACCTCCACGAGCGCGACGGCGACCTGGCGACGGCGGCACGGCTGTACGCCGAGGCGGCCCACAAGGCACCCAACCTCGCCGAGCGCGATTACCTGACCCGCCAGGCCGCCCGGCTCAATGCCCGCCGGTGCAGCTGACGGGTAGCGCTCCTTCAACTGTGCGGCGACGTGCCAGGGCGTGATCTACGGCATCTCTCAGGAACGCGCTTGGCGGCGTGCTCGGCCTTCTTGCCTGCACCCATGGCCCACTCCTTTCAGCGGCTCCGCGACCCGGTCGCCGCGGGGAGTTCCGAGATACGCCTACCCAGGCATACGGCGCCAAACAGCGGCAGGTGAGGCGCTCTCGGGAGCCGGCTCGCGCCTTGTGACGGGCCGGGATGGAGCCGGGGCGCATCCGCGGACGCTGGTAGGGCATTCAGAACGAGTTCGTCGATGATCCTCGTGACGCAGTGCATGCGGCCGACGCCTTCGTGGCCGGCGTCATGAAAAACCTGGCTGCCGCCTTCGCCAAGCACAAGCGGGAGCTGGAGGGGCAATGGAATAGGATGAGCCGGCGAGCACCGAAGACCGGCGCAATGGTCTGCGGCACGACCGGTCCTTGGTTCAATCTGTTGCTCACCGCGTGAAACAGCCGATGCTCCACATGCTCGGGAGGCCATTTTGATCGGTGGTGGGCATTGCATTCTCGTCGTCCTATCGCTCCTTGCTCGGTTCCTTGCGGCAGGGGGCATCGGGTGGGCGCCCGTACTGGCAGAGTGTTTTCCATCGGCCGCCTCAGTTGCGCCGTCGCACGGCACGTGCAAGCACTGACGCCCGGTGAGGACGTGGCGTTCATGTGTTATGCCACGGTTGCCGTGAGACGACGAATGCGCTTCGGGCATCATGTCCAGGCTCTCCTGCGGGCCCGGTCTCCCTTGGCGTCGGGCGCTTCGACGCCATCCCTGTCGGTTCCCGTAGCATGAGGGGTGAACATGCCCAGGCGGATCAGCCTGGCCGGGCGCCTGAAGGGCGCCCGCCGACGCTTGGCCCTCCGCTCGTTGTGGGTGCGGGGGAAGGACCTGGAACTCCTCCACCGTGCCATGGGTTTCGCCGCTTTGGCGCTCGTCACCATGACTCCGCTACTGATCGTGGTGGCGGCGGCGAATCCATTTACCACGCGTGGTTTCTCCATGTGGGTAGTCGACGGCATGGGTCTTTCGGGGCGGCCGGCGCAGACAGTTCAGCGACTGTTCTCCGCACCTTTGCGTGTGCTCAGCACCACCAGCGCATTCGGCCTCCTAGCGCTGGCTGTCTTCGGCCTGACCTTTGCCGCGAGCGTGCAGACGGGTTATGAGAAAATCTGGGAACTATCGGGGGGGCCCTGGCATAAGGTCTGGCGCCAAGCGGTGTGGCTGGTGGCGCTGACGGGGTATCTGTATGCCTTGGTCCAAAGTGGATTGGTGCTTCGGCACGGCGCGTGGGAAGAGGCGATCCGCGTCGCGCTGACGGTGCTCTTCGGAGTGCTGTTCTTCTGGTGGGGGCAACGTGTGCTACTTGGGAGCCGTGTACCCTGGCGCGCTCTATGGCCGGGTGCGGTGGCAACCGTGATGGGCTTGGGAGGACTGCGGGGTTTCTCGTTCTTGGTCTTCGCACCCCTCATCGTGACCAATGCAGTCACGTACGGAGTTCTCGGAACTGTGCTGGTCGTGCAGTCATGGCTCATCGGCGTCGGCTTCGTCGTCTTCGGCGGGGCGCTGATCGGGCGCCATTTTCACGAGCGGCTGGGGGAGCGTGGCGAACTTCCCACATAGCGGGCGCGCACCGGCTCCGGCACCGAGTGTCCGAGTTACCGCCGGTGTGCAACGCTGAAATTGAGCCGATCACATTCCACGCCTCTTCCGGGCTCTCACCGGACCTCCGGTGCAAAGGCCACCGTTCGGGCTTGGGCACTGCACTGGCCAGCGCTGCTCGGCGTCGACCAGGCCATGCCCGCCGTTGACCGCTCGGCGTCGACCAGGCCATGCCCGCCGTTGACCGCTCGGCTGGTGTGGTCTCTGTCCGGCCGAGGGGCGCCAGCGGACCAGCGTGGCCTGTCGCCTGCTGCACCGGCCCACTACTTCCGCGACGGCCCGGACCCGGTGGGGCAACTGGTGGCTGAACTGACAGAACGGCGCACCCCCGGTGACAGGCGTCAGTACGACGCCCGCGACGTGGCGGCGTTCATCCCGCCACATTGCGGTGACCCGTACTGAACGAACCACCGCAACGAGTGATGAAGAAGCGGAAAGACCCTCAAAGAGAGGACTGGCTCATGAGCACGGCCAAGACGGAGCGCGCAGAGGCTGCGAAGCTCCCGGATGACGATGTGATCGGCGTCCTTCTGACCCAACACGCCCGCATTCGTGATCTTTTCGGAGAGATGAAGACTGCCCGAGGCGATCACAAGAAGGCGGTTTTCGAGGAGCTCAAGGCGCTGCTCGCGGTGCATGAGACTGCAGAGGAGATGATCGCGCGCCCGGTGGCCAAGAGGAGCGCAGGCGAGAGGGAGGCCGACGCGCGCAATCACGAGGAAGAGGAGGCCAACAAGGTCCTCGCCGCGTTGTAGGGGATGGACGTCGGCAGTGCCGAGTTCGATTCTCTCATCGCTGAGTTCGAGAAGTCCGTGGTCGCTCATGCAGGCACGAGGAGAAGGAAGAGTTCCCGGCGGTGCACCGGGATTGCTCCCAGGAGCAACTCGCGGCCATGGGAACGCGACTGCTCGCCGTCGAGAAGATCGCACCAACCCATCCCCACCCCGAGGTGGCAGGCTCCCCGATGGCGCAGGCGGCGATCGGACCCTTTGCTTCCCTTGTCGACCGCACGAAGGACGCGCTTAAATCGGTGCAATCCGGCGGCTGATGCAGGAGGCCGCCCCGAACGGCGAGGCGACCGGCGGGACTTCGGAAGTCCGGCCGCTCGCACACCCTAAACGTCTCACCTCCGATGGGGGCCGCGGACCCAGCCTGTTGTTGTCAACGCGGATACTGCGAGCCACCAGCGTCGCCCAGGCCCTGGCCAGGCCCGGCGGGCCCGGCTCCCGGTGGGTAGTCGGTGGGGTACTCCGTGCGTCCATCTGGTGCGGCGGGCTGTTGTGGTGGCGGCTCGCCGTGGCGGGACCACCCCCAGACCGACTGCGGTGTCTGCGTCCTGCCGCTCTGCACGGCGAGCCTTCTGGCATCGCCGCGGGCGAAGCTGCACATGGCCAGTGCCAGGCACAGAGCCAGGGCGCCGGCAATGACGTTACTGGTGATGGTTCGGGCCGTGGCGGGCGTTCCGTAGACCGCCCAGGGCGCGATGATGGTCCACAGTCCGATCAGACACGCGGCCCAGCCACGGGCGTGGCTGCGCTCGAAGGCAGGTCCGAAGCCGCCAATGAGGAAGGCGTATGCCAGACCGGTGACCAGGTTGTTGACGGCCAGTGTAGGGAAGCCGTTAAAGCCGACGATCCATGCTGACACCGCCAGGTAGAGCCCCACCGCGATCGCCAGAGCCTCGGCGGCCTGTCCGACCGGTGTGAGCGAAATGCGTTCGTAACGGGCGCGCAGCTCGACGATGTCAGGATGTGTCTCCATGCTCGGCACATGAGTCGGTGCCGTCACCGCTACCACCTCCTTGAAAGTGGTGCACACACGTACCGACACTGCGGATACCCGATTGCATGCCTTATACGCCACTTGGTATGACACCCCGACCGCCAGCATCAGGAACGCGATCGCCACCGAGATTGGCAACCAGTTCCGGAGACCTGCGGCGCCGCCCAGCACCAGGATGGTGGGCATCGCCTCGGGCCGTAGGCGATCGAGGGCAGCGCATCGGCCGACAGCACCGGCAGCGCGACCAGTTTGCGCATCCGCTCGTGCGCGATGGCGCTGCCCCTGTACGGGTGACCGAGCAGCACCCGGCGCAGCTGATGGCCGATGGTCGCCGCCGCCGACGGCCAGACCTCCGCCTCCTCGGTCTCCTCCACAGCTGCACGCGTCCGGCCGCGCTTGACAGCGATGGGATCCGGACGAACCGTCCGAGGCGGCCGTGCTGAATCGACTCGGGGTAACCGCCCAGATGCGGATCGACCGGCAATGCGCGACGCCAGATCTCCGGATCCCCGGTCGCCCGGCCCTACGCCTGCCCGGAGCCGACGCAGCATGACGCGCTGCCGCTCGTCGAGCGCCGGCAACAGCTCCGACGGACTCGGCGCACCCGGCTCCGCTGTCACGTTCAGAGTTCTAGCAGTTCCGAGTCGCCAGGGCCCGTCTCCCGCGGGCGGACCTGCCCTCGGCCGGCCGCGCCCTCGGCCAGCAGCGCATAGCCGGTCAACCACTCCGGCCGATGGCTTCCGGCATCCCCTTCGCCACCTCGTTGAACCAACAACCGCATGCGCGGCGCCTACATCCTACGTGCTCTCACTTCCCGAAATGGGTCCGGCAGCGGTCCGTCCCAGTGACCCGGCGCATACGCCGACAAGGTTCGGGTAACCGCGCTCTCATGAGGAGAGCGGAGCAGCCTCTGGTGATCGTCGATCCGCCGATGATCGGCGGCCGTCGAGTAATTGTCGAAGGGCGCGACGTCGGACGCGCGCATCGCCTGCCGGACCTGCTCGAGCTGCTCAGCCGTGTCGGCCTGGACGCGCCGGATCTCGCGGACCCGGCGTTCGTGGGCCGGCGAGGCGGAGTACCGGACACCTGGCCGGCATAGGCGCCAGCCGGCGCAACCGGCTGCTTCGAGGAGCCTGAGGAGCCGAACTGTGCACCGAGCCCGGATCGTGATCGTCGGAGCGGGTTTCGCCGGCTACCACGCGGCCCGCGCACTATCCCGAACGGCCCGCGGCGGAGCCGACATCACGCTGATCGACCCCAACGACTACTTCCTGTACATGCCGCTGCTGCCGCAGGTCGCCACAGGAATCCTGGAACCGCGGCGGGTATCGGTCTCGCTCACCGCCACGCTTCCCGGCGTGCGCCTGATCCTGGGCGAGGTCGACCGCGTCGACCTTGACGCGCGTCGCGTGCCCTTCACCGACCCCGAGGGCGCCCGCTGCGAGACCGCCTATGACCGCCTGGTACTGGCCGTCGGCAGCGTCAACAAGCTGCTGCCGATCCCGGGCGTGGCCGAGCACGCCCACGGCTTCCGTGGTCTGCCCGAGGCGTTGTACCTGCGTGACCACATCACGCGGCAGATCGAGCTGGCCGCCACCACCCACGACGAGCGGGTGCTGGAGGCGCGCCGCACCTTCGTCGTGGTCGGCGCGGGCTACACAGGCACGGAGGTGGCCGCGCACGGCCAGCTGTTCACTGATGCGCTCACCCGCCACGGGAATCGGCTGCGCGCCGGGAAGCGTCCGCGGTGGCTGCTGCTGGACGTGGCCCCGCGCATCCTGCCCGAGCTGGATCCGCGACTGTCACAGGCCGCCCACCGGGTGCTGGAGACGCGCGGGGTAGAGGTGCGCACGAACACCTCGGTGAAGGAGGCGACGTCGGAGGGCGTGCTGCTCTCCGACGGGGAGTGCGTCGGGACCCGCTCACTGATCTGGTGCGTTGGGGTCCGGCCCGACCCGCTGGTGGAGTGCGTGGAGCTGCCGACCCGGTCCGGCCGTGTGGTGGTGGACGAGTACTTGACCGTTCCCGGCCATCCGGAGGTCTTCGCCGCCGGGGATGCCGCCGCAGTGCCGGACCTGACCCGTCCCGGAGAGCTGACGCCGATGACCGCCCAGCACGCCATGCGCCAGGGCAAGGCAGTCGCCCGCAACGTCGCCGCCTCGCTCGGGCACGGCACCCGGCGCGCGTACAAGCACCACAGCCTAGGGTTCGCCGTCGACCTCGGCGGCCTTCAGGCCGCGGCCAATCCGCTGCGAGTGCCGCTGTCGGGACCACTGGCAGGTGCTGTCACCCGCGGTTACCACCTGGCGACCCTGCCCGCCAACCGGATCCGCGTCGGCGCGGACTGGCTGCTCGACGCGGTCCTGCCGCGCCAGACGGTGCAGTTGGGGCTCGTCCGCGGCCGGGCGGTGCCGCTGGACACGGCCTCACCCGAGACGACCTGGACACCGAGACGTGACGGCGACTAGCTAGTCCGCGTCGCCTCGCCCGCTGGCCTTGGAAGCACCCGCCATGCCTGTTGCACAAGGCTCCCGCGGGGCTCACGTCGACAACCTCGACACCGTTCGAGGAGCTCCAATTTGCCGAGTTCCTCCGCGTTCACGCCTTCCCGCGCATCATTTGCTGCGGGAAGGTGGTAACAGGTCAAGCCATCCGCGCGTGGCCGTACAAGATGCGCTGCGCAATCAGATACGGCGCACTCCATGATGGCGACAAGGTCGGCCTCACCTGGTGGCCCATCGTGACGAACCGCTCGCATACAGCGGCCACGGCCGGGCGAAGACCCAGGTGAGGGCACTTAAGAGCGAGGTACGGGCCGTGAGTGAAGACGTGAGTGAGAACGCGACGGGTGACGTGGTTTATCAGCCTGACCGGACGGAAGTGCAGGACGACGCGGGCCTGCTTGATCCGCAGGACACTCTCGAGGACCGAGGGCTCGAGAACGCGCTCGACGAGGGGTACTCGCCACCGGAGCGGCCGTACGGCCTTGACCACTGGGGTCTCAGCCCGGAAGAACAACCGCGTGCCGAGCCCTTGGACGCCCGGCTAGCACACGAGGTTCCGGAAAACGCCGCCCCTCTGGGCGACGGCCTGGGCGACACGCTGGACACGGACGGCGAACTGCTCGACGACGCAGTTGGAACCCGCAGGGCCGGGCGACTGGTGGCTCGCTACGACGAGAGCTACCCAGGCCGCGGGAACGATGTGTTCGCCTCTGACGTCGGCATCGACGGGGGAGCCGCCTCCGCGGAGGAAGCGGCTGTGCACATCATCCCTGACTCGGAGGACTTCGAAGCAAACCAGTGATGCTGAAGCGATCGACCACCTGCTCACTGGCAGCCTCCGCCCTGACACCATGATGGCACTGGGCGGCACGACGTCCACAGCCACGTCGACGTCGCCCCGAGGCTGGCCGCGCACGGATACCGCGTCATCGTCCCCTGCCTTCGCGGCTACGGGACCACCAGCTTCCTGTCCCCCAGGACGTTCCGCAACGCGCAGCAGGCGGTCTTCGCACTGGACATCCTCGCGCTGACGGACGCCCTGCGGATCGAGGAAGCCGTGCTGGGCGGCTTCGACTGGGGGGCGCGCACAGCGGACATCATCGCCGCGCTGTGGCCGGAGCGCTGCAGACGACCTCGAGGCGAGGCTCGCCGAAGGCCCGCGCATCAAGGTGCCCACCGTCACTTCACACGTGCAGGTCCGTCAGATCGTCGGTCAGATGCCGGGCGAGCGCCGCGCGGGCGCGGGCGAGGCGGACCTTGACCGTGCCTACCGGTGCGCCGGTCTGCGCGGCGACCTCGGTCACGGGGAGGTCGCAGAGGTAGTGGAGGACAACCACTCGACGCTGCTCGTTGGGTATCTCGCGCAGCGCTGCCACCAGCGCTGCGTAATCCGGTCCTGGTCCGGCCTGGTCCGGTGGGGTGCCGTGCCGGAACAGCATCAGCAGGTGGCGGTGCGCGCGCCGCCACCGGCTGATGGCGAGCCGCCAGGCCACCGTCCTGACCCAGGCCTCCGGTGCCCCGGAGGTGGAGAGTTCCTCGCGCTGTTGCCAGGCGCGGACGTACGCCTCCTGGACGACGTCCTGCGCCTCGGCCAGGCTCCCGGTCATCGCGTGCAGCTGGTCGACCAGCCGGGACCAGCTTCCGGCGTAGAACTCGTCGAACTCCTCAGGCGACAAGGGCTCCCGCTCCCTGCTCCGGCCGGTCCAACGGGATGCCCCCGGTGCGATGGCGGGCAGGCTGCCCTTCAGGCCGGAGACCGAACACACCCGCGTGGCACCCCCGGCAGGCGAAGCGGCCGTGCTGGCGGGGCCTTTGGCGTCGCCCACGGCGCCGACTGCCGCAGCGTTGCCGGGGGTCAGCGGACACGGCAACCGGGGAGGCGGCCGCGGATGCCTGACCGCCGGCCTGGCTGCCGCCCTCGCCACCGGTCAGCAGCACGGTGAGGCCGGCCATGCCCGCGATGGCCAGTGCCGGCGGGTGCGCGAGCACGCATAGAGGCTCCTCACTGACGAGTAGGTGATGATCCATGGCCTCTACGCGCCGGGACACCCACCGGGTTACATCCCCTCGACGGTTTTTCGTCACCTGCAGCACGCGTGATGTGCTGGCGGTGGGTTGGCCGTCAAGCGACTGCGGAATCCAAGACCACATGAGGATGTCATCCGCTGGCTGTTTCCCTCACAGACAGGCCGAACCGGCCTTGATCGCCCGGAAATGCGGTTCCGACACTTTAGCGGCAGTTACCGTCACATGCCGCCCCTCGTGCATACAACCAACCCGCCCCTGCAGTACCGCACTTGACCACCCTCATGCCAGACTCCGGTCATGGCAGGCGACGCGAGGGCGCCCAGAATGAGAGAACGGACCCCAGTCAGGGGAAACGGCCGCACTCGGGCCTTCCGGTCGGCAAGCCAGCCCACCCGTTGGCACTTACATGGCCGGAGCTGCCCGTATGGACCTCGGATTCCAACGACCCGGCCTTGCCTGGAACGGCTCGTTGGAACACATCCGGACCGGGTGGAACAAGTGCCCCGCAGCCGGGCGGTGCGCTTACAACGGCCTCCACCGCCGCGACGAACATCACCGGGATCAACGCCGTGAGTCGCCGACCCAACCAGATCCCTGCTCTGCATTGAAAGCCATGGTCGCAGCCGTGAAATGATGCGCGACCAACCTCAAGAGGGCCATGGCGTCTGCTGATGGGTCACATGCAGATCCAACGCCGGTAAAAACACCACAAGCCTGACATCATCACCTCCACCGGACTCTTTGACAGGAACCCCATGAGCGACACCTCCTCCTTCGGCTTCGATCTCGTGCGGCATGGATACGAGCCTGGACGAGTGGACGACCGCATCACCAAGCTCGTCGCCGACCGTGACAGCGCCCTGGCCAGGATCAGCGCGCTGGAGAAGCGCATCGGGGAACTTCACCTCGAGACTCAGAACGCCCAGGCACAGATCAACGACGCCGAGCCGTCGTACGCCGGTCTCGGTGCCCGCGTGGAGAAGATCCTCCGTCTCGTCGAGGAGGAGGCCAAGGACCTGCGCGAGGAGGCCCGCCGGGCCGCGGAGCAGCACCGTGAGCTGGCCGAGGGGGCGGCCAACCAGGTGCGTGCGGACGCCGAGTCGTACGCCGCCGAGCGCAAGGCGAAGGCCGAGGACGAGGGCTCGCGGATCGTCGAGAAGGCCAAGGGCGAGGCCGCCCGGCTGCACGGCGGAGCCACCAAGGACGCGGCGGCCAAGCGTGAGGAGGCGGACGCACTCTTCGGGGAGACGCGTGCGAAGGCCGCCCAGGCCGCGGCCGACTTCGAGACCAATCTCGCCAAGCGGCGTGAGCAGTCCGAGCGCGACCTGGCCTCTCGTCAGGCGAAGGCGGAAAAGCAGCTCGCGGAGATCGAACACCGAGCCGAGCGGCTCCGCCTGGGAGCCGAGAAGCTGCGCACCGACGCCGAGCGCCAGGCCCGCCAGACGGTGGAGACGGCCCAGCGCCAGGCGGAGGACCTCGTGGCCGACGCCAACGCCAAGGCCGACCGCATCCGCAGCGAATCCGAGCGCGAGCTCGCCGCGCTGACCAACCGCCGCGACAGCATCAACGCCCAGCTGACCAACGTCCGCGAGATGCTGGCCACGCTGACGGGCGCGACGGTAGCCGTGACCCCCGACCCCGAGGATGACGTGATCTCCCGCCGTGCCCCCGCCCAACAATTCCTCTGATGCACATTCGAGTTCATGTGCATCCGCCTCGGCGTGACAAAGTCCGGCTGCTACGACTCGTGTGGGACGTTGCCCTGCCGGTACCGCCCGGACGGTGGCGGCGGAGACGGCGATGCCCAACCGCGCGAACGTCCCCTGGACGCGCCGGTGCCCTCACCGCGGGGCTCTCCTGGGCCAGGCGCGGGATCAACTCGCTCATTTGCTTGGGTATCGGTGGCCGACCAGGTCGCTTGTTGGGCGCTCACGTGTCGGCGATCAGCTCCCGTGCCAGCGAAGCAGCGGCGCCCGGTTAGCGGTTAAGGTGCCCCAGCGCTGCCTGGGCAGCAGAGGCGACACGGTCGCCAGCGGGACCCGGTCGGCTGGTCCATCTTCGGTCGGACGACGTGGCTCTGGGTGCACTGCGAGTTGGTGCCGCAGCACCAGCGGTTCGAACGGTGGTCTGGCCAGGATGGACGAAGGCACGGCCCTCACGTTGTGGCGGCGGACTTGGCAGAGGGCACGACAGCGCAAAGTGCCATGCTCATTACAGCACCTGTCACTTCGTCAACTCGCCAGTTGACGTGAGCTCGTCGAACCCTTGCGATGGAGAGGGCGTCAGTTGGGTGCTCGTCGAGTTCGTGCAGTTTTCGTCCGAACGTGCACAGACCCTGGAACCGAGGTCCCAGGGTCCCTGACCAACCCTACTGGTGCTCAGATGCAACGGGTGGGCCGTTAATGCTGTTGGTGTGACGCCTTGTAACGAGCGATCCCGTCACGCTCCGGGAGTGGTCTGCACCGTGGCGAGGCCGGCGAACTGCGAGACGGGCAGGGCGGGCACCTGGGACTCGAGAGCTCCTGCGACGTCGCCGACGCCCACGGAGCCGCCGTAGCCACCGGCATAGGCAGAGGCGCCGGCGATACCACCAGAGATGGTGTCCAGCTCGCTGTCGGAAATCTCGCAGGTCTCGACCTGTGCCGTGACGTCCTTACGCATAACTTAGTCTTCCCTTCAATGCTCTGGGTATTTCCTGAGATACCCCGACTGGGTGGCAGAAAGCATACACATCCGGTTTATGACGGCGCCTGACGCCCGAATCCGGGTCATCAATCACCCGGACCGCAGGCACCTCACGCCGACGGGCCGTCCGATGCTCCACCGGACACTTTCTTACCACGACATGCTCCGACCCCAAGCTTCGCCAGCCCGATAATGAAGATTCCTTCACATCATCCCGTTGACTACCCCTCACGGTAGGCATTCAGGCCATAACTTACGCCAACAGGACATATTTGTATTTAGGGTTTGACGGCGCCTGATGAGGGATCTGAACACGCATAACATGCTGGATTGAGATCCTGCACCGCAGCAAACGGCGAGGCCTGCGGGTGTCGAATCATCATCCGTCCTGGCTAAAGGCGTGATCGGTGGTCTTCTGTGACGGTCGGGGCCGGTGGGGGAGTGGGGCCCTGGCGGTTGCTGAGCCGTGCTGCCGCCCTCTTGCCCTCTGGAGTGATCCAGATCACAGCAAAAACCTATCGGGAGATGTAACCCTGCGGGGCTCCCCATGCGTAGAGAATCTGAATAGTCCCCACCGTTGAGGGAGCACCATCCCCCAGGCATCACTCTTGCAATTCGACGTCGACAGAAAGCGAAGGTCTCAGCAATCCTGGCCTCTCCGCCTTCGCGCTGTGTGGACAGCCACGCCGTTCCGTTGGTCGAGGAAGAAGTCGTCCCAGTGGCGCGGAATGCGTACTGCCTTTGTCCCGCCGCATCGGCCGGCGCCCCAGGCCGCTAAGAGCACCCGTCCCCTTCGCAGGGAGCTCACTGATGTCCAGACCCATTTCCGCCTTCATCTGCTTAGCCGCGGCTCCGTCACCGCGATGGCTAGTGCCGGATTGCCGATCTCGCGCACGGCCCCGTCATGACGATGTCGACGTCCGCGCCGGGAGGCGGCCCTAGGCCGAACGGCGGAGCGGGCTGCGCTTTGTGGGCTGTCGGGGGAGGATCAGCCCATGACGATAAGGCTGGGAGTCGGACTACCGCAGATGAAGCGGTACGACGTGTCACGTGATGTGGCCGAGGTGGCGCGTACAGCAGAGCAGATCGGTTACGAGAGCCTATGGGTTTTCGAACGGGTTCTGTTCCCGGAACGGCCGCAACAGGGGCTGTACTCGATCCCCGGACTGGCGTGGCCGGACTCCTACCGGTCGGTGGCCGATCCGTTGGTGGTGCTGTCGCTCGCCGCCGCGGCAACTGAGCGGGCCCGACTGGGTAGCAGCGTGCTGATCGCGCCCTTGCACGTGCCGTTCCAACTCGCCCGCACTCTCGCCACGTTGGACGCGGCGAGCGACGGCCGGGTGCTGGCAGGGTTCGGCACGGGCTGGTCGCTGGATGAGTACGCGGCGGCGTCCTTCACCCCGTTCCAGGAGCGCGGGCGGGTGCTGGACGAACTACTTGACGTCTGTGCGGCGGTCTGGGGCCCGAATCCGGTCTCCTATCAGGGCACTTGGACCGTGATCAATGAGGCTGAGGTCGGGCCGAAGCCCGCGAGCCCGATCCCGGTCTATCTGGCGGCCGCCAGCCGAAAGGCACTGGACCGTGTGGCCCGCCGCGCCGACGGTTGGTTGCCCACGGGGACCCCACCGGAACAACTGGCGGCCCAGTGGCGGCAACTAATGGATCTGGCAGCGTCGTACGGCCGTGACGATCACCCGCTGGAGATGTGCGTACGAGCGAACGTGCAGCTCACCCGGGATCCGGTCGACGACGACCAGCGTCAGCCGTTCGTGGGCACGGTCGAGCAGATCGTGCAGGACGTGGCCGCACACGCCGCCGTGGGCGTTCACGAGGTGTTGTTGGACCTGCAGGGCAACGTACGTGACGCCAAGGAGCTCACCGATCTGGCGGCCCGGGTGTACGCGGACGTACGCGACGCGGGGATCTAGGTGTGCCGTCCGGGGTGGGGGCGGAGAGATGAGCGTTGAAGACGTGGAGGGCCGTCGTGCCCGGGACTGGTACCTCGCGGCCGCGGCGGTGTTCGCGGTCGGCATGGCGGGGACCACGCTGCCGACGCCCCTGTACGGTCTCTACCGGCAGCAGATCGGCTTCTCCGAACTGATGGTAACGGTGGTCTTCGCGGTCTACGCGTTGGGGGTGATCGCCGCGCTGCTGGTCGCCGGTGACTTCTCCGACGTTCTGGGCCGACGCCCGGTGCTGCTGGTCGCTGTGGGGTTGTCGGTCCTGAGTGCGGTGTGCTTCTTGTCCGAGAACGGGCTGCCGCTGCTGTTCGTGGGACGGCTGCTTTCGGGATTCGCCGCGGGGCTGTTCAGCGGGGCCGCGACAGCTGCCGTACTGGAGCTGGCGCCCCCGCAGCTAGGCGAACGGGCGGGATTCGCCGCCACAGCCGCCAACATGGGCGGCTTGGGCTGCGGTCCGGTGTTGTCGGGAGTCCTGGCGCAGTACGCGCCGTGGCCGCTGCGGCTGCCGTTCCTGGTACACCTCGCGTTGCTCGTGGCGGCCTTCGCCGTCACGGGCGCGCTGCCGGAGACGGTGGTGCCTCGTACCCCTCGACCGCCGCTGCGCCCTCAGGGTATGGTCGTGCCCCAGCAGACGCGTGGAGCGTTCGTGCCGGCTGGGCTGGCCGCGCTCGCCGGCTTCTCGTTGCTGGGACTGTTCACCGCGGTAGCACCGAGCTTTGTCGCCCTGACCCTGGGCGTGCACAACCTGGCCGTTTCCGGCGTGGTTGTCTTCTCGGTGTTCTGTGCCTCCACAGTCGGTCAGTTCTTGATGGTCCGGGTGGGCGTGCGGCGCGCGCTGCCCGTCGGGTGCCTGGTACTGACCACCGGCATGGCCCTGGTCGCGTCCTCCCTGCTGATGGTGTCCCTGCCGGTGCTGGTCGTCGGTGCGGTGGTTGGGGGCCTCGGCCAAGGTCTGGCGTTCCGCGCGGGCTTGACCAGTGTGAGTGCGGTGGCTCCGGAGGAGCACCGTGGCGCGACGATCTCAGCCTTCTTCGTCGTCGCATACGTCGGGATCTCCTTGCCCGTGGTCGGGGTCGGGGCCCTCACCCTGGCTTTGGGGCTGCGCGGCGCGGGTCTGGTCTTCGCGACTTGCGTGGTTCTCCTCTCGGCTGGTGTGGGAGCGTTCCTTCTGCGCCGGCCCCTGCGGACAGACTGAGGTCACGGACACATCCACATGGGAGGGGATGACTGTGGGGTCGTCGTTCGGGGCGAGCCCTTCGGCGCGCAGCACCCTGCGCACGGTCGCGGCGCTGACCCGGTGGCCGAGGCGACCCAGTTCGCCGTGCACACGGCGATATCCCCAGCGGGAGTTCTCCGCGCCGAGCCTGGTGATCAGGTCGCGCAGATCCGCTGCGACGGGCGGGCGCCCCGCCTTCCGCGGCTGCGTCCACTTCTTCTTGATCAGGCGCTCGTGCCATGCCAGCAGCGTGCGTGGTGAGACGATCCGATGGCCGCGCAAGGCTCGGGGCAGCAGCCGGGCGAGGGCGGCCAGCAGTGCCCGGTCAGCCCAGCCGGTCCGGGGTGGAGTGGTGATCTGACGGCGCAGCACCGCGACCTCGTGACGCAGGACCAGTATCTCCGTGTCCTTGGCCGCGGAAGACCGGGCCAACAGGATCAGCCGGCGAAGACTCGCGTGGCGACCAGGTAAAGCACTCGCACAAGCACGAGAACTCATCCTGCCGCAGGCGTGTCGCGTCAGGTCAGAACCGCTGAAGCCGTTCTGAAGCGCTATGCGCCAACTGTCTTTGCATCCAGGGGGATGACCCAGGCCCTACGGCACGCTCACGCGCAGCAGCAGGCCAAGGACTGGAACACCGGCTAGGCCCTACGCGCAGGCCGGACAGATGTGCGGATCCGGCCCATGCTCGTCGCCCATGAGCGCCTCTCATCATGACACTGCGGTGCGATCACGGCTCTCCGAAGCCATTTGCGCCGTAGCCGAGGACATGGCCAGGTTGCCCCGATCTTGAACCGTCGCACGCTTCGTCACGTAGGAACTCTCACGTGGGGCTTCGCAACAAGTCCGTAGTGATCACTGCTCGCTTGAGGATCTACCAATGACGAAACCCAGGACACATAGGGCGCGTAAGGCGCGCAAATGGTGGATGACGGGAGTCACCGCCGTGGCGGCCGGCGGCCTGTGGATGGCCGCGGCCACCGCGAACGCGCACCCGTTGTCAGGCTCCGGCCACCATCAGCAGAACTCATCCGCCGGCGGGGCGAACGCCGCTGGAGGTCCGCAGGCCGGGACGACCACGATGCGGTCTCACGGTGACGTGATGCTGGCCTGGTCATCGGGCGCCGGGGCCGCGGGTACGGCCAACGGTGGCGCGACCCCCACCCCGGCTGCCACCGGTGGCGCTGGCGCGGGCACCGTCACCCAGGCGACCAGCACTAACTGGTCCGGCTACGCCGACACCGGCACCAAGTTCACCAGCGTGTCGGCTAGCTGGACGCAGCCGGCGGTAACCTGCAACGCTAACCAGACCTTTTCGAGCTTCTGGGTGGGGCTCGACGGAGACGGCAGCAACACGGTCGAGCAGACCGGTACCGAGGCCGATTGCCAGAACGGCAACGCCACCAACTTCGGCTGGTTCGAGATGTTCCCAGCCGCGCCAGTCGCGTACAACCAGCCCGTCGCCGCAGGCGACTCCATGAGCGCATCGGTCATCACCGACGGCAACGGCAACTTCACGCTGACGCTCACCGACAACACCCAGGGCTGGAACCAGGTGACCCACCAGACCTCGAACGTCGCACAGTTGGCCTCGGCCGAGGTCGTCGCCGAGGCGCCGTCGAGCACCAACGGAGTGCTGCCACTGTCGAACTTCGGCAACGTCAACTTCACCGACGCCATGGCAAACGGCGCCGCCATCGGGACCGGCACCGGCACCGCCAACCAACTAACCATGATGTCGCAAGGCGGCGCCACGAAGGCCACCGCCTCGGCCCTGACAGCTGCCCAGAACTTCAACGTCACCTTCATGAACCCGTAACACGCGTCAGGGTGCTTACTGCCCACGTCGCCGCGGGTGATGGCCGGCCGACTCGCTGGAGTTGCTCACGCTCCTCGGGGGCCGAGGCGGGGGCAGCTGCATGGCCTGCCGACGACAGGTTGCGCCGGCTTCTGCTACTGGTGAGCCCGGAGACGATCCTGCGCCGGCACCGCGACCTGCTCAAACGCCGCCACGTCGCGACCTGCGCGCCGAAGCGCCGCGGACGCCCGCCCACTGTGCGCTCCATCCGCGCCCGAGCCGGGTATCGATGCCGCGCTCGCGGCGGCCTGATCCTGTAGCACCCAGGCCGTCGCGGAACGAGGTCGAGCAGGACGCGTTCCCCGGCGTGTGAGGTGGAGGAGCGGGCAGCAGGCCGCCCAGGCTGTCAGGCCGCGCAGTCGCGGCAGATCGGCTGGCCGTTTTTCTCGGCGGCCAGCTGGCTGCGGTGGTGGACCAGGAAGCAACTCATGCAGGTGAACTCGTCCTGCTGCCGGGGCAGCACCCGGACCACCAGCTCCTCGCCAGAGAGGTCAGCGCCTGGTAGCTCCAGCCCTTCGGCGGCATCGGACTCGTCGATGTCGATGACGGCGGTCTTCTTGTCGCTGCGGCTTGCCTTGAGCTCCTCGATGCTGTCTTCGTCAAGGTCGTCGGTCTTGCGTGGGGTGTCGTAGTCGGTAGCCATGATCCTCTCCCCGTTCGGTGCCTGTGCGGTGTTTCCGGCGCATGCGGTAACGCGCGGGACGTCGGACTTGTGCCCGATGCGGATTGATTTTTTCGCCGTAGTCGGCGGACGGCTCCACGGTCCCCAGCCCACCTCGTCGAGGAGGACACGGTCCCCGGCGTGTGAAAGGGGCTGCTGAAGTGGCACTTCACGGCAGCCCCGGGCCCGCTGGCCGACAGCTTCTGCCATGACGAGCAGCTCCACGCAGGCCGTACCTGTTTCAACGACCCTGCGAGGCGAGCGACACGGTTCGAAGCGGAGATACCGTCGACATATGCGAGGCGAAGGCGAGCGGCAGCCGGTGCGCATGACCTGCGCGGCTTCCCGCCAGCCCTGCGACTGGAAACTGTTCGGCGTCTGCTCCTGGGCCTGCTAGGAGGACGGTGCACACCACGCAGACGATGAGGTCGCACACGCCGTCGCCTATCTCTTCGGCCTCGGACCCCGAGGCGCATCAACCCTTACGGGTGGCCCGACGCGCTAAGAGCTGCAGCGATCGACGGATACAGTGGCAACGCTTCCGTGAGCCTGGCGAGCCTCAGCAGACGCAACAGGCGTCCCGGAGGGCACACCATGCGCAGCTCGTCACCCTGTTGCACGGCGCGCACGCGCGCGCCGACCAAGACGCTGATCCCTCTCGCGTCACAGAACGAGAGATCCGACAGATCGACGATGCCCTGCGTCCTATCGCCGTGGTCGTCAAGGAGACCGCCGAGAAAATCGCGGAGGAGCGGCTCAGTGGCGATGTCGACTTCCCCCGCCACGGTCGCGATCCACCACCTGTCCTGGTGGCGCAATGAAAGGGTCAGCGGGGCGGGAGACTGCAACTCCGCCTCAGCCGACGTTGCCCCCGGCCGGTCGCGCGTCATCGGCAAGATGTCCAACATCGCCACCACCTCCGCAGTTGGTCGACCCCGTTTGGCGCAAGCGTTCGGCCGCTCCCACGACACGAAATAGGGCCAAACGGCCCAACCGGATGGGCCGTCCTTCCCCCGGCGCGCGGCTACGGCGGTATCACGACCATCCGGCACACCACTCCGCCCAGCCGCGAGCCACTCCGTGCGCTTGTCCCTGCCCCCAGAAGCGGCCTCGATGGGCAGCGTGCACAAGGTCGTCAGCGGCGGAGTCCAGCACGGCCCGGTCGTCCAGAGCCGGCGGACGTCCGGTCTCACCTTCTCCCACCCGGCACCGGAGCCGAGCGCGAGGGAATGAGGATGACCTCGGGGTGAGTGATGAGCTGTCTGCACTGGCGCGACGCTGTGCGAGCTTGGGTCAGGCGGCGTCGTCGATGGTGGTGTGCAATGGCGGGCCGCTCATCCATGGGTTGTGACGTGCGGGCTTTCGCGAACTGCCGCCGACCGCCGGACACGCGTTTCAGGCTGGTCGACCTGCTGCCGCGACTGCGTTATCTCGATGTGTCGAGCGCGTTCGCCCTCATACGCCCCCTCGGCACCATGCGCGACAGCCTGATCACGCGTCACTCGAACCACATTTCGTGACAAGAAGTTGACCCTATCTTGATTACCGCCGAGTAAATATGTGGCGCAAGTTGCCGACGAACGCGCTGCCTCCCTACAGCGGCGTCGGCGGCTCCAAGTGACTGTGGGGGTTCTCCTCTTGTACAGCTCTCTGCTCAGAATGCCCGCGCGCCGTTCCGCCGCAGCGATCGGCGCTGCCGTCGCCCTCGCCGCGGGCGCACTGGCCCTCGCGCCGTCCGCCCTGGCGGCGTCTCCGGCCCGCTCTGGTGACGGCAGGGCCACCGCGACCGTACTGCGCGCCGATCTCGACGCTTCCCTGCTTCAGGGCCAGGGCGGCGTTCCGGTGCACGTGGTGCTCGATGACGTGCATGCACCGGCGGATACACACCAGAACACGCTCCATGCCAACGTCCAGGTGCCGGTCAACGGCCAGCGGTTCACCGTCCTGACTGCCGATGTCGCCAGTGCCACCGCCACCGCTGACCAGCACAAGGCGGAGGGCTATGCGAACCT
Organism: Streptomyces humicola; assembly: GCF_024436035.1. GTDB lineage: Bacteria > Actinomycetota > Actinomycetes > Streptomycetales > Streptomycetaceae > Streptantibioticus_B > Streptantibioticus_B humicola. The sequence continues at coordinate 79,793 of NZ_JANFNG010000024.1, forward strand.
GGTCAACGCCAAGGTGGAGCTGCCCGGCCTGCCGGGGCCCGTGCTCCAGGCCAAGGCACTGACCGCGCGCGCGACCTGCGTGGCGGGCGAGCAGCCGACGGCGAATGCTTCGCTCCTCAAACTCGTCGTGCTGGGTAGGGCGCAGGAAGTCAAGGTGGGCCAGACCGTCACGGTGCCCGTTCCGGGTGTCGGTCAGGTCAGCGTCGCCCTTACGACGACCAAAACCACGTCCAGCACCGCCGCCGCCACCGCCCTCGGCCTGCATGTCTCGGTGAACCCGCTGAAGGCCGGCATCGCGGATGTGACGGGCGACGTCACGCTGGCACACGCGACGTGCGAGGCACCTTCGGGCGGTGGGTCGTCCACGGGTGGGTCGTCGAGCGGTGGGTCGTCGAGCGGCGGTTCGTCGAGCGGCGGCTCAACCAGTGGTTCCACGGGCGGCGGCAGCACAAGCGGCGGCTCGACCGGCGGTTCCACGGGTGGTGGCAGCGCGAGCGGCGGATCGCAGGGCGCCAGCAGCGGGACCACCGCGGGCTCGCAGACCGCGGGTACCGGCAAGAATCTCGCCGAGACCGGTGCCAGCTCGAGCACGCCATACATCGCAGGCGGTGCGGCCGCCCTCATCGTCGCCGGCGGAGCCGCGGTGTACGTGACGCGGCGTCGCAAGTCGTCCTCGGCGCGCGGCTGAGCGCCGCCGCTCACCGGCCGGCCACCGTGGTCGGCCGGTGAGCGCGTCCAGGTAAGGGGTTCCGGTATTGGGGCGGGGGCGATGAGTGCGGTGGTGGCCGAGGCCGCCGCCCGCGATGTACCACCCCCCTCGCACCAGGAGCACCAGCTCCTCCGAGGGCCCTGCGTCCAAGAGCGGTAGGAGAGCTGAGACCGCAACACCAAGGGTTCGGCGTCCTTCGCCGCGCTGCCGAACGAGCGCAAGCCCGCCAACTCCAGTGAACGACGCGCCAGCAGATAGATCCACGATCACTGCATGACCGCCGAGCATTTCCGGGACGAGAAGCGTTCCGCGGCGAGTCGCTGCAGCTCAGTAGCCGAACTCGGGTTTCACGCGGGACAGGCCTGGCCCGTCACTCATATCTGACGTACGGTCAGGTATGACTCTGCTTGGTGTTCTGCCAGGAGGCCGCCGTGACACAGCGTCCCGTGCCGCTCGACGAGTACCCGGTGCACCAGGTACCGCTGTCCATGCGTTATGTGGCCACCAGCGACCGCAACGCCTACGACCGCTGCATCTTCCACGTCTTCGACCATGCGGGTCGGGCGCTGCTGATCGCGGGGCTCGGGGTGTATCCCAACATGGGCGTCATCGACGCCTACGTCACGTTGCGGGTCGGCGACCTGCTGCACGCGGTACGCGCCTCCGACGCGCTCGGTGAGGACCGGACGCAGCTGTGTGTCGGTCCGCTGCGCTTCGAGGTCCAGCAGCCCCTGCGGTCGATCAGACTGGTCTGCGAGCCGGATCCGGCCTCTGCCAACAGCCTGTCCTGCGATCTCCTCTGGCGTGGTGGCTTCCCCGCGGTCTGGGAACCGCACCACACCGGCCGCACCGGCGACCGGCTGACGCTCGAGGGTCGCCGGTTCGTCCAGGGGGGCGGCGCTACCGGGCGGATCACTGCCCCCGGCGGCACTCACTACACGGTCACCGGCGAGGAGTGGACGGCCACCCGGGACCGTAGCTGGGGCGTCCGTCCCATCCCCGGTGAGCAGCCGGGACGAGCCGCCGAGGAGCACCGACCGGAGGGCTTCCACTGGATTTGGTGCCCGATACGCTTCCCTGACTGCTTCGTCATGGTCATCGTGCAGGAGGACGCCGACGGCTACCGGATGCTCAACGAGGCGGTACGGGTACACCCGGAGCACGCGGAACGACCCGATGAGCAACTGGGCTGGCCATACGCGGATATCGACTACGCTCCGGGCACCCGTACTCCGCGCTCCGCCGTCCTGCACCTGATGGATGGTATGCGAAAGCCCGTCGAACTGCGCGGTACGGTCCTCACCTCGAGCCCACTCGCCGTCGGAGCCGGTTACCCGCCTGCGCCGGACTGGCAGCACGGCACCTGGCGCGGTCGCGGGTGGACCGAACGCATCACTTACGACCTCACTGATCCGGCAGTCATGGGCCCGGCCCGGTTCGGAGTGACCGACCACGCTGCCCGGTTCCTCCGGGACGATGGGGTGACGGGGCACGGCATCTTCGAACACGGCAGTTTCGGCCGCCACGACCCCAGCGGCTTCACCTCGGCGACCCCATGAACGAGCCCCGGAGAGGCGAGCCTCGCGGGACACCCACGCTGCGCCGGACCACCCGAGATCCCGAGGACCTCGCCCGGCGGCTGACCGCGTGGGTCACCACCTGGCAACCCGCCGCGGTAGTCACCCGATACGAGATACCGCCCAGCAACGGCATGTCGAGTGAGACGATCCTCTTCGACCTCCAGCGACCCGGCGCAACGCCGCAGCCCTGCGTGCTGCGACTGGCCGCCGACCCACTCGCCTACTCCGTCTTCCCGCGCTACGACATGGCGCGCCAGTACCGCACCATCGCGCTGGTCGCCGAGCGGACGAAGGTGCCCGTACCCCGGCTCCTGCGCCTGGAGACGGACCCGGGGCCGCTGGGCGCACTCGGGTTCGTGATGGAGCGGGCCTGTGGCCGGGTCCCGCCCGATGTGCTTCCCTACACCTATCCCGGCAGCTGGTTGTACGAGGCGAGCGCGCACCAGCGCGACCAGCTGGAACGGTCGACGGTCGACGTGCTCGCCGAGCTGCACACCGTCCCGGCCGCGGAGGCGCGGTTCCTGACACCGGATGCGGACGGGGACACCGCCCTGAGGCGGCACGTGAACGAGCAACGTGCCTACTACACCTGGGTGATTGCGGACCACTCGCCCTCGCCGCTGATCGAGCATGCCTTCGCTCGGCTCGAGGAGCTGTGGCCCGAGGACCCCGGTGAGTCCGTACTGAGCTGGGGCGATGCCCGGATCGGCAACATCGTCTACGCTGCTGACTTCACCCCGTCCGCGGTTCTCGACTGGGAGATGGCCTCGGTCGGCCCGCGCGAACTGGACCTGGGCTGGCTGGTCTTCCTGCACCGCTTCTTCCAGGACCTGACGGAGAGATCAGGTCACCTCGGCCTTCCCGGATTCCTCGACCGCGACCGAGTCGCCGCCCGCTACGCGCGGCAGACCGGCCACGCCCCGCGGGACATGGAGTTCTACTCCCTCTACGCGGCGCTGCGGCATGCCTTGGTGATGCTTCGCGTCGGCTATCGGCGGGTGCACTTCGGCGAGATCCCCATGCCGGCCGACACCGACAGTTTGATCCTGCACAGGTCCGCGATCGAGGACATGCTGGAGGGCCGGTACTGGTGACCTCCGGCCACGGGCTTGAGAGCACGCGCCGCGGGACGGTCAGCAGTGCCGTGTCCGTATCTGCAGGGCCGGTGGCACGCCAGGCGATGCGTCCGTCCGGACGGACCAGGACGGCGTCGGCCAGTTCCGCGGTACCGCACGGACATCCCGGTCGGCAATGGGCCGAACGCGGCTCCGGTGGCACCGGCTGTCCCAAGCGCAGCGAAGAACGCGGCGCTGCGGCCCATGGTGCTGAGGTGACGGTGTGCCGGATGCGGTCCGGCCATCGGCCGGATCGGGACGGTATGACCCCGTGTGCGGAGGACAGTGGGGCGTCAGTACATGGACATCCCGCCGTTGACCGCGGCCGTGGTGCCGGTCATGAAGGCGTTGTCCTCGCTGGCGTAGAAGGCGACCACTTGGGCGACGTCGGCCGGGTGTGCCAGGCGGCCCATGGGGGTAGCGGCCACCTGCCGTTGCTTGTGCTCCTCGTCGAGCACATCCGCCATGCGGGTGTCCTCCACCGCGGCCAGCAGGCTGCGCTTGTCCGGGAAATGACGGGTAGATCGTCTTCTTGCTCATCCCGATCTCACGGGCGAGATCGTCCCACCCGTGCGAAACCCGGCGCGAAGAACAGCCAGCAGGCCGCCTCCACGATCACGTCAGCACGCTGCCCGTCACAGTGGAAATTTGAGAAACTGATGTAGTTTCCATAGTTCCCATGGTGGCTCCCCACCCCTGCGCTGCCAAGGCGCGTCTTCGACCTGGTCAACGCCCATGCGGCTCAGCTGGCTGTTCTCTGTGGCAGGCGGCATCCGGATCGCGCCCCCAACGCTACAGCGCGGCCGCCTGTTCGATCGCCACCATCCGCTCCTTCCGGCCCTGCCGCAGTAAATGCGTACACCTCACCTCCGGCGGCGGTGACACGCCCAGTCGAACAGGCGAGGCCACGGAGGGGTGCCGAGGTGACCGTAGAGGCTCCGCCGCAGTAGACCCGGCATTTACTGCGGCAGGGGCGTAGCTGTTTTCAGGTCGAGGCGTTCGGCTGCTGCGAGGTATGCCTCGCTGTAGGTGGGGAATTGGGCGATTCCGTCGAGGAGGGTGTCGATGGGGATCTGGGCGCGGATGGCGAGTGCCGCCTGGTGGATCCACTCTCCTGCCAGTGGGGCGGTGGTCCAGGCGCCGACGAGGACGCGCCGGTCGCGGTCGGCGAGCAGGCCGAGCGTCCCGGCGGGCTTGGTCTCGTAGGTCCAGGGGCGGGCGATGGAGTCGGCGAGGTCGAGTTCGCTGGTGGCCAGGTTGTTGCCCCGCTCGTGGGCCTGGGCGGTGGTGAGGCCGACGGCGGCGATCTCCGGTTGGGCGAAGACCACGCGGGGGATGGCGGTGTAGTCGGCGCGGCGGGGTTTGCCGAGGATGGTGTCGGCAACGACTCGGGCCTGGTACATGGCCACGTGGGTGAACAGGGCGGTGCCTGTGACGTCGCCGAGGGCCCACAGTCCGTCGCTGGTGACGCGGCAGTGTTCGTCGATGTTCAGTGCGCCGCGGTGGTTGGTCTGGATGCCGACGGCGTCGAGACCGAGTCCGTCGGTGTGGGGCCGGCGACCCGCGCCGAGGACGATCACGTCGGTGCGGACGCTGCTGCCGTCGTCGAGCTCGACCACGGTGTCGGCGCCGTCGCGGCGGGCGGTGGTGGCCTGGCGGCCCAGGCGCAGGTCGATGCCGTCCGTGCGGAGCCGGTCGGCGACCAGCTCGCTGAGGCGGGGTTCCTCGCGGGTCAACAGGCGCGGGCTGCGCTGGAGGAGGGTGACGCGGGTGCCCATGCGGGCCAGGAACTGGCCCAGCTCCACGCCGACCGCGCCGCCGCCGATCATCACGGCGCGTGCTGGGATCTCCCGCAAGGTGGTGGCCTCCCGGTTGGTCCACACCTCAACCTGGTCCAGGCCGTCGACGGGCGGGCGCAGCGGCTGGGATCCGGTGGCGATCACGACGTGCTCGGCGCTGAGCTGCTGGCCGTCGGCTTCGATGCGCCACGGGCCCCGTCCAGTCAGGCGGGCGGTGCCTTTGACGACGGTGACACCCTGCTTGCGGTAGCCGTCGATCTGGGCGGCGTCGTCGAGGTGGCGGATCATGTAGTCGCGGTAGTCACGCAGGGCAGGCCAGTCCAGCTCGGGTGTGGACAGCCCGGCGGCGCCAGCGGCTTCGGCGCGGGCCTCGGGCGGGCGTAGCAGGGTCTTGGAGGGGATGCAGGCCCAGTAGGCGCATTCGCCGCCGATGAGCTCGCGTTCCACCAGGGCGACTCGCAGCCCGCCGCCCAGAAGCCGGGAGGCGGCGACCTCGCCTCCCGGGCCGGCTCCGATGACGATCGCGTCGAAATCCGTGGGCATGGTCAGGCTCCTCGTCCTTGGGCCGAAAGCGGGGTGCGCACCGGGTGCGGGGGTGGCGGTGTCGCAGGGTCCAGCCTGTCTCGGTCACCTCGGCCATGGCCGCAGCGAAGGCGAGGTGGGCGAGGAAGCCCCGCAGATGGGTGACGGCCGGGCAGGCCCGGTTGGGCCAGCTGTACCCAAGGGCGGGGGGTCTGCCCTTCGTCGACGGTGAGGGACATCGCGGCCCCCGTGGCCAGTGGTCGGCAGCGGCGGGGCGTGCCAGCGGCGGCAGTGATGATCTTCCTCCCGTGTGGCGGGGATCGCCAGCCCCGGGTACCTAGTTCAGCCCGAGAGTGAGGGGGAATCGGCGCTCGCTGCCGGACAGGCCCCAGCCCCGGGTCAGGCCGTGGCGATGTTCCTGCCCGGCATCGGCTCCGCGAGCGCTGTCCGCCATTCAGGCGCACCGAAGGCATCCGCAAAGTACTGGGTCTCGTGCACCACATGCCCGTGGGCGAATTCCATAATGCTCACTGAGTAGCTGGGCACCCCGTTGTACGTGATGACGCACTCGCTCACCCACAGATCCCTGCTGCCAACGATCCGGAGGACGGTGAAGTGCCGACTGGCAGGGTGCCCGCCACGTTGCGCCGAAATCGTCGCACGGCACCGGAACCGTTCACCTGACTGGGGGTAGTCGAGGATCGCGTCCGCGGCGTAGATGGCGTGCTCGGCTTCGGTATCCCCGCGTTCCGATGCCCGCCAGTGTTCCTCGAGTGCGGCCCTGGTCCGTATATCAGGATCCATCGCATTGTCCCTTCTGCAGGCGGGCAGAGCGATCCGGGAACCTGCCCGCCTCGACCTACCCGCCGAGGCGCAGAGGCGGCACGCCGTCGACTGCCTCGACCGCGGCACGGACGTCGTGTGCAAGGGTCACCGGTACGTGCCGCGAAGACGATCTCGCCCGGGCCCTGCGACTCCGGCGACCGCCACTGTTGCCTAGACCACTTGGTCGGCCCAGTTCGCGGGCACCCGTCCCGCGGGGCCGGGTGTGGGTTGGTCGGCGGGGTGGCACTCAGGCGGCGTCAGTTGCGGTCCTGATGCGTACATCTGCGAGGTCCGGTAGTTCCAGAACCAGTGCTCGCCCGGTTCGAAGCTGCGGATCACCGGGTGTCCGGTGGCCTTGGCATGTGCGGTCGCATGCTTCGCCGGCGAGTCGTCGCAGCATCCGATGTGGCCGCACTGTGCGCAGCGCCGCAGATGCAGCCACCACCCGCCGACTTCGTCGCATTCGGCGCATCCGGTGCCGCTCGGTGGGACCGAGGGGTCGATTCCGTTCTGGGCATTCATGACCGCTCCTGTGGGGCGTCGGGGTCGGCGGGGGCCAGCGGGAGGCGCACCTGGAAGCGAGTGTCTCCGGGGACGGACTCGACGCGAAGGTCGCCGTGGTGCTTGTTGACGACGATGCGCCACGAGATGTCCAGACCGAGGCCTGTGCCTTCACCCACCGGTTTTGTGGTGAAGAACGGGTCGAAGATGCGGCCGCGGATCTCTGTGGGCACGCCGGGGCCTGTGTCGCAGAACTCGACGAGAAGGCGGTCGCCGTCGCGCGCTGTGTGCACCGTCAATGTGCCGCCGGAATCCGTGCTGTTCATCGCCGAGACGGCGTTGTCGATCAGATTCGTCCACACCTGGTTGAGTTCGCCGGGGTAGGCAGGGATTTTGGGCAGTGTGCGGTCGTAGTCCTTGACGATGGTGATGCGGTCGCCGATTTTCGCGGAGACCATCAGCAGAGTGCTGTCGAGCAGTTCATGCACGTCGGCGACCTGGTGGGGCGCCCGGTCGAGCTGCGAGTACTGTTTCGCCGCGGTGACCAGGGACGAGATGCGGGTGGTCGAGTCCTCGATCTCGTTCATCAGGAGTTCGGTCTCGACGGTGTAATTGAGCCACCGTACGGCCCCTTCGAGGGTGCCCTCGTCCACGGTCGCCTCGACCCCGTCCAGCCAGCCGGTGTCGAGGCCGGCCTGGACGAATGTCGGCGCGAGCCTCCATCCGTCCGTGATGCCATGGTCCTCCAGCCAGTCGCAGATGGCGTCCTCCTGGTCGGAGGCTTCCAGCGGGTTGGGGGCGGTGGCCTTGGCGACGTGCTCGGCCGTGCGCTGCTGTACCTCGATGAGAGTTTCCAGATCGTCGCGCCGGTACGGGCCTGCCGCGATGGCGGCGAGCTTGTGGCGCATGCCGGCGACTCGTTCCCTGAGCGCCGAGGTGGCTCGCACGGCCGCGGCGGCGGGGTTGTTCAGCTCGTGGGTCAGCCCGGCGGACAGCGACCCGAGAGCCAGGAGCCGTTCTCGCTGGCCGATGGCCTCCTGGGTGTTCTTGGTGCCGAAAAAGAGCCCCTCCAACAGGTGCACGGCCATGGGGAACCACTCCCGCATGATGGCGGCGAAGGTGTCCGCCGGCAGCACGAAGAACCGCGAGGGCTCGATGACGCGCAGGGAGCTGTTGTACACCTGCGGTACGCGGTCGCCCAGGTAGGCCTGGAAGGCTCCCGCGTACACACCGCGGCTGGAGCTTCGGGTGACCTCCACGTCGGTGTTGCCGATCCGGCGCGAGAGGACGAGGGTCCCTTCGAGCAACACGTAGAAGCACGTGGCCGCATCGCCCTCCTGGTACACAGGTCCGGGCGCGAATTCCTCCACGCGCCCATCGCCGCACAGCCGCGCGATCTGGTCGGGGGCCAACTTCTCGAACAGGAAGAGGGAGCTGAGCTCCTTCCGACTGCACGGCATCGGCTGCCCGGTCACGACTGCTCCAGATACCGGTGCGCCAACATGACGGCCATGGCTCCCTCTCCGACAGCGGAAGCGACGCGTTTGGCGGACTCGGCGCGTGCGTCTCCCGCCACGAACACGCCCGGGACGTTCGTCTCCAAGTGGTACGGAGGCCGGTCCAGCTCCCAGCCGGCCGGCGGACGGCCGTCCGCCGTCAGGTCCGGGCCGGTCAGAATGAACCCACGTGAATCCCTGAGCACGGTGCCCTCCAGCCAGTCGGTCAGTGGCGCCGCTCCGATGAACACGAACATCCACTGGGCGTCGACGAGTTCGGCGTTCCCGGTCGCCATGTCGCGGAGCGTGAGCTTCTCCAACTGGTGTCTGCCGTGGGCGGCTTCGACGACCGTGTTGGTGCGCACGGAGATCGCGGGCGTGTCCCTGATCTGCTGGACGAGATAGTGCGACATCGACTTGGTCACGGATGGCCCGCGCACCAGGATGGTGACCGACTTGGCGCCCCGGGCCAGATAAATCGCCGCCTGGCCAGCAGAGTTGGCGCCGCCGACGATGTACACGTCATGGCCGTGGCACGCGGCCGCCTCGGTCAGCGCCGAGCCGTAGAACACCCCGCACCCGGTCAGCTCGGCCACGCCAGGCGCGTCCAGCCGCCGGTACGACACACCGGTTGCCAGGATCACGGAGTGCGCGGTGACGGCGGAGCCGTCCGAGAACCGAACGACGCGCGCTGCGCCGTGGGCCTCGAGACCTGTGACCGCGCGTGCGGTGAGTATCTCGGCACCGAACTTCGCCGCCTGGCGCCGGGCCCGGTCGGTGAGCTGCGCGCCCGAGACTCCGTCCGGAAAGCCGAGGTAATTCTCGATCCGTGAGCTCTGGCCCGCCTGGCCTCCGGTCGCCGTGCGTTCCACCAGGACGGTTCGCAGACCCTCCGAGGCCCCGTACACGGCCGCGCCCAGACCGGCGGGTCCGCCGCCGATGATGACGAGGTCATAGCAGCTTGCCGCTGGAGTGGTCGCCAGGCCGACACGGGCGGCAAGGTCCCGGTCCTCGGGCTCGACGAGTGCCGTGCCGTCCGGAGTGACGACCAGCGGGAGCCGCAGCCCGTCCTGACCGGCGGCGGACAGCAGCCGCCGGCCTTCCGGTTCGTCCGACGAGTACCAGCGGTACGGCACTTCGTTCCGTGCCAGGAACTCCCGTACCCCCGACGAGCGCGCCGACCAGCGGTGCCCCACCACTTTGGTGATCGCCACCCGACGGTAGTCAGTGGCCTGCCAGGTCTGAAGGAGATCGTCGAGGACGGGGTAGAGCTTCTCCTCGGGCGGGTCCCAGGGCTTGAGGAGGTAATGGTCGAGGTCGACCACGTTGATCGCGTCGATGGCCGCGTTGGTGTCCGCGTATGCGGTCAGGAGTACCCGACGTGCGCCCGGGTACACGTCGAGGGCCTGCTCGAGAAATTCGATGCCGTTCATCCGGGGCATGCGGTAGTCGGCCACCAGCACGGCCACGAGGTCCCCCCGCAGCTTCAGCTCGCGCAGGGCATCGAGGGCTGCCTCCCCGGACTCCGCGCGCACGACGCGATACGACTCACCGTAGTGTCGCCGCAGGTCACGGGCGACTGCACGCGACACCGTGGGGTCGTCGTCTACGGTCAAGATGACCGTCCGCGCTGGATTGGCGGCCTGAACCATAGGCATCCCATCTCTGCGACAGCCACGCCCATCCTATTGGTGATTATTCCTATTTGCCATTAAAAGTGCGGAGTATTCCTCGACCCCAGGGCCGTGGGGCGGACGAACTCCTCGAGCCTCACCACTGCGACACCCGAGAATTCGTGCCGCGGCTTTCACCGGTTCCATCACCGGCGG
>NZ_JANFNG010000025.1 GCF_024436035.1 Streptomyces humicola
AGGCCACGTGACGTTCGAGCGCCGAGGAGGCACCCCACAGCGGCACCGACCCCCCGACAGCGCCGAGGCGCACGTGAGCCCGGGCACGGCACTCGCGCGAAGGCGTACGTGATCGGGCCAGTCACGCCGGCGGGCCGGCGGCGCGCAGCGCCGAGGCGCACGTGACTGGGCTGGCCACCGGTGTGGACGCGCGCACGTGATCTGAGGTACGTGATCTGGCTGGTCACGGGGCCGGGAAAGCCGGCGCGCAGCGCCAGCCGCACGTGGCCAGACCAACCACGTCAGCGGGCCGGCGGCGCGCAGCCGGGGGTCACCCCAAGCGCGATTGACGTGAGGTCGCTCGGCCGCGGATCGCGTTCACGCGACGGAACGTCGCGAAGAGCGGAATCACGGCGGCCGCGACGACCTGCAGCGCCGCCCCCGTCTGCAGCAGCGCCGCCCCGCCCGGCACCCCCACCGCCCACGCGGACAGGCACCCCATGCTGATGAAGATCCAGCACAGCGTGGCGACCGCCAGCCGCCCCCGCGGCTTGGGGTACTCGACGCGGCTGACCATGAGCCACGCCACGCCCCCGATGATCGCCAGCGTCGGCAGGAACGGCAGCTGAAGCAGGACCGCGGAGACGATGGTCAGCGCGCCCATCGGGCTCGGCATGCCCTGGAAGATCCCGTCCCGGACTGTGACGCAGGAGAATCTCGCGAGCCGCAGCACCACGGCGAGCACGACCACGACCCCCGCGACGGCGGAGATGTTCTTGTGGCCGTCGTCGGCGACCATGCCCCAGACGACGACGAAGTACGCGGGGGCGAGGCCGAAGCTGATCAGGTCGGAGAGGTTGTCGAGCTCGGCGCCCATCGCTGAGCTGCGCAGCTTGCGGGCGACGAGGCCGTCGAAGAGGTCGAAGACCGAGGCGAGCAGCATGAGCATGACCGCCGTCGCCGCACTGTGCCGGGTCATGCCGCCGTCGGTCTGGCCCATGAGGTGGGGGACCAGGACGCCGGTGGTGGTGAAGTAGACCGCCATGAAGCCGCACGTGGCGTTGGACAGCGTGAGGGTGTCCGCTATCGACAGCCGCGTCGAGACGGGCATGTCGGCGGTGTCCTCTCCGTCGGCCCAGGAAGTAGGTGCGTCCGTGTCGGGGTCAATCACGGTCAAGGCGAGTCACCCCTGCCTGCGTCGTCTGGCCGACCTCCACGGCAGGCTCGACTCCCTCCGGCAGGTAGACGTCGACCCGTGAGCCGAAGCGGATCAGCCCGATCCGCTCGCCCTGCTCGACCTTCGCGCCCTGTGGCACGTACGGCACGATACGCCGTGCGACCGCACCGGCGATCTGAATCATCTCGATGTCGCCGAGTTCGGTGTCGAAATGCCAGACTACGCGTTCGTTGTTCTCGCTTTCCTTGTTGAAAGCGGGAACGAATCCGCCGGGAATGTGCTCGACGGAGGTGACCGTGCCGGCCAGCGGTGCGCGATTGACGTGCACATTGAGCGGGCTCATGAAGATGGCGACGCGGGTGCGTCCGTCCTTCCACGCCATGATGCTCTGCACCACACCGTCGGCTGGCGAGATGACCCGACCGTGAGAGATCTCACGGTCGGGGTCGCGGAAGAACCACAGCATGCCTGCCGCGAGCGCGGTGGCGGGAACGGCCGCGGCGGCCCAGCGCCCGGAGCGTCGGGCGCGGGTCAGGCTGACCGCCGCCGCGGCGACGGTCGGCAGGAGCCACGGCGACGCTCCACGCGCGAGGCGGACTCGGCCGCGTTGTGCAGAGGATGGGCTGTGGGGCATGGATGACCTTCGTAGCGGAGGATGCCGCGAATGAAAATGGGGACGGCGGCTTTAACCGATGCTATCGGTTTCGACCAGCAACTCGGCAAGCGCGAAGGCGAGTCGGTGGTTGAAAGGCGAGTACGCCTCGAGGCCGTAGTGTGATCTTCTTCGCGGATAAGTCACCCATATGCGGACATTCATCCCTGGAGTCGATACTCCTCGAGAAGCCTCCGGCCGATGATCATCTTCTGGATCTCCGCCGTTCCCTCACCGATCAGGAGCATCGGTGCCTCCCGGTAGAGCCGCTCGATCTCGTACTCCTTCGAGAACCCGTAGCCGCCGTGGATCCGGAAGGAGTCCTCCACGACCTCCTTGCAGTACTCGGAGGCCAGGTATTTCGCCATACCCGCCTCGAGGTCGTTGCGCTCGCCGGAATCCTTCTTGCGCGCGGCCATCACCATCATCTGGTGCGCGGCCTCCACCTTCGTGGCCATCTCGGCCAGCTTGAACTGGATGGCCTGATGCTGGGCGATCGGCTTGCCGAAGGTATGGCGTTGCTGCGCGTAGGCGATGCCCAGTTCGAATGCGCGGCGCGCGACACCGCAGCCGCGGGCGGCCACATTGACCCGGCCCACCTCGACGCCGTCCATCATCTGGTAGAAGCCGCGTCCGCTGCTGCCGCCGAGGACCCGGTCGGCGGGGATGCGGACGTCCTCCAGGATCAACTCGGTGGTGTCGACGCCCTTGTACCCCATCTTCTCGATCTTGCCGGGCACAGTGAGGCCGGAGACCTTCGGGTTGGGGCCGAATCCGGGTTCCTTCTCGATGAGGAACGTCGTCATCGACTTGTGCGGAGCCGTGCCCTCGGGGTGGCCCTCGTCCGTGCGGCAGAGCACCGCGACGAGGTTCGCCGAACCGCCGTTCGTCAGCCACATCTTCTGGCCGTTGATGACGTAACTGTCACCCTCCTGGACGGCCTTGGTGCGGATCGCCGAGACGTCGGAACCGAGGCCGGGCTCCGACATCGAGAACGCGCCACGAATCTCGCCCGTAGCCATCTTCGGCAGGAAATATTCCTTCTGCTCCTGCGTACCGTGCTGCTTGATCATGTAGGCGACGATGAAGTGGGTGTTGATGATGCCCGACACGCTCATCCAGCCGCGGGCGATCTCCTCCACGCACAGCGCATACGTGAGCAGGGACTCACCGAGGCCCCCGTACTCCTCGGGGATCATCAGGCCGAAGACACCGAGCTCTTTGAGGCCCTCGACGATCCGCGTCGGGTACTCGTCGCGGTGCTCCAGCTCGGTGGCGACCGGCAGGATCTCCTTGTCGACGAAATCCCGGACCGTGGAGAGGATCTCCTGCTGGATCTCGCTGAGGCCCTCGGTCTGCTGCAGGCGGCTCATCTCTTACTTCTCCTGGGACTTCAGCTCGGGGCGGCCGGGCTGCTCGCCGCCGCGCTCCTTGATGTACGTGGCGGTGGGGACCATGACCTTGCGGCGGAAGACGCAGACCAGCGTGCCGTCCTGCTTGTACCCCTTGGTCTCGACGTAGACGATGCCGCGGTCGCTCTTCGACTTGCTCTCCCACTTGTCGAGCACGGTCGTCTCGCCGTAGATCGTGTCGCCGTGGAAGGTCGGCGCGACGTGCCGCAGCGACTCGATCTCCAGATTGGCGATCGCCTTGCCGGAGATGTCCGGGACGGACATGCCGAGCAGAAGGGAGTAGATGTAGTTGCCCACCACCACGTTCTTGCCGAAGTCCGTCGTCTTCTCGGCGTAGTTCGCGTCCATGTGGAGCGGATGGTGGTTCATGGTGAGCAGGCAGAAGAGGTGGTCGTCGTATTCCGTGACCGTTTTTCCGGGCCAGTGCTTGTACACCGCGCCGACCTCGAACTCTTCGTATGTCCGCCCGAATTGCATCTCACGCCTCCAGCTTGTTCGACCGGCGGATCTCGTCCACGATCCGGCCGATCATCCCGGTGATATCGAAGTCCTTCGCAGTGAAGACGGCAGCGACGCCCTCCCCGCGGAGCGCCTCGGCGTCCGCGGTCGGGATGATGCCACCGACGATCACCGGCACATCGTCCACCCCGGCGCGCCGCAGCCGCCGCAGGACATCCGGGACGAGTTCGAGATGTGAGCCCGACAGGATGGACAGGCCCACACAGTGCACGTCCTCGGCGACGGCCGCCGCGACGATCTGCTCAGGGGTGAGCCTGATGCCCTGGTAGACGACCTCGAAGCCGGCGTCGCGGGCGCGCACGGCGATCTGCTCCGCGCCGTTGGAGTGGCCGTCGAGCCCCGGCTTGCCAACGAGCAGCCGCAGCTTGCCGACGCCCAGCCCCTCGGCGGTGGCGGCCACCTTGGCGCGAACGGCGGCAAGCGCGGTGCCCTCCTCGGCGGTGACCGCGACCGGCGCGCTGCTCACGCCCGTCGGGGCGCGGAACTCGCCGAAGACGTCGCGCAGCGCGAAGGCCCACTCCCCGGTGGTGACACCGGCACGGGCGCACTCCAGCGTCGCCTCCATGAGGTTGGCGTCGGTGGTCGCCGCGGCCTTCAGCGCCTCGATGGCGGCCTTCACCCGCGGCTCGTCGCGCTCGGCGCGCCACCGGTCGAGCGCCTCGACGACGCGCGCCTCGCCCGCCGGGTCGACGGTGTGGATCGCGGTGTCGAGGTCGGCGGTGAGCGGGCTGGGCTCGGTGGACTCGTAGCAGTTGACGCCGATGACCTTGTCCTCGCCGGACTCGATCCGGGCCCGGCGCAGCGCGTGCGAGGCGACCAGCTGGGACTTGAGGTACCCCGACTCGACGGCCGGGATGGCCCCGCCCATCTCCAGCACCCGCTCGATCTCGGCCATCGCCTCGGTGGCGATCGCGTCGGTCCGCGCCTCGATGACATGGCTGCCGCGGAAGATGTCCTCGTACTCCAGCAGATCGCTCTCGTGCGCGAGTACCTGCTGGATGCGCAGGCTCCACTGCTGGTCCCACGGGCGGGGCAGGCCCAGCGCCTCGTTCCAGGCGGGCAGTTGGACGGCGCGGGCGCGCGCGTCCTTGCTGAGCGTGACGGCGAGCATCTCCAACACGATGCGCTGGACGTTGTTCTCCGGCTGGGCCTCGGTCAATCCGAGCGAGTTGACCTGGACGCCGTAGCGGAACCTGCGGTGTTTGGGGTCCCGGATGCCGTAGCGCTCCTGGGTGATGGTGTCCCAGAGGCGGGCGAAGGCCCGCATCTTGCACATCTCCTCGATGAAGCGCACGCCCGCGTTGACGAAGAACGAGATGCGCCCGACGACATCACCCTTGCGATCCTCCGGCACCTGGCCGGATGCGAACACCGCGTCGAGCACGGCGATCGCGGTGGACATCGCGTAGGCGATCTCCTGGACGGGGGTGGCGCCCGCTTCCTGCAGGTGGTAGCTGCAGATGTTGATCGGGTTCCACTTGGGGATGTGGTTCACCGTGTAGGTGATCATGTCGGTCGTCAGGCGCAGCGAGGGGACGGGCGGGAAGACGTGCGTCCCGCGCGACAGGTACTCCTTGACGATGTCGTTCTGCGTCGTGCCCTGCAGCTTGGTGACGTCCCCGCCCTGCTCCTCGGCGACCACCTGATAGAGCGCCAGCAGCCACATGGCCGTGGCGTTGATGGTCATCGAGGTGTTCATCTGCTCCAGCGGGATGTCGTGGAACAGCCGCCGCATGTCGCCGAGATGGGCGATCGGGACCCCGACCCGGCCGACCTCGCCGCGGGCGAGGACGTGGTCGGGGTCGTAGCCGGTCTGGGTCGGCAGGTCGAACGCGACCGAGAGGCCCGTCTGGCCCTTGGCGAGGTTGCGCCGGTAGAGGGCGTTGGACTCGTCCGCCGAGGTGTGGCCGGCGTACGTACGCATCAGCCAGGGGCGGTCCCTGTGCCGCTCGGCCATCAGATGTCCCTGCTGTGCTTGATGGTCCGCTCCGCTAGCGCGTCGCGGAACAAATTGATGGCCGGCAGGTGCTTCTCGCGCATCTCCGGGTCGCGGACGCCCAGGCCCTCTTCCGGGGCGAGGCACAGGACGCCGACCTTGCCCTGGTGGAGGTTGCGGTGCACCTCGTACGCGGCCTGGCCGGTCTCGTCCAGCGGGAAGACCTTGGAGAGCGTCGGGTGGATCTTGCCCTTGGCGATCAGACGGTTGGCCTCCCACGCCTCGCGGTAGTTGGCGAAGTGCGAACCGATGATCCGCTTCAGCGACATCCACAGGTAGCGGTTGTCGTACTCGTGCATGTAACCGGAGGTGGAGGCGCAGGTGACGATCGTGCCGCCCTTGCGGGTGACGTAGACGGAGGCGCCGAAGGTCTCGCGGCCCGGGTGCTCGAAGACGATGTCCACGTCCTCGCCGCCGGTCAGCTCGCGGATGCGCTTGCCGAAGCGCTTCCACTCCTTGGGGTCCTGGGTGTGTTCGTCCTTCCAGAACGTGTAGCCCTCGGCGGTGCGGTCGATGATCGCCTCGGCGCCCATCGCACGGCAGATCTCCGCCTTCTGCGGCGAGGAGACCACGCAGACCGGGGTGGCGCCGCCGGCGAGGGCGAACTGGGTGGCGTAGGAGCCGAGTCCGCCGCTGGCGCCCCAGATCAGCACGTTGTCGCCCTGCTTCATGCCGGCGCCGTTGCGCGAGACGAGCTGGCGGTACGCGGTGGAGTTGACCAGACCCGGGGCCGCCGCCTCCTCCCAGGTGAGGTGGGCCGGCTTGGGCATCAGCTGGTTGGACTTGACGAGGGCGATCTCGGCGAGGCCGCCGAAGTTGGTCTCGAAGCCCCAGATGCGCTGCTCCGGGTCGAGCATCGTGTCGTTGTGGCCGTCGGCGGACTCCAACTCGACCGACAGGCAGTGGGCGACGACCTCGTCGCCCGGATGCCAGGCGTTCACGCCCGGACCGGTGCGCAGCACGACGCCCGCGAGATCGGAGCCGATAATGTGGTACGGCAGGTCGTGCCGCTTGCCAAGCGGATTGGACTTGCCGTAGCGCTCCAGGAAGGCGAACGTCGGCAGCGGCTCGAAGATCGACGTCCACACGGAGTTGTAGTTCACGGAGCTGGCCATCACGGCCACCAGGGCCTCGCCGGGCCCGAGTTCGGGCACCGGCACCTCCTCCACGTGCAACGACTTGCGCGGGTCCTTCTCGCGCGTGGTCAGGCCGGAGAACATCTCGGCCTCGTCCTTGTGGACGGTGACGGCACGGTAGGACTCGGGCAGCGGCAGCGCCGCGACATCGGCGGCGATGCCGGCTGTGCTGTCTGACGCGAGGATTGCGTCGAGGATGTCCTTCACTTGGGGCCTCCGGCGAAGCGTTACGGGACGCTTGAGGGAACGCTGGGGTCTTGGGTGTGCCGTCGGTTCGGCGAGGGTGGTGCGGCGAGCGCGCGGTGGCGCGCGGGAGATGCCTGTGACGCAGGCGTCCGGGCCTTTGGGGACAGACGGCGTGCGAGGCGTGTGCTCTGCACGCCGCCCGCCCGGACACCACTAATCTATGGCACGCGGTGCCATGAGTAAAGACACTGCGTGCCAAGAATTTTTTTGCCGGAACCACAGCGTCTGCTCGACACACGCACGCAACACCGCCGTCCCCGAACCGGGAACGGCCGTAAATGCGCACCTCAGGTGGTTATTCGGCGCCAAGAGCCTTTTCGACGGCGCGTAGCACCTCGGCGGGAGACGCGCTGGTGCGAGCGACGGCCACCACCACCTCGCCGCCACGCGGCTCGGCCGGGGGCCGGGCCTGCTCGCTCCTGCCCACCCCCATCCCCGTCCCGAAGGTCTCCCTGATCACGTCGAAGGCGTGATCCAGCTGCGCCTCCACGTCCCCCTTGCCGCCGGCCCGCAGCCAGCGCCGCAGCACATGGTTGTGGGCCGCCACCACCGCGGACGCGGCCACCTCGGCGAGCAGCGGGTCGTCATCGCCCGCACGGTGCTGCGCCTCGTCGAAGTGGCCCAGCAGATAGCGGGTGAACAGTCGGTCGTAGCGGGCCACTGACGCGATCTCGTGTTCGCGCAGCGCCGGGACCTCGCGGGTGAGCTTGTAGCGCTCGACGGAGACCTCGGGGGACTCGGCATACATGCGCAGCACCTCGGTGATGCCCCGGCAGACCGTGTCCAGCGGGTGTTCGCCCGGCTCCGCGCTGTCCAGCACGGCCTGGACGCGGACGAGGGTGTCGTCGTGGTCCGGGAAAATCGCCTCTTCCTTGGAGCGGAAGTGACGGAAGAACGTGCGCCGGGCCACCCCGGCCGCCGCGGCGATCTCGTCGACCGTGGTCCCCTCGTACCCCTTAGTGGAGAAAAGGTGCATCGCGGCGGCGGACAGCTCCTGGCGCACGCGGTGCCGCTGTGCGGTGGTACGGGCGGTGCTGCGCGGCTGGGGCATGTGGGGAACGTTACATGCCGCTACCGGCGGACGGTGGGGCGGGCCGTTCTGCCGGGCCTGATCGAGGCCGGGCAGCAGGCCGTCCCACCCCCCGTCGTGACCCCTGAGCTCTCCCCTGAGCTCGTCAGGCCCTGGCATATTCGCGGAAGCCGCGGCCGGTCTTGCGGCCGAGGCAGCCCGCGGAGACGAGGTGCTCCAGCAGCGGGGCGGGTGCGAGCCCGGGGTCGCGGAACTCTCGATGCAGCACCTGCTCGATGGCGAGCGAGACGTCCAGGCCGACCACGTCGAGGAGTTCGAACGGCCCCATCGGGTAGCCACCGCCGAGCTTCATCGCCGTGTCGATGTCGTCCACGCTCGCGTAGTGCTCCTGCACCATCTTCACGGCGTTGTTCAGGTACGGGAACAGCAGGGCATTGACGATGAAGCCGGCCCGGTCGCCGCAGTCCACCGGGTGCTTTCGCAGGGCCCTGCACACCTCGTGCACGGTGGCGCGCACGTCATCGGCGGTCAGCACCGTCCGGACCACCTCGACCAGCTTCATCGCCGGCGCCGGGTTGAAGAAGTGCATGCCGACGACGTCCTGCGGCCGCGACGTGGCGGTGGCGATCTCGACCACCGGCAGCGAGGAGGTGGTGGTGGCCAGCACCGCGCCCGGCTTGCACACCTTGTCGAGCGTGGTGAACAGCTGCTGCTTCACCGAGAGTTCCTCGGCGATCGCCTCGACCGCGAGATCGACGTCGGCGAAGTCGTCCAGTGAACCCGAGGGAGTGAGCCGGGCCAGCGCCGCGTCCCGGTCCTCGGCGGTCAGCCGGCCCTTGTCGACCGAGCGGGCAAGGGACTTGGCGATCCTGGCGACCGCCGAGTCGGCCTTCTCCGGCGAGCGAGCGGCCAGCACGACCTCGTACCCGGCCTTGGCGAAGACCTCGGCGATGCCGGAGGCCATCGTGCCGGAACCGGCCACGCCGACGCGCCGCACCGTGCGGCCCGCGCCGCCCGTCGAGCCGCCTACAGGAGTCTCGGCGTCCGCGATCTTCGTCTGGCTGCCGGGGGATTCGTAGGTGTAGAAGCCGCGCCCGGACTTGCGGCCGGTGAGTCCGGCGGCCGCCAGGTGGCCCAGGATCGGGGCGGGCGCGTGCAGCCGGTCGCGCGAGGCGGCGTACATCGCTTCAAGCACCGTCTTGGCGGTGTCGATGCCGATCAGGTCGAGCAGTTCGAGCGGCCCCATCGGCAGGCCGCAGCCCAGCTTCATCGCCGCGTCGATGTCCTCACGTGTCGCGTACCGCGCCTCGTACATCGCGGCGGCCTGGTTGAGGTAGCCGAACAGCAGCCCGTCCGCGATGAATCCGGGCCGGTCGCCGACGGGGACGGCCTCCTTGCCCAGGCTGCGGACCAGGGCCGTGACGCGCTCGGTCGCCTCCGGCGAGGTGAGGACGGTCGAGACCACCTCGACCAGCTTCATCGCCTGTGCCGGGGCGAAGAAGTGCAGACCGAGCACCCGCTCCGGGTGGGCGCTGTCGGCGGCGAGCTGGGTTACCGACAGCGCGTTGGTGCCCGTGGTCAGGATCGTTTCCGGCTTGACGACGGCGTCGAGTGCAGCGAAGACCTCGCGCTTGAGCGGGTAGTTCTCCGGCACGACCTCGATCACCAGATCGGCCTCGGCGGCCGCCTGCAGGTCGGAGGAGGTGCGCAGCCGGGCGAGCGCGGCATTGCGTTCGGCCTCGGTGATCTTCCCGCGCTCCACGGCGCGGGCAGTGGAACGCTCGAGGGCAGTGACGGCCGCGACGGCGGCGCGCTCGACCGGTTCGATGCCGATGACCTCGTGACCGGCCCTGACCAGGACCTCGGCAATACCGGAACCCATCGTGCCGAGCCCGACGACGGCGACGGTCAGGGATGAGCGGGCGGGAGACGACGAGGATGGGGAAGCGGGCGTAGTGGACGGACGGTCCATCGCGAAACTCCAGGGGGTCTGCCCCGCACGGGGCGTGACGACTGAGAGGTGACTGCAGGTGAGTCATGCGCATGCGCGCAGGTCACTCAGATGCAGGTGCACGGACACGTGAGTGCCCGCGTGGTGGAGTGGCGGGCCCTGTCCCGGGGCCGCGCCGCGATGTTGCCGAACCGACGTACTGCTGCGGGTGGTGCTGTGCCCGCGGCGGCTGCGTCACCAGGCCACCGTGGGCGGGGAGTCCGTACGACCACGGTCGGTGGTGCACGGCCTCGTGGTTCTGAGGGTAACTCGTCAGTAACCTGGGCGCCAGACTTTCGCCCATGTGATCTGCGCCGCTGACAGATGAGCGGTGCCGGATGGGTGTGTCAGCGCGCGGCGCCCCCGAGCCGTCGGGCGTACCGGACCTCGGGCACGGGCACGCCGTCGACGACGAACGGCTCTAGGCCGCCGTCCGGGGCGAACCCGGCGCGTTCGTAGAAACGCCGGGCCCGCGCGTTCCCCTCCAGTACCCACAGCCGCACCCAGGGGAAGCCCTGCGCGTTCGCGTGATCGAGCGCCGCCTCGGTCAGCGTCCGCCCGAAGCCGTGGCCGATGCGGTCGGGCCGCACGTACAGGGCATACAGCCCACCCTCCTGCGTGGTGGATGCGTTTTCCTCGCGGTACGGGCCGAGGCACGCCCAGCCGACGACCGCGCCATCCGGTTCCTGCGCGACGATGTTCGCCACGCGCTCTCCCGCCCGCGCGAGCATCGCGGTGGGGGCGCGGCGGCAGTGCCATCGCGGAGGCGGGCGCGAGCTCGGTCACGCCGCTGGTGCTCCACCTGCGCCCGGGCGCCCGCGAGTGGTACATGGCATGGCTGGCGGCGAACCACCCGCATCTGGTGCGCCGCTACGAGGCGAGGGACGGGCCGCCAAGGTGTCTCACCATGGCAATGGCACGAACCGCCCGCTAAACCATGGTGGTTTGCTTCAGTGCCCGCAGGCGTGGCTGCAGCCCCGGTAGGGGTTGACCGTCCATTCGAACGGCATGCGGGACGCGCCCGGCACCCGGTTGATGATCGAGCGTGCCCTGACCTCGTGGAAGGTGATGCCCTTGAAGCCCGGGGTGTCGAAGGTGCGGGACACGACGTCCGTGCCGAACAGCGCGGGCGCGGCCCCACCGGCTTCGAGGCTCAGGTTGTCCCAGCGCATGCCGCCTCCTTCGTCGCCGTCGCACCCAGAATAGAACGTGCGATCGATTTTCGACACACCGCACCCCGGATTCGATTGCGCCGCCCGTCAGTGGTTGGCTGTGGCGCGACGTCGCAGGAGACACACGAGTCGACTCAGGTCACAAAGAACACCGGAGGAGAGAGACATGGCGCAGGTCGAGGCCACCACGCAGCGCGTGGTCGCAGCCGCACCCGAGGCGGTTTTCGCCGCGCTCGCCGACTACACCAAGACCCGCCCCGAGCTGCTGCCCGAGCAGTTCAGCGAGTACGAGGTGCAGGAAGGCGGCACCGGGGCGGGCAGCGTCGTGCACTGGAAGCTGCAGGCGACGCAGAAGCGCGTGCGCGACTGCCTGATCGAGGCGAGCGAGCCCACCCCCGGGCAGCTGGTTGAGCGCGACCGCAACTCCTCCATGGTCACGACATGGACCGTCACCCCGGCGGGGGAGGGGCGCGCCAAGGTGGTCGTCACCACCACCTGGGAGGGAGCCACCGGCATCGGCGGTTTCTTCGAGAAGACCTTCGCCCCCAAGGGCCTCAACCGCATCCACGACGCCGAACTCGCCCGCCTCGCAAGCCATGTGGAGAGCTGACGGCGTTCACCGGTTCGGGTGGATTTGATTGACGTGCGGTGTGCGCCCGGCGCACACCGCACGTGGGCGAAAGCCCCTGATGGGGCGCCAAATGCGCCCCACCGCAGGCAAGTTGACCGACGTTGGTGACTCCTCTCCGCTGAAACGTCTCGCTTGCTCATTGATGTCGCGTAATGCGAGAAATGGGCCCGCGAACGGCGACGAGGGGAGCGATACGTGGGCGGTACCGCACAGCTGGAGCAACCTGCGCTGCCCCAGGAGACCACCGCGATCTCCGACGTCACGGAGCTGTCCAAGACCCTGGTCAGCCACGAGGTCACCGAAGAGCTCCCGCCGGTCGCCACGCTCGGCCCCCGCCGGGTGCGCACCGTCTTCGCCGGCCTGATGCTCGCACTGCTCCTCGCCGCCCTCGACCAGACGATCGTCGCGACCGCGCTCCCCAAGGTCGTCGGCGAACTCCACGGCCTGGACCGGATGTCGTGGGTGGTCACCGCCTACCTGCTCGCCTCCACCGTCGGACTGCCCCTCTACGGCAAACTCGGCGACCTGCTCGGCCGCAAGGCCGTCTTCGAGTTCGCGATCGTCACCTTCGTCATCGGCTCCGCACTCGCCGGCTGGTCGCACACGATGGACGAACTCATCGTCTTCCGCGGGCTCCAGGGCCTCGGCGGCGGAGGACTGATCACCGGCGTGCAGGCGATCATCGCCGACATCGTCCCGCCGCGCGAGCGAGGCCGCTACATGGGCCTGATCGGCGCCGGCTTCGGACTCGCCTCGATCGCAGGACCACTGCTCGGCGGCTACCTCACCGACCACGTCTCATGGCGCTGGTGCTTCTACGTCAATGTGCCGTTCGGCCTCGCCACCCTGCTCGTCGTCGCCACCGTCCTCCACCTGCCCAAGCCCGCACACCGCGCCCGAGTCGACGTCCTCGGCTGCCTCCTCCTCGCAGGCGCGTCAACCTGCCTGGTCCTGCTCAGCACCTGGGGCGGCACGCGCTACGCCTGGCGCTCGCACATCATCCTCGGCCTCGGCGCGGGTGCCCTCGCCTGCACCGCCCTCTTCCTCCTCGTCGAACGGTTCGCCGTCGAACCGGTCATCCCGCTGCGCCTCTTCCGCGACGGCATCTTCACCGTCTCCGGGATCACCGGCGCCGTGGTCGGCGTCGCCCTCTTCGGCGCAGCGAGCTACCTCCCCACCTTCCTGCAGATGGTCGACGGTGCCTCCGCCACCGAATCCGGTCTGCAGATGCTGCCGATGGTCGGCGGTGTGGTCCTCGCCTCCACGGCCGCCGGGCAGTTGACCAGCCGCACCGGACGCTACAAGGCCTATCCGGTCATCGGCTGCGCGCTGGCCGCGGCCGGCCTCTGGTTGCTCTCCCGCCTCGGGCCCGGCACCACCCGCCCCGTGTACAGCGTATGGATGGCCGTCCTCGGCATCGGCGTCGGCCTCGCGCTCCCGGTCCTCGTCCTGGCCGTGCAGAACACCGTGCGCCCGGCCGACCTCGGCGTCGCAACAGCCGCCACCAACTACTTCCGCCAGATCGGCGGCTCCCTCGGCGCGGCCGTCTTCGGCACGCTCCTCGCCCACCGCCTCACCACGGCACTGCCGCACTCGGCAGGCCTGCCGAACCTCGAATCGATCACCCCTGCGATCGTCCGCGCCCTGCCCGCACCACTGCGTGACTCCTATGTGCACGCCTACGCGGCCGCCATGCCGCGCATCTTCCTCTACCTGGTGCCGGTGCTCGGCCTCGGCTTCCTGACCGCCTTCCTGCTCAAGGAGAAACCTCTGATGACCGAGCACGGCTCCGACACGCCCCCGTACGGATTCGACGCGGTCATCCCGTCGGCGCGCACCCCCGCCGGTACGGGCGTGCCCGTCTGCGGAACGGTCCAGCACGCCGACGGCACGCGGGTGCCGCGCGCCGCGCTCACCCTCATCGACGCCTCCGGACGGCAGGTGGGCCGCGGCGCGACCGGAGAGGACGGGCGCTACGCCCTGAGCACGCCGGGCAGTGGCGCCTACGTCCTGATCGCGGCGGCGGGCGGCCACCAGCCGCAGGCCGTCAGCGTCACGGTCGGCGACCGTCCCGTCGACCTCGACGTGGTCCTCGGCGGCGCGGGGCGCCTGACCGGCGTGGTGGTGACCGCCGACGGCTCGCCGGTACGGGACGCGGTGGTGACGCTGACCGACGTACGTGGCGAGGTGGTCGCGAGCACACGCACGGGGCGCGAGGGCGGCTATGTGCTGGGTGACCTCGTGGCGGGTGAGTACACGCTGGCGGCGAACGCACCGGCGTACCGGCCCGCGGCGCTGCCGGTCTCCGTCCAGGCGGCGCGGGAGACGCGGCAGGACGTGGAACTGGCGGGCGGGGCGGTGCTGCGCGGTGTCGTGCGCGCCCCCGCGGGCCGGCCTGTCGAGGACGCGAGGGTCACCCTCCTGGACGCGGCGGGCAATGTCGTCGACTCGGTGACGACGGGAGCGGACGGGGTCTTCCGCTTCGTCGACCTCGCGGCGGGCTCCTACACGGTGATCGCAACGGGGTACCCGCCGGTGGCCACGGTCTTGCGTGTCGAGGGCGGGGGGCGCACGGAACGGGACATCCAACTCGGCACGTGACGGGACGCTGCGCTGGGTGCGGTACGTCTATTCGCACGGGTGCGTGACACTGCGGCTTGCGTGGGGTGTTTTTCCCGCCGCCCGCCCGTTGCCGTGATCGGGTGGGTCACGTGGGCGCTGCGTGGGTGGGTGGGGTCGGTGCCGCGCGCACGTGAGCCCAGGCACGTGAGCCCGGGCACGTGACCGGACCAGTCACGCCAATGGGCCAGCGGCGCGCAGCGCCAGGCGCAGGTGATTCGGCCAGTCACGGTGACGAGAAAATCACCCGCACGGGGTGCCGCGGGGGAGGGTGTATCTACTGCCGATGGTGAACACGCCCGCGTCGTGAGCGCGGAGCCGGGTCCACGCGCCGGCCTGTTCCAGGCAGCCCGTGCCGTGGAGAACACCCAACCACGGCGACCACGCCACCCGTACAAGAAACGACCCCGCCTGCGGTACGCGCATCGACAGCTCGCCCTGCCCCGCCCGGATCGCCGTCGACGGCGCCGACGTCAACGGCACGGCGTCCGTGACCGCGTACACGCGCCAGTGCGCGTCACCCCAGACCGGCCGCAGCCACGTCTGTCCGGCCGCCACTATCCGCGCCTCCGCGACCGCCGCGTCGTCGGGTGCCGCGTCCGGAAGCACTACGTAGGACACCGCCCACGTCCGCAACCATGCGTGATACGTCGCGGCCGTGATCTTGCCGTCGTAGAAGACCGGGTTGCGCTCGACGTCGAGCTGGCGGTTCCAGCCTCGCGCGAGATTGACGTAGGGACTCAGGCCGGCCGACTCCCAGTGGGTCCTGGCGGCCACCACTTCGACGCGGTCCCGGTCGGCGCCGAGCCTCCCCAACTCGGCGATCAGCGGCTTCGCGTACGTCGACCACCCTGCCGCGGGCGCCGTGCTCACCAGATCCTGCACCGGCTTCACGACCTGCCACCCGGCGGCGAAGACGAACGCGAGCCACAGCGCGAGCGCCCGCCGTCCACGAGCACCCTCCATCAGCGCCGCCAGCAGCACCGTCGCGGCGAACAGCAACGACAGCCGCTCCACGTTGCTGCCGATGGGCGACGGGATCAAGAGCGTGAGCAGGTCGCCGGCGATGTACACCCACGCCCCCGCCCGCACCGCCCGCCACGACGGGGGAGCCCACAGCGCGACCGGCAGGCCCGTCGCCACCACGAGTGCCGCGCCGCCCACCGAAAACGGCTGCACCCCGTAGAAGGGGAAGAGCAGCGTGATGATCCCGACCACCAGCGGCGGCGCGGTGAGCAGCGCGAGCGAGTCCCGGCGACGCCCCGTCAGGAACAGACCCGCACCCGCGACCAGCAGGAACAACCCGGCCACCGGGCTGGAGCCGGTGGCCACCGCCCCCAGCAGGAAGGCCGCTCCGTCGCGCACCGCACGCGGACCGAAGCTCTCGTACACCATCAGCGTCGCGGTGAGGCCGAACAGCACGCCGATGCTGAAGGTGATACGCCCCGACGCGGTGTCCCCGGAGAGCGCAACCGCCCCGCAGACCGCGGGAAGCAGGGGACGGGCCAGACCCGAGCGCATCAGGAGACGCGCAAGCACCGCGGCGGAGAGGGTGCCGGTGATGACCGCCGTGGTGCGTACTCCCAGCCACGCCATCAGATAGGGGGTGAGCGCGCTGTAGGAGATGGGGTGCATCCCGCCGTACCACGACAGGTTGTACGCCGAACCGGGGTGCGCGCCGGTGAATTCGGCCCAGGCGTACTGCGCTGCCATGTCGCCGCCGTCGGTGGCGAGGAACCCCGCCCACAGCAGGTGCAGTACGGCGGCGACGAGGACCGCCGCGACCACGGGGTGACGCAGCGGGCGCAGCCAGGACAGCGGCCGCGGGACGACCGGTGACGGTGTCAGGAATGCGGCGTGAGGGGATGGTTCGAGGGTGTTCATGATGAATGATTCAGTTCTTCCCCTGATGCCGTACGGGGTACGGGACGCTAACACGTGATCCTGGCGACCGCCCGTCGAGGGGCCGGCGCGCGGGCGTGCGCCGGATTGCGCCGTTGGGCCACATGGGGGACTGCCAGGGCCGTACCGTGGTAGTCGGTGCCGTAGATCTTGCGTCGGTCCTGGAGGCTGCCCCAAGAAGCGGCACGAGAGGGGAAGGAGACCGGCGGGTCATGGACAGTCTCATGCCGCCCGAACAGCAGCCCGCGCCGTCGGGACGGATTCCGCTGGCCGTGATCGTCGTGGACGCCGCGGGCCTGGTCTCGCACTGGAGCACCGGGGCGCGCCGCCTGTTCTGTCTCTCGCGCGAGCAGGCCGTCGGCAGCCCGGCCGTCGACTTACTGCCCGTCAGCAGCCTGCCGGTGAACGACGGCCTCGGCGCTCCCGCTGCGGCGGGCAGCGCGTACGGCGACGAGGGCGCGGGCCCGGATCTCGACTCTTCCCTGAGCGGGGAGACGTCGTACCCGACCGCGGGCCGAGCCCGTCTCGCCGACGCCGAAGGGCGCCCGATCGACGTCCTGTGGTGGGCGTACCCGCTTGTCGGGCCGGGTACCGAGCGGCTCCTCGTACTCGCCGCCGATGCGGCACGGCTGCGTCCGCCCGGGGCAGCCGACGCCGATGGCTCCGACGGCTCCGACGGCGTGATCGAGCGCGTCGCACCCGGTTTCGCACTGCACACCGAGTTCCCGCAGGCTGAGGGGCTCGCCAAGCGGCTGCCGGAGATCCTGCCCAACATGGGCCCGGCCGGCAGCAGCCGGATCGTCGCGCAGGTGCTCGAACTCGGCTATCCCGTCCTTGAGATCAGCAAGCACGACAGGGTGCCGGTGACGCCGGACTGGGGTGTCCCGCGCTACGTGGAGCGCGAGGCCCGGCTGCGGCGGGCGGCGGCCCGTGGATCCGTACCCGGCCTGCCGCAGCAGCGCGGCACGGCACCGGACCCGGAACGGGATCCGGACGACGGGCCCGATCTCGAATACGCCGCGGTGCGCGAGCGGCTTGAGTTCCTCAACGAGGTGAGCGGCCGGATCGGCAGCTCGCTGGACCTGACACGGACCATCCGCGAGGTGACGAGCGCCGCGGTGCCGCGCTTCGCCGACTTCGCCGGGACGCATCTGCGCGCCCAGGTGCTCGCAGGTGAGGGTTTCCCCGACGGCCCGCCGGACGTCACCACCGTCTGGCACCGGGTGTGGGTGGAGCACAACGACGAGCCAGGGCGCTGGGACGACACGGTGCCGGTGGGGGAGGCCATCGCCTTTCCCGATCACACCCCGTTCTTCCAGTGCATGGTCACCGGTGAGCCGGTGCTCATCCCGCGGGTGAGCGAGGAGTTGGGCGACCGCATCTCGGCGCAGTTCGAGAAGCGGGATCTGCGCCCGCTGATCAACGGGCGGTCGATCCTCATCGTCCCGTTGAAGGCCCGCAACGTGGTGCTCGGCTTCATGGTGCTGCTGCGCCGCGCCGAACGGGAGCCGTTCAACGACATGGACCGCACCACGGGCGCAGAGATGGCGGCACGCGCCGGTCTCGTGCTGGACAACGCGCGGATGTACACGTTCCAGGAGAACGTCGCCGAGACGCTCCAGGACAGCATGCTGCCGCACATCACCCCGCGGATGGCGGGGTGCGACGTGGCCACCCGTTACCTGCCGGGCATGCGCCTCGGACGCGTGGGCGGCGACTGGTTCGACACGATCAAACTGCCGGGATCGCGGGTGGCGCTCGTGGTCGGCGACGTGATGGGGCACGGGCTCAACTCGGCGGCGATGATGGGCCAGTTGCGCACCGCCGTGCAGACGATGGCCGCGCTCGATCTGCCGCCTGCACAGCTGTTGCGCAATCTCGACGACCTGGCGCAGCGCCTCGGCGAGCAGTACCTGGCCACGTGCCTGTACGTGGTCTACGACCCGGTGGAGTCGGAGCTGCTGATCTCCAACGCGGGCCATATCCCGCCGGTTCTGGTGCGCGCGGCCGACGGACGCAGTGAGCTGCTCGGCGTGCCGACCGGTGCGCCGATAGGGGTCGGCGGGGTGCCGTTCGAGACGGTTTCGGTGCCTGTCGCCTCCGGGGACCGCCTGGTGCTGTGCACGGACGGCCTGGTCGAGGTGCGCGGGCAGGACATCGGCGCCGGGCTGGCCGCGCTGTGCGAGAGCGCTGCGCATCCGGCGGCCTCGATGGACGACGCGTGCGACACGATCATCCGGGCGCTCGGCAGGCAGGGCGAGCGCAAGGACGACGTCGCCCTGCTCATGGCCCGGCTGCGCGGCATCGAGCGCGAGCACGTGGCCGAGTGGCGCCTTGGCCGCGACCCGGGCGAGGTGGGCCGGGCGCGGGCGATGGCGCGCAAGACGCTCATCGCGTGGGGGCTCGTGGACGCGGTCGACGTAGCGGAGCTGCTGGTGAGCGAGGTCGTCACCAACGCTATCCGGTACGGCGGCGGCGGTGGTGACGGGCACCGCGGTGAGGGGCACGGCGGCAGCGTCGGGCTGCGGCTGGTGTGGGCCGACGCGTTGCTGTGTGAGGTCAGCGATGACGACCCGTCTGTTCCCGTGCTGATGAGCGCCGGGCCCGACGACGAGGGCGGGCGCGGCATGCGTGTGGTGAGCAGGCTCGCCACGGAGTGGGGCACGAGCCGTACGGCGCAAGGCAAGACGGTCTGGTTCGAACAGACCCTTGCGGGCCCTGCACGGGGCTGGCGGGGACGGCCGGCGGTCTGATTGATTGTTGGACCGTTGCATCGTCGGGCTCCTCGGGAGGCACAATGAACGCAGCCGGCAGCTACCAGCAGGCGTGGGAGGGTTTTTGGGCGGCGGCGCCCAAGGAAGCCGGAGCCGTGATCTGGGACACGGCCGCCGCGGATGCCTCTGCCGCCCATCTGCCGCTGTTCGAGCCCCATTTCGATGCCTCGCTGCCGGTGGTGGACGTGGGGTGCGGCAACGGAACCCAGACCCGCTATCTCGCCGAGGTGTACGACAGGGCCATCGGCGTGGACCTGGCGCGCGGCGCGGTCGAGCGTGCGCGAGCGGCCGACACGGCGGGCGCCGCCGAGTACCGGGGGCTCGACGCAGCGGACGAGGATGCGGTGCGGCGTCTGCACGACGAGACCGGTGACGTCAATGTCTACATGCGCGCCATCCTCCATCAGTGTGAGGCGACGGACCGGCCGAAGGTCGTCGCGGGACTGGCCTTGCTCATCGGCGACCGCGGCCGCATCTTCGACATCGAGCTCGCCACGGCGGCGAAGCAGGTGCTCGCCGCGGCCGCCCAGGGCCCGGACGGCCCGCCGCCCAAGCTGCGCCCGGTGCTCGAGCACGGGCTCACCCCGGCGGAGATGCCGGACGGCTCCGTCGCCGAGTTGTACCGCTCGGCGGGGCTCGACGTGCTCGCCCACGGCGAACTGCCGCTAGTGATGACCGAGCACCGCTCCGACGGCTCCCGCATCGACCTGCCCGCGCACTGGGTGGTGGCCGGCCGCAAGGGCTGACGGAACGGAACGGACCCGACCGGACCCGACTCGACCGGACCGGACCGGACGGGCCTGACCGGGCCGGGCCGGTCGCGGCCGGGCGCCCGGAGGAGGACCATCGGAACCACGGGCACGAGGTGATGAAACCGGAGCGTCACAAGCGCATCCGGATTGTGTGATGATGAAACGTCAGCGAAGCCGGTCCCTTCTGCCGCGAGACCCGCGGTCGGACCCCACAACGTCGACTCTCTGCGACTGGGGCACTGCGGAAAGTGACGGAGCTGTACTTGATGTTCGCCGGGGTGGCGCACGTTGCTGTCTACCTGCTGGACAAGCAGGCCGGTGAGCTGCGACTCGCCGACACGGCCGGGGACAGCCCCGGCGCCGCTTATGGTCTTTCGCCCAGCTACCCCTTGTCGGCCCCGTCGTTGGTCGCCGATGCCTTCCGTGAGGGCCGGCCCCTGTGGCTGACGCCGGCCGAGGTCGCGGTGCCGGCCGGTGCCGGCGTCGCGCTGGGCGCCCTGCCGCTGGGGGAGGACGGTGGACGGCTGGGGTGCCTGGTCGTCGCCGACCGTCCGGGAGACGGCCTCGACGCCGAGCGACGCATCTTCCTGGAGCTGTACGCCGACCAGGTGGCGGCCCGGCTCGAAGCCGGCTGCCTGTGCGGCGCCGCCGACATCGTCGGCCGCAAGGAGCCGGGGCATGTGCATGTCCTGGCGCTGGACGGCATCCACGTCGGTTCGTTCACTCTGGTGCTGGGCACCGGGCGGGTCGACGCGGACGCGTCGCTGCTGGAGCTGATCGGCTTCTCACCGGAGGAGTTCGACGGACGCCTGGAGACGCTGCTTGCGTGCACTCTCCCGGAGGACCTGCCCGCGCTGATGTCCGTGGTCGAGCCGGGCCACATGACGCACGACGGCCGGGATCTGGAGTTCCGCGTCCGCAGGCCCACCGGTGAGTTGCGCTGGCTGCGGCTGCGCTGCCGGGTGCTCGCCGATGCCGCGGGCAGGCCGGAGCGGGTGCTGGGCGTGGTGGCCGAGGCATCGCACCTGCGCCCCAGCACCGACGATGTCTCCCGGCTGCAGCAACTGGCCGCCGCCCTGGCGACCGCGATGACCGTCCGGGACGTCAGCCGGACCGTGGTGGCCACGTTGCGGGAGCCCCTGGCGGCCGACCGGATGGCGCTCGCCGAGCTCCACGCCGGACGGCTGACCGTCACCGCCCTCGATCCGCCTCAACCCGGGGCGTGGCCGGAGATCTGGCGTCGCGAATGGCGCTCCGAGTGGCCCGATGCGGCCGCCCGCGACCTGCCCACGCTCCGGGCGGCCCTGCGCCTCGGCCGCGTGCAGCTGTGGGCCACCAGCACTGACCTTGAGCCCGGCCTCGCCGGGGTCGGACGGGGCGGCCTCGCCGTACTGCCGCTTCCGGCTGACGGCCGGGTGGTCGGCGCATGCCTGATCGGCTGGGACGAGCCCCACGGGTTCGCCCCGGAGGAGCGCTCCCTGCTGACGGCGATCGCGGGCGTGGTGGGGCAGGCCCTGGTACGGGCTCGCGCCCTGGACGCCGAGCACGAGCTCGCCGCGATGCTCCAGCGCAGCCTGCTGCCGCGCACGCTTCCGTCGCTGCCCGGCTGTGTGGCGGTCGCCCGCTATCTGCCGGCGACGGCCGGGCTCGAAGTGGGCGGCGACTGGTACGACGTGATCCCGCTCTCCGACAGATATGTGGCGCTGGTCATCGGGGACGTGCAGGGGCACAGCCCCGAGGCCGCGACGATCATGGGTCAGATCCGCACGGCGATCCGCGCCTACGCGGTGGAGGGCCATCCGCCGGATGTCGTGGTCTCCCACGCCAACCGGCTGCTCGTCGGCATGGAGACCGACGCCTTCGTCACCTGCTGCTACGTGGCCCTGGACATGGAGGAGGGCGAGGCCTGGGTCGTCCGGGCGGGGCACCTTCCGCCGTTGCTGCGCGCCCCGGACGGCGCCACCCAGGAGGTCGTCGCCGAGGGCGGGCCTCCGCTGGGTGTGCTCGCCGACGCCGAGTTCCCCATGACGATGGCTGGTCTCTCCCCGGGCGCGACCCTCGCGCTGATGACCGACGGGCTCGTCGAGTCCTCCAGCCTGCGTCTGGAGGACGGGCTGCAGCGGGTGTGCGAGGTGCTTGCGGCCACCGATCCCGCCGACGCCGACCGCATGGCCGACGAGGTGATCGGCGTGGCCGATCGCCGGGATGACGACATCGCGCTACTGCTCCTGCGGTACGACGGGACGGCCGTGCGACCGCTGCGCGCCGGCTGGGCGGTGTGGAGGCTTCCCGACGCCGTCATGCACGCTCGCCGGTTCACCGCCCGCGTGATGCGCTCGTGGAACGTCACGCAGGAAGCGGACGCGGTGCTGCTGGTCGTCTCCGAGTTGGTCACCAACGCGATGGTGCACACCCGGGGCGAGGTGCGGCTCGATCTGACCCTGGCCGGGGACCGCCTGCGGGTCGCCGTGAGCGATTCGTCGCCGCGCGCACCGGTGCGGCAGACGAGTGTCGACTGGGAGGCGACCGGTGGCCGGGGGCTGCTGCTCGTGGAAGCGGTGTCGGAGTCCTGGGGCTCGGTGCCGCTCAGCGGCGGCAAGCAGGTGTGGGGCGAGATCGCTCTCCCCTCGCGCGCCATGACCTGACGTATCTTCCTAGATACCTGCCTCATCATGTATGGCGACTATTGTCAACTTATGGGCAAAATGTTGGGATCTGTGCTGGGATGAACAGCCATCCGGTTCGTGCCGCCGTTGCCGCCACCGCGCTGACGGCAGTGTCGATGGCCGGCGGCCTCGCCGCCTGCGGCACCGGCCATGGCACGGCCGGTGCGAGCGCCTCCGCTGCCGGCCGCGGCGGCTTCGCGATCGGCCTGCTGCTTCCCGACACCCACACCGCCCGCTGGGCGCGCTCCGACAAGCCGCTGATCGAACGGAAGATCAGGCAACTGTGCGGCGACTGCTCGGTCGACTACGCCAACGCCTCGGCGGATGTGGCCACTCAGCAACAGCAGATGGACTCCATGATCGCCAACGGGGTAAGGGTCGTGATCCTCGACCCCGTCGACTACGAGGCGCTCCGCTCCTCGGTCGTCAAGGCGCATGACGCGCACGTCCCCGTCGTCTCCTACGACCGCCTCGCCGAGGGCCCGATCTCGGCCTACTCCAGCTACGACTCCGTGCAGATCGGCAGGATCCAGGGCCAGGCACTTCTGACGGCGCTGAGCCACAAGGGGCACGACGCTCAGATCGTCATGGTCAACGGCGATCCCACCGACCCGAACACGCTGGCGCTGCAGAAGGGCGCTCTGTCGGTGCTCAAGGGCAAGGTGAGGATCGGCAGGTCGTACT
The DNA here is from genome assembly GCF_024436035.1 of Streptomyces humicola. Lineage (GTDB taxonomy): Bacteria > Actinomycetota > Actinomycetes > Streptomycetales > Streptomycetaceae > Streptantibioticus_B > Streptantibioticus_B humicola. Next base: position 23,338 of record NZ_JANFNG010000025.1, read on the forward strand.
ACGCCACCGGATGGATCCCGCAGAACGCCTTCAGCGAGATGTCCGCCGCCATCGCCGAACTGGGCCCGGGCGGGATCGACGGCGTCTACTCGGCCAACGACGGCCTCGCGTCCGGCATCGTCGCCGCGTTCAGGGCGCAGGGCGTCCAGGCCGTGCCCCCCGTCACCGGCCAGGACGCCGATCTCGCGGCCGTGCAGCGGATCGTCGCGGGGCGGCAGTACGTCACCGTCTACAAGTCCTTCACCGCCGAGGCCGATGCCGCAGCCGAAATGGCAGTCGCCCTGGGCCGCGGCGAGAGCATCGGCGCCATCGCCAAGGACACGGTCAGCAACGACACCAGCAAACAGATCCCGGCCGTGCTGGGCGCCCTCGTGCCCGTCACCGTCGGCACGATCAAACAAACCCTCGTCAAGAGCGGCGTGTACACGATCGGCCAGATCTGTACCCCGCAGTTCCAGCCCGCCTGCCGGAAGGCCGGACTCATCGGCTAGCGCCGGCCAGGCGAAGGAGATGGTTCATGTGTCGACACCACCAGTGCTGGCGCTGCGCGGGATCTCCAGGAGATTCGGCGCCGTCCAGGCGCTCAGGGACGTCGAGTTGGAGATCCACGCCGGTGAAGTCGTCGCGCTGGTCGGCGACAACGGCGCCGGCAAATCCACCCTCGTCAAGGTGATCACAGGCGTGGCCCCCGCCGACGAGGGCGCCATCGAGTGGGAAGGGCGGCCGGTGCGCATCAGCCGCCCGCATGAGGCCCGGGCCCTCGGCATCGCCTGCGTCTACCAGGACCTCGCGCTGTGCGAGAGCCTCGACGTGGTCGGCAACATCTTTCTCGGCCACGAGATCTGCCGGGCCGGAGTCCTCGACGAGGTGTCCATGGAGCGCCGCGCCCGGGAATTGGACCTGCTCGACACCCTGTCCACCGGCATCGCCAACGTGCGCGTTCCCGTCACCGCCCTGTCCGCAGGCCAGCGCCAGACGGTCGCCATCTGCCGCGCGCTGCTCAGCCGCCCGAAGCTCCTCATCCTCGACGAGCCCACGGCGGCCTTGGGCGTGTCGCAGACCGCGCGGTTCCTCGATCTCATCGAACACCTCAGGGAGCGCGGCATCGGCGTGCTCCTCATCAGCCACAACCTCGGCGACGTCAAGGCCGTCGCGGACGAGGTGGCAGTGCTGCGCCTCGGGCGCAACAACGGCTTCTTCGATGTGCTGACCACCCCCCAGGAACAGATCATCTCCTCCATGACCGGCGCCACGGACAACGCCGTGACGCACCGCAAGGCGTGGGAGGCGGTGCGGTGAAAGGCACAGACGCATCCGGGGACCCGGCCGGCCCGGTGGCCGCGGCCGAGCGGCGACCGGCGGTGCGCGAACGAGGGCTGAGGGTCCGCGCCGGTGAGTGCACGCACAAACTCCGCACCGGCGATGTCGGATCCGTCCCGGTCGTCGTCGTCCTGATCATGATCTGGACCGCCTTCCAGCTCCTCGACCACCACTTCCTCTCGCCTCGCAACCTGTCCAACCTCAGCGTGGACATCGTCGGCACCGGCCTGATCGCGGTCGGCATCGTCTTCGTGCTGCTGCTCGGCGAGGTGGACCTGTCGGTGGGTTCGGTCAGCGGGCTCGCGGCAGCCGTGTTCGCCGTGTTGAACGTGAACAACGGAACGCCGGAGTGGCTGGCGATCGTCGCCGCCGTGCTCACCGGCACCGTCATCGGCGTCGTCCAAGGTTTCTTCTTCGCCAAGGTCGGGGTGCCGTCGTTCGTCGTCACCCTCGCCGGGCTGCTCGCCTGGAACGGGCTGATGCTCTACGTCCTGGGCGCCAGCGGCACGATCAACCTGCGGGACACCGGCCTGATCCCCGCACTCACCATCGAGTACTTCCACAACCCGGCGGCCACGTACGGGCTCGCGGCGCTCGGCGCGACCGCCTACTTTTTCGCCTCGCACCGCGACGCCCGCCGCCGGAGGGCGGCCGGGGTGCCGTACCGACCGCTCGGCTCCACCGCCGTACGTACGGCCGGGATCGCGGTGATCGCGTTCGCCGCCGCCTTCGTCCTCAGCCGGTTCCAGGGACTGCCGCTCGCCCTGCTGCTCTTCCTCGCGTTCGTGGTGTGCCTCGACGTCGTCCTGCGCCGCACTTCCTACGGACGGAAGATCTTCTCCATCGGCGGCGGCGTCGAGGCGGCCCGCCGCGCGGGCATCAACGTGGTGTGGATGCGGATCTCGGCCTTTGCGGCGTCCGCGACGCTGGCGGCGATCGGCGGGCTGTTCCTCGCCTCCCGCGTCGCCTCGGTGGGCCAGACATCGGGATCGAGCAACCTGCTGATCAACGCCATCGCCGCGGCGGTCATCGGCGGCGCGAGCCTCTTCGGCGGGCGCGGCTCGCCCTGGTCCGCCGTGCTGGGGATCCTCGTCATCCAGTCGATCGCATCGGGCATGGTCCTCATGGGCATTGAGACGGCCGTGCAGTACATGATCACCGGCGGTGTGCTGCTCGGCGCCGTCGTGCTCGACTCGCTGTCGCGTCAGTCGCAGAAGGCGCACGGCCGGGCGTGATCCGGCGTGACTCTGCCGCTCGCCGCAGGGCCGTGGGTAGAGTCGGCGCATGAAGATCCTGATCTCCGCGGACATGGAGGGCGCCACCGGCGTGACCTGGCCCGCCGACGTGCTGCCCGGCAGCGAGCAGTGGCAGCGCTGCCGCAGGATGTTCACCTCCGACGTGAACGCGGCGATTGCCGGGTTCTACGACGGCGGGGCCGATGAGGTGCTGGTCAACGAGGCGCACTGGACGATGCGCAACCTCCTGCTCGAAGAGCTCGACGAGCGGGCACAGATGCTCACCGGCCGGCACAAGGACCTGTCCATGGTCGAGGGCGTGCAGCACGACCCGCCGCGGGGACCCGACGGGGTCGCCTTCGTCGGCTATCACACCGGGGCGGGCAGCGAGGGCGTCCTCGCCCACACCTATCTCGCCAACTCCATCACCGGCGTGTGGGTCAACGGGGAACCTGCGAGCGAGGGCAGGCTCAACGCCCTGGTGGCGGCGGAGTTCGGGGTACCCGTGGTGCTGGTGACGGGCGACGACCGGACGGGGCTGGACGCGCGGAGTTATGCCCCGCCGGCCCGGACCGTGGCCGTCAAGACCTATGTCTCCCGCTATGCGGCGGTGTGCCGGCCGCCGGCGCGCACCGCCGAGGAGATCCGCGCCGCGGCGAAGGCCGCCGCCGCCCTCGCCGTACGCCACGACCCGGTGCATGGCGGGCCGTTCACCGTCGAGATGGAGTTCGACGCCGCCCATCTCGTCGGAGCCGCGACCGTGGTGCCGACGGTCGAGCGGTGCGAGGAGCGCCGGGTGCGCTACACCGCCGCCACGATGTACGACGGGATCCGGTGCTTCAAGGCCGTGACCACACTGGTCTCGGCTGCGATCGAGGAGGCGTACGGCTGAGATGACGACCGCGGCACCGGACGGCCTGCTCCTCGACGAGGCGGTCCGTTTCACCTCCGAACTGATCAGGCTCGACACGAGCAATCGCGGGGGCGGCGACTGCGCCGAGCGCCCGGCGGCGGAGTATGTCGCCGAGCGCCTCGCCGACGCCGGCATCGAACCGCAGATCCTGGAGTCGGCGCCAGGGCGGGCCAACGTGGTGGCGCGCGTCGAGGGCTCGCAGCCGGATGGCGGCGGGCTGCTGGTGCACGGTCATCTCGACGTGGTGCCCGCCGAGCCCGCGGAGTGGAGCGTCCACCCGTTCTCCGGCGAGATCCGGGACGGCGTGGTGTGGGGCCGGGGCGCGATCGACATGAAGAACATGGACGCCATGGTGCTGGCCACGGTCCGCGCCTGGGCGCGCGAGGGCCGGCGGCCGCGCCGTGACATCGTCCTCGCCTTCACCGCCGACGAGGAGGACAGCGCAGCCTACGGCTCGGACTATCTGGTGCGGCACCATGCCGCCCTCTTCGAGGGGTGCACCGAAGCCATAGGCGAGTCGGGGGCGTTCACCCTGCACGACGGGCCGCGGCTGCGGCTGTACCCGATCGGCGCGGGGGAGCGCGGCACGGCGTGGCTGAAACTCACCGCACGGGGACGGGCGGGGCACGGTTCGAAGAACAACACCGAGAACGCCGTCAGCCGTCTCGCCGCGGCCATCACCCGCATCGCCGAGCACCAGTGGCCGCTGCGACTCACCCCGACCGTCCGCGCGGCAGTCGACCGGCTCGCCACCATCTACGGCGTCGAGCAGCACGGCCCGCGGGACGTCGACGCGCTCATGCCCAAGGTCGGTCCCGCCGCCGAGCTGATCGCGCCGACGCTGCGCAACAGCGCCAACCCCACCATGCTGTCGGCCGGTTACAAGATCAACGTGATTCCGGGGAGCGCCACCGCCCACGTCGACGGCCGCATCGTGCCCGGCGGGGAGGAGGAGTTCGCCGAGACGCTCGACCGGCTCACCGGCCCGCACGTCGACTGGGAGTTCCTCCACCGGGAGGTGGCCCTGCAGGCACCGGTCGACTCGCCCACGTACGCGGCGATGTGCGAGGCCGTCGAGCACTTCGACCCCGGTGCGCACACCTTCCCGTACTCCATGTCGGGCGGCACCGACGCCAAGCAGTTCTCCCGCCTCGGCATCACCGGTTACGGCTTCGCACCGCTCGCACTACCGCCGGGCTTCGACTACCAGGCGCTCTACCACGGGGTGGATGAGCGCGTGCCCGTCGAGGCTCTGCACTTCGGTGTCCGCGTCCTCGACCGCTTCCTCAGTCGAACAGCCGCCCGATGAGCCGGACAGGCCGGCAGACAGGAGATCCGACACCCATGACCGATCGCACCGCACCGTACGGCGCCTGGCAGTCCCCGGTCGACGCCGCCCTGGCCGCCGCCCATGACGGCCGCCCGGACTTCGTCGGCACCGTCGGTGACGAGGTGTGGTGGAACGAGCCGAGGCCCGCGGAGGGCGGACGGACGGCGCTGATCCGACGACGCGCCGACGGCACGCAGGTCAGCGTGTTGCCGGCGCCCTGGAACGTGCGCAGCCGGGTCATCGAGTACGGCGGTCTGGCCTGGGCGGCGGTGCCCGGCGCGTCGGGCCCCCTGGTGGCTTTCGTCCACTTCGCCGACCAACGGCTGTACGCCTACGAGCCCGACGCGCCGCAGAGCAGCCCGCGGCCGCTCACCCCGCTCTCCGCGGTGGGCGGCGGGTTGCGCTGGGCCGATCCGCGGGTGTTCGTGGAACGGGGCGAAGTCTGGTGCGTACTGGAGGAGTTCACCGGGCCGGCCCAGACCGATGTGCGGCGGGTGATCGCGGCCGTGCCGCTCGATGGCTCCGCCGCCGACGACCGGGCCGCGGTGCGTGAACTGACCGACGACACCCACCGGTTCGTCACCGGCCCCCGGCTCTCCCCGGACGGACGCCGCGCCGCCTGGCTGGCGTGGGATCACCCGCGCATGCCGTGGGACGGCACGGAACTGAAGATCGCCGAGGTGGGCGAGGGCGGCCTGATGGACGTGCGGACCCTCATCGGAGGCCCGGAGGAGTCGGTCGCGCAGGTCGAATGGGCGCAGGACGGCACACTGCTCGCCACCACGGACCGCACCGGCTGGTGGAACCTGCACCGCGTGGACCCGGCGACCGGCGAGGCCGTCAACCTCTGCCCGCGCGAGGAGGAGTTCGCCGGGGCCGGATGGCGGATCGGGCTGCGGTGGTTCGCGCCGCTCGACGGCGGCCTCGTCGCGGTGGTCCACGGGCGGGGCGCGCAGCGGCTCGGCATCCTGGACGCCGCGACCGGCGACCTCGCCGACGTGCCCGGCCCGTGGACGGAGTGGGCCTCGACGCTGGCCACCGACGGCACCCGGGTGACCGGCGTGGCGGCGAGCGGCACCAGCGGATACGAGGTCGTCGAGCTCGACGCCCGCACCGGGCGCGCCCGCGTCATCGGCACCCGGCACGCCGACGCCGTCGACCCCGGCTTCCTGCCCGAGCCCGTGGCCCGCACCTTCGAAGGACCCGGCGGCCGCGAGGTCCACGCCACGGTGTATCCGCCGCGGAACCTGCAGTTCGCCGCCCCGGACGGCCAACTGCCGCCCTACGTCATCTGGGTGCACGGCGGCCCGACCAGCCGTGCCCCGCGCGTTCTCGACCTGGAGATCGCATACTTCACCTCGCGCGGCATAGGGGTCGCCGAGGTCGACTACGGCGGGTCCACCGGCTACGGCCGTGCCTACCGCAACCGGCTGCGCGAGCAGTGGGGCGTCGTCGACGTGGAGGACTGCGCGGCGGTGGCGCGGGCCCTGGCCGCGGAAGGCCTCGCCGACGGTGAGCGGCTGGCCATCCGCGGCGGCAGCGCCGGCGGCTGGACCACGGGTGCGTCGCTCACCTCGACCGACGTCTACGCCTGCGGCACGATCAGCTACCCCGTCCTCGACCTCGGTGGCTGGTCGGGCGGCGCCACGAGCGACGAGCAGACCCACGACTTCGAGTCGCAGTACCTCACTTCACTCATCGGCTCCCGGGCGGCCGTTCCCGACCGTTACCGCGACCGCTCGCCGGTCAACCACGCCGACCGGGTCACCGCGCCGTTCCTGATGCTCCAGGGCCTCGACGACGTGATCTGCCCGCCCGTGCAGTGCGAGCACTTCCTCGCCGCGATCGCCGGCCGCGGTATCCCGCACGCCTACCTCACCTTCGAGGGCGAGGGCCACGGCTTCCGCCGCAAGGAGACGATCGTCACCGCCCTGCACAGCGAACTCTCCCTCTACGGCCAGGTCTTCGGCTTCACCCCTCCGGGCGTGCCGCCTCTGGAGCTCACCAAGTGAGCGCGCCGCACCAAGTGGCCCTCCAGCCGCGGACGCTCGCACCCGGCGCACTCGGCGGGCCGCTGGTCAGGCCCGAGCCGGGGGAGGCCCCGCACGTGTGGCTGGTGCGGGTCGCCGCGCACCGCGGATCGCTTGGGGACGCCCTGACGCTCTTCGACGAGGACGAGCGGTCGCGCCATGCCGCCTTCCACCGGGCGGAGGACCGCGACCGCTACGCCGCCGCGCACGTGGCGCTGCGGCGTCTGCTCGGCGCGTACCTCGGCACGGCGCCGGGCGCGGTGGCCGTGGAGCGTGAACCGTGCCCGTTGTGCGGCGGCCCGCACGGGCGGCCTGCGGTGTCGGGGTCCGGGCTGCACTTCTCGCTCTCGCACAGCGGGGAGCTGGTGCTGCTCGCCTTCGCCGCGACGCCCGTCGGCATCGACGTCGAGGAGACGCATGACCTGGCGGCGATCGAGGATGTGTCGACGAGTCTCCATCCACGCGAGCAGAGCGAGTTGGCCGCGACGGCCCATTCCGGGCGTGCCGCCGCGTTCCTGCGCTGCTGGACGCGGAAGGAGGCGTACCTGAAGGGCACGGGCGAGGGGCTGCCCGGCGATCCGGCGCGGACGTACGTCGGCACAGGGGAGATGCCGGCGGCCGTGCACGGCTGGACGCTTGCGGACATCCCGGTCGACGCGGGCCACGCGGCGGCCGTCGCCGTGCGCCGCGGGCAGCTCCCGTAGCCGACTCGCGCGCGAATTGTTTCGCGCATATGCCCTGCGCGACGTAGTGTCGCGTGCCATGGCACAGCAGCCGACCACCACCACCGAATGGATCAGCCTCGGCGAGGGCTACGACGCCTACGCAGCCGTCCCGTCCTGGCGCAGCCCGGCCGGAGTCGTCATCGTCGCCCCCGAGCTCTTCGGCATCACCGCCGACATCCGCGAGGCCGCCGAGCGGCTCGCCGCCGAGGGCTACGCCGCGGTGGCACCCGACTTCCACTGGCGCAGCGAGCCGCGCGCCGAGATCCCGTACGACGACGCCGGACGCGCCCGCGGTTTCGAGCTGCTGAACCGGATGACGCGCGACGACCTGCTCGCCGACATCGAGACCGCGCAGGTGGCGGCGGTGGCACGCTACGCGCCCGGCCACGCGAGCGCGATCGTCGGCTTCAGCCTGGGCGGCCACTTCGCCGTGCTCGCCGCCACGCAGATCCCCTTCGCGCTCGCCGTGACCTTCTACGGCGGCTGGATGGTGCGCGGCGGCATCCCGGTCGCCGAACCGCACCCGCCGCTCGCCGACAGCAGGCTCATCGCTGCCAACGGCACGTATGTGCTCGGCTTCTCCGGCGACCGTGACCATGTCGTTCCGGCCGACGAAGCGAGGGAGATCGAGCGGTTGCTCGCGGATGCGGGTGTGGAGCACGACATGGTCGTCTATCCGGGCGTGGAGCACGGCTTCTTCTGCGCGGGACGCCCGGCCTCCTACGACGAGAAGGCCGCCGCCGACGCATGGTCACGGCTGCTTGGCGCGTTGCGCGAGCACGTGGGGCGGTGAGCGCTGGCTGCGCACCGCGGGGCGGCATTGTGCGTGGCCCGGTGCGCATTTCGTCTCGCGGCGGTCAGTCGTCAGAGCTCGCTGGCGAAGGCGACGAAGCCGGCCCACTCGGCGGGGGAGAACGCGAGCTGTGGGCCCTGCTTGTCCTTGGAGTCCCGCACATGGACCGTGCCGGGGCAGACGGCCACCTCGACGCAGTCGCCCGAGTCCCCACTGCTGTAGCTGGACTTGTGCCAGGAGACAGCGACCTCAACGCAGTCGCCGGAGCTGCCGCTGCTGTAGCTGCTCTTGAACCAAGCCAGTTCGTCGGTGCTCATAGCGCTCCTCGCATCCGCTGCAACAAGCCCCTGGAGTCCTCGGGGGTGAGGGCCTGCGAGCGCAGTTTCGCATACCGCATCTGGAGCACGCTGATCGTTTTGGGATCGGGTACGAACTGGCCGCTCTCCTGCCCCTCGGAGTAGCCGAACCATCGGTTCTCCGAGGTCTCCAGTAGCTGGATGGGGCCATTCAGCCCAGCGTGCACTCCTCTGGACAGGGGCAGCACTTGGATTTCGGCGTTCCGTTTTGTGGCGACTTGCAGGATGTGATCGATGAGCTCCCGCGTGACGTCCTCTCCTCCGGTGCGTCGCAGGAACAGGTGCTCATCGAGGATGAAGCTGAAGGCGGTGTGCGGGCGCTCTGTCAACAGCCGTTGGCGTTCAAGACGGGCAGCCAGCTGGGCATCGATGTCCTCATCGCTCAGCGGCGGGAGGCGATGCTCGAACAGCGTCCGCGCATACGCCTCCGTCTGCAACAACCCGGGAATCAGGCGGCACTCGTACGTATACAGAGTGATCGCGCCCGCCTCCAACCGCGCCCAGCGCCGGAACCAGGACGCCAGTCCCGGCTGTCGCGCAATATGCCGCACCGCCTTGCGCAAGGCGCCCGTGTTGCCCAGGGCCTCCTCCGCGCGCTCGACAAACACGGGATCCGGCATGCGTCGGCCCAGCTCGATGGATGCCACCGTGTGTTTGGAGAACCGGACCAGCCCGCTGAACTCCTCCCTGCTCAGGCCCGCGTGCTCGCGCAGTGCCTGGACCACCGCGCCGAACGTGCGCAGGCTGTCCGACGGCTCCGGCTCGCCGTCCGAACCGTTCGTACCGACCGTGCCCTCGGCCATCCCCGGCCACCTCCCGCACCCCTGCCCCCGCGCAACTCTCCCGATCGGCCTATGGTCACGGTCGGTTACGAGTACTGTCCACCCTGCGCGTGCGTACGCTGACGCAGCGTACGCGGTGCTGATCTGGTGAACGGCCCACGTCGCGGTCCAGATTGGGCCCATGACAGCGCCACCCGCCAGCCGACAGCCCGTTTCTGTACGGGTGTTCACTCACCGCTTCAGCGCCACTCCGCTCGGAGCCCGGCTCGCCCGGCATCTCGCGGTCAACCAGCTTCACTGCTGGGGCATCGCACCCCGCGCGAGCGCATCCGACACCGCCGCCGTTCTCGTCGCGGAGATGGCGGCCAATGCCGTGACCCACGGGCGCGTCCCCGGACGGGACTTCGAGCTGCGGCTCGCCCTCACCGGGCGCACCCTACGGATCGAGGTCTCCGACACCCGTACCGAGCGGCGCCCGCCCGGTCCCGGCGACGTGTCGTCGCCGCAGCCCCTGGCCGAGTCCGGTCGCGGTCTGGTGTTGGTCGAGGCGCTCGCGGACCGTTGGACGGTGCTGGACCGTGTGCCGGTCGGCAAGACCGTGCGCGCCGAGCTCGACCTGCCGCGCTGACGGGGCCACCCCGAAGAGTTGAGGAACGGGGCTGGATAGCGCTCCGATGTGTTTGAAGTGTTGACAAGGAATCAATCTGTCGTTTGACTCTTGCCTCGATCGTGTTGGCAACGTTGTCAGATCGCCGACCGCCGCTCAGCTCCGTACGTCATCCGCGAAGTCTCGACTTCCCCCGGGGAGGCCCGTGATGGCAAGACTCCAGCGCCCGAGAGCGCCAAGACGAACAGATCCCAGCTCCTTCCACCGGCACCGCAAGCGCCTCGCTGCCCTCGGCGTCATCGCGCTGGCGGTGCTGCCCTTTCAGGCGCTGTCCGGCGCTGTCCCGGCGTCCGCCGCCACGACGCTGGTCGGCGATCCCGCGTCCTTGGTCAACCCGCTCATCGGCACCTCGGGGAGCGTGGACACCTTCCCCGGACCCGACATGCCCTCCGGCATGCTGCAATGGAGTCCGGACACCACACCCGACCGCCCGGACGGCGGCGGTTACGAGTACAACGACTCCAAGATCTCCGGATTCAGCCTGACCCACCTGTCGGGACCGGGCTGCGGCGCCGGCGGCGACGTCCCCATCCTCCCCGTCACCGGCCCGCTCTCCGGGAACCTCAGCAACACGTCGGCAGGCTTCAGCCACTCCGACGAGAAGACCGGTATCGGCTACTACGGCGTCACCGACTCCTCTGGCATCACCACGCAGCTAACCACGACCACCCGTGCCGGCCTCGGCACCTTCACCTTTCCCGGCAACGGTGACGCCTCCGACTCCAGCCTGCTGCTCAAGCTCAGCGGCGGCGCCACCCCGGTGGACGGCACCCGTGCCCAGACCGTGGGCGACGACGAGGTCGTCGGTGCCGTGCAGAGCGGCCAGTTCTGTGGCGCCAAGAACAGCTACACGCTGCACTTCGACATCAAGTTCAGCCAGCCGTTCGTCACCAGCGGCACCTGGAACGGCAGCACCATCAACCAAGGGGCGGCGTCAGTGAACCTGGGCCGCGCACCGCTCGCCCCGAGCACCCCCCACCCCAACGGCCCGCAGCGCGAGCCGCACTTCACCGTCCCGTCCTCGCCGCCGCCGACCATCCACGGCAGCGAGGCCGGCAAACTTTCCGCCGCCGGTGTGCCGGTCACCGGCGCCAACGGGATGTACCTCACCTTCGACACCAGCAGCAATCCCACGGTGACGGCGGCCGTCGGCATCTCGTACACCAGTGACGCCAACGCCACGCTCAACCGCACGCACGAGGTGCACGGCTGGGACTTCAACGCGATGCGCAAGGCGAACCACGACGCCTGGAACCAGCTCTTCGGCCGGGTCCGCATCGGCGGAGGCACCCACGACCAGCAGGTGCAGTTCTACACCGCGCTCTACCACGCGCTGCTGCACCCGAACGTCTTCTCGGACGACAACGGCCAGTACATGGGCTACGACAACCAGGTCCACACCCTCGCCAAGGGGCAGCAGGCCGAGTACGCCAACTACTCGGGCTGGGACATCTACCGCTCGCAGGTGCAGCTGATGGCGATGGCCGAGCCGCAGGTGGAGAGCGACGTCGTCACCTCGATGGTCAACGACTTCGACCAGACGGGCCTGCTGCCCAAGTGGGCGCAGAACAACGGCGAGAGTTACGTGATGGTGGGCGACCCGGCGGACGGGATCATCGCGGATGCGTATGCCTTCGGCGCCCGCTCCTTCAACACCTCGCAGGCCCTCGACGCGATGGTCTACGAGGCGACCAAGCCCAACAACAACCGTCCAGGCGAGTCGGTCCGCGAGGCGAAGGGCTATCTGCCCATCGACGGGAGCAACTGGGGCTGCTGCAACTTCTACGGTCCGGTCTCCACGCAGCTGGAGTACGACACTGCGGACTACGCCATCGCCTCGTTCGCCAAGTCGCTGGGCAAGAACAGCGACTACACGAAGTTCGCCGGCCGCGCCCAGGACTGGCAGAACGTCTTCAACCCGCAGTCCGGCTACATGCAGGCGAAGCAGGGCGACGGCGAGTGGGCGCCCGGCTTCACCCCCGGAACCGCCAACGGTTTTGTGGAGGGAACCTCCGCCCAGTACACCCCGATGGTGCCGTTCAACATCAAGGCACTCATCGCGGCGCGCGGCGGCTCGCAGGCCTACAGCTCCTACCTCGACAGCCTGCTGAGCAACCTGACCAACCCCACCTCCACAAACGCCGATCTCAGCAATGAGCCCAGCCTGGAGATCCCCTGGGAGTACGACTACCTGGCGCAGCCGTGGAAGACCCAGGCGATCGTCCGCCAGACCCAGCAGCAGCTGTGGTTCAACGCGCCCGTCGGCTCCTTCGGCAATGACGACCTGGGCGAGATGAGCTCCTGGTACGTCTGGTCCGAGCTCGGTATGTACCCGCAGACGCCCGGCACCGACACTCTCGCGCTCGGCAGCCCGGTCTTCCCGGAGGCGCAGCTGACTGTGGCCGGCGGGCACCAGGTGACGATCAACGCCCCCCAGGCCGCGCCGGACGCGCCGTATGTGCAGGCGCTGCACGTCAACGGCAAGGCGTGGAACGACTCCTGGCTCACCTACGCCTCGCTGAGCCGTGGCGCGACCCTCGACTACACCCTGGGGACGACACCGGACACCGGCTGGGCCTCTTCGGCCGGTTCGGTCCCGCCGTCCGACCCCACCGGTGAGCACGCGGTGCTCGCCTCGACCGACCCGTCGGGCTCGGGCCTGGTGCTCGCGCCGGGCGGTACCGGCACCGGGAACCTGGACCTGATGAACATCGGCGCTGTGGACAGCCCGGTGAAGTGGACCGCCCAAGCGCCCTCCGGCGTCACCGTGCAGCCCGCCTCCGGTTCGCTCACGGTCCCGGCGGGCTCCACGGCACGTCAGGAGGTCAAAGTAACCGGCGGCACCACTGAGGGGATATTCCCCGTCACCTTCGCACTGAGCGACTCCTCCGGCGCGAGCCTCGGCAACGCGGTGCTGCGCGCGGTGGTGGCCAAGCCGGGGGAGCTGTGGCCGTACGCCACAGGCAAGGGCGTCTACCCAGACGGGAGCTCCTTCACCGGCGGCTTCGACGGGCAGGGGTTCGCCTATTCGCAGAACGCCCTGGCGGCGGCCGGGATTTCGCCCGGTGGCACGGTGACGTCGGGTGGCATCACGTACACCTGGCCCGGCGAGGCCTCCGGACAGAACGATGTCATCGCCATGGCCGGCCAGACGATCCCGGCGGACGCTCCGGCGGGCGCCTCGACACTGGGGCTGCTGGGCGCGGCCACCAACGCCCCGCCCACCACGGGGACGACGGGGCAGATCACGATTCACTACACGGACGGGAGCACCTCGACGGCGACGATCGGCTTCTCCGACTGGACACTCAACGCCGGTGCGAGCAAGCCGATCCCGGGTGACACCACCGTCGCCACCACCCCGTACCGCGACACGGCAAGCGGCGGGAAGCAGACGGTGCTCACCTACGTCTTCGCCACCACGGTGCCGGTCGATACGGGCAAGCAGGTCGCCTCGCTCACCCTCCCGGTGACGAGTGACGGCACCGCGGATCTGTTCGCCCTCGGCTACGGGAGCTGACGAGGAGTCGGCTTTGTCATTCCGGTGCCCCGGCGCGCAACAGCGCGCCGGGGCACCGGATTTCGCCTGCCGCGGCAGCGGCATATGTCGTCGGCGGGGATGATTCCGGCACACGCCTGTGAAGTCTGTGTTGGTGATGTGCACGACAAGTGAATCCTTGACTATCCAGGGCACATGCTTCTGCACGCCTCTATTCGGGCGTGTTGCGCTGCGGTTACCTCGGAGTAAGTCCCGCGGCAACCCGCGGGTACGTACATCACTCTTCCGCAACACCCCGTGGAGGACCCTGTGCGTAGATCACCCCTGCTCGCCTCCGCCGTCGCGCTCGCGGCGGCCCTGGGTATCACACTCGGCGGCGCCTCGTCGGCGTCCGCCGGCGGCGTCAACTACGTTGCCCTCGGCGACTCGTACTCCTCCGGAGTCGGCTCGACCAGCAACTACCTCAATAGCTGCGACCAGAGCACAGCCGCCTACCCGTACCTCTACGACACGGCGACCAACCCCAGCTCCTTCAGCTTCCAGGCCTGCACCGGCGCCACCACCAGCAGCACCGAGAGCAGCCAGCTCGGAGCCCTCAACTCCGGTACCACACTGGTGAGCGTGACCGACGGCGGCAACGATGTCGGCTTCTCCACGGTCATGGAGGACTGCGTCCTCGGCGACGACAGCTACTGCCTCAGCGCCATCCACACTGCCGAGAACACGACGAAGAACCAACTTCCCGGATGGCTGGACACGCTGTACTCGGACATCCGCAGCGACGCGCCCAACGCACACGTCGTGGTGCTCGGGTACCCCGAGTTCTACGACCTGTCCCAGTCCAGCTCCTGCGTCGGGCTCGACTCCACCAAGCGCACCGCCCTCGACCAGGGCGCCGACCTCCTCGACAGCGTCATCGCGGGTGAGGTCGCCAAGTACGGGAACTTCACCTTCAAGGACGTGCGGCCCTACTTCGCCGGACACCAGCTGTGCGACTCCGACGAGTGGCTGCACTCCCTGACGTGGCCGATCTCCGACTCCTACCACCCCACGGCCGCAGGTCAGTCCGGCGCCTACCTCCCGGCATTCGAGGCGGGCCTGTGATCCCGTGATCACCTGACCCCGCGCCCGGCCGTCCGTTCCCCCACACGGGCGGCCGGGACGCTCTGCGACTGGCTTTCAGCCTCACGGGCGGCATCACGCATGCCTGCCGCTCCCTCGGGTACCCGAGCCGACTCGACGGCCCGCACGACCAGAGAAGGAGACGGACAGATGACCGAGAACACGCCCACGGGCGATCCCACCCCCGTCCAGCAGGCACTCCACCTGCTCGCCGCCGACGGGACCAACGCGGTGGCGCTGGGCACCCTGGCCGCCAGTGAAGTGCTGCTGCCCGTGCCCGACGATTCCGTCAATCCGGAGGGCGAGGAGCCCGGCTCGCTCGCCCTGCCCGTCTTCGAGCAGGGCGACGGGTTGCGTCTGGTGCCGGTCTTCACCTCCGAGGAGCGGATGACCCGCGCCCTGCCGCAGGTGCGCAGCTACCGGACCATCCGGCTCGCCACGCTCAGCCAGGGCTGGCCGGCCGACGACCTGTCGCTGTCGATCGACGCCGGCTCGCCCGACACGCTCACCGTCCAGGGCGAGGGCGTACGGGCGCTGGCGACGCTGACCGGCGGCTGAGGCTGAATCCACCGAGCGGGCGCCGCTCCGCCGTGACCGGCAGGGCGGCGCCCGCGCTGTCATCCCTCATCTGACCCGCGGCATCTGACCCGCGCCATCTCACTCGCGGCGCAGCTCGTCGACGACCTCCTGCACATTGCGGTACGTCCTGCCGCCCGGCAGTCGGCGCACCATCTCGGTCAGATCATCGGGGGCATGCTGCTCGGCCAGGTCGTGGACAAGCCCTCCGCGCTTCGCCGGGAACGCCCCGCGCCGCAGGTGCCGGGCGAGCTCGAAGCGCAACGACACCTCGTCCGTCGCGCCCGAGGGAACGTTGCCCGTCGCGACCCGCGGGTCGTCGTCGGCGCCGGGCTCCGGGTCGTGCCATTCCTCGACCCTCGTGGGGCGACCCGAGCGGATCAGCCCCTTCAGCTCGTGCTTCATCTCGTCGTCCTTGTGGAAGCTGAGCCGGTCACTACCTCGCTGCATGACATTCCTCCCGGATTGTCCGCTAGGTGTTCTGCTTCTTACCCACTCCGGGCGGCTCATGCGCACTCCGTCCTCGTCGCTGCCACTCCGTCGTCCACCCGTATGGTTGAGCGCCGCGCGGGCACCTAATCTGGTGGCAGGGGGAGAGACGCATCCGGGAAGGAACGCGCCATGGCTGAGCACCCCACCGGTGTGGCACCGGAGCTGCTGGACGACCGGACGCTGCTCAGGGAGCTGGAAGCACTCCACCGGACCCGGCACGACACGCTGCTGTTCGGATCGGCGGAGGCGCTGCGCACGCACAGTGCGCGCATGGCCGCGCTCGAAGGCGAGTATCTGCGCCGCCATCCCACGCGCAACCCGCTCGCGGGGCGCACCAGGCAGGGGGCGCGCGCTCGCACGGCAGCACGCCCGGTGGGGGCCTGATCCGGCCCGGCGCTCCCGGCCGGTCACGTCACGTCTCCGGTGAGGAACTCCACGACCGCGGGTCCGTCGGCGTCCAGCGCGCTCCGCCACGCACCCGCCACCTCTTCCGGCTCCGTCACCCTGATCCCGGTGAGTCCCAGCGAGGCCGCGAAGGCCGCGTAGGAGACGTCGGGCACCGTCCGGCCCGGCCCGCGGCCGTTCCAGACACCCACCACGAGACGCGGGTCCTTCCACGCGTCCCGGTACCGTGCCGCCGTGATCAGCTCGGCGAGGCCGCTCATCTGCATGGCGTGGTCTCCGGCGAGTGCGATCGCGGGCCGGTCCGGGCAGGCGAACTTCGCGCCGATGGCGTACGGCACGCCGCTGCCCGCCGATGCCAGCGTCCCCGAGAGCGACGCCCGCATCGTCCCGCGGATCCGCAGATGGCGTGCGTAATAGGCGGCGACAGGACCGGGATCACAGGTGAGGACCGCGTCCTCGGGCAGCAGCGGATCCAGTTCCCGCGCCACATGCTCGGGGTTGACCGGCTCCGCGGGCAGCGCGGCACGCCGCTCCATCTCGCCCTGCCAGCGCCTGGTGTCGGCGATGACCTGTTCCTGCCAGCCGCGGTCGGGCTTGCGTCGCAGCTTGGGCAGCAGCCGCTGCAGCGTGATGCGGGCGTCGCCGACGAGGTTCACCTCGTACGGGTAACCCATCCCGACACGGTGCGGATCGATGTCGATCTGCACGCCGCGCGCCTCGCCGAACGCGGGCAGGAACCGGGTGTACGGGAAGTCGGAGCCGATCGTCAACAGGGTGTCGCAGCCCCGCATCAGGTCATACGCAGGACGCGTGCCGAGCATGCCGATCAGGCCGGTGACATAGGGGAGTTCATCGCTGAGCACGTCCTTGCCAAGCAGTGCCTTGGCCACCCCGGCGCCCAGCACGTCGGCCACCTGCTCGACCTCGGCGCGCGCCCCGGCGGCGCCCTGACCGGCGAGAATGGCCACCTTGCGGCCGGAGTTGAGCACCTCGGCGGCGTGTTCGAGGGCGTCGCTGTCCGGCATGGGCGCCCACTGCTCGGTACCGATGGTGGCGGGGTCCATGGTGAACTCGCGGGCGGACGGCGCGTACTCGGCGAACTGCACGTCGGCCGGGACGATCACGGCCGTCGGGCAGCGGCGCCCGTACGCGGTGCGGATCGCGCGGTCGAGCACACCGGAGAGCTGGTCGGGGGCGGTGACCGTCTCGAGGAAGTCGGCGGCCACGTCCCTGAACAGGGCGTTCAGATCGACATTGCGCTGGTACGGGCCGCCCGTCGCGCCGCGGTCGGCCTGGCCGACGATCGTCACGAGCGGCACGTGGTCGAGCTTCGCATCGAACATCCCGCCCAGGAGGTGGATGGCGCCCGGCCCGGACGTCGCCGTGCACACCCCGGCCAGACCGCTGAACTTGGCGTAGCCCACGGCCTGGAACGCGCACGACTCCTCATGCCGGGCCTCGATGAGATGCGGATCGCTCCCGGCGCGCGACCATGCGGCGAGCAGCCCGTTGATCCCCTCGCCGGGATGACCGAAGACATGGGTGACGCCCCACTCGCGCAACCGGGTGAGGATCTGGTCGGCCACTGTGGTGCTCATGGCTGCCTCCTCACGTCACACAGAGCCGGATAACCCGTGACGGGCGGGGGAAACCTCGCAGAGGGCAGGGCGCGGGCGCACGGACGCGGTCCCGCGGAAGATCCGGGTCCGCCGCTGCCGCAGGATCTAAGGTCGCCTCTGATCAGCCGTTTCCCAGGCCGGCCGTCTCGTGGCCTGCCGTCCACCGGAGGTACGGATGCAGCGGACCGCAGCCGGTTCCCGGCCCGCCAAGCCCGCCATCACCGATCCCGGCCTGCCGGTGCCGCCGCTGCTCGCCGAGCGGCTTGCGGCCGCAGCCCCGGACGACGGCGAGCCGCAGCCCGTCGGGGGCGGCCCCGAGGTGCGCACCGCCGCCTGCGGATACTGGGAGCGGCGCGGGCTGCCCACAGGGCCTGAACGGGTGGTCTTCGGCCCGGGGCCGGGATCCGTGCTGCTCGCCCTGCTCACCGCGGCCGGGGGCGATCTGCTGCTGCCCCGGCCCGGCCCGGCCTGGTACGAGCCGCAGGCCCGGCTGCTCGGCCGGACCGCCCACTACACGCCCACCCCCTCCGACTGCGGCGGTGTGCCCGATCCGTTCGCCCTGCTGGAGACGGTGCGCAGGGCCCGCGCCGACGGGGCGGATCCTCGGCTGCTGGTGCTCTCCGTCGCCGACGACCCCACCGGCAGCGTCACCCCGCCCGAGCTGCTGCACGAGGCATGCGAGGCGGCGGCCGACGCCGGGCTGCTGATCGTCTCCGACGAGACGTACCGGGACGTGCTGCACGATCCGCACACCGTCTTGGTCAGCCCGGCCGAGATGCTGCACGACCGCACCGTCGTCCTCACCGACCTGGGCGCCGGGCTGATGCCGCCCGGCTGGCCGGCCGCCCTCGCCCGGTTCCCCGAGGAGGGGCCGGCCGCCGCACTCCAGAGACCTGTCATGGAAGCGCTCACTGCCGCACGTGCGGTGGCCGCCGCTCCCGTCCGCGCCGCAGCAGTGCTCGCACTCACCGAACCGCCCGAGCTGCGCGCACACGCCGCTGCCGCCAACCGGCTGCACGCAGCGGTGGCGGGTGCCGCCCACCGCACCGTCACCGCACGGGGCGCCGTGTGCCCGCCTCCGCAGGCCGGCTTTCACCTCTATCCCGACCTGACCCCGCTGCGGCCGGCCCTCGACGCATGCGGCATCACCCGGTCGGACGAGCTGGAGGACCGGCTGCCCGCATGCCTGAGCGGCCACCGCTTCGGCGAGGACCCGGCGGCGCTGCGGGTCCGCATCACCACCTCCGCGTTCTACGGCAGCACCCCCGCCCAGCGGCGCACGGCTCTGGAAGCGGCCGAGCCGCTTCAGGTCCCGCATGTGGCCGGGGCGCTGGCAGGGCTGGACCGAGCACTCATCGAACTGACCGCCTGACGAGCCGGCCGGCGTTCGCCCGACGAGCCGACAAGCCCTCTGCGGGCGACGCGCAGAGGGCGGCGAAAGCCGCGTCTTCCGCCTCGCGGGCGGAGACGCTCACGAAGGAGATGCAGTGACCGATCAGACCGATCAGACCGATCAGGCCCGGGCCGGGCAATCCGCCGGGACCCGGCCGCTGGGGGAGCGGCGCAGCTGGCCGCGCTCCTTCGCCGACCGGCTCACCGACCCGCTGCCCGGCTTCGGTGACCTCATCCGGGTCGGCCGCCACGGTGGCTTCCACCCGAGCCGCCAGGACCGTGCCACGGACATCCCCCAGCTCCCCTTCGCCCCGGAGCCGCTGCCGGAGGTGGACAAGGAGACCATCGCCGTCAGCTGGGCCGGGCACGCCAGCTGGGTGGTGCGCATCGGCGGCCTCACCGTCCTGACCGACCCCGTCTGGTCCCGCCGCATCCTCGGCACCCCGCCACGCATCACACCCGTCGGCATTCCCTGGCATGCCCTGCCGCCCGCGGACGCGGTGGTCGTCAGCCACAACCACTACGACCACCTCGACGCACCGACGCTGCGCCGCCTGCCGCGCGCCACCCCGCTCTTCGTCCCGGCCGGGCTCGCCCGGTGGTGCCGGCGGCGCGGATTCACCCGCGTCACCGAGCTCGACTGGTGGGAAGCGGCCGAATTCGGCGGCGTGCGCTTCGACTTCGTCCCCGCACACCACTGGAGCCGGCGCACCCTGGCCGACACCTGCCGTTCCCTGTGGGGCGGCTGGGTGATGCGGGATGTCGCCGGGCAGTGCGTCTACTTCGCGGGCGACACCGGATACGGGCGCTGGTTCACCGAGATCGGCCGCCGCCACCCCGGGCTCGACATCGCGCTGCTGCCCATCGGCGCCTACGCGCCGCGCCGGCTGCTGCGTACCGTGCACACCGATCCGGAGGAGGCGGTCCAGGCGTGTATGGACGTCGGCGCGCGCATCATGGCACCGATGCACTGGGCCGCTTTTCTCCTGTCGTCGGAGCCGCCGCTGCAGCCGCTCACCCGGGTTCGCGCAGCGTGGCAGGCCACCGGCCGCCCGCGCGATCAGCTGTGGGACCTGCCAGTGGGCGGCTCGCGGGTGCTCGACACCCGTTGAGCGCCGGTGGATCACGCCGTTGGTGTGATCCACGGCGCACGTGTGGTTCGCGTGACCTTCTTGTGGTGAATATGTGACTGCCAGTACAACTAGGCTACTTCGACCGGCCTGTGGGGGCTTCTCGTGCGAGCCACGCGTGTCACCGACCCGGGCGACGAGATCCGACACGACCCGAGGCGGTCCGCATGACCACACCGTCGTCTCCGCCTGACGATTCTTCGGCCCTCCCCGACGACGTCTGGGAGAAGTTCCAGCACGATTCCGAGTCGGCCATCAGGAAGACCGCCCCGAAGGAGCCGTCCGCCCGCGCCCGCATGGTGACCCGCAGACTGCGGGAGCAGGGTCCGGCCGAGCCCGTCGGGTGGCGCACCGGATCGGCATGGGACGAGATGGAGGCGCCGGAACGCCCCGCACACAGCCGCCTGTGGCAGATGACCCGGTCGTTGCTGATCGTGATCGCGGTGGGCGCGATCGTCCTGTTCGCCCTCGACCCGTCCGGTGCCATGTCGCTGCTGCGCGACAAGGACGGCGGACCGCCCGCCACGGCGACGTCGGCGCCCCGGGCTGTCGAGCCGACGACCACGACCCGGTGACGCGGGGTTCCGCGCCAGTGAACTCCGGACGAATTCACGGTTCCACGGCCTAGGGTGGGTGTCCGGAGCCGCTTCGCTCCCTACGATGAGCGGCGTGATGATCCGCCCGCGAATACCCCGCAGCCGCCGTGTGCTGCTGGCCGCCGGGGGAGGCGTGCTCGCCGCGGGAACGGTGGCCGCGGCCGTGCTCGTACCGTCCGGGGCACGCAACGGCGCCGCCGCACAGGGCCCGTCCGACGGGCTGCCGCACACCGCAGTCCAGATCTCCGCCTCGATGTGCGGTGACGGATGGTTGCGGCCGCACGGCGGACTGCAGGTCTTCGACGTGCGCAACTTCTCCGATTCGCCCGCCGAGGTCGATCTGACCGACGCGGCCACCGGCAAGGTCTTCGGCGAGATCGAGGGCCTCGCCCCGGGCACCACACGGCCGCTCCAGGTCACCCTCGGCAACGGCTCCTACGCCTTCAAGTGCATCCCGGACGACGCCGACGCGGTCACCGGCACCACGGTCACCATCAGCGGCTCGCAAGCCGTCTCCGGCCCGGCCGCGCTGCCCGTCACCCTCCAGGACCTCATCCCGCCCGCCATCTCCTACCAGAAGTGGATCGGTGACCGGATGGCCGATCTGGCGGCGAAGGTCGGAGCGCTCAAGTCGGCGATCGACAGCGGTGATCTGGCCGCCGCCCGCAGCGCGTGGCTGCCCGCGCACCTGGTCTACGAGCGGATGGGCGCCGCCTACGGCACCTTCGGGGACGCCGACAAGGCGATCAACGGCACCACTGCTGGGCTCGCGGGCGGCACAGGCGACCCGCACTTCACCGGCTTCCACCGCATCGAGTACGGGCTGTGGCACGGGCAGTCTGCGTCCCAACTGCGCGGCCCGGCCGCTCAGTTGGCCGACGACATCAGCCAACTGCGTGCGTCATGGGCCCAGGCCCGTATGGACCCGGGCGACCTGGGACTGCGCGCTCACGAAATCCTGGAGAACACCCTGCAGTTCGAGCTGACCGGCCGCACCGACTACGGCAGCGGCAGCAATCTCGCCACGGCCCGCGCCAACCTCGACGGCACCCGCACCGTCCTGGCCTATCTGCGCCCGCTGCTCACCTCCCGCGACCCCGCACTGCCGCAACTCGAGGCCCAGTTGGACCGGCTGCAGCACACACTCGACTCCTTCGACACCCCCTCCGGCTGGACACCGTTCGACAAGCTCACCCTCGACCAGCGCGAACGCGTCGACGCGGACCTCTCGGAATCGGTCGAACAGCTCGCCCAGGTCGCGGCGGTCTTCGATGTACGGAGGACATCGTGAGCGACGCGCACGCGGCCGCCGGGTCGCAGTCGGAGTCGATGCCGGCGGTTTCGCCGGGTGGGCGGAGAAGCGAACGGGACGGCGCGGTGAGCGACGCACGCCCTGCACGTGACGCACGCGTCGCACGTCGTTGGGTGCTGCGTGGGGCCGCCGCGGCCGGGGTCGGGGGCGCGGCCGCCGCGGGGCTGGTGCGCGCCGACGCCGCGCGGGCGAGCACCGGCGCGCAGGAAACCCCGGCCGCCCCGGCCACGTCCGTCCCGTTCCACGGCACGCACCAGGCGGGCATCATCACCCCCGCCCCGCCCAGCTGCGTCAGCCTCGCGCTCGACGTGATGGCCGAGAGCCGTGCGGAACTCACCGACCTGCTGCGCACCGTCACCGACCGGGCCCGTTTCCTCACCGCGGGCGGGACCCCGCCGCCGCTCGGCATCACCGCGCCGCCCCCCGACTCCGGCACGCTCGGCCCGCAGGTTCCCGCCGACGGGCTCACCGTCACCCTCGGAGTGGGCGCCTCCCTTTTCGACGACCGGTTCGGGCTCGCGAAACGCAAGCCGCTGCGGCTGCGTCAGATGGAGCAATTCCCCAACGACGATCTCGACCCTGCCTGGTGCCACGGCGATCTGAGCCTGCAGCTGTGCGCCGACGCCCCCGACACGGTGCTGCACGCGCTGCGCGACATCGCCCGCAACACCCGTGGCGGGGCACAGATCCGCTGGCGCATGGACGGTTTCGTCAGCCCGCCGCGCCCGTCCGGCACCCCGCGCAACCACATGGGCTTCAAGGACGGCACCGCCAACCCCGACACCTCCGATGCCCGCGAGATGGACCGCCTGGTGTGGGTGGGAGCGGGGTCCGGCGAGCCGGCGTGGACGGCGGGCGGCAGCTACCAGGTCATCAGGCTGATCCGGATGCTGGTGGAGTTCTGGGACCGGGTCTCCATCACCGAGCAGGAGCGGATGTTCGGCCGCAGGCGCGACACGGGCGCTCCGCTCGACGGCAACCGGGAGAGCGACGCGCCGAAGTACGCGCAGGACCCCAAGGGCGACGTCATCCCGCTGGACAGCCACATCAGGCTGGCCAATCCGCGCACCGCGGCCACGGCCGACCAGCGGATCCTGCGTCGGGCGTACAACTACGACCGTGGCATGGACTCGAACGGCAATCTCGACATGGGGCTGGTGTTCTGCTGCTACCAGCAGGATCTCGACCGTCAGTTCACCACCGTGCAGGGGCGGCTGGTCAACGAGCCTCTGGTGGACTATGTGACGCCCTTCGGCGGCGGTTACTTCTTCGCACTGCCAGGCGTACGGGACACGGGAGACTGGCTGGGCAGGTCCTTGCTTCAGTGACAGGAACAGGACAAAGTTGTGAGCTTCCGGGGAGTTTCTCATCGGGAGTTCACTTTTCGGCAACCGCAGTTCATCCCGACTGCCGCAAGGAGCAACGAACATCACGCCCGGACTGAAGCACGCGAGCATCGCTCAGTAGTGGAGGACACAAGCATGGTCGGCAGAGGCATATCGGCGGGCGCCCGGCGCCGGGCGATGCGGTGGGGGGCGCTGGCCGGAGCCGTGGCGCTGGCCGCCGCGAGCGGCACGGTGTCCGCGGCCGCGGCGTCCGCTCCCGCGTATCACGGCGCGCCCACCGCCACCCCCGTGAAGCACCTTGTGGTGATCTACGACGAGAACGTCTCGTTCGACCACTACTTCGCGACGTACCCGCAGGCGGCAAACACCGACGGGACGCCGTTCACGCCGGCGAAGAACACACCGAAGGTCAACAACCTGGCGAGCGCGGGCCTGCTCAAGCAGAACCCGAACCAGTACACGCCCTCCCGGCTCAGCTCGTCCCAGGCGATGACCTGCGACCAGAACCACAACTACTCGCCCGAGCAGTACGCCTACGACGGCGGCAAGGCCGACCAGTTCGTCCAGGACACCGAGACGAGCAAGTGCTCGGGCAACCTTTACGGCGAGCCGGGCCTGTCGATGGACTACTACGACGGCAACACCGTCACCGGGCTGTGGAACTACGCCCAGCACTACGCGATGAGCGACAACTCCTTCGCCTCGGGCTACGGTCCCTCGACCCCCGGAGCGCTGGAGCTGGTCTCCGGCCAGACCCACGGCGTGATCTCGGTCGATCCCTCCTCCGGCACCGAGAACCCCAAGCAGACCGCGACCCCGGACCCGTACACCGTGGCCTCGCCGAACGCCAAGGGCGTCGGCACGGTGATAGACGACCCGGACCCGGCGTTCGACGACTGCGCCGACTCCGACCACACCAGCAAGAACGCCCTCGCCGAGCTCAGCGGCAAGAACATCGGCGACCTGCTCAACGCCAAGGGCGTCACCTGGGGCTGGTTCCAGGGCGGCTTCGCACCCAGCACCCCGTGGAACGGGAAGCAGGGCTCGTACGCCCAGTGCAAGGGCGACACGCACACCAACGTCGGCGGTGCGGCGGTCGAGGACTACAGCCCGCACCACGACCCGTTCGAGTACTACAAGTCCACCGCCAACCCGCACCACCTGCTGCCGAAGAGCATCAACGAGATCGGCCACAACGGGCAGGCCAACCACCAGTACGACCTCAGCGCCTTCGATGCCGTGGTCAAGGCGGGCAAGCTCCCCGCGGTCAGCTTCCTCAAGGCCGCCGAATACCAGGACGGGCACGCCGGCTACTCCGACCCGACCGACGAGCAGCACTTCCTCGTCAAGGAGATCAACGAGATCCAGCAGTCGCCGCAGTGGAAGGACACCGCGGTCGTCGTCGCCTACGACGACTCCGACGGCTGGTACGACCACGCGTACGCGCAGCCGCTGAACGGCTCGAAGGACTCCACCAAGGCCTCCGACGGCAACGCCACCGACAGCCCGGCCTGCCAGGCGGGCCCCGCCCCGATCGGTGGCTACGAGGACCGCTGCGGCCCCGGGCCGCGGCTGCCGCTGCTGGTGATCTCCCCGTACAGCAAGGTCAACTCCGTCGACCACGCGCCTGTCGAGCAAGCCTCGATCACCCGGTTCATCGAGAACAACTGGCGGACGGGCTCGATCGGTGACGCCTCGTTCGACCGGCGGGCGGGCTCGCTGAACGGCCTGTTCGACTTCGGCCGCCCGCATGACCAGCAGGTGCTTATGAACAGCAACGGCTCGGTCGCCTCGGTCAAGCCCATCCCGACCGCACAGATGACCGCGGCCGACAACAGCGACACGAACGCACCCTCCACCGACGACCTGGCGACGCAGCAGCTGGCCGAGACCGGCTCGTCCTTCCCGGCGCTGCCGGTCGGCCTCGGCGCGGGCGCGGTCGTCGTCGTCGGCGCGGGCCTCGCGTACACGGTCCACCGCCGCCGCTCGGTGGCCTGACCTGGACAACCGTTCTGAGGGGCGCACGGCTTGGCGGCCGTGCGCCCCTCGGCGTGTCAGGGCTCAGGCGCGGCAGACGATCTCGCCGTGCAGAACGGTGAACCAGCCGTCCGGACAGGCCGACCACCCGCGCCAGGCGTCGGCGATGCGCTGCAGGTCCGCCTCGGTGGCGTAGCCGTCGCGCAGCGCCTGCCCGGCCATGGCCGAGGTGACGATCCGGTCGGCCCACATACCGCCCCAGTACGCGCGTTCCGCGTCATCGGCGTGGCACCAGGTGCCCGCGGTGGCCGTGATGTCGGTGAACCCGGCGGCCCGGGCCCAGGAGAGCACACGACGGCCGGCGTCCGGCTCGCCGCCGTTGGCCCGGGCGCATTGCTGGTACAGAGCCATCCATTCGTCCAGCGCGGGCAGCTGCGGGTACCAGGTGAATCCGTGATAGTCGGACTCGCGCGCCGCTACGACACCGCCCGGCTTGCAGACGCGACGCATCTCGCGCAGCGCGCCGACCGGGTCGGCGACGTGCTGGAGCACCTGGTGGGCGTGGACGACGTCGAAGGTGTTGTCGGCGAAGTCCAGCCGGTGGACGTCGGCGACGGCGAACTCGACGTTGTCCAGGCCGCGTTCGCGAGCCACCTGCCCGGCCGCCGCCAGCACCTCGGCGGATGTGTCGACCGCCGTGACCCGGCCGGCGGGTGAGACCCGCTCGGCCAGGTCGGCGGTGATCGTCCCCGGCCCGCAGCCGACGTCCAGCAGGGTCGTGCCCGGCTCGATGTACGGCAGCAGATACGCCGCGGAGTTCTCGGCGGTGCGCCAGCGGTGTGAGCGCAGCACCGTCTCGTGGTGGCCGTGTGTGTACGTCGTTGTCCGAGCCTGCGAATCGGGCATCGCGGTTCCCTCCCGGTGAGCGTCCTGGTGGACCTCTGATCGTCGCGCCGGTATGTGCACCGTACGCGCAGTCTCACTTTTCGGGAATCGCGTATCGCATGGTGGACGACGGTCAGTCGTCGGCGGGCTTGTACGCGTATACCGTCGTGGTGATCCTGCAGACGCCGGGCGAGATCACCTCCGCCCGCAACGTCTGCGTCCGCACGTCGTAGTCCACGCCCTCGGCCTCGAAGGTGCCCGAGCAGACGCTGCGCTGCGGCAGCTGCAGCAGCGTCGTCACGGCGCCCGTGACCGGCGTGCCGTCCAGCGCATGCGGGAGGTCCACCTGCAGCAGGTCCTTCGCCGCGTCGTCCGAGACGCAGACCAGCCGGGTGCCCGAGACGAAGTCGCAGCCCTGGATGTCGCTCACCGTGCGGTCGAGGGTGATCTGGCCGGCCTGCGGCAGGTTGCCGCCGGTGCGCGGCGTCGACGGGTTGAGCAGCGGCGCGGGAAAGACCTGCAGCCGGCTCTCGTCACCCCATTCGCCCGAGACCAGCCACTGGTCGTCGGGGGAGACGGTGGCGAAGGAGTTGTTGAGCATCTCGCCCTGGTCGAGCGGGTGGACGTACTCGTAGAGCTGCCCGCCGGGTGTGGTGACGGCGAACATCTTCGATGTCGCGCCGCTGCCGCCCTGGTAGGCGTCGAAGGTGTAGCCGCCGGCGATGTCGGGATCACCGACGTGGTTCCAGCCCTGCATGCGCAGCGACAGCGGGATGGAGGCGAGGCCGCGGTAGAGGATCGTTCCGTCGGCGCGGCTGGCCAGACCCTCGCCTCCGGTGAGGGAGTTGACGACGGAGCTCCCGGTCTCCGTCCAGCCGGCGGGCGCGTCGGGCGCCGCGCTCGCGGCCGTACCGGCCGTACTGGCTGCGGTGGCGGCGGTCAGGGCTAACGAGGCGAGCAGGCGCGCGGCACGGCGCGAAGCAGCAGTCATGGTTCCCCCCTGGATGGGTAGGTGGTGGTCGTACGTGAGCGTAGACCTCACCGCATGCGTTCCGGTGACGGAACCGGAACGGTGCCTCATCCGTCACATGGCCATGAAGAAGCGACCCCTTGCCCCCACCGCCGCGGCCACCCTCGCCGCCGGCGCGCTCCTCACCGGAGTCTCCGGATGCGGTCACTCCACGACGGCCGGCAGCGCCGCGGGCCAGCCCGCGAGCCACGTCAGCCCGGGCCGGTCCATCGGCCCCGGCGGACCCATGCAGATGCCGACCGGCGGCCCCAAGACCTCCAAACAGCCGATCAACCAGCCGGTCACGCTCGCGGCGCAGGACCGTACGGTCACCGCCAAGGCCGTCGTCGGCGGATGCCGGACCGCCAAGCTCGTCTCCCAGGAGACGCTCACCGCTGTCACGCTCACGGTCGTCGTGACCAACAATCAGAAGCCCGGTGAGATGTGTTCCACGCTCGCCAAGATCGTCCCCGTGCAGACGACCCTGAAGGCACCGCTGGACTCCCGCAAGCTGATCGACGGCGCGACCGGCAAGCAGCTGCCCGCCCCTAAGTAGCCCTTGCGCAACAGCCTTTGCGCGCGCGTCGGCCGTCAGGGGCCGGCCGGGCCGACACTGGTCCGGCCGGTACCCTGGACGATCACCGTGTCGCCGAGACGCGTGAAGGCATAGAAGCGCCGTGCGTCCGCCGTGGACAGGTGGATGCAGCCATGGGAGGTGTCGGCCGTGCCGATTTGCGAGTCCCACGGCGCGGCATGGACGAAGACGCCGCCCGAGGTGAGCCGCACAGCCCAGTGGACCGTCAGGTCGTAGTAGCTGGGACTGCTCCGGTCACAGGTGATGTGTGCGCTGCATGAGGTCATCTCGATGACCGCGTCCTTGCCGAGGACGTGGAAGGTGCCGGAGGGCGTGCGGAATCCGGGCTTCCCGAAGCCTACCGGGAAGGTCATCACCGTTCTGCCGTTGTCGGTGACGCGCATCGTGTGCGTCGTGGCGTCGATCGTCGTGACGTGACCGGTGGTGACCGGGTCGCTGCGGTACGTCGTTGCGGCGGTCGCCGTTGCCGAAGACGCAAGAACCGTGACGAGGGCGGCGCCTATCGCGGTGCGCCCGATGGTTCGACGTCGCTGCCGTGCCATCTGTGATCACCGTCCCGTGCTCCGAGGTCCCGTGCTCCGGGGCCAGGCGTTGATCTTTCCTCGATCAGCGTACGCGCGGCGCGGCCGTGCCGCCGCCCGGGCGACGGCACCGCGTGCGGTGACGGGCCCGGTGACCGGCCCGGCGACGGGTCCCGGGATCAGTTCCAGTCGAAGGTGTCCGGGTCCGGGCCGAGCCGGTTGCCCTTGTCCAGCGCGTCGAGGGCCGCCAGGTCGTCGCCGTCGAGCTCGAAGTCGAAGACGTCGATGTTCTCGGCGATCCGGGACGGGGTCACGGACTTCGGGATCACGATGATGCCGTGCTGCAGATGCCAGCGCAGGACGACCTGGGCCGGGGTCCTGCCGTGCCGGGCCGCGATCCGGCCGATGACCGGGTCGTCGAGCAGTCCCTTGCCCTGACCCAGCGGCGACCACGCCTCGGTGGCGATGCCGTGTTCCGCGTTGAAGGCGCGCAGCCCGGTCTGGGCGAAGTCGGGGTGGATCTCGATCTGGTTGACCGCCGGGACGATCTCCGTCTCGTCGATCAGCCGCCGCAGGTGGGCCGGCTGGAAGTTGGAGACGCCGATCGCCTTCGCGCGCCCGCTGCGGTGGATCTCCTCGAACGCCCGCCAGATCGTGAGGTAGTCGTCGCGCATCGGGCGCGGCCAGTGGATCAGGTACAGGTCGATGTAGTCCAGGCCGAGCCGGGACAGGGAGGCGTCGAACTCGCGCTGGACGGCCTCGCGCGTCCAGGTCTGCGAAGCGCTGTTCCACAGCTTGGTGGTGACGAAGAGCTCCTCACGGGGGATTCCGGAGGCCGCGAGCGCCTTGCCGGTGCCTTCCTCGTTGCGGTACATGGCGGCGGTGTCGATGCTGCGATAGCCCTCACGCAGCGCCGTGGCGACTGCGTCGGCCGCCTCCGCGTCCGACATCTGCCAGACGCCGAAGCCGAGCTGCGGGATCCGCACGCCGTTGTTCAGGGTGATGGAGGGGACCTTGCTCACGAGCAGTGGTTTCCTTGTCTCGTCGTCGAGCAGTTTCCTCCGCGACAACGATCACGGCCCCGCTGCGGATTCCCCGGATCCGCTATCCGTGGTGGTAGAGAGCTTCGATCTCCGCCGTGTACGTCTTCTCGATGGCCTTCCGCTTCAGCTTCAGCGACGGGGTGAGCAGCCCCTTCTCCTCGCTGAACTGCGCCGCCAGTATGCGGAACGTACGGATCGACTCGGCCTGCGAGACAAGGGTGTTGGCAGCGACCACGGCCCGCCGGACCTCCATCTCGAGATCCTTGTCGCGCACCAGATCGGCGGGCGTCATCTGAGGCTTGCCGCGCATCGTCAGCCAGTGCGAGACCGCCTCCGGATCGAGGGTGACGAGCGCCGCGATGAACGGGCGGTCGTTGCCGACGACGACGCACTGGGCGACGAGCGGATGGGCCCGCACCCGCTCCTCCAGCGGGGCGGGCGACACGCTCTTGCCGCCGCTGGTGACCAGGATCTCCTTCTTCCGGCCGGTGATCGTCAGATAGCCCTGCTCGTCGAGCATGCCCAGGTCACCGGTGGCGAGCCAGCCGTCGTGCAGGGCCTCGTCCGTCGCCTTGGGGTTGTTGAGGTAACCGGAGAAGATCTGGCCGCCGTACAGCCACACCTCGCCGTCGTCCGCGATGTGCACGGTGGTGCCGGGTATGGGCTGGCCGACGGTGCCGAAGCGCGTCTGCTCGGGCGGATTCGCGGTGGCCGCGGCGGTCGACTCGGTGAGGCCGTAGCCCTCGTAGACCGTGATGCCCGCCCCCGCGAAGAACAGGCCGAGGCGGCGCTCCATGCCCGACCCGCCGGACATCCCGTGCCGCAGCCGCCCGCCGAGCGCCTCACGCATCTTGGCGTAGACCAGCTTGTCGTACACCTGGTGCGCCATCCGCAGCCCTGCGCCCGGTCCGGGACCGGTGCCGAACGCCTTGTGCTCCTGTGCCTCGGCGTAGCGGATCGCGACCTCCGCGGCCTTGTCGAACGCACCGAGCTTGCCCGACAGCTCCGCCTTGCGCCGCGCCGAGTGGAAGACCTTCTCGAAGACGTACGGGACGGCGAGTACGAACGTCGGCTTGAACGCCGCCAGATCGGGGATCAGCTCCGCGGCGGCGAGGCTCGGCTGGTGGCCGAGGCGCACCCGGCCGGAACGTATCGCCGCGACCTCGACCATCCGGCCGAAGACATGGGCGAGCGGCAGGAAGAGCAGCGTGGATGCCTGGTCACCGGGCTTGGAGTGGAACACCGGCTCCCAGCGTTCGACGATGTTGTCGCACTCCGCCATGAAGTTGGCGTGGGTGAGCAGACAGCCCTTGGGACGGCCGGTCGTCCCCGAGGTGTAGATGATCGTGGCAATGGCGTCGGGGGTGATCGCCACCCGGTGCCGGTCCACCACCTCGTCGTCGAGATACGCACCGGCCGCCATCAGCTCGTCGACCGCGCCGGCGTCCAGCTGCCACAACCGGGTGAGGTGCGGGAGCTGGTCCACGACGGCGCCGATCGTCATGGCGTGGTCCTCGTGCTCGACCATGCACGCCACCGCTCCCGAGTCGTGGAGCATCCAGCGCACCTGGTCGGAGGAGGAGGTCGGGTAGACGGGAACCGACTGCGCGCCGATTGACCAGAGAGCGAAGTCGAACAGCGTCCACTCGTAGCGGGTACGCGCCATGATCCCGACGCGGTCGCCGAACCGCACGCCGTCCGCGAGCAGGCCCTTGGCGAGCGCCAGCACCTCGTCCCGGAACTGCGCAGCCGTCACGTCGTGCCAGACGCCGTCGACCTTGCGTCCGAGCACGACCTGGTCAGGAGCCTCCGCCGCATTGGTGAACACGGCGTCCGCCAGTCCTCCGACTGGGGGCGCCGTCACCAATGGCGGCACGGTGAACTCGCGCAAGGTTGCTCCTCGGGGGCGCTCGGCGGGGCGCCTCGATGGTGTGCGTCCGCCCGGTGGGGCCGGCAGAAAACGGTCCTGACGGGCGGGCCCGTAAGCTACCTGATCCGGCGCGAGGACGGGAAGGGATCTCACTTCACCGGAAATCGGATTTCTGCGACTCGTAGGACGAGTTCTCCGCCGGGAATGTGGGCTTTTGTCGCAATCAGAGGGAACTGCAGTGGGGTTACTCGGCTGTAACAAACCGTGGATCTGCACCGAATCTGCCAGGCATCTTCCCGGTGCGCTCACGTCCGTTACCCGGTGTCATAGTGGCGGCGCTCGGCGGGTGATCGCGCCACGGTACCGGCGTACCCGGCGTACGCAGAGTCTACGCGGCGATGCTGTGTCGGGTGGCCACAACGCTCTCACATCTGGATGTCCGCCATCCGCCTGCTTCTGCCTGCTTCCTGGATCGTCGCATGGTGCGAGTCACATGGGCCGGTGCAGCCTGTCGCCCGCGGCGAGGATGGCCCGTGCGAGCGCGGCCGCCGGTTCGCCGCCGGTGGCGGGCCGCTGCCCGTGCAGCAGGACGAAGTCGACCTCGCCCAGTTCCGGCAGTCCCGCCTTCGCGGGAAGCCTGCGCAGGCCCGGCAGCAGCAGGCCCTGGGCGTGCGCCACCACGCCGAGCCCGGCCAGCGCCGCCGCGCGCACCCCGCTGAGGCTGCTGCTCGTGCACACGATGTGCCAGGGACGGCCCGCGCGTTCGAGCACGTCGAGGGCGCGCGCCCTGGTGATGCTCGGCGGCGGATAGACGATCAGCGGCACCGGGCGGTCCGGTTCGATGCGCAGCCGCTCACCGGCGATCCACACCAGCCGGTCCCGCCACACCAGCCGGCCCGGTCCCTCACCGGAGGCCCGCTTGCCGAGCATCAGGTCGAGCCGCCCCTCGGCGAGCTGCTCATGAAGCGTGCCGGAGAGTTCGACGGTGAGTTCGAGATCGACCTCTGGGTGGTCGCGGCGGAAGCCCTCCAGGATCTCCGGCAGCCGGGTCAGCACGAAGTCCTCCGAGGTGCCGAAGCGCAGCCGTCCGCGCAGCCGGGTACCGGCGAACCAGGCCGTGGCCCGCTCATTGGCGTCGAGGATCGTGCGGGCGAAGCCGAGCATGGCCTCGCCGTCCTCGGTCAGTTCCACCCCGTGCGTGTCCCGGGTGAACAGCTGGCGCCCGGCCGCCTCCTCGAGCTTGCGCACATGCTGGCTGACGGTGGACTGGCGCAGGCCGAGCCGGTGCGCGGCCTGCGTGAAGCTCAGGGTCTGCGCGACGGTGAGGAACGTGCGCAGCTGAACCGGATCGAACACGCTCACCAGGCTATCGCGGCTATCGCAAAACGTGATGGCAGTCAGCGCAGTGAACGGGGTTCACAATGACCGTGCCCGTCCCGCAACCTGTCCTCACACTGCCCGAACGCGTGTCCCCGTCCCGACCGAGCGAACCCGACCGAGCGAACCCGACCGAGCGAACCCGACCGAGAGAAGACATGCCGCGCCTGAAGATGCCGTCCTGGCTGCCGATCGACCCGTACATACTCGTGCTGGTCGCCACGGTCGGCCTCGCGGCCCTGCTGCCTGCCGAGGGCGCTGCCGCGCCTGTCGCCGCCGACGCGTCGAGCGTGGCCATCGGGCTGCTGTTCTTCCTCTACGGAGCCAGGCTTTCCACGCGCGAGGCAGTCGCCGGGATGAGCCACTGGCGGCTGCACCTCACCGTGGTGGTGAGCACGTTCGCGCTCTTTCCGCTGCTCGGCCTCGCCGCGCACGGGCTCGTTCCGTACGTCCTCACCCCGCAGCTCTACACCGGCCTGCTGTATCTGTGCATCCTGCCGTCGACGATCCAGTCCTCGATCGCCTTCACCTCGATCGCGCGCGGAAACGTATCTGCGGCCATTTGTGCGGGCACGTACTCCAGCCTGATCGGCATGGTCGCCACCCCGGTGCTCGCCGGGCTGATACTGCTCCCCCTGCCTTGGGCGGGAGATGCCCACTCCACCGGCGCCTTCTCCGCGCACGGGCTGCTCGACATCGCGCTCCAGCTGCTCGTGCCGTTCGTCGCCGGTCAGTTGCTGCGCCGCTGGATCGGCGGCTTCCTCGCACGCCACAAGAAGGTGCTCGGACTCGTCGACCGGGGATCGATCCTGCTCGTCGTCTACACGGCGTTCAGCGAGGGCATGGCGAGGGGCATCTGGCACCAGGTCACGGCGGTCAGGCTGCTGGAGCTGCTCGGCGTCGAAGCGGTGCTGCTCGCCGTCGTCCTCACCATCACCAGCACGGTCTCGCGCAGGCTCGGCTTCAACCGCGGCGACCGCATCGCGATCGTCTTCTGCGGCTCCAAGAAGAGCCTGGCCAACGGCCTGCCGATGGCCAGCGTGCTCTTCGGCGCCCAGGCGGGACTCCTCATCCTGCCGCTGATGCTGTTCCACCAGATGCAACTGATGGTGTGCGCGGTGATAGCAAAGCGCTGGTCAACTGATGCCGGGGACGGCGGGGAGGGTAGCCTGCCATCGGAACGTTCACCGTCCCCTGACGCCCAGGCCCGCCCCGCCCACGCTTGAGGAGAAAGCCGTGATCCGCGACCTGTTCACCCCGACCCATCTGCTGATCGTCGTGCTCGTCGCGATCGTGCTCTTCGGCGCCAAGCGGCTGCCCGACACCGCCCGTCAGCTGGGCAAATCGCTGCGCATCCTGAAGGCCGAGACCAAGGCGCTGCGTGACGAGACCCCCGCGGGCGAGCAGCGCACGGTCGCCGGCGAGGTCGTGGACTCCGGCAAGGAGCGGGCGCAGGCCGGCTGACGACCGCAGCCGCGCCGGCTTGTCACCTGATCAACGCGTCGCCGCCGCCGTGGGCAGCGCGATCCGGTGCTCACCCGCGTAGACGTTCATCGACGTCCCGCGCAGGAAGCCGACCAGCGTCAGCCCGCTCTCGGCGGCGAGTTCGACCGCGAGTGACGACGGAGCCGACACCGCGGCCAGCACAGGTATCCCGGCCATCACCGCCTTCTGGGCAAGCTCGAACGAGGCACGGCCGGAGACGAGCAGGATCTTGTCGGAGAGCGGGAGCAGCCCCTGCTGCAGGGCGCGCCCGACCAGCTTGTCCACCGCGTTGTGACGGCCCACGTCCTCGCGGATGTCAACGAGCTCCCCGTCCGCCGTGAACAAGGCGGCCGCGTGCAGTCCCCCGGTCCGCTCGAAGACGCGTTGCGCCGCGCGCAGCCGGTCGGGAAGGGCGGCGAGGACCTCCGGTGAGAGCCGGATTCCGGGCGTGTCGGGGATGGACCAGCGGGCGGTGGTCCGGACGGCATCGAGGCTGGCCTTGCCGCACAGTCCGCACGATGACGTGGTGTACACGTTCCGTTCCAGCGTGATGTCGGGCAGCGCCACGCCGTCCGCGAGCCGGACGTCCACCACGTTGTAGGTGTTCGAGCCGTCCTCGGTCGCACCCGCGCAGTAGACGATCGTGGCGAGCTCCTCCGCCCTCCCGAGCACCCCCTCGCTGACGAGGAAGCCCGCGGCGAGCGCGAAGTCGTCGCCCGGAGTGCGCATGGTGATCGCCAGCGGCCTCCCGCCCAGACGGATCTCCAGCGGCTCCTCCGCGACCAGAGTGTCCGCACGGTGCGTGACCGCGCCATCCCTGATCCGCAGTACGCGATGCCGCTCGGTGACCCGTCCCATGATCATCAGCCCCCTGCCGTCATGATGCGATTGCCTTATGCAGGCATTGTCGTGCATCGCCGTCCCGTGTCGCCGTCCCGCATCGCCCTTCGTGGAGGGGGCGCCCGCCCGGGCAGTCATCGGCTGCCGGCCGCGCGGATACGCAGGTGAAACGCACTGCGAATCCTTGGTATCGTTGCTCCTGTCGCCGCGGGGAACCGCGGCGCGATCCCGGTCCGGGTGGCGGAATGGCAGACGCGCTAGCTTGAGGTGCTAGTGCCCTTTATCGGGCGTGGGGGTTCAAGTCCCCCTCCGGACACATACAGTATGCCCACCGGTGGTGTCGGCCTTGTCGGTCGGCACCATTCGCGTTTCGTGGTCGCAGGAGACGCTCCACACTGTTTCGCCAGGGCCGCGTCCATCACAAGCGGACTGGGCGCGAGGACGAGTCCCGGGACTGGGCGCAGGGCCTCTTCGGGGAGGCAGGGCCTCTCCGGCGCCCTGATGGTGGCGCGTTACCTGGGCAGCCAAAGAGGCCCCGAGCCGGGTATGCGCAACCGGCTCGGGACCACTTCCATTGCTCCCCCGCCCAGGGAGCGGACGAGGGTTGTTCTGACCTCTTTCATCTTCCGACCCCTGTGCACCTGCCGCAACCGGAGATCACCCAAGCGGACGCATGCGGTGCGACTACGCGGGGCGGACGTGGTCCGCCCACTGATCATGTGCCGCGCGGCGCCGGGGCGGCCGTGGAGACCGCTCGCGTCAGTGGCCGCGGTGCGCTGTGCTGGGCACATGGCAGAGCATCCGATCATCTGTTCCGCCAAGGAGCTCATGCGGCTCACCGACGACATCGAGATCGATTAGCGCAGGCGACCCCCGCTCCCACACTGCATCAGGACATGAGGAGCGAGGGTCGTCGATCTGTCACCACCCCCGACCTGCGGCGTCCGCGCTGTATTCGTCGTTGGCCGGGCCGACCGCGGGAATCACATCTCGGGCGACCCGACCACGTAGGTCTGCCGGGGTCTCTCGCTGGGAATACAAGCTGAAGAGGGAGCCTGAGTCCCCGGAGGCTGGCCATGCCCGTCAAGCCCCACCCCCGCAACGGGCACTTCGATCACGAGGGTTACTGCCGTTGCGGTGGTCCATGCTGTGTGGCCGAAGGCGGCGGCGAGTGCCTGTGCCGGCTGTGCGCTTGTCAGAGCACCCCGAGGACAGAGGTCCCCCTAATGAACACCACCGTGTACGAGGGCCCGTACAGCGGCACGCACCAGGCTGGCTAGGACTCCCTTGGGCGGCTTGTAGTACCGACACAGCGCGACAGCCTTGCGAAGCCCTGGACATGCATATGCGCGTTGTCGAACGGCCGGGCGTGTTGTCACACCCGCCACGTATTATGGCGATCATGTGTGCAGCTCGTGAGCCTCGGGTGAGGTACCTGCCTGCAGCGCTCCATGAGGCGGCAGCCCAGGTACGTGAAGAGCGTGCCCAGCAGGCCATTCGCGCCCTGATCGCTCGCGGCCGGCTCACGGCCGAGCAGCGTCTCGAACTTGCCCGCTGGCAACGCGAATGGGTCGCTGCGTGGCGCGAAAGCCAGTACGTCATCGCGGCGTGAAGACGACCCCGCCGCCGTGGAGGGTGTTTGCATCAGCTGTCCTCGTCCACCGCCGCGCCGAAAGCGGCCGCGCGTTGGGTGATGAAGCCGACGGCGACGTCGAGGATATGGCGCCGGTCAGCCACGGTCTCCTGGGCCTTGGTGAGGTGGGTGCGCAGCGGCTTGGCGCGCTGGCCGTTACCGCCCTCCTCACCCTTGGCTCGACGGCGGGAGCGATCCAACGCGGCACGCGCAGGGAAGTACGCTGAACTGCCCCGCAGTGTCATCCACGACGCGGACTGCCGCCTCATCGGACGAGGCGGCGCCGTCGGCGATTCCGCGCATACGTCAGCGTGCGGGTGCCGTCTGATCCGCGAGGCGGGCGGCGCACTCGAGCATCAGGGCGTGGACGAACGCCTGGGGAAGGTTGCCGCGCAACTGGCGCTGCGGAACGTCGAATTCCTCGGCGAACAGCCCGGGGGGGCCGCACGCGGCGCGGTTGCGTTCGAACCAGCGGACGGCCTCCAGCTCGTGGCCTTGCTGGTGTTCGGCAAGCGCGGTGAGGAATCCGCAGAGCAGGAAGGCGCCTTCCGCTTCGTTCAGGGGACGTTCGTCGTGCCGGAAGCGATACGCGTAGTGCTCCTGGGTGAGTTCCGACAGGTAGGCGCGGAGGGTCAGCGCGCTCCTGGGGTCGTCCGGCGGCACGGCGCCTCGGACGGGCGCGAAGAGCAGGGCCGCGTCGAGCCGGGGGTCGTCGGGGGAGCGTTGCCAGCGGCCCGACGGGTGGGTGGCGTGCGCGGCGGTGTCGGCGATGATGGCGTCCGCGAGCCCGGCCCACTGACCGGCCCGGCCGGGTGGCGGAGCGTAGAGCGCGATCGCGCGCAGTCCGGCGGCACAGATCAATCGGCTATGGGTCCAGGCCCGGTCGTCGAGTTCCCAGATCCCGGCGTCCGGTGCCCTCCAGCGCTCGCCGATCGCGGCCGCGGCGATCTCGGCTGCGCGCCATCCGTCCACGTCGAGCCTGCCGAGACGGGCAGCCGCCGAGAACAGCAGCAGCGCCTCGCCGAACGGGTCGAGCTGGAACTGTTTGGCGGCGCGGTTGCCGATCACGTCGAAGCCGCCCGGATATCCCGGCAGGTCCAGTGGGCGCTGTTCGGGCACTGCACCGCCGTCCACGGCATAGGCGGGGGAGAGGGCCGGGCCGTCCTCGTGCAGCCGGGCGGAGGCGAAGCGCACGGCCTCGTCGAGGAGCGGGTATGCACCCGTGGCCGCGGCGGCCTGTCCGGCGTAGCACTGGTCGCGGATCCACACGTACCGGTAGTCGTAGTTGCGGCCCTCCGCGGCGCGCTCGGGCAGGCTCGTGGTGGCCGCGGCGACCATGCCGCCGCTCGCCCCGGTCATCCCGCGCAGTACGGCGTAGGCCTGCCGCGCGTCGCGTGGGGCGATGGTGGATTCGAGCGACGGCACGGCGCGTTCCCAGGCGGCGCGGGTGGCGGCCCAGGCGCGGGAGGCGTCGACCGGCGTACCACGCAGCGGCCGGTCGGAGATCTCCAGGACCAGGTCGTGTGATCCGCCCGCGGGCACGGTCAACTCATGGGCGAGTGATCCGTCGACGTCGGATTCGCCGGCTGCGCAAGCGCCGGACCAGCGCAGATGCAGTGGACCGGCCTCGCCCGTCCACTGTTCTCCCTGGCGTGCGAAGCGAGCCTGCTGCCGACCGAAGCACGCATACGGGCCGAGCACGATACGCATGCGGGCGGCAGCGTCGCGCGGGAGGATGCGGCGCAGTACGACGGCGCGGTGCGGGTCCGCCGGCAGGGCCAGCGCATCCTCGCACTCGACGACGCCGTCCTGCGTCACCCAGCGGTTGCGCCAGATGAGCGTGCCGTCCTGGTAGGAGCCACCCCACACGAAGGTGCCCACCGGCGTGACCGCGTAACAGCCGCGCCCGCCGATCAAGGCGCAGAACAGTGCCTCGGAGTCCCAGCGGGGTGCGCACATCCATGCGATGTCGCCGCGCGGCCCGATGAGGGCCCCGCGCTCGCCGTCCGCCACTACTGCGTAGTCCCGCAGCACGTGAGGCGGATAAGCGAGCGTCTGGTTCACCGACCGCGGACCCACACCACCACGCTACCCCTGCATGCGGCCGGACCTTCGGGGAAGGCACAAGGCGAGGCGACGACCGGCTGTCCTTCCAGCGGAACCAAGGGAAACGGGGAAGGGGTGGTTGGATGCCTGTCCCGACGTCTGTGACGGGCCTGTTCGACGGTTTGCCGGCGGAAGAGCGCAAGGCATTGCGGCGGACGGCTCAGCCGGAGCATCCCAGGCCGATGCTGGCCACGTTGACGGAACGCTACTTCTCCGATCCCGCATGGGTATTCGAGCGTAAGTTCGACGGAGAGCGCTGTCTGGCCATTCGTAACGGTGCCCGGGCCGGGCTGCTCTCCCGCAGCGGCCAGTCGCTCTCCGAGACCTATCCCGAGATCGCTGACGCTCTTGACCAGCAGGAATGCGACGACTTCGTGGTGGACGGCGAGATCGTGGCCTTCGAGGGCTCCCGGACCAGCTTCGCGCGACTGCAGCAGCGCATGGGCATTCACGACGCGCGTCAGGCGCGGGCCAGCGGTGTGGCGGTGACCTACTACGTCTTCGATGTGCTCTACCTGGCGGGCCACGATCTGACCGGCCTGCCGCTGCGCACCCGCAAGGCGTTGTTGCGCCGGGCCCTGGACTTCTCCTCGCCGCTGCGCTTCACCTCTCACCGCAACACGACCGGTGAGGCGTATCTGCGCCAGGCGTGCGAGCGGGGCTGGGAGGGGGTCATCGCCAAGCGCGCGGACAGCCGCTACGAGCAGCGGCGTTCAAGGCAGTGGCTGAAGTTCAAGTGCGGCCGGCGGCAGGAGCTCGTGATCGGCGGATTCACCGAACCGGCCGGCAGCCGCACCGGTTTCGGCGCGCTGCTGGTCGGTTACTACGAGGGCCCACGGCTGATCTATGCGGGCAAGGTCGGTACCGGCTACGACCGCAGGACGCTGAAGACGATGCGCGAACGCCTGGACGATCTGGAGACCGGCAGCACGCCGTTTTCCGGGGGTGCGGTCCGTGAGCGCGGGGTTCACTGGGTTCGGCCGGAGCTCGTCGCCGAGATCGGCTTCACCGAGTGGACCGACGACGGGAAGCTGCGCCACCCGCGCTTCATGGGCCTGCGGACCGACAAACCACCCGAGCAGGTGGTGCGGGAGCGGCCAGGGGAGAAGGCGAGGGAGAGCTGATGACTGCGAAGACAAAGGAGACGATAGGGGTCGGGACCCGCAGCGTGCCGCTGTCCAACCCGGACAAGGAGCTGTTCCCTGACGACGGGATCACCAAGGCCGAACTGGCCGACTACTACCGCACTGTCGCGCGTCCCATGCTCCCCCATCTCAAGGACCGGCCGCTGGTGATGGAGCGCTACCCCGACGGGTTCCAGGGAAAGTCCTTCTTTCACAAGGATGTTCCTGACTACTTCCCCGAGTGGATCCGTACCGTTCAGGTGCCCAAGGAGGGCGGCAGCGTCACCATGGCGGTCTGCGACGACGCCGCCACACTCGTCTATCTCGCCAACCAGGCGTGCATCACCCCGCACCCGTGGCTGAGCCGCGCGGACTGCCTCGACTGCCCGGACCGGCTCGTGTTCGACCTCGACCCTTCCGAGCACGACGGCGACGGTTTCGAGACCGTACGGTGGAGCGCCCGCCAGTTGGGCGACCTGCTCACCGAACTCGGGCTTCGCCCGGCGGTGATGACGACCGGATCGCGCGGCCTGCACCTGCTGGTCCTGCTCGACCGGCGCACGGACTTCGACACCGCACGGCACTTCGCCCGGCGCGTCGCCGACGTGCTCGCCGCACGCCACAGCGACCGGCTGACCACCGAACCACGCAAGAACAAGCGCCGCGGCCGCCTCTACCTGGACACCCAGCGCAACGCCTACGCCCAGACCTCGGTTGCCCCCTACGCTGTCCGCGCCCGACCGCACGCCCCCGTCGCCACCCCGCTGGAGTGGAACGAACTCGACGACCCCGGCCTCGGCCCGCGGCAGTGGACGCTGCGTACTCTCCCCGAGCGCCTCGAGAAGGACGGAGACCCATGGAAGGGGCTCAGTCGCTGCCGGCGCTCCCTCACCGCGGCCGAACAGCGCCTCGACGCCCTCTGATGACGACAGTTACTTGAGTGCCTCCTGACGCAGTTGTGCGCAGGTGCGGCTGATGATGCGGGAAACGTGCATCTGGGAGATGCCGAGCTCCTGGGCGATCTGGACCTGTGTCATATCCCGGAAGAATCTGAGGTAGAGAATCTTCTGCTGCCGCGGCGGCAACCGGTGCAGGCACGGCTTGACCGCTTCCCGGTCGGTCACGGTGTCCAGAGCCGGGTCGGCGGTTCCGAGGCTGTCGAGGAGAGAATAGGCATCGAAGTGGCGAAGGGGCTCGTCCAGTGACTGGGCGGAGTAGCTGTTGATGGCTTCCATACCCAACCGAACTTCGTCTTCTGTGAGTTCAGCATGGGCGGCGATGTCGCGCACCGTCGGGCCGCGTTCATCCATGCCGGTCAGCAGATCGCGGCGGGCTGCGTACACCCGGTTGCGCAGTTCCTGCATGTGCCGGGGTACGTGCAGATCCCACAGGTTGTCGCGGAAATGCCGTTTGATCTCGCCGAGGATCGTGGGCACGGCGAAGCCGATGAAAGGTGTACCGCGATCCGGATCGTAACGGTCGACCGCCTTGACGAGGCCGAGTGCGGCCACCTGTTTCAAGTCCTCGATGGCCTCGCCGCGGTTGCGGAAACGTCCGGCCAGCCGTTCGGAGAGCGGGGTCCAGGCGGCCACGATCTCCGCCCGCAAGGCGTCGCGCTCGGGACCGTCGGGCAGGTGAGCCATTCGACGCAGGGAGTCACAGGTGTCCGGCGTGTCGTCGTGCCGGTGGTTCCCCGACGATCGGCGGCCGGATACCCGGCGGGCCGCACTGGCCGGGCGGACCCTCGGGCACGGTCTGAACGCGCCGTCATTCATGTCCGCGGACGAGGGATCCGGCTGCGGTTTCTATGCGGTGGGCGAGCTCGACGTCGACGTCGGTGAGGCCTCCCTCCGAGCGCACTGCGAAGTGCACCACCTTCTCGTGGATGTCGATGTCGGGCCTGTGGTTCAGCTTCTGGGTCTCCGGCACGACCTTGTCGACGATGCGGACGGCTGTGGGGAAGTCGTAGGCCTCGACCGTCCGGTGCAGTGTGGCGCCCTCGCGTCGCCATTCTCGGAGGTCGGCGTCTGACATCCGCTCCTGGATCTCGGTGTCGTCGAGCAACCTGGACACGATCCCTCCTGGGGCCGGGATGATGCCGATGCCTGAACGGGACGTAGCGCGTCAGACCTTCTGACCTCCAGCGTTACCCGCGCCAGGAGAGGTGGCAAGCGGAGCAGGCTCGGCCCGGCTGACACGGCCGATGGCACAGGCTCGCTCCTCGGAGACCGTCACAGCTCCCGCAGGGCCGGCAGCAGGGTCTCGCGCGCCCACTCCAGATAGCCGCGTTGATGCTCGCCGCCGATCTGGACGAGGGCGACCTCGGTGAACCCGGCCTCCGTGAAGCGTTGTACCGCGTCGGTGAACCGGCCGACGTCGTCACCGCAGGGGATTGCTTCGGCGACGTCTTCGGGACAGACGAACCGGGTCGCGGAGGCGAAGGCCGCAGTTCCGGGCAACTCGGCGTTGACCTTCCAGCCGCCTCCGAACCAGCGGAACTGATCGTGTGCACGCTTGACGGCGGTGTCCCGCTCGGGGTCGTAGCAGACCGGAAGCTGACCCACGCGCGGTTTGCCCGTACCGCCGCGCTCGTCGAAGGCGCGCAGCAGCTCGGGCTTGGGCTCGACGGCGATGACCAGATCGGCAAGGCGACCGGCCAGCTCGCACGACTGCATCCCGGAGACGGCGATGCCGATGGGCGGCGGCTCGTCCGGCAGATCCCACAGCTTGGCGGAGTCGACGTCGTAGTGCGTGCCGTGGTGATTCACGTATCCGCCACCGAACAGCTCCCGGATGATCTGCACCGCCTCGGCGAGCATCTCGTGACGTACGTCGACGGGTGGCCAGCCACCACCGACGACGTGCTCGTTGAGGTTCTCCCCGGCCCCCAGACCCAGCCGGAACCGTCCCCGCGACAGCAGCTGCACCGTCGCCGCCTTCTGGGCCACGACCGCCGGGTGGTAGCGCAGGAGCGGGCAGGTCACATAGGTCATGAGCGGAATGCGCGAGGTGGCCTGCGCGGCCGCGCCGAGCACGCTCCAGGCGTAGGGGGAGTGGCCTTGCGAGTCGAGCCACGGAAAGTAGTGGTCGGAGATCACCGAGAAGTCGAACCCTGCCTCTTCGGCCTGGGCGACGTGCTCGACGAGTTCGCAGGGCCCAGCCTGCTCCGTCATCATTGTGTATCCGATTCGCACCATATGTGGCGGGTGCCCGATCGCCGCGACCGAAAACCCGGACCCCGATCAGGCATCCACACCGGACATCGTCCGGGGTGCGATCGCGGCCGCGGCAATCCGCGGTGCCGCGGCGGCGAGCACGGCCACCCAGGTCGCCGGTCCCATCGGGGTGGAACCGAAGAACTGACTGACGCCGGGCGGCTCGGCAGCGCAACTCAGGCCGTGGTTCCTTGTGGCGGATCATCTGATTCAGCATCAGTAACAGTGCTGCCGCCCGCATGGTCGAGTCGTTCGGACGCCTAGTCGGCATCGAGTGCATGCCGGGCAAAGGTGCGCGGGCCGCCCCCCACCTGCGGTGCGAAGGGACGACAGACTCCCCCGGACGTTCGGGTACCCGCGACCGTTTGCTTCATTCTGTCCGCCGTGCGCATGTTTCCATCCGCGCGGTCGGGTTACCCGGTAGGTGCACCGCGGTCGTGCTCGCGGCTGCTTGCAACAGGCAGCGTCCGGCACCCTGAGGAGGCAGGCTATGAGCACCAAGGTGTCCGACCAGATCCTCGCCCGGCTGCGAGAGTGGGGCGTGGACTGCGTATTCGGATATCCCGGCGACGGCATCAACGGGCTTCTTGCGGCCTGGGAGCGCGCCGACAACGATCCGCGCTTCATCCAGTCCCGGCACGAGGAGATGTCGGCGTTCGAAGCCGTCGGCTACGCGAAGTTCAGCGGGCGCGTGGGCGTGTGCACGGCCACGTCAGGTCCCGGCGCCATCCACCTTCTCAACGGGCTGTACGACGCCAAGCTCGACCACGTGCCGGTCGTGGCGGTCGTCGGACAGACGAATCGCAGCGCCATGGGCGGCTCGTACCAGCAGGAAGTCGATCTCCATACGCTGTTCAAGGACGTGGCATCGGAGTTCGTTGAAACGGTCAACGTTCCCGAGCAGTTGCCCAACGTCCTGGACCGTGCCTTCCGCACCGCGTACGCCCGCCGGTGCCCGACGGCAGTGATCGTCCCGGCCGACGTCCAGGAGCTCGACTATTCACCACCCACCCATGCTTTCAAGATGGTGCCCTCCAGTCTCGGCTGCGAGCACTTCGCTCTGCAGCCGGACGACGCCGCGCTGAAGAGGGCCGCCGAGGTCCTCAACGCC
Source organism: Streptomyces humicola (assembly GCF_024436035.1). Lineage (GTDB taxonomy): Bacteria > Actinomycetota > Actinomycetes > Streptomycetales > Streptomycetaceae > Streptantibioticus_B > Streptantibioticus_B humicola. Next base: position 67,769 of record NZ_JANFNG010000025.1, read on the forward strand.
GGCGAGAAGGTCGCGATACTCATCGGCCAGGGGGCGGCCGGCGCCCGCGCCGAGGTCGAACGCGTCGCCGACGTGCTCGCCGCCGGGGTGGCGAAGGCGCTGCTCGGCAAGGACGTGCTCAGCGACGAACTGCCCTACGTCACCGGGGCCATCGGACTGCTGGGCACCCGCCCTTCGTACGAGCTGATGCGGGACTGCGACACCCTTCTGACCATCGGTTCGAGCTTCCCGTATACCCAGTTCATGCCCGAGTTCGGCCAGGCCAGGGGAGTGCAGATCGACATCGACCCGCACATGGTCGGCATGCGGTACCCGTACGAGGTCAACCTCGTCGGCGACGCCCGCACGACCCTCTCGCGGCTGCTGCCGATGCTGCGCCGCAAGAAGGACCGCAAGTGGCAGAAGCGAGTCATCGCGAACAACGAGCGGTGGCGTGGCGTGATGGCACGGCGCGCCGAGCAGTCCGCCGACCCGATCAACCCGGAGTTCGTGGCGTGGGCGCTCGACCCCCTGCTGCCGGACGACGCGATCATCACCTCCGACTCCGGCTCGGTGGCCAACTGGTACGCACGCCACCTGCACATGCGCGGGTCGATGCGGGTGTCGCTGTCGGGAACGCTGGCCACCATGGGCTGCGGCGTGCCGTATGCGATCGGCGCGAAGTTCGCCCACCCGGACCGGCCGGTGATCGCGCTCGTCGGCGACGGTGCGATGCAGATGAACGGGCTTGCGGAGCTGATCACGGCGTGGAAGTACCGCGATGCATGGAGTGATCCGCGTCTGGTGGTGGCGGTGTGGAACAACCAGGACCTCAACCAGGTCACCTGGGAGATGCGGGCGATGAGCGGGTCGCCGCAGTTCCTGCCGTCCCAGTCCATACCGGACGTCTCCTACGCGACGTTCGCCACCTCGCTCGGCCTGACCGGCATTCGTGTCGAGAAGCCGGACGGCGTCCTGGACGCCTGGCAGCACGCGCTGGACGCGGACGGCCCGGCGGTGCTGGAGTTCCTCACCGATCCCTCCGTGCCGCCCATCCCTCCGCACGCCACCTGGGAACAGATGGAAGCGACCGCGAAATCCATCCTGAAGGGCGATGTGGAACGCGAGGCCATGGTCAGGCAGGGCTTCAAGGCGAAGGTCCAGGAGTTCCTCCCTGGGGCGCGCAGGCGCGCGGAGGCAGGCCACGGCCACCTGCGCCGCGGCAGCCGGCATCGCCACCGCCATCCGGCGAGGTCCGGCCGCTGAGCACTGGTCGGCTGCGCCTCAGGTCGTCTGCTGCAGCACCTTCCCCGCATGCGAAGGGATCTCGGATGTTCCTTACGTCGCACAGCTCGCGAGTCGTCGTGGTCACCGGCGCGAGCGGGGGAGTCGGCCGGGCCGCCGCCCGTGCCTTCGCGGCTCGGGGAGACCGCGTTGCGTTGGTGGCGCGTGGCCGCACCGGTCTCGATGCGGCCGCCGACGAGGTGCGCGCGGCGGGTGGCGTGGCACTTCCGCTGGAGGTGGATGTCGCCGACCACCGGGCGGTGGAGGAGGCGGCATCGCAGGTCGATCGCGAGCTGGGCCCGATCGAGATATGGGTCAATGACGCCTTCACCACGGTGTTCTCGGAATTCACCGAGATCGAGCCCGAGGAGTTCCGCCGCGTCACAGAAGTCTGCTACCTCGGCTATGTGTACGGCACGCAGGCCGCACTGCGGCGGATGCTGCCCCGCGACAAGGGCGCCATCGTGCAGGTCGGGTCGGCTCTCGCCTACCGCGGCATCCCGCTCCAATCGGCGTACTGCGGTGCCAAACACGCCATCCAGGGCTGGAACGAAGCGCTGCGCTGCGAACTCCTTCACAACCGCAGCAAGGTGCGCGCCACGATGGTCCAACTGCCCGCCGTCAACACACCGCAGTTCGACTGGTCGCTGAGCCGGATGCGGATGCAACCGCAGCCCGTCCCGCCGATCTTCCAGCCGGAGGTGGCCGCGCGCGCCATCGTGCACGCGGCGGACCATCCGCGTCGTCGGGAGTACTGGGTCGGTGGCAGTACGACGGCCACGCTGATCGCCAACGCTGTGGCTCCAGGACTGCTCGACCGCTACCTGGCCCGCACCGGGTACGCCTCCCAGCAGACCGACGAGCCGAAGCCCCCGGACAGCCGGGACAACCTGTGGCAACCGCTGGATGACGCATGTGGCCAGGACTTCGGTGCTCACGGCCGGTTCGACGAGACCGCCAAGGCACACGCGGTTCAGGCATGGGCGTCCCGCCACCACGGCACGCTCGCCCTCGCCGGGCTCGGAACGGTCGCGGGCGTCGTTGCCGGCCGGGTGGTGCGGGGACGGCCAGGGGTCGTCGCGGGCCTCGAGCGACGATGACGGGGGGTACGAGCGACGGCCGTCGTCGCCGCACGGGTACCGAGCCGGTTGCGGCCCGCAGCGCGCTCGGGTTGCGCATGGTGCTGTCCGCCGTCTACGTGCCGATCTTTGTGGCCGGCGCCATCGCCTTCGCGATCTGGGCGACGCGCTCCGCGCCCGGCGGCAGCCCGGGCGTGACGGTGCTCGACGTCCTCGCTGGGGTGTCCGCGGCGCTGGCCGCGGTGGCGGCCGCGGATCTGCTGGTCGTGAGCCGGCGGCGCCGGCGGGCTGGGACGTGCCCTACGAGTGGTTCCGGCGGCGGCCGGCGAGACGGTGAACGGCGCTCGCCGTGACGGTGCCCGTCGCGGCGACCGCTGCGGCAGCTGCTGCGGCCGCCAGGCGTGCGTCTGCGGGCCGGGACTGCTGACGCAGTGCACCCAGCTTTTCGGGATGGTCGGCGGGTGCCGGGCCGTCGAGTCCCATGGCGAGGGCCTCCGCCAGGTGCATGGCTCGCCGACCGGTGGCTGCTTGCTCGATCTGGGTGCGGCAGCTGAAGCCGTCGGCGATCACCAGGGCGGACGGAGCCGTTGCGCGGACCGCGGGGAGCAGCCCCAGCTCCCCGATCCTCATCGACAGTTCGTGGTGGCCGCGCTCGAACCCGAAGTTCCCCGCGAGCCCGCAGCACCCCGCGTCCAGCACATCGGCGATGATGCCGGCCCGGCGCATGAGCTCGGTGTCCGCGTCGAACCCCAGGACCGCGTGCTGGTGGCAGTGGGGTTGGACGGTGGCCGTGCGGGCGAGGCCCGGGGGCTGCCAGTCGTCGGGCGCACGGTTCAACAGCGCTTCGGCCAGCGTCATGGTCTGCTGGGCGAGACGCCGTACGTCCTCGTCCTCAGGCATCATCTCGGGCGCGTCCGACCGGAAGACGGCGGTGCAGGAGGGCTCCAGACCGACGATTGCGGTTCCGGCCTCGAGCCAGGGCCGCAGAACACGAAGCGTCCGGCGCAGCACGCGTCGCGCGACGCCGAGCTGCCCGGTGGAGATCCAGGTCAGGCCGCAGCACACCGGCTCGGCCGGTACGGCGATGCGGAAGCCGGCGTCCTCCAGGACGCGCACGGCGGCCTGAGCGATGTGGGGGTGGAAGTAGTTGCTGAACGTGTCGGGCCACAGGACGACGGTGCGCGGATCCGACGGCCACGGCTGTGGCATGCCGCGCTCGCGCCACCACTGGAGGAAGGGCTGCTCGGCGAAGAGCGGCGCCTGGCGTTCGGCGTCCACGCCCGCCAGCCGTTTGCCGAGGGCGGCCAGCAAGGGGGCGTGCAGGACCGCGTTGGCGGCCCGCGGTCCCGCCCTCGACAGCAGCGCCCACAGCGGCAGCCAGCCGAGCGCGTAGTGGGGTGCGGGCCGCAGCCGCCCGGCGTAGTGGTGGGCGAGGAACTCGGCCTTGTAGGTGGCCATGTCGACGCCGACCGGACAGTCGGACTTGCAGCCCTTGCAGGCCAGGCAGAGATCGAGCGCGTCTCGGACTTCGACCGAGCGCCACCCGTCACTGACCGGCGAGTCGGCGTGGCCGCCGAGCATCTCGAAGAGCAGGCGCGCCCGGCCGCGGGTGGAGTGCTCCTCTTCGAGCGTTCCCCGGTACGAGGGGCACATCACGCCCCCGGAGTGGCTGCGGCACTGGCCGATCCCGACGCATCGCAGCACAGCCCGGTCGAAGCTGCCCTCGTCGTGCGGGTAGCGGAAGTACGTCGTCGTAGGGCCGTCCGGACGCCACCGTGCGCCGAGCCGCAGGTCGGCATCGACCGGATTCGGCCGGACGACCTTGCCGGGATTCATCCGGTGGTCCGGGTCGAAGAGCGCCTTCAGCTCACCGAACGCGCGCACCAGCGGCTCGCCGAACATGCGCACGAGCAGTTCGCCGCGGGCCTGCCCGTCGCCGTGCTCACCTGACAGCGATCCGCCGTAGGAGGCCACCAGGTCGGCTGCGCGCTCCACGAAGCGGCGGAATTCCGCGACGCCATTGGCGGAGCGCAGGTCGAAGGGGATGCGGGTGTGGACGCAGCCCTGGCCGAAGTGCCCGTACAGCGAGGAAAGCTGGTAGCCGAACTCGGTGAAGAGCGATTCCAGATCGCGTAGATAGCCGCCGAGCCGGTCCGGAGCGACCGCGGAGTCCTCCCACCCCTCCCAGGTCTCCCGGTCGTCCGGCGGGCGCGCGGTGACGCCGAGTCCGGCCTCGCGTGCCTTGAGCATCTCCTCCTCGCGGGCCGGGTCGTCGGAGAGGACGACACAGGCGTTGTGTTCGCTGCGGTCGATTGCGCGGAGCAGGCGTCGGGCTGCGTCGTCGGCCTCCTGCTCGGAGTCGCCGGTGAACTGCAGCAGCAGCCAGCTGTCGCCGTCCGGGAAGCGGTCGAGTGAGTCGAGGTAGGCGTGCTGCTCGCGCATCAGCTGCGCCATGCGCCCGTCGATCGCCTCGAGCATTGTGGGTTCGCAGTGCTCCAGCAGGCGGGGAACATCGTCGGCCGCGGTGAAGATGTCGGGATAGCCGAGCACGAGGGTCGCCTCGGCTGCCGGCACGGGGACCAGCTCGAGCTCGGCGTGCAGCACGGCGACGAGCGTGCCCTCGCTGCCGGTGAGTGCTCTGGCGACGTTGAAGCCGTTCTCCGGCAGCAGGGAGTCCAGGTTGTACCCGGACACCCGCCGTGGGATGTGCGGAAACCCCGTGCGGATGTCGGCCATGTATTGGTCGGCGATCTCCCGCATGCCGCGGTAGAGCTCGCCCCGTCGGCCGCCCGTGGCGAGGATCTTCTCGTACTCCTCCCGTGAGGTCGGCCCGGTCCAGCAGCGCAGCCCGTCGTAGGTGAGGACCTCGAGCCGCCGCACATTGTCAGCCGTCTTGCCGTATGCCTGCGCGGTTGCGCCGCACGAGTTGTTGCCGATCATCCCGCCGAGGGTGCACTGGCCGTGCGTGGAAGGCTTCGGCCCGAATTTCAGACCGTACGAGGACAGCTGCCGGTTCAGCTCGTCGAGCACGATCCCCGGCTCGGCGACGCACGTGCGGTTGCCCGGATCCACCGACAGCAGGCGGTTGCAGTACTTGGTCCAGTCGATGACCACGGCGTGGTTGGTGCACTGGCCGCCGAGCGAGGTTCCCCCGCCCCGGGAGAGCACGGGCAGGCCGTACTCGGCGCACACCGCGATCGCCTCCGCCCCCGCCCCCACGCTGCGGGGCACCACGACCCCGATGGGTACCTGGCGGTAGTTGGAGCCATCCGTGGAGTAGGCGCCACGGCTGCCGGCGTCGAACCGCACCTCGCCGTCGACACGCCGACGCATCGCCGCCTCGGCAGCCTGCAGCCGCTCAGGCGAGAACTCAGGGACTACGCCCCCCGGGTCTTTGGAGTGTGCGGCGGCCATCGACCCCTCCCTTGCGTGCCTTTGCGTGCAGACTCGTCACTCTCGGGTAACCCGCGTCGCCGCTGCCAAACCGGATTGTCTCGGCGAACTCGCTTTCGCCCCGCCTACGGCTACCGCATCGAGGCCGGAGGCATGCTCGTCGTGTGGGCACTGGGATTTCCGCGGCTCGCCGGACGCAACGGTGCGAGCCAGGCAATTTGCGAGCCAGACACTCGTCGAGTGCATCGCGCATGAGGGCGACCCGGTCGCCACACCACCGTGGCACGGTCCGGAATCCATCAACGATCACTGCCATGTTCCACCTCCCAGAGCCACTGAACGAACCGGTCGAGCGGGCCGGCGGAGGCGAACGAGTCGCTCGGTATGGACGGTTGGATGCGGACGGGTCCGGCCCGCAGCGGGGCGTCGGTCAGGTCCGGCACGGTGATCGGCCCTTGCCGGTTGGAGATGGACTCGGCATGTGTGAGGCGGACGGGTATCCGGCGCCCGGTCGGTGGCGGAGCGCCGCGGCGGTTCGGTGCGGCGTCGTAGGCGGCGCGCCGGTCGGGATCGTGGGGGGTGTCGTACGCGGCCACCACCTCGGCCAGGTCGTCACGTGCCGTCGGTTGACCGGGGCCGGCATCGAGGTGGAGGCGGCGGACCAGTCCGGCTGCTCACCCGCCTGGCCCGGCACCGGGCGACCGGCGGGTCCCTTGCGTGCCCTTGCGCGCCTTGCGTGAGACTCGGGGGACCCGCCTCGCCGCTACCGAACCGGGGGTGGTCAGGACCTCTGGGTGCGCTTGCCGTCCTCGGGCAGTTCGTCGAGGGTGCGGCCGCTGCGTACCGAGGCGGGCTCGGTGCTCACAGGATTGCGGCGGGCGTCCGCCCCTTCGTCGGAGAGCTTGATCATGATCCAGCGCTCGCGTTCGCCGTCGCGGCCGGTCCGGGTCAGCGCGTAGCCACCGCGCAGCTTCTCGCCCTCCAGCCACACCTTGATGTGGCCTTCGTCCACGCCCTTGGTGACGGGCACTTTCCTGCCGTCGTGCTCGGCAAGGTTCCGGTAGGTGCCGGTGTCCCAGACGATGACCTTGCCTGCGCCGTACTCGCCGGGTGGTATGACGCCCTCGAAGCCCAGGTAGTCGACCGGGTGGTCCTCGGTGCGCATCGCCAGGCGCTTGTCCTTGGGGTTGGTGGACGGGCCCTTGGGGACGGCCCAGGACTTCAGGACGCCGCCCGCCTCCAGCCGGAAGTCGTAGTGCAGCGCGGTCGCGGAATGCTTCTGGACCACGAAGCGCCGCCTGCCGCCCTTGGGCGAAGTGCCGCCCATCGGCTCGGGCGTGCATCCTGCCGTGCGTTTGCCGCGGTACTTCTCCAGCGGGCGACCGGATGCGGATTTCCTGGTCTTACCGCTGCCGCTGCTACCAGCCATGGTGCGTGCCTGCCCGAGACCGCAGGGGACAAACCGTCGCATCGATCGGACCAGGGCGGGCAGGTGACCGTGTGCAAGGCAGAACCGCGAACTGTTGAAACCGTTGAATCGGTGACTGCGCGATGACGACGAAGACCATGCAGAAGACGAGGCAGACGGAGAAGGCGGTTGTCCGGGCGCTGCTCGACCGTCAGGAGGGCACGTACGCGGCGCAGGCGGGCATCAGGCTGCGCAATAGCCCTGGCCCCCTGTACCAGACGCTCGTGCTCGCGATACTGCTCAGCGCCCGTATCAGGGCCGATATCGCGGTGGCGGCTGCGCGAGCGCTGTTCGACGCCGGAATGCGTGACGCGCGCTCGATGGCGAACGCGTCCTGGCAGGAACGCGTGGACGCACTCGGCAGGGGCGGTTACCGCCGCTACGACGAGCGGACCGCCACCCTGCTGGGCAAGGGGGCCGAGCTGCTGCTCGAACGCTACAACGGCGATCTGCGGCGGCTGCGTGAGGAACCCGACCCCAAGAAGGCCCTTCTGGACGTGCCCGGGATCGGCCCCACGGGTGCCGACATCTTCCTGCGGGATGTGCAGGGCGTATGGCCCGAGTTCGCACCGTACATCGACCGCAAGGCGCTGGACGGCGCCAAGCGGCTCGGGCTGCCGACCTCGTCCGAGCGGCTGGCCGGCCTCGTGGACCAGCGCGAGATGCCCCGCCTCGCGGACGGCCTGGTGCACGCGGCCCTCGACAAGCCGCTGGCCGAGGACGTGCTCGCCGCCGCGAGGTCGGCGTGACGGCCGTCAGCAGGTCACCGTCGGCCCGTCACCAGTAGTGCCGCCGCCCGAAGACCGCGTGTCCGAGGGAACCGAGGAGCCACAGGATGGCCCCAATGGCAACCAGGATGATTCCGATCGTCCAGAGGATGGCGATCTTGAGCACGAATCCTACGACGAGCAAAACAATTCCGAGGACGAGCATCGTGTCCTCCGATTAGTGGTTCCTGAGCGCCCCGAGTCCAGTAGGGGTCTGCTACCCCGTCGCTGCGTTCGGAACCGCAACTCAAGGGCTGGTTGCCCCGCTGCTACGCAGTGACGTACAACGAGACGAAGGAAAGGAAGGTGTCGCCATGGGTGACAAGACGCCGAAGGAACCGGAATCAGCCGGTCCTGTCCCGCGTGATCCGCCGCCGACCGAGGAACTGCCTGGCGACGTGGAAATCCCCTGCCTCGACCGGAAAGAGGCGGCGGAAGATTACCGCGAGACGGACGAGACACCGCAGGAACCACCGGACTGACCGGATGCGAGGACGCCATGACTACACGCAGCGAAAGCGGCAGCGAGGGTGCGAAGCTCCGCCGTGCCAGGCGGACACTCAGCCGGAATGCCGGGCGTGTGAAAGAAGAGGTGCGTCAGGCCGCAGAAGGACCGCGCGAGGGACTCATCCGCCGCATGATGCGCAAGGCGACGGGCAGTGGGCAGGGGCGCCGCGCAACGCGATGGTCATGAGCCGCCGTATCCGAGGTGTGCGCGCGGGTGTCCGCTGGTCAGCGGGTGGCCTTCGTGAACTCCGAGACGAGAGCGTTGTCGAACGCCTTGAGGTCGGCAGGCTTGCGGCTGGTGACCAGGACGTTCGGTCCTGAGGTGCAGACCTTGACCTCCTCGTCGACCCAGGTCCCACCGGCATTGCGGATGTCGGTTCGCAGACTGGGCCATGAGGTGAGCGTGCGGCCGCGTACCGCATCAGCTTCGACCAGGGTCCACGGCGCGTGGCAGATGGCCGCAACCGGCTTGCCCGCGTCGAAAAAACCCTTGACGAACGCAACGGCTTTTCCGTCCATGCGCAGGAAATCCGGATTGGCCACGCCGCCGGGCAGCACCAGTGCGTCGAAGTCGGCCACCGAGGCGTCCGAGACGGTCTGGTCCACCGGGAATGTCCTGGCCTTGTCGAGATGCTCGAAGGCCTGCACGCTGCCGGGCTCGGTGGAGACGAGGACGGGCGTACCGCCGGCCTTGCGCACGGCATCCCATGGATCCGTCAGTTCCACCTGCTCCACGCCTTCCGGCGCGACGAGAAAAGCAACCTGCATGACGCCGCCTCCTTTCGAGCCAGGCGAGCAATCCTCGTCAACCCGGGTACCCGGGTATCCGACCGGAAACCAGCAAAGGCAGCACGAGCGGCAACTGAATCCGGGCGCATACGGACGTTCGTACCGGCGAGTGCGGGGCAGGCGTCCGGTGAGATCGGGGCCGCCGTGCGCGTAACTGTGCGCGATGACTGAAGGGCTGTCACGATCACACCGGACTTCGTGAAGAGCGCATACATCCGAAGCGCATACATCCGAAAGAGGTGAGTGTCATGCCGGCAGGCTCCAGCTCCAAGCGGGAGCGCCAGTACGAGCACATCAAGAAGAGCGCGATGGAGCGCGGGGAGAGTGAGAGCCGCGCCAAGGAGATCGCTGCCCGCACGGTGAACAAGGAGCGCGCCCGCTCGGGCGAGTCCGAACGTGCCAGCCGCCAGTCGCTCGAGGACATGTCGTCGTCGCGCCGTGGCGGACAGCGCTCCGGCCATGGCCCGGGTGGTCCCACCAAGGACCAGCTGTACGCCGAGGCACAGCGGCGCAACGTCAAAGGCCGCTCGTCGATGACCAAGTCCGAGCTGGAAAAGGCGCTCGGCGACTAGAGCCCGCCCTGGACATGGCCGTCTGCCGAGCGGCAGAGCTACCGGCCCGAAGTGACCTCGCCGGATCCTCGGCCTACTCTCGTGCAGCGATGCGGGGGCTACCGTGGCACAACGAACACAGACCCGCGGGCCAGAGGCCTACGATGCGACGCCGTACGTCCCCCAGGACGCGGATCTTCAAACGTTGCGGCATGCGGCGGCGGGCTGCCAGGGGTGTCCCCTGTACCGGAACGCCACACAGACCGTCTTCGGATCCGGCGACGCCTCGGCCCGCGTCGTCCTCATAGGCGAACAACCCGGCGACCAGGAGGACCGCAAGGGGCTGCCCTTCGTCGGCCCGGCCGGGGGAGTGCTGATGCGGGCTATCGACGAGGCGGGCATCGATCCGGCCGATACCTACGTCACCAACGCTGTCAAACACTTCAAGTTCGAGCGGCAAGAACGTGGAAAGCGCCGCATTCACAAGCCGCCCAACCTGCGAGAGATGGCCGCCTGCAGACCCTGGCTCGCCGCCGAGCTGCGGCTCCTCGAACCCGAGGTGGTGATCGCTCTCGGTGCCTCCGCCGGCAAAGCGCTGCTCGGTTCCTCCTTCCGGGTGACCAAGGAACGCGGGGCGGTGCTGCCGATGCCTTCGCTCGACGGCGGCGGCGAGCCTGCCGGCGGCGCATTGGTCGCCACCATCCACCCCTCGGCCGTACTCCGCGCCGACGACGCCGCCCGGGCCGAGGTGTACGCGGGCCTGGTCTCCGATCTGAAGGTGGCCGCGCGGCTGCTGCGCGGAAAGGAGTGATATGGGCGATCCACTCCTGTGGCCGTTCGAGCACGCGCTGCGACAAGTGGTGAGGATGGGCACGGCGGCAGACGGGAGCCCGGCGGGTCGCCAGGCGTGAGACGACGTCACGGAGGGAGTGCGGAATGCCGGTGGCGCAGGGACCCCACGAGGCACGGGTGGACACCCTGGCGGTCCGCGTATACACCGTGCCCACCGAAAGTCCTGAAGGCGACGGCACTCTCGCATGGAACTCGACCACCATGGTGGTGGTCGAAGCAACCTCCGGCACCACCAGCGGCATCGGCTGGACCTACGGAGCGGCCGCCACCGCGTCGGTGATCGACGATCAGCTCACGGGCGTCGTCGAGGGCGGTTCGGCCCTGGACGTACCGCGCGCCAACGAGGCGATGAGCCGCGCGGTCCGCAACGCGGGACGCCCCGGTCTGATCGCGGGTGCGATCTCGGCGGTCGACATCGCTCTGTGGGACCTCAAGGCCCGTCTGCTGGGCCTTCCACTCGGCAGCCTGCTCGGTGCTGTCCGGGACGAGGTTCCCGTCTACGGCAGCGGCGGCTTCACCACGTACGACGACGACCGTCTCGACAGCCAACTGCGCCATTGGGTCGAAGAGCAGGGCATTCCCCGCGTCAAGATCAAGATCGGCGAGTCGTGGGGAACGGCGCAGGAGCGCGATCTCGCGCGTACCCGCAAGGCCCGCGCGGCGGTCGGCGACGCTGCGGAACTCTACGTGGACGCCAACGGCGGCTATACGCGCAAGCAGGCGGTCCGGGTCGGCGCCGCCCTCGCCGACCTCGGCGTCACCTGGTTCGAGGAGCCCGTCTCCTCCGACGACCTGCGCGGCCTCCGCCTGGTAGGCGCCGCACTGCCGCTGGACATCGCCGCGGGTGAATATGGGTACGACCTCCCGTACTTCGCCCGCATGGTCGGCGCGGGGGCCGTGGACTGCATGCAGGCGGACGTCACCCGCTGCGGCGGCATCACCGTATGGATGCGCGTCGCGGCGCTCGCCGAAGCGCACGGGCTGCAGATCTCCGGACACTGCGCACCGCATGCACATGCCCACGCAGCGGCGGCCGTGCCCAACCTGCGCCACCTCGAATGGTTTCACGACCACACGCGGATCGAAGAAATGTTCTTCGATGGCGCGCTCGACCCCGCCGGCGGCGCCATCAGACCCGTCGGTTGCGGCATGCCCGGTCTCGGACTTGAACTGTGCCATGACCGGGCGAACCCCTACCGCACGGCGTGAGAGGCCGGGAAGGGCCGGGTGGTTCCGGTGACCCTCGCGAGGAGCCGGGGCGGGGAGTCGGGCGCGAATTCGGATGTTCGTCCCCGGCGAGAGCCGGGCAGGCGCCCGGTGAGAAGGACTGTGGCGTGCCAGCGCGTGCGGGAGGTGTCGGACGTGGACGGGCGCGGGCTGACGGAGGCCGAGCGTCGCTCCCTGAACGAAATCGAGACCAGGCTGCGGGAGGAGTCCGCGGAACTCGACCGCGATCTGCGGACCATGGCCCCGGGCCTATGGGGGCGCCTGAGGGAGGCGACGGGGCTGGTACAAGGAAGGCTGGTCGTCGCCCTTGGCCTGGTTTCGCTGACGTTGCTGGCTGCTGCCATCCGGACCTCGTCGGCGGGTGTCATCTGGGCCTTCGCGATCTGTTGGACGTCCACCCTGATATGTGTCTTTGCACTGTTGTGCGCGATGGCTGAGGGGTCGTCACACGACTCGATGCGAAAGAGATGAGAGCCGTGCCGACAGCCTTCCAGTTCCAAGAGAGAGCGCCAACGCGAGGGCACCATGCGTTGGGGACCATGGCCTCCAACGTCACCGAGCCTACCCGCGTCGATGCCGCGCGACCCCACCTGCCGGCAGGTCCGCGCTGCAGTACGACTTCCGCCTGGAGGCGGAGGGCTTCCTGCAGTCGCTGAACCAGGAAGGGCCTGCTCATTCCTCGGCGACCACGCGGATGCTGTGCACGTCCACATCGGCCGCGTCCGGTACAACCATGCCGGCGTCCGCCCCTGTGCGCAGATATCGCATGACCTCTGCGTTGAGCCGTTCGCCGGGCAGTACGCAGGGGATGCCGGGCGGATAAGGGGTCAGCATCTCGGCCGAGATCCGGCCCGCGGCGTCGTCCCACCCCACCTGCTCGGTGCGGCCGAAGAACGCGTCCCTGGGCAGCATCACCTGCTCCAGACGCAGCTGGGCCGGTCCGGGCACCTCGACCGCGGGCCCACCGCCGGACCGTAGCTGCCCGGCCTGCTCGGCGAGCTCCCGCAGGGCCGTCATCAGGATGGGACGGGTCTCCTCGTCGTCCGCGTGGGTCAGCTGGGCGCTGATGCGGCGGTGATCGGCCAGATGGAGGTTGATCCGGTGACGCTCGCGCAGCCAGTCGGCGGCACAGTACCCCGTGATGCCCAGAGCGGAAATGTCGATCACGATCTGCAGCGGATCGAGGTCGGCGGCCCTGCCCGGTCCGCAGAAGTCCTCGCGGCCGTGCAGGTGCAGTCCCTCGGTCTCGGCGATGTCCTCACGCACCGCGGCGGCCAGCGCGAGGGCGTTGTCGTAGAGGGCACGGCCGTACTCGACCATCTGGCGGCGCCAGCCGTCCAAGGAGGCGTAGAGCAGCACCGAAGGGCTGGTCGTACCGAGCAGGTCCTCACGGGACTTCAGCACCGCCGGATCGATCAGGTCGCCCTGCAGGTGAAAGACCGAGCCCTGTTCCAGCCCGGACCCCATCTTGTGGACCGAAGTGACGCACACATCCGCGCCTGCATCCATAGCCCAGGTCGGCAGGTCGGGGTGGAAAGGCAGGTGAGCGCCCCATGCCTCGTCCACGATCAGCGGCTTGCGCCGCTCGTGGCAGACCTGCGCGAGCGCTCGCAGATCGGCGCACGTGCCGTACGGGGTCGGGCTCGTCACCAGCGCGCCCTTGGCGTCGGGGTGCTCGTCGAAGGCCTGGCGTACCGATTGCGCCGAGGGCGGATGAGCCAGTTTCAGTTCAGGATCCCACTCGGGCTCCACCCAGATGGGCCGTACGCCGGAGAGAATGAGCCCGGAGACCACCGACTTGTGGGCGTCGCGGCCCACCAGGAGTTCTTCGTGCGGGCCGGCCACGGAGAGCATGGCCGACTTGACGGACAGCGAGCTTCCGCAGGTCGAGAAGAAGGTGTGCTCGGCTCCGACGGCATCGGCCATCAGCTCCTGAGCCTCTTCGAGCACGCGATGCGACGATGTCCGGTCGTCCAGTCCACTCGTCGCCAGCACATCGGAGTGGAACACCGATTCCCCCAGCGCCTCGAGCACCCGGGGGTCGGCTCCCCGCCCCTGCTTGTGCCCGGGCGGTGTGAACGGAGTCTGGCCAGCCTCGTGATAGGCCATCAGCGCGTCGAGGACGGGCGCCCGCGAGTGATCCATGTGCGGACAGTTACCTCCGTGCGCCTGTTCCAAACGCCGCCGAATGCGCACCGCGCCGAGGAATGCCCTGGTGGCAGACCGGCGGCCCCACCGCGCACCCGGCCCCGGCAGGCCGGTCTCGGCATTGAACTGGACCATGACCAGGCGGACCCCTACCGGACAGCCCGAGCCTGATCCGCCGCCAACGCGTCCTCCACCAGGCCTTGGAGACTCCGTCCCAGCCGCCGATGGGCATGCCGGCGCACTTCATCATCCGGGCCACCGCTGCCGGCGAGCCGCCGGCCGAGGCGCTGCGGCTGCTCATTCACGCCATCCTCGATCACCAGCAGAACAAACTGCGGGACGATGCCACGATTCTGATGATCGAGTGGCGTCGCGAGGCCCGGCGCTGACGGTGATCTGATCGGCATCTGCCGCACATGGACCTGGGTTCGGCGGGTACACGAAGTATGTCCTCGTCCGATGGCGGAGGCGCGCCGGAGTGAACGGGATACAGCCCGGTCGGCGCTGCCCTGGAACGTCGTCGGGCACCCGCACGGAGGAGGCAAGCCGATGGCTGGCGCAAAGGAAACCGGAGGCATCACCGGGACCAAGGACAGGGACTACGACCTGATGTGGTACACGGAGACGTGCCTGAGCAATGCGCTCCGCCTCGAGACATACATTCACGATGCCGAGCGCGCGCAGGACAAGGAGGCCGTGGATCTCTTCCGCAAGGCGCAGGCCGACAGCCGTAAGGGCGCGGAAATGGGCAAGGAGCTGCTACGGTCCCGACTCCACAGCTGACCGGCGAACGTTGCGGCGCGCGGTTCCAGGGGTGGGGGCGGCTCACCGCGCGCCGTGCTCGTCGTGACGTGCGTCGGCTACTTCCTGCTGTTGCCCGACGTGACGATCGTCAACGTTGCGTTGCCGCGGATCGGTACCGGGCTCGCGGCCGGCGTCTCCGGTCTGCAGTGGCGCGCCGACCTCCTCGAACCGTGCATGGCGACGACAGGTCGCTGAGGGTCCCGTTGACGTCGGACAGCACCGGCTGGGGGCGGTCATGAGTGATTGCCGGCATCGGCTTCCCTGCCTCGCCGCAGGTCGGCCAGGGCATCCTCCACGGCACGGTGGAAGGTCGGGTAGGCGTAGATCATGTGCCGCAGCTGCTCAATGGGAACCTGGCACTGGACGGCCACCGCGAGTCCGTAAAGGACCTCACCGCCCATCGGCCCGGCGGAGGTGGCACCGACCAGCACGCCGCGGTCGGCGTCCTCGACCAGCTTGATCAAGCCCTCGTTGCCTGTCTTGTGGATCCAGCCGCGCGCGGAGGACGGCACCTGGGCAGTGCCCGTGCGCACCAGCAGGCCCTGCTGGCGGGCCTGGGCCTCGGTCAGGCCGACCGAGCCGATTTCCGGGTCGGTGAAGGTGACCCGTGGCAGGGCCCGGTAGTCGGCATCGGGGCCGGGCTCGCCGAGGATGTCCCGCACCGCGATCTCCGCCTGGTACATCGCCACATGGGTGAACAGCCCTCGCCCGGTCACATCGCCCACGCCCCAGATCCCGTCGGCGGCCCGCATCTGCCCGTCGACCTGGAGGGCGCGGGCCTCGGGGTCCAGGCCGATGCTGTCCAGGCCGAGCCCCGTCAGATTCGGCCGGCGGCCGGTGGCGACCAGCAGCCGCTCGGCAGTCAGCTCCTCGCCGCCGTCCAGGATGAGACTGAGGGCGCCGGGCGCATAGCGGGCGCCGGTGGCCTTCGCCCCCGTGCGCACGGTGATGCCCTCGGTGGCCAGGATCTCGCGGAGCAGGGCACCGGTCTCGGGTTCTTCGGCGGGTAGCAGCCGGTCCATCGCCTCGATGATGGCCACGCGGGTGCCGAAGCGCGCGAACACCTGGGCGAGCTCCAGGCCCACCGCGCCGCCTCCGAGGACGAGCAGGGACGACGGCGGTTCCTTGACCGAGACGGCCGCACGGTTGGTCCAGTACGGCACCCGGTCCAGACCCGGCACGGGAGGGGCCTGGGGGCGGCTGCCGGTCGCCAGCACCACGCCGCGGCGGGCGGTGAATACCTGCCCGTCCACCTCGACCCTGCCAGGTCCGGCCAGTCGGGCGTGCCCCCGGATGAAGTGCCCGCCCTTGCCGGCGAAGCGGTCGACGGCCACCTGGTCGTTCCAGTCGTCGGTCGCCTCCTGCCGGATTCGCGCGGCGACGGGGGAGAAGTCGGGATCGACCTGCGACTGCCCGGCCATCCCGGGGATCCGCCGGCCCTCGGCGAGCAGGTTCGCGGCGCGGATCATCATCTTGCTGGGGATGCAGGCCCAGTACGGGCACTCTCCGCCGACCAGCTCGGCCTCCACCCCCACCACGGTGAGCCCGGCCTCGGCCAGCCGCTCGGCGGCATGCTCGCCACCGACCCCCATTCCGATCACCACGACATCGGTGTCCTGCGCCATGGGCCCGTCTCCTCATCTCATCCGGTGGCTCACCCGGTCCGCCCTGATGTGGGTGTGTACCCGGAAACCCGGTGGGAGACAGCACGGCTTTCTCCTCGCTCACCGCTCTCACTGCGTATCACCGCGAGCGGCGATGTGTCCGGCGTTCACCCACCTCTCCGACGTGCCGGTCGCGCACACCGCCGGAGGAGAAGCCGGCGGAGACCACGAAGATCATCCTGGACTTCCTGGCGGCGTCGCAGAACGCGCCGATGCCCCGGGGGACATCGGCGTCTCCGCGCTGCCGTCGGAGGACGGGGCTGTGGACCGCCGAGATCGGGTTCGCCAACTGCGACGCTCAGTCGCCGATGGGCTTCACCGCAACGGCGAAGACCGTCGGCACGACGGCTGCGATCCGCTGTGCTCGTCGCGGCGCGGACGGCTCTGAGTCGCGTGCGCCGACAACTGGACGATCCGCGCCGGTGCGGGGCGGCTGCACGGCGAGGCGGCTACACGCCGACCGCCTTCGGTTCGTCGGTTCGCACGATGGTGGCGAGCACGTCGTTGAATGCCTCGGTCGAGGTGGGGTGTTGGTAGACGGCGTCGCGGAGTTCGGCTGCCTTGATGCGGTGTCGCATGGCGAGCGCGACGGTGTTGATGACTTCCTGCGCGTCGACGCTGAGCAGTGCCGCGCCGAGGATTTCGTCGGTGTCGGCGTCGATCACGAACTTCATGACTCCGCGGGTGTCCTCGACGATGTAGGCGCGGGGCATGGCGATGATCTCGGCGACGGGCTGGCTTGCGATCTTCACCCGGTAGCCGGCTGCGCGGGCTTGTTTCTCGGTGAGCCCGACGGTGGCCAGCGGCGGGGTGATGAACAGGGTGTGGGGAATGGCGACCCGGTCGGCCGTGGAGCGCTTGCCCTCGCCGATGAGCTGGTCGAGGACGATGCGGCTGTCGTCGAGGGAGATGTAGGTGAACTGCGGGCCGCCGTTGACGTCGCCGAGGGCGAAGATGTGCGGCCGGCTGGTGCGCAGGTGCTCGTCGACCTCGACCGCCCCTCGCTCGGTGGTGCGCACGCCGGCGGCCTCCAGCGCAAGGTCGCGGGTGGCCGGTGCGCGACCCGTGGCGGCGAGGATGGCGTCGGCCTCCAGGGTGTGCTGCCGGCCGTCCTTGTCGTAGACGACGGTCGCGGCGGTCTCACCGTCACGGATCTCGGTGACGTTCGCGCCCGCGATGATCTCGATGCCCTCGTCCGCGAGGATGCCCTCGGCGACGTCGGCGACGTCGTCGTCCAGATGCCCCAGGATCTTCGGGGCTGTCTCGAGCACGGTGACCTGCGATCCGAACTGGCCGTAGATCGAGGCGAACTCCAGGCCGAGGTAGCCGCCCCCGACGATCGCGAGCCGTCCCGGCAGGACTGTCGTCTCGATCAGGTCGGTGCTGGTCACGGTGTACTGGCTCGCCCGTAGACCAGGGATGTCGAGGATGATCGGTTCAGAGCCGGTGTTGATCAGGATCGTCTCGGCGGTGATCGTGAGATGGCCGTCGGCGGTGTCGACGCCCACGGTGTGCGGGTCGGTGAAGGCAGCTTTGCCGGTGACGACCGTGACCGTGTCCATGCCGTTCAATCCGTCGTAATTGCCGCCGCGGAACAGCTTGGTGAGCGCCTGGACCTCGCCGACGGAGCGCTCATACCACTCCTGCGGCGAATCCTCGGGCCTGCGCTTGCGGGAGTGGTGGACGAGCGCCTTTGTCGGCACGCACCCGACGTTGGGGCAGGTCCCGCCGTACATACGGTCGGACTTCTCGACGAGCACGACGCGCTTGCCGAGCCGGCCCATCGTCGCGGCCACCGCCTTGCCGCCCTTGCCAAATCCGATCACGAGTACATCGGCATCGAGGTTTTGGTTCGTGGCGCCCATATTCGCTCCCGCCTGGAAACGGCTGAGTAAATCAACGGGTGAGGAAAAGTGCCCTTGTGGCCCGGCTCTCACGAAGTCCGTGTCATCTCAACGCCACCACCAACGCCGCGACGCCGCAACAGCTGCGGTAGCGCTGTCGCCAAGAGCGGCCATAAGCCACACCACTGGCCTTGCTGGAATCCGCCGCAGGCAAGCGATGCTGTCATCAGTGATCACTGCGCGATAAGTGGTCGGGCGAAGAAGTTGCGCGAAAAGGGCATGCAAAGAGGTGCTCGATGTGCGCGGAGCTCATCCGAAAAACGAAAGGTTTTGGTCATGACTTCTGCAGACCTGGCAGGACGCGTCGCTCTGGTGACCGGGGCGACCAGCGGCATTGGCGCTGCTACCGCGTCGGTGCTCGCCGAGCGGGGCGCGCACGTGCTGGTCGCGGGCCGGGACCGCACTCGTGGCGACGCCGTGGTCGATGCGATCCGGGGACGTGGCGGGAAGGCGGACTTCGTGGCCGCCGATCTGCGGGATGCCCAGTCGGTACGGCGGCTGGCGCGTGAGGCCCGAGAGGCGGGCGGTGGGCGTGTCGACATCCTGGTCAACAACGCGGGCGTCTTCCCGTTCGGGCCGACGGAGCAGGCGCAGGAGAGCGACGTCGACGCCGTCTACGCGCTGAACGTCAAGGCGCCGTTCTACCTGGTGGCCGAGCTCGCTCCGGCGATGGCCGAGCGGGGCAGTGGAGCGATCGTCAACGTCAGCACGATGGTGGCCGAGTACGGCGTACCGGGCATGGCCCTGTACGGCTCCAGCAAGGCGGCGCTGAACCTGCTGACCAAGGCGTGGGCCGCCGAATACGGCCCGCGGGGGGTTCGCGTCAATGCTGTGGAGCCCGGTCCGACGCGGACGGAGGGCACCGTCGGCATGGACGATGACCTCGACGCCCTCGCCGCGCAGGCGCCGGCCGGGCGCCCTGCCGCACCGGCGGAGATCGCCGAGGCGGTCGCGTACCTGGCCGGTGATGCCGCGAGCTTCGTGCACGGTGCGGTACTGCCCGTCGACGGCGGGCGCACGGCCGTCTGACGCCGTCGGGCCGCCCCCGTACCACGGCGTGCCGAAAGCGCCGCCGCCAGGGAAGAACCTGGCCGCGGCGCCTTCGGCTTGATGTCCGGGGACCGCAGCGCGGATGCGGCCGGGTCAGCCGATGACCTGCGGCTCGAAGGAGGCGATCAGCCGTCCCAGATCACGCCGCCGCGACGTGGCCGGCCACACCGCCCAGGTACGACGTACCAGCGGGTGGCCGACCAGCGGGCACCAGGTGACGGCGTCGGGGAGGGGCTGCGACCAGTCGGGCGGCGCCAGCGCAAACGCCCCGCCGGCGCCGACCGCGGCGAGCTTCACCTCGGCGATCAGCGACTGCCCCTCGGGCACAGCAGCGCCGAGGTCCAGGCCGTGGCTGCGCAGGACGGCGGTGAGCTCGTCGTACCACGCGGGGCTGCCGGAGCGGGAGAAGCCGACCCAGTCCAACCCGGCGAGGGCATCGAGGCGCACGCCGCCGGGAACGGCGATCTTGGCGGCCTGATCAGCGGCGAGCAGCACACCGAGTCGTTCTTCGGCGACGAGCACGGCGTCCAGTTCCTGGCCGACGGGGTGTTCGCGCAGCAGGCCGACGTCGAGCTCGCCGCCGGTCAGGGCCGTCAGTTGCGCGGAGGTCGACAGGTGACGGGCCTGGACTCGGGTTTCGGGATAGGCGGCGGCCAGCTCCACCAGGGGACGGGTGAGCAGATCGGAGGGCAGCTCCAGCGGGATGCCGAGCCGCAGCACGCTCCCGCCGACGTCGGTGTGCCTGGCCATGGCCGCGAGCGCCTGGTCGTGGCGGGCCAGCACGGCACGCGCTTCGGACAGCAGGGTCATGCCCGCGTCCGTGGCCTGCACACCCGTACTGCTGCGCACCAGCAACTGCACGCCGAGCTGGCGTTCCAGGGCGCTGACGGTCTGCGACAAGGCAGGCTGGCTCAGATGCAGCCGACGCGCGGCTGCGGACAGACCGCCTTCCTCGACGACCGCGACGAACGCACGCATCTCCCTCAGCTCCACGCGCTCATCGCACCACGCGCTGCGGGTGCATGCCAGGGCGGCCCCCAAGCCCGGCTTACGGATGCCCTTGCCGCGCGGTCTGGCCGGCGGCTACAAGGTGTGCCGACAGGGAGGTTGTCCAGCCCGAAGGGTCTCCTCGGCGGGCCGCTCGTCCGGCTTCGGCGACCAGGACGGTGAGAATGGCAGATAACTACGCCGTCCGGTCCCTGCCTCAGCGACCGCCGGCCGCGGCTGTAAGGACCGCCGATGACCACACCAGCGGACGACAACGGCCATGATTCCGCTCGGCACTCCGAAGCGAGCGGACCACCGTGCGCGAAAGCCCACCAGAGCGGGCCCCCAGCCCCGCGCCCGGGGCCGCACCGCGCCGCCGGCGGCGCGCCGGACGTGCCGAAAAGGATCCTGACCGCCGCCCTCGCCGACGCGGGCGACGACGAACGGGCCACCGTCATCGACGCACTCGCCCGACTGCACCAGCTCCTCGTTGCAGACCAGGCCCCGCCACGCCCCCTGGTACTGACCATCCAGGAAGACGGGGCGATCCGCCGGTGAAACGGGTACCTCCTGTTACGTTCCTCTCACCCGTTCTATCCGTCTTGACGCGATTCGGGACTCGGAGTGATCCTCGAAAAGGTGACGCACCGCGTGAGGCGAGGCGTCTGCGTGCACAGGTGCCCTCCCGCTGTGGGGGGCCGCCGCCCGTTCGATGACACCCATGTGTGTCCTGGCCGCGAGGAGGTGAGGGGAATGAGTTCCTGGCCCAGTCCGGAGCCCGCTCATGGGCAAGCTCATCCATCACGCTTGATCGCGGCCCGCACACTCGTCGGCTGACACCCACGCGCTTTCATTCAGCCCCGGCGCTCAGAGCCGGGGGAGTGCACGCGCGATCGCACGTGATCAGGCCTGCCCCCCCGATTCCACGAGCCTCCGAGGGAGACAGCCATGCGCATCGAACTGACCTGGCCGCGTGCTGACGCGGCAGACCGCACGCTCAGCGTTGCGGTGCCTGAGATTCCCGTGACCGACCTGCTGCGGCGTGCCGTCACCTCTGCCGAGCCGGTCGTGAGCAGCGCCGCCGCTACAGCCGGGGCCGGGGTGCTCGTTCAACTTGCCCTGCCGTTCGCGGTCCGTCTGGCTCGGCAGACGCTCAACGAGGGACCCGGCACCGCATAGCCCGCCCGGGTCCCGAGATGGCGACCGCGCTCGACGGCACCCAGTGGCACAGGCTATGGTTGACGAGGTTGAAGTAAGACACCTCGTTCGGTGAGGCGTCTTCACGGACACAGGCCACTGATCCCACCCGTCGAGAGACGCTCCGGATCAGGACAGGTCTCCCCGGCCTAAGGGGTGACCCCAAGTGGCTGCCTTCGCAAGGGGATTACGCCGTGAAGTGCCAAAGCTCTGACGAGTTGGGGTGAGCCGGCCGTATGGGCTGGTCCGCTCCTGACGACGTCGACGCGCCAGTGATTGCGTGTCCCGGCCGGAAGGAGGCGAGAGACATGGATTGCAGCAGCAGTAGTCCGGGCCACAGTTGGCCCCTGATCCGCTTGTCCTCGCATTCTTCCGGCACGCGGTAACCACCTTCCCCGCGCGGTATCCGGCCGCGCCCCCCCTCCGTCACGATCTCGACGATCGTTGACGGCTCAGGACCATTGTTGTGTCCACGCAGGGGGATGGTGGCTGCGTGCCCCTGACCTCCCCCGATCGGGGGTGTTGGGAGGCCCACCATGAGCAACACGATCCTCAACCAGGTACCCGCGCAGCGTGCCGCTGTTCTGGATGACGCGCATGTCGGTGACATTCGTGGTGCGTTGGGC
>NZ_JANFNG010000026.1 GCF_024436035.1 Streptomyces humicola
GACCGGGCATCTCATGCTCGGCCAGCGTGATCTCCTTACGGCCGAACTCGGCCAGCGAAAGATCGGCGACCTTGAAGTCGTCTGCCATGGAAGGCTCCTCGGGGTCGGCAACGCCGCCATGGTCCGGAGCGCAGCTCAACGCCCGTTCGAGCCCTGCTGCAGTGCGGCGGCGCAATCCTCCACCGGTCCACGAGCGGGCGCAGGCACCGTGTCGCCGTGTTCTGCCGCCGCCCGGGCGGCGGACCGCCGGGAGTCGAGGGGAGCGGCGCACATGGCCGTGCGGAAGGGTCGGTCACCGTTGGAGATCCTGATCATCGGCGGCGGCATCGGCGGGCTGTGCCTGGCGCAGGCGCTGCGCCAGGCCGGGCTGCCGGTCACCGTCCATGAACGGGACGAGTCGCCCGAGGGGCGTCGGCAGGGCTACCGGCTGCGGATCAGTCCCGAGGGCGAGGAGGGGCTGCGGGCCTGTCTGCCGCAGCCGTTGGTGGACCTGGTCGTCGCGACCTCGAACCGGCGCGAGTCCGCCGGTCTCATGGCGTACGACGAGAATCTCGAGGAGCAGTGGACGCCGAGCTTCGACGATCCGCGCGGTGACCGCCCCGACCGGATCGACGCCGTCGACCGGGTGACGCTGCGCCGCATCCTGCTGGCCGGCCTGGGCGACACGGTCCGGTTCGGCAGCACCTTCGAGCGGTTGGAGCGGACGGACGGCGGCCGGATTGCGGCGCACTTCGCGGACGGGACGGTGGCGGAGTGCGACGTGCTTGTGGCCGCCGACGGCGTCAACTCCCGGGTGCGTGCGCAGCTGCGGCCGCAGGACAAGCCGCGGGATCTGGGTGTGCGCACGGTGTTCTCCCGGATCCCGCGGACGGCCGCCATCGGGGCCGGGCTGCCGGAGATCCTGCGCGACCGGTTCTCGTACGTCATCGGCACCGACGGCCATCACCTGGGCCTGATGCCGATGGTGTTCCGCACCCGGCCGACCGAGGCCGCGGCGCGGCTGTGGCCGGACGCGGGCCTGGCGGACGCCGAGGACTACTACATGTCGGTGTTCAACGTGCACCGCGACGACCTCGGCATGGCCGAGGCGGACTTCTTCGCCCTGTCCGGCGAGGAGTTGTGCGACTTCGTGGTGAAGCGCACCGCGGCCTGGCATCCGGATCTGCGCGGCATCTTCCGGCACGCCCTGCCCGAGGAGTCGTTCGCCGTGTCGCTGCGGGCCACCCACCCGGTGCAGCCGTGGGAGGCGGGCCCGGTCGTGCCGCTCGGCGACGCCGTGCACACCATGCCCCCGTCGGGCGGGGTGGGCGCCAACACGGCGATCCGGGACGCCGCGTCGCTGGCCCACGCACTGGCCGATGTCGCCTCCGGCGCACGGGAGTTGACCGATGGGGTGGCCGGCTACCAGCAGGAGATGGTGCGGTACGCCACCGAGGGCGTGCAGATGTCGCTGCGCATCGCCCAGTGGTCGATCAAGAAGGTCGACGTCGAGGCGGCGTGATTGTCTCTTCGCGGCCGGGGAATGACCACCCGTCGGCGAACCCCGAGGACGAGGCGGCCGGGACGACCGTGTGGCTGGGGCACGCGCGTCCGCGCCGGGCCGGGGCCGCCAAGTGCCCAGCGGGTTCATCTGCACGGTGCGCTCGACGAGGTCGAGCGGGACCGTCAGCGGTCCGGTGCGTGCGTCGGGGAGCAGCCCGACGCTGCAGACCGCGATGTCGACGGGCCCGGCCGCCTCGGCGGCGCGTTTGACGCTGCCGGCGTCGGTGGTGTCCAGCGCGTGCCGGGTCCGAGGTCGGCGGCCGCGGCGAGGGCGTCGACATCGCCGCGCCACGAGATGGGCCCCTTCCGCACTCCGCCGGAAGGGACCCTCGCCGTGTGTGCGCTCAGGCGGCCTTGCCCGGGATGTGCGCGACCACCTCCATCGTGTGGAAGGAGCCCGCGCTGCGGAACGGGTGCAGCTTGCTGCGGTGTTCCAGGTGCTCGGGGCTGTTCTCGAACTCGCGGAAGCGCGGCTCGTCGACCCAGTCGCTGACGATGTAGTAGGTGGACTCCTCGGTGGTGCTCTTCGAGAGCCACTGGCCGATGTTGGCGGGGTGCCCGGTGACGGCGCCGGTGCCGGCGTGCCACTCGCGCTCGAACGCGGCCTCCTCGCCGGGCTTGATCTCCATGCGGAGCATGACGCGGAAGGTCATCAGGAGATGCCTCCGTCCACGCCGATGGCGGCGCCCGTCACGTACGACGACAGGTCGCTGGCGAGCCACAGCACCGCGCCGGCCACCTCCTCGGGGCGTCCGAGCCGGCCGAGTGCGGTCTTGCGGCTGTACATCGCCAGGGTCTGCTCGCGCTGCTCGGCGGGCTTGTCGTCGAGCGCCTCGGTGTGGATCACGCCGAGCAGCAGGGTGTTGACGCGGATCCCCTGCCCGCCGAGCTCCTTGGCGAGGGAGCGGGTCAGGCCGAGCTGCGCGGCCTTGGTCGCGGTGTAGTGCGCACGCAGCGGGACGCCCGCCTCGGCGGCCTTGGAGCCGATGTTGATCACCGAGGAGCCGGCGCCCAGGTACGGCAGTGCGCCCTGGATGACCAGGTGGGTGCCGGTGAGGTTGACGTCGACGATGCGCTTCCACTCGGCGACGTCCAGGTCTGCGTATGGGACGTGGCTGATGGCACCGGCGTTGTTGACGATCAGGTCGATGTGGCCGTAGCGCTCGCCGGCGGCCCGTACGAACGCGGTGGCCTGGTCGGGGTCGGCGATGTCGGCGCGGGCCACCAGATGATCGCCCGGGGTGCCCTTCAACTCCCGTTCGAGCGAGGCCACGAATTCGCTCTGCTGCCGGTAGTTGGTGGCGACGTCCACTCCGGCGCGGGCCAGGGCGAGGACGACGCCCCGGCCGACACCGCGGACGCCTCCGGTGACGATGGCCTTCTTTCCGGTGAGGCCGAGATCCATGAATTCCTCCGGGTCTTGCGGTGGTTGGGGGTCTTGGCAACGACGCAGGTCACAGCAGGACGACGAGGGCTGAGCAGTTGACCACCAGCGCGGCGATGGTCATCACGGCGCGGCGGCGGTTCCACATGCCCCACACCTCGCGCCGCTCGAGGCCGTCGAAGTCGTCGGGGAGGTTGTCCGGGTCAAGAGAGCGCACCCAACGGTTCGTCGGCACGTTCTTCGTCCACGAGATGACGCTCACCGCGGCCGCCAGCACCGCCCCGGCGGTGAAGAGCACGGCCGCGGACTGGGCGGCGGCGACCGCGAGGGCGATGTCGCCGACGAGGGTGCCCATCAGGCAGATCGGCATCCACGGGTCGTAGCGTCCGGCGAAGAACGCGTGGGCGTGGACGTACCGGTCGGCGGGGAGCGAGGCCAGCAGCGGGAAGCCGCCGAGCTGGGTGCCGAGCAGTACGCCGGCGGCGAGCCCGTTGAGGAGCACCACCAGCGGTGCCAGGAACTGGAGCACGGTCGCCTCCGGGTCAGCGGGCAGCGGTACGCGCCGCGGCCTCGACCTTCTTCTTGATCAGATCCATCTGGATCGCGGTGTTGCGGTTGAGGTGCGCGGTCATGCCGGCGTCGTCGACGGGCGCCTGCGGCTTCATGTGGAAGTCCTGGACCCAGCGCATCCGCACGCCGTCCTGGAGCTGGGTGTACTCCCAGTAGATGTTCATGTAATCGAACGGCCCGGTCTCCACGCGGTGTGCGCGCACCGTCCGGGTGGCCGGGTCGGGTGTGCGGCGGGAGACCCAGCTCCATACCTTCCCGTCCTCGTCCGGGTGCATGGTGAGGCGGAACTCCACGGTGCCGTCCTCGTCGGTCGACAGGATCTCGGCGGAGGCGTACTCGCTGAACAGCTCCGGCCACGAGGCCACGTCGTTGGTGCGCTCCCAGACCAGGTCGAGCGGCGCGTCGATGATGATGCTGTTGTCGGTGTGTCCGGCCATGTCGGGACCTTCCTGACGGTTGTTGGCGCCGCGAGAGCATGTCAGGGCCGTCTACAGACCGGCTCGAAGGAACATCCAGTGGTCACGCGGGCGCACGCCTCGCTCGCTCCACCGCCGTACGAGCCGCAACTGCCAGCATCTCCCGGTTGGCCCGCGGCCTTCTATCTGCAAAGCGGCATGGGCTTCTCGGCGTTCGGCGCGGGCGTCGCGGTCGTTCCCTACTCGATCGGGGCGATGGCCACGTCGTCGTTCTCCCCGCTGGTCGTCCAGCGGGCGGGCCGGATCGCGCTGAGCGCCGGAATCGCGGTGGTGATCGCCGGCATGGTGTGGATGATCCTGACGCGGACGGCGTCCCGTCGGCCGCGTGATCTTCGAGCCGGATCCGAGCGCGCTGCGGTGCGATGGCGGCATGCCTTTCGCCGCGATCACCTACGATGTCAAGTCCGGTTTCGAGAAAGAGATCACGGAGGTGTTCCGGGGCTTCCGGCGGGTACGCTCGTCGGTCGTCGAGGACGACACCGGCCGGCCCGAGGCGACGATCCTGTCGACCGCCGTGTTCATCCGCGACGCCACCCTCGTGCGCGTCATCGAGTACGAGGGCGACCTCGACGCCGTCGCCCGCTTCATGGCGAACCAGCCGGGGGTGCGCGAGTTCGAGGAGCGCATCGCCCCCTACCTCAGCCGCCCGCGCTCCACCGCGACCATTGAGGACTTCGTCGCCACCTTCAAGCGCAGCCTGCTCAACCCTGTGGTGCAGTTCTCCGTGCGCGACCGGTGAAACCCGTCAGGTGACGCCCGGTCGTTTCAACCGCCCAGCGCCAGGGCGGTGTTGACGAGCCCGATGTGGCTGAACGCCTGCGGGAAGTTCCCGAGTTGGCGCCCGGCGCGGCAGTCCCACTCCTCGGCGAGCAGCCCGACGTCGTTGCGCAGCGCCAGCAGCCGCTCGAACAGCTCGCGCGCCTCGTCGCGCCGACCGATCGCGGCCAGGGCGTCGGCGAGCCAGAAGGAGCACACCAGGAACGCGCCTTCGCCGCCGGGCAGTCCGTCCACGCCGATCTCGCTGTGCCGGGTGGGGTAGCGGGCGACGAAACCGCCCTGGAGGAGTTCGCGCCGGATCGCCTCGACGGTGCCGGCCACACGCGGATCGTCCGGCGGTAGAAACCCGACCTGCGGGATCAGCAGCAGCGAGGCGTCCAGCTCTTTGGAGCCGTAGGACTGGGTGAAGGTGCGCCGCTGCGGGTCCCACCCCAGCGCGCACACCTCGCGATGGATCGTCTCCCGCAGCGACTGCCAACGTCGCACGGCGTGCCCGGCGCGGTCGTGCCGCTCCAGCAGTCGTACGATCCGGTCGGCCGCCACCCAGGCCATCACCTTCGAGTGCACGAAGTGGCGGCGCGGCCCGCGGATCTCCCAGATGCCCTCGTCGGGCTCCCGCCAGCGGGTCTCCAGGTGGTTCATCAGCTTGTGGCGCAGCAGCCCTATGTCGTCCGTGGGCGGCAGCCCGGACCGCTCGCCCAGGTAGAGGGCGTCCATCACCTCGCCGAACACGTCGAGCTGGAACTGGCCTGCGGCGGCGTTGCCGACCCGCACCGGCGCCGAGCCCTCGTAG
Organism: Streptomyces humicola; assembly: GCF_024436035.1. GTDB lineage: Bacteria > Actinomycetota > Actinomycetes > Streptomycetales > Streptomycetaceae > Streptantibioticus_B > Streptantibioticus_B humicola. Next base: position 5,543 of record NZ_JANFNG010000026.1, read on the forward strand.
CCGGGCAGCCACAGCAGCTCGGCCTCGGGCAGCTCCCGCTCCCCTGCAACCCCGTACATGATCTGCAGGTTCTGCGGGTCACCCGCGACCGCCCGCAGCAGCCAGGACCGCCACGCCTCGGCCTCCTCCCGGTAGCCGGTGTTCAGCAGCACCGACAGCGTCAACGCGGCGTCGCGCAGCCAGGTGTACCGGTAGTCCCAGTTGCGCACCCCGCCCAGCTCCTCGGGGAGCGAGGCGGTCGGCGCGGCGACGACGCCGCCGGTGGGCCGGTACGTCAGCGCCTTGAGGGTGATCAGGGAGCGCACCACCGCGTCCCGCCACGGGCCGTCGTAGGTGCAGCGGCCCACCCAGTCCGCCCAGAAGCCGTCGGTGGCCCGCAGCGCCGCCGCCACGTCGCGCTGGGGCGGCGGCGGAAGGTGCGACGCCTGCCAGCTGAGGGTGAACGCGGCCTGCTCGCCGGGGCCGAGGGTGAAGTCCGAATAGGTCGTCAGGTCGCTGCCGTGGGTTTCGACGTCGGTGTCGAGCCAGAGGGAGTCGGGCCCGGCGACGGCGGCGAGCCGTCCCGCGGTCTTGCGCGCCCAGGGGACGACGCGGCCGTAGGAGAAGCGCATGCGCAGCGCGGACCGGACGGCGACGCGGCCGCAGACGCCTTCCACGATCCGCACCAGTCGCGGGGCCCGGCCGCGCGGCGGCATGAAATCGGTGAGCCGCACGGTGCCGTCGCGAGTGTCCCACTCCGATTCGAGGATCAGCGAGCCGCCGCGGTAGCGGCGGCGGACGGCGTGCGCAGGGCCTCCGGCGGGAGCGATCCGCCAGAAGCCGTTGGCGTCGTCGCCGAGGAGACCGCAGAAGACCGCGGGGGAGTCGAAGCGCGGCAGGCACAGCCAGTCGACGGAGCCGTCGCGGCCGACCAGCGCCGCCGTTTGCATGTCCCCGACAAGCGCATAGTCCTCGATCCGGCCGGCCACACACACCTCCTGCTCTGCGAGGGACGAGGCGATGGACGGGTGTCCGGCACACCGTAGGCAAGGGCGCTAGAGCACCGGTCCAGCGCCCGGCGGTCGTCCTGAGCACCCGCTCCCATCAGGTACGATGTCTGCATTCATGAGCGCCGCTAGCTCAACTGGCAGAGCAGCTGACTCTTAATCAGCGGGTTCGGGGTTCGAGTCCCTGGCGGCGCACCGATGATCACGACAATGCCCCCTCACGCGAGGGGGCATTGTCGTGTCTTTGCACGTCGAGCTGCGGGGGTCGGCGCATCGAGCGAGAATCGAGGTATCCGGCTCGTTCAAGGAGATGGTCGAGTTCAACGGAGGCCATCAGGCCTGTCACGCCATGACAGGGAGTTGACCAGACAATGAGTGCTCCTGTGCAAGAACGGCCGCACTTCGATTATCGGCACGACCGCCACGACGGTTCCGGTCCCGCCAGGATGAGAGTCCAGGAGGAGCCCGACGCTCCGCCGCTGCTCCTCGCCGGCACCGACGACGACGGCACGGAACCGCACATCTGCCGCAGCATCGACTGACTCAACTGACTTCGACTGACACGCCGGCGCGTCCCGCCGTCCCCCTCCCTGCCCTCGGTGAGGGGGACGGCGGCGGCGTCACCTCGCCAGCCGGGCCAGCAGCGCGGACGCGGCAGTGATGCCGAGCGCCGCGGCGAACGCCAGGACGGCATAGTCCGTGCCGAGGTGGGCCGGGGTGCCGATCAACAGCCCGCGCAACGCGTCGACCTCGTAGCTGAGCGGGTTGAACTTGCTGATGACCTGCAGCCAGCCGGGCATCGCGGAGACCGGGTAGAGCGCGTTGGAGCCGAAGAAGAGCGGCATCGTGATCGCCTGACCGATGCCCATCAGCCGGTCACGGGTGAGCACGATCCCCGCGATCGACATCGACAGGCACGAGAAGAAGGCCGAGCCGAGCACGACGATCGCGACGACGCCGAGCAGCTTGAGCGGGTTCCAGGTGAGCGAAACGCCGAGCAGCGCGGCGATGACGACCACCACGACCACCTGGATCACCGCCTTCACCCCTGCCGCGAAGGCCTTGCCCGTCACCAGGGCGGCCCGTGGCGTCGGGGTGACCAGCAGCTTGGTGAGGATGCCGGAGTCCCGCTCCCAGATGATCATGATCCCGTAGAAGATCGAGATGAACATCGCGGACTGGGCGATGATGCCCGGCGCCAGATAGTCGAGATACGGGATGCCCCCGGTCGGGATCGCCCGGATGCGGGTGAAGGTCTCACCGTAGATCAGCAGCCACAGCGCGGGCTGGATGGCCCGGGTGTAGATCTCGGTGCGGTCGTGTCGGAGCTTCTGCAGCTCCACGATGCACATGGCGAGCACACGGGCGGGCACCACCCGCCAACCGGTGCGGGCCGCGGGCGCGGTGAGCAGCAGGTCGAGCCGCTCAGCCGACTCGGGATGCGGTGCGACGGGTGCGGCGGACATCGCGGAACTCCCCTCCTCCCTGGTCGTCAAGACCACTGCCTGCGACGTCCCGGAAGACGTCCTCCAAGGTCACGGGCGATGCGTGGTCCACGCCGGCCTCCCGGCGGCGCTCGTCGAGCCGGTTCTTGAGCTCCTCGGGCGTGCCGTGGGCGCGGATCCTGCCCTTGTGCATGAGAGCGAGGCGGTCGCAGTACTGGTCGGCCTCGTCCATGTAGTGCGTGGTGACGAGGACGGTCATGCCGGTCGCCGCCCGCACCTGGCTGATGTGCTCCCACACACCGTCCCGGGCGATCGGGTCGAGGCCGATCGTCGGCTCGTCGAGTATGAGCAGCCGCGGCGCGCTGACCAGGGCCTGCGCCAGCTCGAGGCGGCGTACCATGCCCCCGGAGTACGTACCGGCGAGCCGGTCGGCGGCCTCGGTGAGCCCGACCGCCTCCAGGGCCTGCACCACGCGCTCGGCGCGCTCCTTGCGGGAGACGTCGAAGACGCGGGCGAACAGCGCGACGTTCTCGCGCCCGGTGAGGCTGGCGTCGGCGGAGAGCTGCTGGGGTACGTAGCCGAGCAGGCGGCGCACGTTCATCTTCTGGCGGGCCACGTCGTACCCGAAGACGCGCACCACCCCGGCCGGGACCGGCAGCAGTGTGGTGATGACGCGGATCGCGGTGGTCTTGCCGGCGCCGTTCGGCCCAAGCAGCCCGAAGACCTCCCCGGTGCGGACGGACAGGTCCACACCGTCGACGGCCTTGGTCGAGCCGAAGGAGTACTCCAGCCCCGTCAGGCTGACGGCCTCCGCGGCCGACGGGCCGTCCGTCGTCGTCTCCGGAGCGGATATCGGCACGTGAGCTCCCTCCCGTCGCCCGCCACCGCCGTCAGGCGAGGCGCTTCGCGCCACCGTCATATCTCCTCCACTTCCTCGCGCAGGTTCGTCGCCAGCCTGCGCAGTGCGGGGATGGCGGCGGCCAGGGCCGCCCGGTCGTCGTCGGAGAGCCGTTGCACCTGCTCGCGCACGAGCGCGCTGCGCCGCTCGTCCCAGGCCTTCATGCGGTCGGTGGCCTGCGGCGTGGGGTGCAGCAGTGCGGAACGGCGGTCGCCCGGATCGGTCTCGCGGACCAGCAGGCCTTCCTTGGTGAGCTGGTTGACCAGCGTGGAGACCGAATTGCCCGCGAGGTAGAGCTCCTTGGCCGCGGCCGAGACCCGGACGCCGGGACGAGCCGCGACGAGCCGCAGCAGCTCGATCTGCGCACCCCGCAGCCTGGGCCCCTCCAGGCCGCGGCGCAGTCGGCGCCGGATCAGCCGCTGGATGCCGATCAGGACATCGGCGAGCGTGTCGGGGAGCTCTATGTCAGGCATACGATAATTTTAGCTCTGCGTACGAGGTAAGAGAAGAGGCCCGGGGAGAGCCCCCCGAAGAGCACGCCGGAGAGCCCCTTTACGCGGCCGGGGACGCGCGACGCGCCGACGCACAGCCGGCCCCGGTTCAGCGCTCTTGAGGGCAGCCCAGCTCGGGCCGCGCCCTGTTCGGCGAGCAGCCGACCACCGACAGGGAGAGAAACGACGGCTGCCCGAGATAGCAGCCGAAACAGACGTCCCGCCCGGAGGCCAACGTCTCGGCCGCGCTCGCGACCACGGAGGCGAGCCGCGCGGGCTTCCTGTCGTGAGGCGAGGCGAAGCGCCCCACGTACTCGGCGGGTTGTGCGCGCAGCCATGCCGTGGCGGCGCCCGGGTCCTGCCAGGTGCCCAGGATCAGCGCGGGAGACTTGAGCAGCCACAGCGCGGTCTCCAGCGGCGGTACGCCGGAGTTGACGAAGCCGTCCAGCAGGAACCGGTACTCCGCCTCGCGCTGGGCGTTCACCTCCGGATCGGCCGTGGCCCACGGTCGGTCCGGCAGCCTGCGCAGCGCGTCGTTGTCGAACGTCGCCTTGTCCCCCACCCATGCGTATCCGTGGAAGTGCATAGTGCATAGGGCTTCCATGCGGTGAGTGCACGCCAAACGTGCCCGTCCGCTCCGGAGAGTAATCCCGCGTACGCCCCTGCGAGCGCGCTACCTCGATGCTTCCCGTGCGCTCGCCCGTATTGGTGACCGGGTGTTACTGGCCGGAGTCGTGTGGTTACGAAAGAATCATGGCCTTCTTGTGACCCGACGCTCTGTCGTCCCGGCAGCCGTCATGTACGGCGGCGCTCGCACCCGGTTCGAGCCCCCACCTCGATGGTGCGCGCGCCGCCCTACTCGAAGAGGGGGCCTGCGCGCCGCCGACAACCAAGCCCATGCGGTCGTGAGGCCGCTCTGCGACGAGGAAGAGTGACGCTTCGTGAGTGCTGTCCCCAACGAGTTGGCCTTCCCACTGTCCCCGCGCGGTGACGTCCTCCCTGCAGAGTGCGCCCAGCTGCGCACCCGCCGCCCGGTGGCCCGGGTCCGGCTGATGACCGGAGACACCGCATGGCTGGTGACCAGCCACGCGCTCGCCCGCCAGGTGCTGGAGGACGAGCGGTTCAGCCTCAGCAACACCGCAGCGCCCGGGGTGCCACGGCAGTACGCCCTCACCATCCCGCCCGAAGTCGTCAACACCATGGGAAACGTGACGAGTTCGGGCCTGCGCTGCGAGGTGCTCAAGACGCTCTCGCCGCCCGCGGACAGCGGCCTTGCCAACTGGCTGCGGATGCGCGCGGACGAACTGCTCGACCCGATCGTCGAGCAGGGCCCTCCCGTGGATCTGCGCGAGTGCTTCGCCGCACCGTACTCCGCCACGCTGATGTGCAAGCTGCTCGGTCTGCCGTATCGCGACTGGCGGCAGCTGATGTCCGGCCTCGATCTGGGCTTCATCACCAGCCCCGTGGCATTCGAGGGCTGCACCGCCGGCTGGGAGAAGGACTACGCCTATGTCCTCACCCAGCTGCGTCTCGACCGCTCCCGCCAGTCGGGCCTCATCCGCAGGCTCTGCGAACTCAAGGACGACGCCGCGGAGTCGGAGGGCCTCACCGATCAGCTCCTCGCCGGCGTCGTCGCCTCGCTCTTCGGCGCGGGCGCGGTGAGCACGTCCGCTTTCCTGCTGCACGCCGTCCTGGCCCTGCTGCGCCATCCGCAGACACTGCAGCGGCTGCGGAACGAGCCGGGACGGATGAGCCGCGCCGTCGACGAGCTGCTGCGCTTCACCCTCTCCATCGGAGACGGCCTGCCCCGGCTCGCCATGGCCGATGTCAAGCTCGGCAACGAGCTGGTCAAGGCCGGTGAGCTCGTCCTCGTGTGCGTGGAGGCAGCCAACTTCGACCCGGAGGCCTTCGACTCCCCCGATGGGTTCGACATCGACCGCAGGCGCAATCCCCACCTCGCCTTCGGCGGCGGACGCCACTACTGCCCGGCATCCGCCCTCTCCCGTCTCCACGCGGAAGTCGCCCTCAGCGCCCTGCTCCACCGGCTGCCGGGGGTGCGGCTCGCCGTCCCCGTCGACCAACTCGTCTGGCGCACGGGCTACATCAAGCGTCTTCCGGAGCGTCTCCCGGTGTTGTGGTGACGCGCGACGTGCGCGCCTCGATGAGTAAGCGCTGCGCGGAGGCGACGCCCCCCTCACGCCACGGTTCACGCCACGGTGAGTTCGCCCGTCTCCAGGAACGCCTCCAGGCGCGCCGTGTACGGGGTGACGTCGATGGCCTGGTCGGCGAGCCAGCGCGGTGAGTAGTACTTGTCGAGGTAGCGCTCGCCCGGGTCGCACAGCAGGGTGACGACGGATCCCCGCTCGCCCCGGGCCCGCATCTCCGCAATGATCCGGAACGCAGCCCATGTGCCGGTGCCCGTGGAGGCACCGGTGCGGCGGCCGAGCAGGCGGTGCAGCAGGTGGATCGTGGCGATCGAGGCGGCGTCAGGGACGCGCATCATGCGGTCGACGGTGGTGGGGATGAAGCTGGGCTCCACGCGCGGGCGGCCGATGCCCTCGATGCGGGAGCCGAGCGACGTGCGCACCGTCGGGTCGCCGGTGCGCCAGCCGTCGAAGAAGGCGGAGTTCTCCGGGTCGGCCACGCACACGGCGGTGTCGCGCTGGGTGTAGTGGATGTAGCGGGCGATGGTCGCGGAGGTGCCTCCGGTGCCGGCTGTGGCCACGATCCACCTCGGCTCCGGGTGCCGTTCGCGCTCCATCTGGCGGAAGACCGACTCGGCGATGTTGTTGTTGCCGCGCCAGTCGGTGGCCCGCTCGGCGTAGGTGAACTGGTCCATGTAGTGGCCGCCGGTACCGGCGGCGAGGCGCGCGGCCGCGTCGTACACCTCGCACGGGTCGTCCACGAGATGGCAGGTGCCGCCCTGGAACTCGATCAGCTCGATCTTCGCCCGGCTGGTGGTCCTCGCCATCACCGAAACGAACGGCACCCCGATCAGCCGCGCGAAGTACGCCTCCGACACCGCCGTCGAACCGCTCGACGCCTCGATGACGGGACGGCAGGGCCGGATCCAGCCGTTGCACAGCGCATAGAGGAAGAGAGAGCGTGCCAGCCGGTGCTTGAGCGATCCGGTCGGGTGGGTCGACTCGTCCTTCAGGTACAGGTCGATGCCCCACGCCTCGGGCAGGGGCACCGACAGCAGATGGGTGTCCGCCGACCGGTTGGCGTCGGCCTGCACCTTTGCCACGGCTTCTTTCAGCCACGCCCGGTACACCGGGTCGTGGCGATCGATGTCCTCGTTGAGCTCCGGCGCTGGTCGGGGCGGCGCGATGTCGGTCATGCCCACCTGTATAGCGACCGCACCGTCTCAAACCATTACTTGGGGTAATCACCCAGAGAGCCTTTGAGGACTCGTGTGTTCGAGGCGCTGCGGGAGCGCGTCAACGCGTTTCACGATCCACTGGAGATCCGTCGGTCGTCCACGGCGGATTCAACGGCAGATCAGGAGCGGGTGTGGAGACGGTCATCTTTCTGATGATTCTCGGGGCCTTCGCGGTGATGCTGCGAGCCCGTAGACGCCTGTATGTGATCGGTGCGTGGGCGGCCTGTCTCGTGGTCACGATGATGCTGTTCGAGTATCACGTGACGTCATCGCTCAACCTGAGGTTCTGAGGCTTCGACGTGATCACCATGACGCCCGCGACGAGGGCAGAGACCGACAAGCCGGCTGCCCCCCTTCCGCTGAAGCGTCGCGCCGGCTTCGCCTTCAACCACGTTTTCCTGCTCGGCTACTGCGCGGTGCTGCTGAGCGGGTTCGTGATCCACTTCACCGAATGGGAGCACCCGTGCCCGCTGTGCGTCGTGCAGCGGATGGCGATGATGCTCTGCGCGATGGGCCCGGCCTATGTGATCGCCCGCTCGCGCGTGGGCCAGGTGGTGCGTTCCGACGTGATGACCGGCTTCGGCATGGCGCTGGTCGGTGCGGTGGCCGGGCTGGTGATGTCGGCGCGGCAGGTGCTGCTGCACATCATGCCGCCCGACCCCGGCGTCGGCAGCACGCTGCTGGGACTGCATCTGTACACCTGGGGGCTCGTCACCTTCGTGGTGGTCTTCGCCGGCTGCGGCTTCTATCTGCTGGTGAGCGACGAGCTGGTGCCGGGGCCGGTGCGCTACGGCTGGGTCTCGCGCGCCGCGTTGTGGCTGTTCGCGCTGGTCATCCTGGCCAACGCGGTCGTCGTCTTCTTCGAGGAGGGGGTGCACTGGTTCCTCCCCGACAATCCGGTCACGTACCGCCTCGTCCACTGAGGGCGGCGCACCCGCCTCCGCCGACCCGCATGGTGGCGGGCCGTGCGTCGCTCGTCGCCACGGGCGCCTCGCTGCTGCTGGTCGCCGCCATCGTGCTGGGCAGCCGCCTGCTGCGCGACTTCGACTCGGCACTGACGCCCTACGCCGTCACCACCGTCTTCCTCACCTTCGGCCTCGCCTTCCGCTGTACGGTCTGGGTCTCCGCGCCGGGTGCACGGCGGCTGTTGGCCAAGGGCCGGCGGTCGCTGGTGTCGTGGCGCGCCTCGGCACAGGGACACGGCGACAAGGACATGGCCGCCAGTTACTTCACAGGCCTCGCCGCATATTGCCCGAGCACAGCGCCCGGGCGGTACAGGTCACGACGAGGAGTTGAGCGCCGCCTGCATCATCGACTTGGCGATCGGGCCTGCGAGCCCGTTGCCGCTGATCTCGGAGCGGACAGCGTTCGGGTCGTCGACCATGACGGCCACCGCGACCTCCTTGCCCGCGCCGTTCTTCGCGTACGACACGAACCACGCATACGGGTTGCCGCTGTTGTCCACGCCGTGCTGGGCCGTGCCGGTCTTGCCGCCTACCTCGACGCCGGGGATCTGCGCGTTGGTGCCGGTGCCCTGGTTGATCACGCTGACCATCGCGGAGCGCAGCTGCTGCGCCGTGTTCGCGCTGATCGGCTGCGACTGCTGTTGCGGGTTGAGCGACTGGATGGTGTCGCCGCTGCCGTCGGTGACCTTGGAGACCATGTGCGGGGCCATCAGCGTGCCGCCGTTGGCGATCGCGGAGACGACCATGGCCATCTGCAGCGGCGTTGCCCGCACGTCGAACTGGCCGATGCCGGTCTGTGCAGTCGACGACGCGGGCATGTTCGTCGGGTAGACGCTCTGCGCCGCCCTGACGGGGATGTCCAGATGGCTGGAGTCGAAGCCGAACGTGTCGGCCATCGCCTTCACCTTGGCCTGGCCCAGGTCGACGGCCATCTTGGCGAAGACCGTGTTGCAGGAGTATTCGAGCGCGGTGCGGATCGTGGCGTTCGCGCAGGGCGCGGCCGCGTTCTCGTTGGTGAGGCGGACGGTGGTGCCCGGCAGTGTGTAGGGGTTGGGGCTGCTGGTCGGCTGGTCGACGGAGGAGTAGAGGCCATCCTGGAGCGCGGCGGCAGCGACCACCAGCTTGAACGTGGAGCCCGGCGGGTAGGTCTGGCGCAGCGCGCGGTTGACCATCGGCTGGTTCTTGTCGTTGCTCAGCTGCTGCCATGCCTGCGCGTCGGCGCTCGAACTGCCGGCGATCCTCGACGGGTCGTACGAGGGCGTGGAGACCATGGCGAGGATGTTGCCCGTCTTGGGGTCGATCGCGACGGCGGCACCGTTCTTGGTGCCGAGCCCGCTGTAGGCGGCCTTCTGCACGGCCGGGTCGATGGTGGTGATCACGTCGCCGGGCTTGCCGTGGCTGCCTTCGAGCACGTCGAGCAGGCTCCTGGTCTGCGCATCCGTCCCGTTCAGCACCTTCTGGTAGATGCCTTCGAGCTGGGTGGTGCCGTAGACCTGGGAGCTGAAGCCGGTGACGGCGGCATACAGCGGGCCGTCGGTATAGGTGCGTGTGTACTTGAAATCCGAACCGGTTGTCGCAGCCGACCCGGTGACCGGCTGACCGGCCACGATGATGTTGCCGAACGGGTTCGCGTACTGCGCGACGAGATTCCGCCGGTTGTACTGGTCGTCCGCGAGTGCCTGTCCGTCCACCGCCTGCAGCCAGGTGGCCCGCACCATGACGGCGACCACCAGCAGCAGAGCGAAGACCGAAGTACGCCTGATCGTCTTATTCATCCCCCTCACAAACGTCCACGGGGGTTGGTCCGGTTCCTTCGATCGAGCGACTCACAGCTTCGGCGACCGATATGTTCGGAATGTGACAGCGAGAGGAATCCGCCGACTGCTCGAAGCAGTGGGCATGGCCATCTCGAGCCGCCGGGGGATGGCCATCCCACTGATGGCGCCCCTCGGGCTGACCGCCTACGCGACCGGCGCGCCGATGCCCTGGCGAGTGGAGCTCGGGCCCGACGAGGTGCTGCTGATGTGCACCGACGGCGTGGTCGAGGCCCGGGGGCGCGGCGACGGCGCGTTCTACCCGCTCGCCGAACGTGCGGCCTCGCTCGTCGCAGGCTCCTCGGCCGACCTGGAGAACGCGATCTCCCGCCTCTACGCCGATCTCCTCCGCCATGTGGGCGGCAGGCTCGGCGACGACTCGGTGCTCCTGCTGCTGGCACGGTCCTGAGGCGCCGTGCCGCTAGCGGCCGCGGGGGGCGACGGGGCAGGCTGGGCTCCGCTTGCGAACGTGTGCGGGGAGCGGAACGTGAACGTCGGTAACGGCATAGATGACGACATAGGCAGCGACATAGGCAGCGGAATGAGCGGACGTGAGCGATCGCTCGCGGAGGCTTTCGCGGAACTGTCCGCAGCCATGGCGTACGGCTCCGGGCCGGACGCCCTGCCGCGCGCCGGGACCGGGGACGTGCTGCGGCTGCTCACCGAGCGATGCTCGGCCGTCGTCGGCGCGGCCTGCGTCGCCGCGCTCCTCGCCGACGAGGGCGGCCGGGCCTGGACGGCTGCGGGATCGGACGAGCGCGCGGTCCGGCTGGCGCGGCTGGAGCTGCGCGAGGGCGAAGGCCCGTGCTCGGACGCCCACCGGGAGGCGTCCCCCGTCAGCCCGGGCACGGCGGACGAGGCCGCCGCACGATGGCCGCGATTCGACGCGGAGGCCGGCGCCGCCGGGTTATCGGTGGCGTGGGCTGTGCCCATGCGCTGCGCGGGATCGGCGGTCGGGGCACTGGCCGTCTTCCGGCCCCCTGACGTGGAGGCGGCCGCCGAGAACTCCTCCGCCGCCGTCGCCGTCACGCAGGCCCTCGCCGACGCCGTCGCCACCGGCATCGTCCAGCAACGCGTCCTGCGCCGCAGTGAGCAACGCGCCGAGCAGCTGCAGTCGGCGCTCACCAGCCGCATCGTCGTCGAGCAGGCAAAGGGCGTGCTCGCTGAACGGTGGGGCGTGAGCATCGACACCGCGTTCGCAGCCCTGCGCCGCCATGCACGCACCCACCGGCTGCGCCTGTCGGACCTGGCCCGCGGGATCGTCGACAACGCTGTCGACTCCGAGGCGCTGCGCGCCGACGGTGGCGAGGCTCCGTAGCGCTGCCTGCACATTGTCACCCAGCGCGCAAGCACCCTGACTTGGCGTCAACTCGCCCTGTACGTTGGCTGTTCGACTGTTCTAGGGTATTGACCGTGGCCCCGGACCCCGGCCACACGTCGCCACAGACAACCCCCCTCAGGTGCCAACCCCGACGACGCAGGACGTGGTCCGGCCATGGTGAAGCAGCTTGCCGCTTCCGCACGCCTCCCGTTGTCCGATCCCAGACGCTCGAGCCTCGATGTCTCATGGAGCTTCTCGCTGCGCCGCACGCCCGGCAGTGACGAGCTCGCGACGCGGATGACGCTCGCCGCGCTGACCACCGTCGGCGGCGCGCAGGCGGCGTGCGAGCGGATCGCCGAGGCGACCGGGCTCGCCTGCCGCTATGTGCTCGACTACGGCTTCGCCCGCCGCTACCGGGTCACCGTCGGCCTGGACGAGTCCCGTTGCGCCGTCTCCGTCACCGACTACGGCTACGACCAGCCTGCCGCCCCGCCCGGTGGGACGCCCGAGGTGCCCACGCCCTCGTACGAGACGACCCGGCTGTGCCAGGAGCTCTCCGAGTGTGCGACGGACGGCATGAAGCTCGACGGCATCCAGGTGCATCACGCGCTCGATGGTGCCGTCCTCGTCCGGTTCCGGGCCGGGCTCCCCATCGCTCCCGTCTCTCCCGTCTCCCCGATCGTCTCCGAGCCACCGTCGGCCGACGATGCCGGACCTCCCCCGGTCGCGCCGGACACCTCCCGCAGTCCGGGCGCCCGAGGGTGAGGGCCGCCCGGCCGGTGCTCCCGGGGGGAGCGGGGCGCCGGCCGGGCGTGCACCGCAGAGGCCGGCGCCAGGCGTCAAACGTCAAACGTCAAAACGTCAAAACGTCAAAACGTCAAAACGTCAAAACGTCAAACGAGGTCGATCAGATCCGCGATCGAATTGACAACACGCGACGGACGGAACGGATAGCGGTCGACGTCGTCCGGCCCGGTCAGCCCGGTGAGCACCAGGAACGTCTCCATCCCGGCTTCGAGACCGGCGAGTACGTCGGTGTCCATCCGGTCACCGATCATGGCCGTCGACTCGGAGTGCGCGCCGATCACGTTGAGCCCGGCACGCATCATCAGCGGGTTCGGCTTGCCGACGAAGTAGGGCTCCTTGCCGGTCGCCTTGGTGATCAGCGCGGCGACCGAGCCGGTCGCCGGCAGTGCTCCCTCGGCGGACGGGCCCGTCTCGTCCGGGTTGGTGGCGATGAACCGGGCGCCGTTGTTGATCAGACGGATCGCCTTCGTCAGCGCTTCGAAGCTGTACGTCCGTGTCTCACCGAGCACGACGTAGTCCGGCTCGTGGTCGGTGAGCACATAGCCGATGTCGTGCAGCGCGGTCGTCAGCCCTGCCTCGCCGATCACATGGGCAGTGCCGCCCGGCCGCTGGTCGTCGAGGAACTTCGCGGTCGCCAGCGCCGAGGTCCAGATGTTCCCGACCGGCACGTCCAGACCCATCCGCGCGAGCCGGGCATGCAGGTCCCGGGGGGTGTAGATGGAGTTGTTGGTGAGCACGAGGAAGGGCTTGCCCGACTCCCGGAGCCGCTTGATGAACTTGTCCGCGCCCGGGACCGGGGTGCCCTCGTGGATCAGCACCCCGTCCATGTCGGTGAGCCAGGATTCGATCGGCTTGCGCTCTGCCACGGCGACGACTCCTCTGGGGATGGTCAGCTGATCTTCAGGATCCTCCGGATCCTGCGGTGGGCACGCCGCCCGGACTACCGAGGGTATAGGGCAGCTCCGCGACCGAGCCGAGCACATGGGTGGCGCCGGCTGCACGCAGCGCCGCATCGTCGTGCGCACCGGTCAGCACGCCCGCGACGACGCCTGCGCCCGCGCGGCGTCCGCAGATCATGTCGTAGGCCGTGTCCCCGACAACGGCGATCTGCCGAACCGAGTCGGTGCGGGTGCGCAGCAGCGCGGTCAGCACCATGTCGGGGTATGGGCGGCCGCGTCCGGCGTCGGACGGGCACAGGGTGAGGTCGGCCAGATCCCGCCAGCCGAGTGCGGCGAGGATGGCGTCCTGGGTGACGCGGGCGAAGCCGGTGGTCAGGACGACCTTGCGGCCCTCACTGCGCAACCGCTCGATCGTCTCACGCGCGCCCGGCAGCGGCGCAACCTCTCCGGCGGCCACCAACTCCCCGTAGGCGCGCTCGAATTCGGCATTGGCGCGCTGTGCGCGCTGCTCGTCACCGAAGAGCGAACGGAAGACGGTGATCTTGGATTCACCCATCGTGGCGCGGACGTACGCGAGCATCGACGCATGGGCATCGCCGCCCGGTTCGACGCCGAGGGTCGCGGCGGCGCGCGAGAACGCGCGCTCGACGAGCCCGTCGTCGGCGACGGTGGTGCCCGCCATGTCGAGTACGACCAAGCTGGTCGCCTCGTTGATCGGTTCTTCGTTCGTGTCTGTCACGCTCACCATCCCAGTTCGTCCGCGGTGTCCTCGCCGATCGCGGGCGAGCACGTCATTCCCCGTCCGCCGGGCCCGGTGACCAGCCAGACCGAGCCCGAGAGCTCCTCCCGGTGGACGACCTTCCCCGGCTGCGTGCACTGCGCGTACACCCCGGCCCAGCGGCGCCGGATCCGCGGCAGCGGGCGGCCGAGCAGCGCCTCGGCGACGCCCGCGAGGTGCTCGTAGGGCTCCTCCACGACATCGAACGGGAAGGGCTCGTCATACGCATGAGTGTCGCCGATGGTCAGCCCGCCGTCCTGGCGCTGCACCATCAGCAGTTGCGTGCGATGGTGTTCCGCGACCGGCGGTTGCGGCTGCCACGCCTGCAGGGCGTCGAGTGCCCGCCCCTCGTACGCCGGGTAGTAGCGGAAGCTGTCGGCGTCGGCGACCGAGGTGGTGAGCGCGTCGCCCAGCGGATCGGTTTGCATCATCTGCAACCGCACCTTGCGTACGGGGATTCGGGGAGCGAGCTGACGCACGAGGCCGGAGAGCCACGCGCCGGTGCACAGGACGACGCAGTCGCCCTCGTGGAGCTGCCCGTGGTCGTCGACGACCCGGCCCGCCGCGACGTCACGCACCTCCCGGCCGCCGAGGAACGTGTACCGGCCGGAGGCGGTGAGGTGCTCACGCAGCGCGCGCTGGGTGACGCGCGGTTCGACGGCGGCGTCGCGCTCGCACCACAGCGCCCCGAGCATCTCTCCGCGCAGCGCGGGATTGAGCGCCCGCGCCTGCACGGCGTCGAGCCACGTCAGGCCGCGCCGGGCCGCGTCCGGCCGGTCGAGCGTCTCGGCTGCGACGGCGCGTTCGGCCTCCGTGCGCACCACCGTGAGCGAGCCGCCCGCCCGGAACCCGATGCCGGGCACGCGCTCCCCGATCTCCTGCCACAGCGCGCGGGCGCGCAGCGCGGTCTCCAGCTCGGCGCCGCAGGCGCGGCCGCTCACCCACACCAGCCCGAAGTTGCGGACCGAGGCGCCTCTGGCCTCCCGCTCCCGCTCGATGTGGATGACGTCGTGGCCGCGCGCTATGGCGTGCCATGCATGCATGGTGCCGAGGGCTCCCGCCCCGACGATGACAACCCTCATGGAGTCGATGATGCAGAGCAGAGCCCGCCTTGGTCCAGACCCGTTATCATTTCGTGATACACCACGTCATCCCGTGGACAGGCGGGTGGTGAAGCTGAAGCGGTCACCGCGGTAGAGGGAGCGCACCCGCTCGACCGGGCGGCCGTCCGGCTCGTACGAGACGCGGTGCAGCAGGAGCATCGGCAGCGCCGGCGGGGTGCCGATGAGCAGCGCCTCCCGCGGGGTGGCCAGCACCGTCTCGATCTTCTCCTCGGCCGTCGCCAACCGCACCCCGAGACGGTCGCGCACATAGCCGTAGAAGGACGAATCGGGGTCGAACTCCCCTCCCAGCTGCGGAAATCGCTGCACCGGGACATAGGTGCTCTCCAGGCCCACCCGCTCGTCGTCGGCGAGCAGCACCCGCTCCAGATGCCAGACGAGGTCGGTCGCGGCGATACGCAGCTGTGCGCCGAGCGCGGCGCCCGCGGGCAGCCGGTCGAGTGCGATGAGGGTGCGGCCCGGCACCCGCCCCTGGGCGCGCACCCCTTCGGTGTACGAGACGAGCGACAGCGGTTGTTCGAGCTTGGGGCCCGCGACGACGGTGCCGCGGCCGCGCCGCTGCAGGCGGCCCAGGATCAGCAGATCGCGCAGCGCCTGGCGGACCGTTTCGCGGGACACCTCGAAGCGGGCGGCGAGGTCGCGCTCGGTCGGCAGCGTGCCGCCCTCGCCGAGCTCGTCGAGGAGCGCTTCCAACCGGGCCTTGACCGCGTAGTACTTGGGGACGCGGCCGTGCTCGGGGATGCCTGCGCGCACCGGCGCGCCGGGCGACCGGCGGTGTTCGTCGCGGTGTTCATCGTGGTGCTCATTGTGGTGTTCATCGTGGTCGTCCACGGCGTGATCCTCGCACGCCGCCGCGTCACCCGGGACGCTCGGCCGTTCAGTGGCGCGACCGCCGGGCGACGACGACCAGCGCCGCACCGACGAGCACGAGCACAGCCGCGGCGGACCCCAGCACCGCGGCCTGCCGTCTGCGCCGCGCGGCGGGTCCCGTCACGGCAAGCGCGGGCCGCGGCGCGACGACGTCGAACGTGTAGTGGTTGGACTCGCCCACCCATGCGCCGTCGTTGCCGCGCCGCTGCATGGTGGTGGCCGAGGCGACGACGCGGTCGGGGGCGGCATGGCCGGCGAACCGCAGACGCAGCATGACGGTGACGGTGCCACGCGCGGGGACGGCGAGCCCCGGGCCGCCCTCGCCGCCGGGCAGTCCGATGTTCTCGGCGTGATCGGTCGTCTCGAACGGGACGGAGCGCCAGGGCCCGGCCGCGGACCAGGCGCACTCCAGGCTGAACCGGCCCGGTGTCAGCGTCCTGTTGCCGTCGACGATGACGACGAGCGGGTGGACATCGCGGCACTCGGCCTGTGTGGTGTTGCGCAGTTGGAGCGAGAACGACTGAGCGGCGCCGCCCGCGGTGTAGGTGGCGGGCCCGCCGGTCAGCCGCGCGTCGATCGGGAAGGTGCGGGCGGCCGGGGCGCCGCATCGCGGCGCCGGCACGGTGGACGCGGAAGTCCAAGGAGAGACGGGAATCTCGGGGTTCGCGGGGTTCACGGGTGTGGCGGGGGCAGCGGACGCGAAGCCGGAGAGCGCGAGGACGGTCGCGACGACGCCGACGACGAGACCGAGGAGGAGGGCTGCGCGCAGCTGCATGAGCGCCAATGTCGCATTGCATGATGATCTTTCCTGTGTGACACGGCCGCGCCGCCCCCGAACGGCGCATGTTTTAGTGGGCGCATGAACGACACCACCGGCACCCCGCTTCGCGTCGGCCTGATCGGCTACGGACTGGCGGGCTCCGTCTTCCACGCCCCGCTGATCGCCGCGACCGACACTCTGGCCCTCGACACCGTCGTCACCGCCAAC
Source organism: Streptomyces humicola (assembly GCF_024436035.1). Lineage (GTDB taxonomy): Bacteria > Actinomycetota > Actinomycetes > Streptomycetales > Streptomycetaceae > Streptantibioticus_B > Streptantibioticus_B humicola. The sequence goes on from NZ_JANFNG010000026.1 coordinate 22,308, forward strand.
CCCGAGCGGCAGGAGCAGGCGCGGGCCGAGTACCCCGGCGTACGACTCGTGGCGAGCCCCGACGAGCTGTGGGCGCGTGCGGACGAGCTCGACCTGGTCGTGATCGCCTCCCCGAACCGCACCCACATCCCGCTGGCGACGGCCGCGCTGAACGCCGGACTCCCCGTCGTCGTCGACAAGCCGCTCGCGGGAACCGCGGCCGAGGCGGCCTCACTCGCCGATCTCGCCGAGGAGCGCGGTCTGCTGCTGTCGGTGTTCCAGAACCGCCGCTGGGACAACGACTTCCTGACGCTGCGCAGGCTCCTCGCCGACGGCGCGCTGGGCGAGGTGCGTCGGTTCGAATCGCGGTTCGAGCGCTGGCGCCCGCAGCCCAAGGGCGGCTGGCGCGAGTCGGGCGACCCGGCCGAGATCGGCGGGCTCCTGTACGACCTGGGCAGCCACCTGGTCGACCAGGCACTGACCCTCTTCGGGCCGGTGCGCACCGTCTACGCCGAATCCGATGTGCGCCGCCCGGGAGCCGAGGCGGACGACGACACCTTCATCGCCCTCGATCACGTCGGCGGCGTCCGTTCGCACCTGTGGATGAGCGCGGTCACCCCGCAGCTCGGCCCGCGGCTGCGGGTGCTCGGCAGCATCGCCGGATACGTCAAGTACGGGCTCGACCCGCAGGAGGCCGCGCTGCGCGAGGGCCGGCGCCCCGGCCCCGGCTGGGGAACGGAGCCCGAGCCGTGCTGGGGCAGGCTGGGCGCAGGCGAGTCACCACTGACGGGCGGGGGTAAGGCGGTGCCGACGCTGCCCGGTGACTATCCGTCCTACTACGCGGAGGTCGCCGCCGCACTGCGCGACGGCACGGCCCCGCCGGTCGGCGCCCGCGAGGCCGTGGCCGCGCTGGAGGTGCTGGAGGCCGCGCGACGCTCCGCCCGGGAACGCCGCACCGTCGAGCTCCACCAGCAGGTCAGGCGGGCTTGAGAACTTGCCGCTGACGCCCGAGCCCGTCGATCTCCAGCTCCACGACGTCGCCGGGGCGCAGATACGGTTTCGGCTCGGGCTGCCCCATGGCGACGCCCGCGGGCGTACCGGTGTTGATCACGTCCCCCGGGTAGAGGGTCATGAACTGGCTGACGTAGCACACCACATGGGCGACGGAGAAGATCTGGTCGGCGGTGGTGCCGTCCTGCCGGATCTCGCCGTTGACCGACAGCTTCAGCCGCAGCGCCTGCGGGTCCGGGACCTCGTCGGCGGTGACGAGCCAGGGGCCGAGCGGGTTGAACGTCTCGCAGTTCTTGCCCTTGTCCCACTGGCCGCCGCGTTCGATCTGGAACTCGCGCTCGGAGACGTCGTTGGAGACCGCGTAGCCGGCGACGGCGGCGAGCGCCTCGTCCTCGGACTCCAGGTATCGGGCGGTGCGGCCGATGACGACGGCGAGCTCGACCTCCCAGTCGGTCTTTGCGCTGCCGCGCGGGATGAGCACGGTGTCGTCGGGGCCGACGACCGTGTCCGGGGCCTTCATGAAGATGATCGGCTCGGCGGGGATGGCCGCGCCGGTCTCCTCGGCGTGGTCGTGGTAGTTCAGCCCGATGCAGACGACCTTGCCGATCCGGCCGAGCGGAGGGCCCACCCGCAGCCCCTCCTGGTCGATGGCGGGCAGCGTTCCGCCGGCCGCGGCCTGCCGTACGCGGGCGAGCGCGGAGTCGTCGGAGAGCAGCGTCCCGTCGATCTCCGTCACGAGGCCCGACAGGTCACGCAGGACGCCGTCGGCGTCCAGCAGCGCCGGGCGTTCTGCTCCAGCCGGTCCGACACGCAGCAGCTTCATTCAAGACTCCCGTGGTCGAGGGTGGGCCCGGCTTCGTTCCGTGGAGCGCGGCCGACGCGTCCGGTCATCGGATCACTTGGCTGATCCTCCAATCCCCGATGACGGTCGCGCAAGCCCCGCTCACCCAGTGGACTCGGCGGCATCGAGTGCCATCTTCGGCTCACGGTGCAGGAAGGCCCGCTCCACGGCCGTCCAGGTGGTCGTGGTGACCAGGTAGAGCCCTGCAGCGAGCGGCACGACGGCCGCCGTCGCCAGCGTCGCGAAGGGCATCAGCAGCACGATCCTGGCCGGCCCGGCTGCACCGGGTGCCGTAAGCCCCGCCGTCGTCCTCCGGGTCCGCCGGTACGTCCAGGTGGCGACCGCAGCGAGGACCGCGAACAGGGCGAGGAAGACGAGCCCGTGCGGCCCGAACACTCCTCCGTGCCTGACGACGGTGAGCCAGCGCCCGTCCAGCGGCGCCCCGAACAGTGTGCGGTGGTCGAGGAGCCCTCCGCCCCCGGACCAGAACAGGCGGTTCATGACGAAGAAGAACGGCGTCTGCAGCAGCATCGGCAGGCATCCGGCGAGCGGCGACACCCCCTCCTTCGCATACAGCTCCGTCATCGCCCGCTGCAGCCGCTGCCGGTCCCCCTTGTGCTGCGCGCTGAGCTGCGCGACACGCGGCGCCAGCCGGGCCCGGGTCTTCTCTGCGCGTGCGGCAGCGCGGGCGAGCGGATGCAGGGCGAGTCGCACGCACACGGTGAACACGACGACGGCGGCGGCCGTCGCCGAGGCACCGAAGAGCGGCTGGAGCCCGTCGGCGAGGCGGGACAGGACAGCGATAAGTGGGGTGAAAACGAACATGGTTGAGCCCTCCACGGGTCTCGTCGAGCCGGAATCGGGAGATGCGAATTCGGCATGACGAGCCGCGCGGGCGCACTTGTGCGCACGTGTGCGGTGGATCGAGCGCCTGCAGTTCCCTGCAGCGCAGCGCCTACGCGGCCGTCCCGAGGGGACGGCCTGGCGCTCGGGGCCGCCGGCGGCCGGAGGCGTCGGGGTCGCGTTGCGCCAGAAACGCGGTGCGCCGCTCCCGGTCCTTGATCGCCGTGCGTATTCGGCCCGGCGATACCGGCCGGGCCGCGGGCACGGTGGAGAAGATCCCGGCGAGCATCAGGACGGCGGCAGTGGTGGCCGCGGCGGCGACCGCGCTCGTCAGCCCCGTCTGCGTCAGCAGCAGCCCGATGAGCAGCATGAGGAGTGCGCCGATGTATACGCGCAGCAAGCCGGTCCGCGGACTCGCGCCGCATGCGCCGATCGTGCAGGACATCGGGACACCTCCTCCCTCGGGCCGCGATTGCGCCTCGGATCCGATGGTAGACCTGGCCACCGACTACGCAACGGGCCTACCCGCGTACGTCGGCCGACCGCAGATACCCCCACCACACGAGCCGGAACTCCGAGGTGAACTCCGGCGTGCAGGTGGTGAGCGTGATGTAGTAGCCGGGCCCGCTGAGGCGGTCCTCGGGGTGCACGCCGCTGTAGGGCACGGGATCGATCACCGTCCCGTCCGACGGCGACGTCTGCGGCACCATCCGGTCCAGGACGTAGGTGAAGACGGCGTGCGCCGTCTCGATCACGACCTCGTCGCCCGGCCGCAGCCGGTTGATGTAACGGAACGGCTCGCCGTGGGTGTTGCGGTGCCCGGCGAGCGCGAAGTTGCCGGGCTGTCCGGGTTCCGCGGTCTGCGGATAGTGGCCGACGTAGCCGAAGTTGAGCACGGCCGCCTTGCTCGTCCCCTCCGCGATCGGCGCGGTGACCCCGATCGCTGGGATACGGATGATCGCGTAGGCCATGCCCCAACTGGCGTTCACCACAAAACTGTTCGACGATACATCCGATGTCTGACGGTTGCCTGTGCCCGCCGCCCTCGTCGCCGACGGCGAGGACGCAGGCGCTGCGGATGATGCGGCCGACACGGCGGACCCGGCTGGAGCGGCGTTCCACTGCCGCTCCAGCGCCGCGACCGCGCGCCGGTCGGAGCCCTGCGCCTGCACGTTGGTCCACCACAACTGGTGGACGACGAGCAGCAGGACGACGACGCCGAAGGTCACCGCGGCCTCGCCGCACCACCACAGCACCCGAGCGGCCCACTTCATGCGCGCACCATAGGTGACATGCCGTCAGGTGGCCATACCTCCGGCTCCCGCCCCCGCGACCGGACCACGCACCGTCACGCCCATCGTCAAGCGCGTTGCAGATTTGTTACACATTCGGGTGGTATATCCCACACTGCGGTCGTAGCGTCGTCACAGAAGCAACAGCACGACACGAACACCAGCAAGCGGCCGGGGAGCGGATATGCGCAGTCACAAGCTGAAGACAGCACTTCTGATCGGTGCGGGTACGGCACTCGCGACGGCCCTCGCCCCGGCCTCCGCATCGGCCTCGGCTGCATCTCCTGCCCCGTCCCCGGCGGCGCAATCGCGCTCCGGCGTGATCGTCCTCGACTGCTTCGCCAATCCGCAGGTCCGGCCGAGCACCTACCTGATCGCCTGCGGTGACGGCAACAACGGTCTCGTCTCGCTCCACTGGTCGCAGTGGGGTCCGAGCTCCGCGGTCGCCCGCGGCCTCGACATGGTGAACGACTGTCAGCCGTACTGCGCGGCAGGGAAGTTCCACTCCTACCCGGTGACCGTGCGGCTCGACCGCGTCCAGCCGTGGCCCGGCCACCCCAAGCAGCGGGACTACACCGAGATGCACCTGTCCTACACGGCCGATACGCCGCCGCAGACGGCCCGCGAGGTGACCTACCGCATCGTGGACTGACCATGGCTGACGCGCCCGGGCTCAGGTCCCGGGCTCAGGCCACCAGCTGCGAGAGCGTGTAGATCAGCAGCCCGGCCAGCGCGCCCACCACGGTGCCGTTGATCCGGATGAACTGCAGGTCACGCCCGACATGCGCCTCGATCTTCCGCGAGGTCTGCTCCGCGTCCCAGCCCTCCACCGTCTCCGTGATCAACGAGGTGATCTCGTCCCGGTACGTGGTGACCACATACGTCGCGGCGTCCTCGAGCCATGCGTCCACCTTGTCCTGCAGCCGCTCGTCCGAGCCCATCCGCGCGCCCAGCGACATCAGCGACGCCCGCGCCCGCAGCCGCAGCTCGCTGCGCTCGTCCTCCGCCGCCGCGACCACCATCGACCGCACCGCGCTCCATGCCGACTGGATCAGATCCTGCACCTCGCCGCGGGCCAGCACGTCCCGCTTCAGGCGCTCCACGCGCTCCCTGGTGTCCCGGTCGGACTGCAGCTCCGTCGCGAAATCCGCAAGGAAGCGATCCAGCGCGCCGCGCGCAGGATGCTCCGGCATGTCGCGCATCTCCGTGACGAACCGCAGCAGCTCCTTGTAGACCCGCTCGCCCACCCGCCGGTCGACGAAGCGCGGCGTCCACCCGGGCGCGCCGCCCTCGATCGCGTCCATCACCGAGTCACGGTGCTCCATCAGCCAGTCGCGCGCGCGCACGCACACCAGATCCACCACCCGCCGGTGGCCGCCGTCCTCGACCACCCGCCCCAGCATCTTGCCGAGCCCGGGCCCGATCTCCTGCGTCTCCGCGCGCCGGGTGACCGCCTCGCTCACCACCGCCTGCACATCGGAGTCCCGCAGCACTCGCAGCGTGCCGCGCAGCACCGCCATGCCCTGCTCGGTCACCCGGTCGGCGTGCTCGGGCTCGGCGAGCCACTTGCCCAGCCGCGCCCCGATCCCCACGGCCCGCAGCCGACGCCGCACGACCTGCTCGGAGAGGAAGTTCTCGCCGACGAAATCGCCCAGCGTCCGCCCGAACACGTCCTTCTTCGTCGGAATGATCGCCGTGTGCGGGATCGGCAGCCCCAGCGGCCGCTTGAACAGCGCCGTCACCGCGAACCAGTCCGCCAGCGCGCCGACCATCCCCGCCTCGGCCGCCGCCGCCACATAGCCCGCCCACGCACCCGCGCCGGCCGCGCCCGCCCACTTGGCCAGCCCGTACACCACCGTCGCCACCAGCAGGAACCCGGTCGCGATCAGCTTCATGCGGCGCACGCCGCGCCGCCGCTCCTCGTCCGCCGGGCTGTACATGAACCCGCCCGGCACGCCGGCGCCCGGCGCCCGCCCGCCACCGGGGCCGCTGACGGGACCGCCCGCCGCGGCCCGTCCCTCGGCCTGTCCCACCGCGCTCATCCGCTCCACCCCGTGATTGTCCGCGCCCGTCCGCCCGGCGGGCGTCCATCTCTGGAACGAACAAGGAGTTCCCGGCGTCCATACGGCGGAGGACACCGCCGTCCCGCCGATCACTCCCCGTCCCTCCATGGGATCATGGAAACTCCCTGCCGGAGCCTTGCGCTCCGCCTGCCCGAGGAGAGCACCGCATGACCCGGAAATCCGGTTATGCCCTGCTCACCGCGCTTGTCGCGGTGGCCGCCCTCGCCTGCACCGCGATCCTCATGGGCACCGGCGCGCTCGGCAGCGGACTCCGCCGCCCCGGCTCCGTCCCTCAGATCCACGCAACCGCCGATCCGGCCGCCGCCGGCTCCTGGACCGGCACCTGGGCCGCCGCACCCGCCACCGCCGAGCCCGGCACCCCGCAGGGCCGTCCGGGGATGTCGATCCGCGACGTCGTCCACACCAGCATCGGCGGGAACGCCGCCCGTATCGAGCTGTCGAACCTCTTCGGCACCGCACCGCTGATCCTTACGCACGTCACCCTGGCCCGCGCCGCCGCGCCCGGCAGCCCCTCCGCCTCCCCTGGCAGCCTGACCGCACTGGGCTTCGCCGGCCTGCCCGTGGTGACGATCCCGGCGGGCGGGAGCGTGCTCAGCGACCCGGTGCGGCTTGCGGTGCCCGCCGCGACCGACCTGCTGATCACCCTCTACACCCCGTACACCTCGGGCCCGGTCACGTACCACCCCACCGCCCGCCAAACCTCCTACCTTGCCTACGGCGACCACGCGGGCGACACCGACGGCACGGCGTTCACCATCCCCAGCCCGTACTGGCGCTACGTCACCGCCGTGGACGTGTGGACGCCCGGCCTGCACGGCACCGTCGTCGCGTTCGGCGACTCGATCACCGACGGCATCACCTCCACCGTAGGCGCCGACCACCGATGGCCCGACTTCCTCACCGCCCGGCTGGGCGAACGCCCCGACCTGCCGCGCATGGGCGTGCTCGACGAGGGCATCAGCGGCAACCGCGTCCTCGCCGACGCCGCCCCCACCGCCCCCTGGGACGGGCCGAGCGCCCTGCGCCGCTTCGGGCGCGACGTGCTCTCCCGCGCCGGCGTCAAGGTCGTGATCGTCGAACTCGGCATCAACGACATCATCGAAACGCCGCACCAGACCGACGCGCAGGCGATCATCGACGGGCTGCGGCAGCTCACCCGCGAGGCGCACGCCCACGGCATCCGGGTGCTGGGCGGCACGATAACGCCGTTCGAAGGGCTGCACGGCTACACGCCCGCCCTCGACGCCGTACGCGAGGACGTCAACGCCGCCATCCGAGCGGGCACGGTCTTCGACGCCGTCGTCGACTTCGATCGGGCACTGCGCGACCCGCACCACCCCGACCACCTGCTGCCGGCCTTCGACTCCGGCGACCATCTGCACCCCACCGACGCCGGGTACGAGGCGATGGCGCAGGCGGTGAATCTGCAGGACCTGCTCGGCTCCGCCCCCGCGAGCCTGTAGAGCTGACATCGGCAACCACCGGCCGACAGCCACCGTTCCCCGACCGTTCCCCGACCGTTCCGCGACCGTCCGGAACCGAACCACCTGGGGATTTCATCCGTTTCGGTGGAAGCACGCATCCGTTCGGCCGTGACCGGCCTGTCGCACGAGTGACGGGCCGACTCCGCCGCTCGGGTTGATGCAACAGTGTCCCGGGGACATGGACATTGCCGGCACAACCCTGGCGGCGGCCGAGGAGTCCGTACAGATATGAGCGACGAGCGAGCAGGCGGCGCCGCGCCGCGACCGCGGCGCACAGGACTGCGCCGTCTCGTCCCCACCTGGCGCATGACGTTCGGGACCGTGCTGCTTCTTCTGCTCCTGCTCGGCGGCGCGTTCATCGCCGGGTATCTGCTCGTCCACATCCCGCCCGCCAACGCCTCGGCGACCGCCCAGAGCAACGTCTACCTCTACGCTGACGGTACGACCGAGATCGCCCGCGCGGGCGACATCAACCGCGAGAACGTCTCGCTCAGCCAAGTCCCGCGCGCTGTGCAGGAGGCGGTGCTCGCCGCCGAGGACCGCAAGTTCTACCACGAGTCGGCGGTCGACCCGCTCGCCATGGCCCGTGCCGCCTGGAACACCGTCAACGGTCGTGGTGTGCAGTCGGGTTCGACCATCACCCAGCAGTTCGTGAAGAACTACTACCTCAACCAGCAACAGACGATCAAGCGCAAGATCGAGGAGTTCTTCATCGCGATCAAACTCGACCGCGAGCAGACCAAGGACCAGATCCTCCAGGGCTATCTGAACACCAGTTACTTCGGCCGCGGCGCCTACGGCATCCAGGCCGCCGCCCAGGCCTACTACGGCGTCGACGTCAGCAGGCTCACCACCGCACAGGGCGCCTACCTGGCCGCCCTGCTCAACGCGCCCAGCTACTACGACGTCGTCGCCAACCCGCCGGCCCGCGCCGACGCGATCGCCCGGTGGAACTACGTGCTCGACGGCATGGCCAAGGAGGGCTGGCTCAGCCAGGACGACCGCGCGCGGATGACCTTCCCCGAACCCGGCGGGATCAAGGCGTCCAACGGCCTTTCGGGCCAGCGCGGCTACATCGTCCAGGCAGTCGACCAGTACCTGATCAACAACAAGATCATCGACGAGCAGACGCTCGCCGCCGGCGGCTACCGGATCACCACGACGATCCAGAAGCCCAAGGAGGACGCGTTCGTCAACGCCGCCCAGAGCCAGCTGATCTCGAAGCTCAGCAGCGGCAACCCCACCGACGAGTACGTCCGCGCCGGCGGCGCCTCCATCGACCCCACCAACGGCGACGTCGTGGCGCTGTACGGGGGCGTGGACTACACCAAGCAGTTCGTCGACAACGCCACCCGTCGCGACTACCAGGTCGGCTCGACGTTCAAGCCGTTCGTCTTCGCCTCCGCCGTGCAGAACGGCTCCACCACCCAGGACGGACAGCCCATCACCCCCAACACCGTCTACGACGGCACCAGCGGCCGCCAGGTGCAGGGGCCGAACGGTCCCATCAACTACGCCCCCGCCAACGAGGACAACCGCTCCTTCGGGAACATCACCGTGAGCGAGGCCACCAACCAGTCGGTCAACGCCGTTTATGCGCAGATGGCCGAGGACGTCGGACCGGCCAAGGTGAAGACCACCGCCGTCGACCTCGGAATCCCGGCGGCCACACCGGGGTTGAACGCCTATCCCTCGATCGCACTCGGCGTCGCCACCGCCAGCCCGCTCGACATGGCGCAGGGGTATGCCACCCTCGACGACCACGGCACGCACATCCCGTACACACTCGTCAGCAAGATCATCAAGGGCGGCGACACGGTCGACCTGCCGAGCCGGAACTCCACCCAGGCCGTTCCACGCCAGGCCGCCGACACCACCACCTCGATGCTGCAGAACGTCGTCAACGCCTCCGACGGCACCGGCACCGCCGCCCAGGCCGCGGGCGTCCCCGCGGCGGGCAAGACCGGTACCGCCGAGGACGACAAGGCCGCCTGGTTCGCCGGCTACACACCGAACCTCGTCACCGTCGTCGCCGTCATGGGCCAGGACTCCGGCACCGGCAAGCAGCAGCCGCTCTACGGCGCCATCGGCCAGGCCCGCGTCAACGGCGGCGGCGCCCCGGCCCAGATCTGGGCCGACTACACCGGTGCGGCCCTGCGGGGCCAGTCCGTCCCCGACTTCGACCTGCAGCTGGAGAGCGGGGCGAGTCCCTCGCCGTCCGCCACGCCCTCCGCGAGCAGCCTCCCGCCCTCGAGCGGCTCCCCGTCCGCAGGGCCGCCGCCGTCCAGCTCACCACCGTCCAGCCCACCGCCGTCGTCGTCGGGCGGCCCGACGATGAGCCCGGTCACCGGCGGCCTCAACGGCGGCTTCACCCAGGGCGCGACGGCGGGCTCGACCGGCGCCACGACGGGAGGCGGCAGCACGGGCGGCTCGACCGGCTCCGCGGGCGGTACAAGCGGCACCGGCGGCGGCACCTCGGGCACGACAGGCGGTACGGGCTCCGGGGGCACGGGCGCCTCGGGCGGCACGACCATGGGCATGAGCGGCTCATCGGGCTCCACCGCGACCGGCGGCGGAGCCCTGCCCCAGTGGACGGACTGACGGCGGTTGGGCTGACGTCGCTGACGTCAATGGCCCGAGGTGGCCTTCAGCCCGACGACGGCCACGAGCAGCAGGGCGACGAAGAAGATCCGCGCAGCCGTCACCGGCTCGTGGAAGACCACCATGCCGAGCACCGCGGCGCCCGCCGCACCGATGCCCACCCACACCCGTACGGGGTGCCGATCGGCAGGGCCTTCGCCGCGAGCGACAGCAGCAGCATGCTCGCCACGATCCCCGCACCCGTGAACAGACTCGGCCACAGCCGGGTGAACCCGTCGGTGTACTTCGTCCCACCGACCAGCCGACCTCGAGCAGACCGGCGACGAGCAGCAGGACCCAGGCCATGACGGCACCTCCGTGACATGTGTGACATGTGTGCTTCTACGGGGTGCGTCGTCTTTGCGGGTCCCGGTACGGCGCGTCTCGTCGGGTCGCCACCGACCATAGCAAAGCGCAAGTAAAAGGCAAAGAAAGAGTAAAGGGTTGGTAAAGGGTAGTGACCGGGGCCACCACCCTCACACGCCGGCGCTGCAGACCGCCACAGACCGCTACAGATACAGCCCCGTCGAGTCCTCCGACCCGGCCAGCCGCTCGGCCGCCACGGCATGCAGATCGCGCTCGCGCATCAGCACATACGCCACCCCGCGCACCTCGACCTCCGCCCGCTCCGCAGGATCGAACAGCACACGGTCGCCGACCTCCACGGTCCGCACGTTCTGCCCCACCGCGACCACCTCCGCCCAGGCCAGCCGACGGCCCACGGCCGCCGTCGCAGGGATCAGAATGCCGCCGGACGAACGCCGCTCACCCTCCGGGCTGTCGGTACGGACCAGCACCCGGTCGTGCAGCATGCGGATCGGCAGCTTGTCGTGGTCATGCACACCGGCGGCGCCGACACCGCCAAGGGACGTGTTCGAGTTCGAGCTCACGGGCACGACGTTACCCGGCGCACGCCCGACACGAGCACCTGGCATCCTGCCGGCCTGCCTGCGCCCGCCTACTTGCGCCTGCGTCGCGACGACCTCCGCGAGACCAGCACGACCACCGCCACCGCCGCAACCGCCACCGGCACGATCCGCTCCATCCGCGGGGAGCCGTCATCGGCGACAAGGCCGGACCGGACATCCGACACCGCCCGGTTCACCGCCACATAGGCACGGCCCACGGTCCGGTCCACTGCCTCACGCACCGAGGCCGTCGCATGGTCCGCGATCGTCTTCGGGTGCACCCGCACGCCGATCTCATCCAGCGTCGCGGCGAGATCCTGCCGCCGGCGGACGATGTCCGCCTCGATCTGAGCCGGAGTCCTGCCATCCGACACCGCGCTGCCTCCGTCACGTCGAACCCAGTTACCGTGCCGACAGTCTGTCAGGCCACGCCCCACCCCGCCCGCCCGGCACCCCCGTTCGCGACCGGACGCGAAAACCGGACGTAAACTCCGTACGGGCACGACATCGAGACAAGGAGCCCCGGCCATGAGCGAGCGTCTGACGCCCGGCGACACCGCACCCGCATTCACCCTGCCCGACGCCGACGGGAAGCAGGTCTCGCTCGCCGACCACCGGGGCCGCAAGGTCATCGTCTACTTCTACCCCGCCGCCCTCACCCCCGGCTGCACCAAGCAGGCCTGCGACTTCACCGACAACCTGACCCTCCTCGCCGGCGCCGGCTACGACGTCATCGGCATCTCCCCCGACAAGCCGGAGAAGCTCGCCGCCTTCCGCGACAAGGAAAACCTGAAGGTCACCCTCCTCGCCGACCCCGACAAGCAGGTTCTCGAGGCCTACGGCGCCTTCGGCGAGAAGACGATGTACGGCAAGCAGGTCACCGGCGTCATCCGCTCCACCGTCGTCGTCGACGAGCAGGGCAAGGTCGAACGCGCCCTGTACAACGTCAAGGCCACCGGCCACGTCGCCAAGATCATCAAGGATCTCGGAGTGTGACATAAGTCCCCCAAGTGCGGGACATTGGTTTGGTCCGGCACGAACCGCGCAGATGTTCCTCTGGTTCATGGAAGACGAACGAGAGGAACCGTTTCGTGACGAACAGCGACGCCGGAGCTCTGGCTGACGCCGACGTCGACCCGGCCGCCTACCGCCGCCACCGAGCGCTCTTCCAGGCCATCCAGCGCCGGAAGAACCCCCGGCTGCGCCGCACCGACATCACCGTGACCGATGAGCGTGCCGTCAAGCGCGCCGTGAAGGCCGCGGCGCTCGGCAACGCCATGGAATGGTTCGACTTCGGCATCTACAGCTACCTGGCCGTCACGATCGGTCACGTCTTCTTCCCGTCCGGCAACGGCACGGTGCAGCTGCTCTCGTCCTTCGCGACCTTCGCCGTGGCGTTCCTCGTACGCCCCCTCGGCGGCACGTTCTTCGGCCCTCTCGGCGACCGCATCGGCCGCAAGAAGGTGCTCGCACTCACCATGATCCTCATGGCCGTCGGCACCTTCTCGATCGGCCTGATCCCCAGCTACGCGGCGATCGGCTTCTGGTCGCCGGCACTGCTGATCCTCTTCCGCCTCATCCAGGGCTTCTCCACCGGCGGCGAATACGGCGGCGCGTCCACGTTCATCGCCGAATACGCCCCCGACAAGCGGCGCGGCTTCTTCGGCAGCTTCCTGGAATTCGGCACCCTCGCCGGCTACATCGGCGCCGCCGGCCTGGTCACCGTCCTCACCTCGGTCCTCAGCGACGCCTCGATGATCTCCTGGGGCTGGCGCGTACCGTTCCTCGTCGCCGGACCGCTCGGCCTCATCGGCCTCTACCTGCGGATGAAACTGGACGAGACCCCGGCGTTCGAGAACGCCGTACGCTCCCACGCCGTGCGCTCCTCCGAAGCGGCCCAGCGCGTGGAGACCGCCACGAAGGGCGAATTCCGCCGGATCTTCGCCGAGCAGTGGCCGCGGCTCGTCCTGTGCATCGCCCTCGTCGCCGCGTACAACATCACCGACTACATGCTGCTGTCGTACATGCCGACGTACCTCACCGACCAGCTGAAATACAGCACCACACACGGCCTGGTCATCCTGCTGGCCACCATGGCCCTCCTGATGCTGATCATCACGTACATCGGCCGCCTCAACGACCGCTTCGGCCGCAAACCACTGCTGATGGCGGGCATGACCGGCTTCTTCGTGCTGTCCGTGCCGTCCTTCCTGCTGGTCAAGCAGGGCAGCCTGCCCGCCGTCTGCGCCGGCATGCTGATGCTCGGCCTGTCCCTGGTCTGCCTTCTCGGCACCATGTCGGCGGCGCTGCCCGCCCTCTTCCCCACCGAGGTCCGCTACGGCGCCCTGTCGATCGGCTACAACCTCTCCGCGTCCCTCTTCGGCGGCACTACACCGCTGGTGATCACGGCCCTGATCAGCCTCACGGGCAGCGACATGATGCCCGCCTTCTACACGATGGCCGGAGCGCTGGTCGGCATCGTCGCCGTCGCCTGCATGAAGGAGACCGCCCGCAAACCCCTCGAAGGCTCCCCGCCCGCGGTCGCGACGAAGGAGGAGGCGGCGGAACTGGTGAGCGCCCGGACCCCCGAACCGCGCTTCTGACGTGGCGCGGAGCCCAGCGGGCGCACCGCGAATCAGCCGTCGTCCCCCTGCTGGGCCGACGGGGCTGACGTACTTCGCATGGGAAACGGCGTCCACCAGCCGGCCGAGCGCATAGTCGTTGTCCGTGACATACGCCTTCGGCGTGGGGTAACCCGGACTGGTCGTCGCGTGTGATCGTCCGGCAGGCGCAGGAACTCCATCGAGGGCAGGTCATTGTTCGCCTCGTGCTGCCCGAACTCCCGCTCCCACTCACCAGTGCGCGTGTTGCACGTCGTCATCGGCGTGAACGTGCCCGGCGGATCGGGACACTTCAAGTCCCAACCGTAGAAGGCAGGGTCGGTGTCGGCCGCCGGCCGCGGATCGGCAGGGGCACTGCCAGTGTTGTCTCGTATTCCCATGACCGCCGACCCGGTACCATAGGCGGGGGCTAGCGGCCGTGGTGCAAAGGCGACACAGCAGGTTTAGGTCCTGTGGCCCCAACGGGCTTGAGGGTTCGAATCCCTCCGGCCGCACACACAACGAAGGCCCGGCCCGCTCACCAGCGGGCCGGGCCTTCGGCGCGAGTCACCCCACCAGCTCCCGCACCACCGGCACCAGCGCCCGGAACGCCTTCCCCCGGTGGCTGATCGCGTTCTTCTCCTCCGGGGTGAGCTCTGCGCACGTGCGCGTCTCGCCGAGCGGCTGGAGGATCGGGTCATAGCCGAAACCGCCCTTGCCCGCCGGGGCGTGGCGCAGCGTGCCCTCCAGGCGGCCTTCGACGACGCGTTCGGTGCCGTTGGGGAGGGCGAGCGCCGCGGCGCAGGCGAAGTGGGCCGCGCGGTGGGGGTCGTCGACGTCGGCGAGCTGGGCGAGGAGCAGGTCGAGGTTGGCGCGGTCGTCGCCGTGGCGGCCGGCCCAGCGGGCCGAGAAGATGCCGGGGGCGCCGCCGAGGACGTCGACGCACAGGCCGGAGTCGTCGGCGACGGCGGGCAGGCCGGTCGCCTGGGCGAGGGCGTGTGCCTTGAGCAGCGCGTTCTCGGCGAAGGTGACGCCGGTTTCCTTCACGTCGGGTGCATCGGGGTAGGCGTTGGCGCCGACGAGGTCGACATCGAGTCCGGCGTCGGTAAGGATCGCGCGGAGCTCGGTGATCTTGTGGGCGTTGCGGGTGGCGAGGACGAGTCGCTTCACGGGAGCCATTGGAGCCGTAGGTGCCATGGGAGCCGATTATCCGGTCTGCGCCGACGAGCCGGGGACGCAGGACTTGGCGAATGCCGCTGCCGCGTCCGCGATGGGTTTGATGTCGGGCTTGACGCCGTTGTCGAGGTCGTCCTTGGCGTTGTCGAGGCCGGTGCTGAGTTCGTTGATCGCCTTGGTGGCCGCGGCGTTGCCGGTCTTGCCTGCGATCTCGTCGATGTCGGACTGGAGTTGGCGGATTGCGGTGGCCGCGTCGTGCGGGTCGTTGCCGTAAGTGGCGACGGCCTTCTCCAGGGAGGCGAGGTGTGCGCCGATGGAGCCGGCGACGGAGGCGCAGGTCGCTGTCTTCCCCTGCGAGCTGCTGCAGGCGGTGGCGAGGGGTGCGGCGAGTGCCAGCAGGGCGGCGGCCGTGATCACGGTGGGGCGCATCGTGGGGTGCATCGTGGGGCTCCTCACGCCTGGTCTGCGAGTGCCGCCCGCTGGATGCCGTCGAGTTGGGCGCAGCCGGCGACGGCGAGGCCGAGGAGTGTGTCGAGTTCGCTGCGGGCGAAGGGTTCACCTTCGGCGGTGCCCTGGACTTCGACGAAGCGGCCGTCGCCGGTGCAGACGACGTTCATGTCGGTTTCGGCGCGGACGTCTTCTTCGTAGGCGAGGTCGAGCATGGGGACGCCGTCGATGATGCCGACGCTGACGGCGCTGACGGTGCCGGTGAGCGGCTGGGCCTTTGCCTTGATCAGTTTGTGCTGCTGGGCCCAGCTGACGGCGTCGGCGAGTGCGACGTAGGCGCCGGTGATGGCGGCGGTGCGGGTGCCTCCGTCGGCCTGGAGGACGTCGCAGTCGAGAACGACGGTGTTCTCGCCGAGCGCCTTGTAGTCGATGACGGCGCGCAGGGAGCGGCCGATGAGGCGGGAGATCTCGTGGGTACGGCCGCCGATGCGGCCGCGTACGGATTCGCGGTCGCCGCGGGTGTTGGTGGCGCGGGGCAGCATGGCGTATTCGGCGGTGACCCAGCCTTCGCCGCTGCCTTTGCGCCAGCGGGGTACGCCTTCGGTGACGCTCGCGGTGCACAGTACGCGGGTGTCGCCGAAGGAGACGAGGACGGAGCCCTCGGCGTGCTTGCTCCAGCCGCGTGCGATGGTGACGGGGCGGAGTTGTTCGGGGGTGCGGCCGTCGATGCGATCCATGGTGACGAGCCTATCCCTGATGGTGGTGGCCCCGTTCCGTCGGTGGTGGGCGGCGCGGGGCTTCCGCCATGAACGTCGAGTTGGCCACCTGGCTGTTGTGGGTTACATCATGTCTTCGATGTCGGCGGCGATGGGGTCGGCGTCGGTGCCGATGACGACCTGGATCGCGGTGCCCATCTTCACGACGCCGTGGGCGCCGGCGGCCTTGAGGGCGGCTTCGTCGACGAGGGAGGGGTCGATGACCTCGGTGCGGAGTCGGGTGATGCAGCCTTCGATCTCTTCGATGTTGTCGAGGCCGCCGAGACCGGCGACGATCTTCTCAGCCTTGCTGGCCATGTCCACTCCTGTCGTCATACGCAGCTGGTCCACACCATACTGCGGCGCCCGTTGAACCAGGCATCCCGTGCCATTCGTCGCGAACCGGTAAATCTTGGCATCATGGATTCCTTTGAATGCCATGCACATGTTACAACTGGTCTACACCACTGGAGGATGGTGGTGTAGACCACACTGGGCGGGGCCCGTCCCCCTCACTGCCCGCCCACACCGGGAGGAATCTGATGTCTTCGGCCACCGCTGCGGCCGCGCCCGCGAAGAAGCGAGGTACCAGCGTCTTCCAGGGACTGCAGAAGATCGGGCGCAGCCTGCAGCTGCCGATCGCCGTGCTTCCCGCAGCGGGCATCCTGCTGCGTCTCGGCCAGGATGACGTGTTCGGCGCCAAGGGCCTCGGCTGGGACAGCGTGGCGAAGGTCTTCGCCGGTGCCGGCGGCGCCCTGCTCGACGCTTCTCTGGGCCTGCCCTTGCTGTTCTGCATAGGTGTCGCCATTGGCTTTGCGAAGAAGGCGGACGGCTCGACGGCGCTCGCCGCGGTGGTGGGCTTCCTCGTTTACTACTCGGTGATCCACCAGTTCCCGGTGGCTTGCGCGGGAGGCGGGAAATTCACCTCCACGGGATCGCTCAGCGGCGCCTGTGTGCAGGGAAGCACGGTGACCCCGGCCGTGTACCAGAACCCCGGTGTCCTCGGCGGGATCATCATGGGCCTGCTTGCGGCGGTCCTGTGGCAGCGTTTCCACCGCACCAAGCTCGTCGACTGGCTGGGCTTCTTCAACGGCCGCCGCCTCGTGCCGATCATCATGGCCTTCGTCGGCACGGCCTTCGGCGTCCTGGTCATCCTGGGCTGGCAGCCGATCGGCGACGCGATCAGCAGCTTCGGCAGGTGGATGACCGGTCTGGGTCCGCTGGGCGCGGGCCTGTTCGGCTTGGTCAATCGCGGTCTGCTGCCGATCGGTATGCATCAGTTCGTGAACACGGTCGCCTGGTTCCAGATCGGCGACTACACCAACTCCGCCGGGCAGGTGGTCCACGGCGACCTGAACCGGTACTTCGCCGGTGACCCGACCGCCGGGCAGTTCATGTCCGGCTTCTTCCCGATCATGATGTTCGGTCTGCCGGCAGCCGCCCTGGCGATCGCGCACTGCGCCCGTCCCGAGCGGCGCAAGGCCGTCACCGGCATGATGCTGTCGGTCGCGCTGACCGCTTTCGTCACCGGCGTCACCGAACCGATCGAGTTCTCTTTCATGTTCATCGCGCCTGTGCTCTACGCGATCCACGCCGTGCTGACCGCGATATCCATGGCCGTGACGTGGGCGCTGGGCGTGCATGCGGGCTTCACGTTCTCCGCAGGCGTGATCGACTACGTGCTCAACTGGCACTTCGCGACCAAACCGTGGCTGATCATCCCGATCGGTCTGTGCTTCGCCGTGATCTATTACGCCGTCTTCCGCTTCGCGATCACGAAGTTCAACCTTCCCACCCCGGGCCGCGAGCCCGAGGAGGAGATCGAGGATCTCACCAAGGCGTGAGCCTTGTCGGGATGCGGCCCGGGGCCCTTGGAACCACTCGGTTCCAAGGGCCCCGGGCCGTTCCGGGACGGCGTCCAGCACGGCGTTGCGTTCGGATGCGTCGTCAGACCTCGTAGACCGCGCCGGGCCGTGCGAGCCCGACATCGCCGGGGTACGAGGCCCGGGCGTCCGCGAGGGCAACCTGCGGGTCGGTCCACGGCGGGATATGCGTGAGGACGAGGCGTGCGACGCCGGCCCGTGCCGCATACTCACCGGCTTCGCGGCCGTTGAGGTGCAGCTCGGGCACGTCCTCCTTACCGTCCGTGAAGGACGACTCGCACAGGAAGAGGTCAGTGCCGTCGGCGAGGCCGAGGAGCGCCTGGCAGGGGCCGGTGTCGCCCGAGTACGTCAGCGAGCGGCCGCCGTGCTCCAGGCGGAAGGCGAAGGACTCGACGGGGTGGCTGACCCGGTCGGCGGCGACGGTGAACGGGCCGACCTCGAAGCGGCCCGCGTCGAGGCTGTGGAACTCGAAGACCTCGCTCATGCACTTGTCGTCGGGGACGTCGCCGTACGCGGTGGCCAGCCGTTCCTCCGTGCCCTGGGGGCCGTAGACGGGGATGCGGTCGGGCATGCCGCCTTCGTGCCGGTAGTAGCGGGCCACCCAGTAGGCAACCATGTCGATGCAGTGATCGGCGTGCAGATGGCTCAGCAGTACGGCGTCCAGGTCGTACAGTCCGCAGTAGCGCTGCAGCTCGCCGAGGGCGCCATTGCCCATGTCGAGTAGCAGCCGGAAGCCGTCGGCCTCGACGAGGTAGCTCGAACAGGCCGATTCCGCGGAGGGGAACGACCCCGAGCAGCCGACGACGGTGAGCTTCATGCAGGAGCCTCCTTGGGGTCTCCCCTGCCGGGTGCCAGGGGCTGGTCCGGGAGTCTTGCGGGTCGTTTTACCGTCCCGCACCCCAGTGGCGGCACGTCGGCGTGAGCGCGCCACTGAACGCCGGTGGTCGCGCGCGGGAGAGGATGCCGCGGCCGGCCGGACGAGGATGGCGGTGGGTGCGGTCGGTGCCGCCATGTGCAGTCGAGGGTAAGGCGCGGGGCTGTTCCCCGCGCCTTCACAGGTCGCTGTTGTGGGCGGAATCACCAGTACGGGCGGGGCGCGCGGGGGCGCTCCCGCACGGGATTTTCCGCCTGTCCGCCCGCCTGTTGCCGTGGTTGGCCGAACCGGCCGGACCGGCCTGATCCGGCCTGATCCGGCCTGACCGGCCGGATCACCTCGCGGCTTCGCGCCGCGGGAGGGGTCTAGGGCCTGGCTCGGACGTCGCATCGGATCAGCCCGCGCCCAGCCCCGCGCCCACCGCGCCCGCCACGCCGGCGGCTTGTGTCGCCGACGGTGCGTGCGATCGCAAGGCGGAGGGTCGATACCGGGTCGTGCTTGGGCGCGCCGGACAACGCAGCAAGCGTGCGTGCCGCGCGTCGCGGCCCGGCGTGGCTTCTTCCGACAGCCGGCTCTGGGCCTAGGCCCAGAGCTGCCCTTTCAGTGCGGCGACGGCCGCCTCCGTCGACTCGGCGGTGTAGATCCCTGTCGACAGGTACTTCCATCCGCCGTCAGCCACGACGAACACCACGTCCGCTCGCTCGCCCGCACGCAGCGCCTTGTTCGCCACCCCCAGCGCCGCGTGCAGCGCCGCCCCCGTCGAGACGCCCGCGAAGATCCCCTCCTGCTGCAGCAGCTCACGCGTGCGACGCACCGCGTCCTCGCTGCCCACCGAGTAGCGCGTGGTGAGCACCTTCTCGTCATACAGTTCCGGCACGAAGCCCTCGTCGAGGTTGCGCAGCCCGTAGACGAGGTCGTCGTACCGCGGCTCGGCGGCGACGATCGCCACGCCCGGCACCTTCTCCCGCAGGTAGCGGCCGACGCCCATCAGCGTGCCCGTGGTGCCGAGCCCCGCCACGAAGTGGGTGATCGACGGCAGGTCGGCGAGGATCTCGGGGCCGGTGGTGGTGTAGTGCGCGGCCGTGTTGCCCGGGTTGCCGTACTGGTAGAGCATCACCCAGTCCGGGTGCTGCCCGGCCAGTTCCTTGGCGACGCGCACCGCCGTGTTGGAGCCGCCCGCGGCCGGCGAGGAGATGATCTGCGCCCCCCACATCGCCAGCAGCTGCCGCCGCTCCTCGGAGGTGTTCTCCGGCATCACGCACACGATGCGGTAGCCCTTGAGCTTGGCCGCCATCGCCAGCGAGATGCCGGTATTGCCCGAGGTCGGCTCCAGGATGGTGCAGCCCGGCGTGAGCCGGCCCTCCCGCTCGGCCTTCTCGATCATGTGCAGCGCGGGGCGGTCCTTGATCGAGCCGGTGGGGTTGCGGTCCTCCAGCTTGGCCCAGATGCGCACGTCCTGCGCCGGCGACAGCCTCGGCAGGCGGACCAGCGGAGTGTTGCCGACGGCGGCGAGCGGGCTGTCGTACCGCATCAGCGTCCCGCCCGCCACCCGGCCGCCACCCCGGCCGGACGGGGCTTCGCCCCGGCAGCACCTCCGGCCACGGCCGGGAGGATGGTGACGTTGTCGCCGTCCGTGACCTTGGTGGCGATGCCGTCGAGGAACCGCACGTCTTCGTCGTTGAGGTAGACGTTGACGAAGCGGCGCAGCTGGTCGCCGTCGACGACACGCTCACGGATCCCGGCGTGCCGGGTGTCGAGGTCGGCGAAGAGCTCGTCAAGAGTGGTGCCGCTGCCCTCGACGGTCTTCGCGCCGTCGGTGTAGCTGCGCAGGATGGTCGGGATACGGACCTCGATGGCCATGGGTTGCACTCCAGTGCGGGAACGACGTCGGTGGGATTGCGCGGCAGCAAGGCTGTGCCGGGCGGCGGGAGGAGGTGCTGGAGGTGGTGCGGGCCGCGGCGTCAGCGGGTGGTCGCCGGGCAGTGCACAGCGCACGGACAGATGGCGCTGGCGAGGCGGCACAGGTCGACGTGCAGCCGCGCCACGAGCAGCATGCCCGGCGTCTTCTCGCTCACGTCGTCGTCAACCATGCGGGCATGGTATCGATTCCCCGCGGGAGGCCGAGACGGCCGTCCCAGGATCCGGACGCGCTCACGGACAATTCTCCCTCCGGCGGCCGCTAGGCCGCGTAGGACGTGACGACGCGCACCTCTTCCTCCGTGACCTCGCCGTCCACGATCCGGAACGAGCGGAAGGAGACCGGGCCTTCGCCGTTGCCGCACTCCGCCGTCGAAACCAGGACATAGTGGGCGTCGGGTTCGTTGGCGTAGCTGATGTCGGTGCGGGAGGGGTAGGCCTCGGTCGCGGTGTGCGAGTGGTAGACGATCACCGGCTCCTCGTCGCGGTCGTCCATCTCGCGGTAGAGCTTGAGCAGGTCCGTGGAGTCGAACTCGTAGAACGTGGGCGAACGGGCCGCGTTGAGCATCGGGATGAAGCGCTCGGGGCGGCCGGTGCCCGCCGGACCCGCTACGACGCCGCATGCCTCGTCGGGGTGGTCGGCCCGCGCGTGGGCAACGATCTCGTCGTACAGGGCCTGCGTGATGGTGAGCATGGGCCAAAGCATAGGTCGGCTATGACCGCCCCCGCGGGGGCGGTCATAGCCTGACGGCTCAGACCTTCTCGCTCTCCCTCCGCTCCTCGGGCAGCTTGGCCGCGAAGACCTCCGGGGTGCGCGCCTTGAGCACGAAGTACGAGACGATCATGATCGCGGCCCAGACCGGGGCGGCGTAGAGGGAGACGCGGGCGTCCGGGTCGATGGCCATGAGCACGATCACCACGCCCAGGAACACCAGCGCGATCCAGCTCGTCCAGGGTGCGCCCGGCATCCGGAAGCCGGAGGCGGGCAGCTCGCCGCGGTTGACCTTGGCGCGGTAGCGCAGCTGCGCGAGGAGGATCATGATCCAGGCCCACATGCCGGAGATGGTCGCGAAGGAGACGACGTAGGTGAACGCGTTCGACGGCCACTCGTAGTTGATCCACACGCCGATGAGCATGAGGGCGGCCGAGACGGTGGTGCCGATCAGCGGCGTACCGCTCTTGGTGAGCCGCGCGAAGACCTTCGGGCCCTGGCCGTTGAGGGCCAGGTCGCGCAGCATGCGGCCGGTGGAGTACATGCCCGAGTTGCAGGAGGACAGGGCCGCGGTCAGCACGACGAAGTTGACGATTCCGGCGCCGAGCGGGAGTCCGATCCTGGCGAAGGCGATGACGAACGGGCTGTGGCCGGCGGAGAATTCGGTCCACGGCACGACCGACATGATGATGATCAGCGCACCGATGTAGAACAGGCCGATGCGCCACGGAACGGTGTTGATCGCCTTGGGCAGGACGGTCTTCGGGTCCTTGGACTCGCCCGCGGTGACGCCGACGAGTTCGACGGCGAGGAAGGCGAACACCACGATCTGCAGCGTCATCAAAGTGTTGCCGACACCGTGCGGGAAGAAGCCGCCGTGCGCCCAGAGATTGGAGACCGACGCGGTGGGACCGGCCTTGGAGAAGCCGACGGTGAGCACGCCGATGCCGATGAGGATCATGCCGATGATGGCGGTGACCTTCACCATCGAGAACCAGAACTCCAGCTCACCGAAGAGCTTCACGGAGATGAGGTTCACGAAGTACAGGACGACGGTGAACACCAGCGCGGAGGTCCATTGAGGCACGCTCGGCCACCAGTACTGCACGTATGTCGCCGCTGCCGTGACCTCGGTGATGCCGGTGACGACCCAGAAGAGCCAGTACGTCCAGCCGGTGGCATAGCCGAAGAACGGGCCGAGGAATTCCCGGGCGTACTCCGAGAAGCTTCCCGACACCGGGCGGTACATGAGCAGTTCGCCCAGCGCACGCATGATGAAGAAGATGATCAGGCCGACGATCAGATAAGCGAGGATGAGGCTCGGGCCCGCCTTGGCGATCGCCTTGCCGGCGCCGAGGAAGAGCCCGGTACCGATCGCACCGCCGATCGCGATCATCTGGATCTGACGGTTGCCGAGCCCCCGCTGGTAGCCCTCTTCGCCGGCCTCGTCGTTGGCCTCGTCCGTAGCCTGTCCCGCGGTCTGCCTCTGGGTGACCCGCTCTGAGGTCATGGTGGTGCGCCCTTCTCCACGTTGCAAACGCCCGGCCGGTTTCTGTGAATCACCGGGCCGGGTCCCGATTCCCCCGGATGGAGTTGCACGCCGACGATCGGCCGGCTTCAGCCGTCACCGCCGAGAACAGGGGTGGCGTCCCGGCGGTGATCGTGCAGTCGTATCACGCGCAGGCGGGGGCGCTTGTGGCGCACATCACGGCGCATTGCGAATCAACAGGGCGCATTGGGGTGAACACGGACACATCAGTGACGCGATCGTTATCCGGAATTGAGCAACCGCTGAGCGAACACCGGACGACGTGCAGTCGACCGGAGGCCGTCCACGGGCCACGAACCCACGGCTTCCGGTGACGGTTTCGGCGATGACGCGTTTCGGTGATGACGCGTTTCGGCGATGACGCGTTTCGGTGATGACCGATGACGGGTTACGGCAGGAGCGTCTCGACGAGGGTCTCCTGGAGACCGCCGAGCCACAGGTACGCCATCATCAGCGGCTTGCGCGGATCGTCGTCCGGCAGGTGGTACAGCTCGCTCTCCGGGTCCTCGTCGACCTCGAGCCGGGTTCCTATGGTCAGCCGCAGATCGTTGAGCGCGCCGAGCCAGCGCTTGGCGTCGGCCTCCGTCACCTTGAGCACGGCTCCGCCGTCACCGCCGGGCGTCAGCCGGTCGAGACAGCGCACGACGGCGAGCGCGTCCTCGCGCTTGCGCGCGCGCAGGTCGTTCTCGGTGTAGCGGCGGAACTCGCCGGACGCGCGCTCGGCCTCCTCGTCCGGCTCCTTCTCCGGATCGATGTAGGCGCTCGGGAAGAGGCGGGCGAGCGCCGGGTCGGCGGGGGGTTTGGACGGTCCCTCGGCGAACAGCTCGGCGAGCGGGTCGTCGTCGGCGTGCGCCTCCCCCGGCCCCGGGCCGATCAGTTCCAGGAGCTGAACGGCGAGGCTCCGCAGGATGGAGATCTCCACCTCGTCGAGGGCGATCGCGGCTCCGCCGTCGGGGGCGGCTTCGAAGTATCCGGCCATATGGCCCGTAAATCTCCCAGCTGGATTCGGGTCCGTCGACTCAGCGGTCCTGGGTGAGTGTTGCCCACAAGCCGTACCCGTGCATCGCCTGGACGTCGCGCTCCATCTCCTCGCGGCTGCCGCTGGAGACGGCGGCACGGCCCTTTTGATGCACGTCCATCATGAGCCGACGGGCCTTGTCCTTGGGATAGCCGAAGTACGCCTGGAAGACGTACGTCACATAGCTCATGAGGTTGACCGGGTCGTTGTGGACGAGGGTCACCCACGGGACGTCGGGAGACGGCACCTCGAAGGGCGCCTCGCTCGACTCGGTCCGTTCGATCTCCACGGGTGCGACGCTCACAACTCCCATGCTGCCACTCGCCTCCTCCCGAGTCGAAGCGGCCCCGCCCTGTCGCGTCGGCCCCTTTCCGCAGGCCGCACGACGAGAAATCGTCACTCTGACGATACTCGGGGTAGGATCCCGCCATGGACACTCCAGGATTGGACGCACCCGGCCGGCAGGCCGTATCGGCGGCCGACCCGTTCGCCGGGTCCGCACTGGGACTACCTGTTGCCGTGCCGTCCACCGCGCTGTTCACCGACCGGTACGAGCTGACCATGGTCCAGGCCGCACTGCACAGCGGCGCGGCACACCGCCGGTCGGTCTTCGAGGTCTTCGCCCGGCGGCTCCCCGAGGGCCGTCGCTACGGTGTCGTCGCCGGGACCGGGCGCGTGCTGGACGCCGTCGAGAACTTCCGCTTCGACGACGACGTGCTCGCCTTCCTCTCCCGCGAGAACGTCGTGGACCGCGAAACCCTCGACTGGCTCGCGCGCTTCCGCTTCCGCGGCGACATCCTCGGCTACCCCGAGGGCGAGGTGTACTTCCCCGGATCCCCGGTCCTGCAGGTCGAGGCCACGTTCGCGGAGGCCGTGCTGCTGGAGACGCTGATCCTGTCGATCCTCAACCACGACTCCGCGATCGCCGCGGCCGCCTCCCGGATGGCCGTCGCAGCCGGAAGCCGCCCGCTGATCGAGATGGGCGCACGCCGCACCCACGAGCTCGGCGCCGTGGCCGCCGCCCGCGCCGCGTACGTCGGCGGCTTCACCACCACCTCCGACCTGGCGGCCGGTTTCCGCTACAAGATCCCCACCGTGGGCACCAGCGCCCACGCCTTCACCCTGCTTCACGACACCGAGCGCGACGCGTTCACCGCGCAGGTGCAGTCGATGGGCCGCGGAACGACGCTCCTCGTGGACACCTACGACCTGAACGCCGCCGTCCGTACCGCCGTCGAGGTCGCCGGGCCCGAACTCGGCGCCGTGCGCATCGACTCCGGCGATCTGCTGCTCCTCGCGCACCGGGTGCGCCAACAGCTCGACGACCTCGGCGCCAAGCAGACCAGGATCGTGGTGACGAGCGATCTCGACGAGTACGCCATCGCCTCGCTCGCGGCCGCGCCCGTCGACGCGTACGGCGTGGGCACCTCCCTCGTCACCGGCAGCGGGCACCCCACCTGCTCGATGGTCTACAAGTTGGTCGCCCGCGCCTCGTACGACGCCGACGACGCCCCGCTCCTCCCCGTCGCGAAGAAGTCGATGGGCGCCAAGACCAGTACTGGCGGCCGCAAGTGGGCGGCGCGGCGGCTCGACGACGACGGCGTGGCCGAGGCCGAGGTGATCGGCACGGGCCCGGTCCCGTCGGAGCTCGCCAACCGCCAACTGCTCGTGCCGCTCGTACGCGGCGGCGAGATCGTCGCCCGCGAACCACTGGACGCGGCACGCACCCGGCACACCGAGGCACGCGCCGGACTCCCGTTGTCGGCCACCCAACTGTCGCGCGGCGAGCCCGTCATCGCGACCGAAATGGTGTGACGAGTACGGCTTGTTGGGTACGGATGGGGTCGTAGGCCCCGATCCCGCCACCGCAGACCACTGGCAGATCCCACTGAAGGGCATGCGCCATGCACCGGGCACTGATAGTCGTAGACGTGCAGAACGATTTCTGCGAGGGGGGCAGCCTCGCGGTCGCCGGCGGTGCCGACGTGGCCGCCGCGATCACCGACCTCGTCGGTGAGGCCTCCGCCGGCTACCAGCACGTGGTGGCCACCCGGGACCGGCACATCGCACCCGGCGGCCACTTCTCCGACCACCCCGACTATGCGTCCTCCTGGCCTCCGCACTGTGTGGCGGGCACGGAGGGGGTCGGCTTCCACCCCAACTTCGCCCCCGCGGTCACCTCGGGATCGGTCGACGCGGTCTTCGACAAGGGCGCCTACGCGGCCGCGTACAGCGGTTTTGAGGGCGCCGACGAGAACGGCACCGCGCTCGCCGACTGGCTGCGCGCTCGCGGCGTCGCCGAGGTCGACGTGGTCGGCATCGCCACCGACCATTGCGTTCGCGCCACCGCCCTCGACGCGGTACGGGAGGGGTTCACCACCCACGTGCTGCTCGACCTGACGGCGGGCGTGGCAGCGGATACGACGGAGCGGGCGGTCGAGGAGATGCGGGAGGCGGGCATCGAGCTGAGCGGCAAACCGGTCGTTGCGACCGGATGAGGCGGACGTGACGGGCGAGGCGGCCAGGCCCTCAGCCGCCCGCTCCGAGGCGGCGCAGCGCCGATATCGGGTGCCAGGGCTCGGTGTCCGGGGCGTCGTGCGGGCGCCAGACCAGGCCCTCGGGATGGTGGAGCACGGCGCTGATCTCGTCGGGGGTGGGCGGCTCGGCGTTGCCGCTGAGTCTCGGCGCCCGGAACCCGAGGTTCCTCAGCCGGGTGAGGGCACGCTGACGGTTGACGGCGAGCACCACGACGCGCACCAGGCCGCGGTCGGCCCCCTCCGGGTGCGGCAGGGTCAGCGTGACCACGACATTGCCGCTCGGGAGCCTGCTGAATCCGCCACGCGCCACGGCCTCACCCCCGGTCAACGAGACGTACGAGACGTCATGGACGTCCTGCCACAGCTCGATGATCACTCCAATGGCGACGACCCGCCAGACGGACAGCAATGATCACGCCACGAACATCCGTTCACGCCCGGGCCGGCGGCGCACGGACCGCGCGACCCATCGCGCCCAACACCATTGACACAAAGGCGACTTGAGCGGGATTTGAGAAATCGTGACTCCGTGCGCCCCCTGTGCACCGCACCGTGGGTTAGGTCACGCTTACCAGGCGTTCCCATCGGGCATGCCGAACCGTAGAGTCGATGGGCGGTACACCAGCACACGCGAACGAACGCACGAACACACGCCCGCACACCCCACACACGGGTGGCACGAGCGCATCACGAGCACAGCTCAACGGCACCACGGCACCACCGCCCTGAACGTCTTACCAGCGTTTTTCGGTTGTCCGGTAAAGAGACCACGAGGACGGAACCCGCCATGCCGCGTCCGACCCCCGCACAGTTCGCTTACGGTTCGGCCACTGTCGTCTTCTCGACTCTCGCCATGCTGCTGCTCTTCCAGGCGACCTCCGGCGCCGGCGTCATCGCCATAGCGCTCGCGGGGCTCGCACTCGGAGTGCTGGTCGCCGTGACGGTCGCTCTGCCGTGGAGCTCGCGCGCCGCCACGGCCGCGGCGCTCCCCGCCCCCGGCGCACCGAAACCGCCCCTGCCCGGCCTCCCCCGTACCCGTACCGGCGGCTCCGCGGAACCAGCGCTCAGCGAACACTCCCTACGCCCCTGAGCGCCCGGCCCCGCGCACTCCGCTCCACCGCACCGCCACCGGCTCCCGTTCCAGCTCCGGGGGCCCAGGTCAGGCGGTGGAGACGACGACAGTCTTGGCTGCCTTGTCGTGCAGAGCCTGCCGGTACGGCTTGTCCCACAGCAGCCACAACACATTGATCAGCCAGAAGATCGAGCCGCAGCACGGCACGATGGGCGGCAGTGAGTACACCGCTGCGCGCGTCCAGCCGGGCGGCCCCGCCGGGATCTGACCGTTCTGCAGCATGCCGACGCGGATCTTCATCGCCATCTTGCCGACGGTCTGGCCGCGCGTCGTGAGCATCAGCGCCTCGTACACGAAGTAGACGAGGGCGTAGACAAGGTCCTGAGTGGCGCTACGACCCGTGTTGTTGACGTCGTAGCCGCCCCAGGCCAGCCCCACGACGAGGCCGACCGGAATGCCGATGATCAGCGCGTCGATGATCCGCGCGACGAGGCGCCGCCAGCGGTGGGCGAGCGGCGGCATCCCGGCGAGCGGGTCCCGTACCTCCTCCTGGGGAGGCGGCGGCGCCGCACCATACGGCGAGCCGCCCGCGGGCCCGGGCGGCGGAGGGGGCGGGGGGCCCGGTGGTGGCTGCTCACCCCCCGCGGGGGGCTCCGGCCGCGCATCCTCGGGGCCGGGCGCCGGCTGGTCGGTACTCATGAACCCGAGTCAACCCCCCCTCACTGGGCCTCGCCTTCCGGCCAGACCCGTTCGAGGGACGGCCGCAACCGGTCGTGATCAGTTCTCCCCGGCGACGAACGTGCGCGCCGCCTTGTCGTGCCAGCACTGCCGCCATGGCCGGTCGAACAGGCACCACACCACGTTCACTACCCCGACCACGACGACATCGAGCAACTGCCGTACCAGCATGCGCCGGAAAGCCTGTCCGAAACCAGGGGGCAGCTGCGATTCGATGTCCAGCACCTGCAATTTGAACAGCTTCTTGCCCAGCGTGCGCCCCCACTTGGCGGTCGGCAGCGCCTCGTAGAGCACCCCGGCGACCAGCAGCGCGGCAATGACGACGGCCAGGTAGGGGCCGGTGGTGCCGTCGATCAGCCACACCTGGACGTTCTCGCCGCTCAGCCTCGCTGCGTCAATCTTGTTCTCGATATGCCGAACGGAGGCCGTGACGAGCGGGAAGGCCACGGCAGTGACGAGCGCGCCGACGAGGAGCGAGTCGAGGAGGCGAGCGGCGAACCGGCGGCCGAGCGGCGCCGGGCGCGCGGACTCCTGCGCCTGCAGAAACGGGTTGCTGGCGACCGGCGGACGCCACGGGATGGCACGGTCGGGGTCGCCCCCGCCCTGCCCGGGCGCCCCCGCGAGCTGTTGCACCTGCTGCGGCCACGGCACCGGATCGGCTTGGGCGGGTTGGACGGGTTGGACGGCCGGGGCCGCCTGCGGGTAACCGTAGCCGGCAGCGGGCGGCGCCTGCCGCGGATACCCGTAGCCTCCGACCTGGTCGCCCTGGTCCTCCCCGGGGTGCCCCCAGGAGACACGACGGGCCTCCTCACCGACGCCGCCCTGCTGTGCGGGATCGGCATTCCACCCCGCCGCCCCGGCCCGCGGCGACTGCGGCTGGGCCTGCTTGGCAGGGGCCTGCGCCTGCGGGCTCTCGGCCACCGGCGCCTGGGGATCCTCGTCGAGGAACATCGGCCCCGACTCCTCGACCGCGGGCGTACGCGGTGGAGCCTGGGGCGCGACGGCGGGACCGCCGCCCGCCCCCGCACCCGACTCGGCCACGGCCGGAGGCGTAAGCACCTCACCGGGCTTCGGCTCGGGACGGCTCGTGCCAGGTACCCAAGCGGATCCGTTCCAATACCGGACATAACCCGGAATAGAGGGATCCGCGTAGTACCCGGGTACCGGGGAAGGGGCGCTCATGGTCCTGATCCCGTATCTGCTCGTCTGCGGTCTTGCTCGTCTGTCGTACGCCACAAACATCTACCAGACCCGCGCGGGGCCCGTGTCTTCCTTAGTCGGTACGGGCCCGCCCCGCGGGCGGTTCAAGAAAATCCAACATAGTGCTCCGAAGTCGCGTAATGGTGTGGGGAGTATGCGCTCTCTCCCGGTGCGGCCCCCGCAGCGCCCGCTGCGTCACCCGCCAGGGGCCGCCGAGGAAAGGACGTCGTCTTCATGCAGACCGTGGTGGAACGCGAACTGGAACTGAACCTGGTGCTGTCGCCCGAACGCATCGTCCCCGTACCAGCCCGGTTCACCTACCGGGTGGACGACCCGTATGCCGTGCACATCACCTTCCACGTCGGCTCGGACTCCCCAGTCAACTGGACGTTTGCCCGTGAACTGCTGGTGGAAGGGGTGTTCAGGCCGTGCGGGCACGGAGACGTGCGGATCTGGCCGACGAAGGTCGCAGGGCGTAGCGTGCTGTGCCTCGCGCTGACCTCCCCGGACGGAAACGCACTGCTCGAAGCCCCCTCGTCCCCGGTCGCGGCATGGCTGGAACGCACGCTGCACGCCGTGCCCCCGGGCAAGGAGCTCGACCAGCTCGGAATGGAGGACGGACTGAGCGAACTACTGGCCCCCACGACCCGCGACGATCTGTGGCTGCGCGACCCTTGGCCCACGGACGAATCGGGGGAGGCCGGAGTCTGACGCCCGCCGTGCGTACGTGTCGCCCGATGGCGCGCCGGTTACAGCCCTCTAGCCCCGCCCGTAGTTGGCGACGAACGCCGCCCACGCACTCGGCGCGAACACCAACTGCGGGCCGGCTATGTCCTTGGAGTCCCGCACGTGCACGGTGTCGGGGCACACCGCGACCTCGACGCAAATCGCGGCTGGTCGGCCGCAGGGCGGAACGCCGTTGCCGTCGGCGTGTACGGGGTACCGAGGCTGCCGCCCGGATTGATCGGGCAGTCCCCGGAGGCCGGGTGGACAGTGGCATCCGGCGTCTTGGGGTCGATGTGCAGGGCCACGGGGTCGCGGTGGTCGTGGCCGAGATACCCAACGCGGGAACGGACGCCGTGAGAGCGGCCTGAGTACCCGTCAGAACAGCTTGCCCGGGTTGAGGATCCCCAGCGGGTCGAAGGCCGACTTGATGGCGCGCTGCATCTCGACACCGACCGGGCCCAGCTCACGCGCGAGCCATTCCTTCTTCAGGACGCCCACGCCGTGTTCACCCGTGATCGTGCCGCCCAGCCGCAGGCCCAGCTCCATGATCTCATCGAACGACTCGCGCGCCCTGCGGCTCTCGTCGGGGTCGGAGGAGTCGAAGCAGACCACGGGGTGGGTGTTGCCGTCGCCGGCGTGGGCGCAGACGCCGATCGTCAGGCCGTACTTGGCCGCGATGGCGGCGACGCCGTCGAGCATCGCGCCGAGTTCGGAGCGCGGCACCGCCACGTCGTCGATCATCGTCGTGCCGCCCATGCGTTCCAGCGCCGTCAGCGACAAGCGGCGGGCCTGGAGCAGCATTTCGGATTCGGTGGCGTCCTCGGCGGGGACGACTGCCGTCGCGCCCGCCACCGTGCACAGTTTGCCGAGTGCGGCCAGGTCGGCGGCCGGGTCGGCGGTGTCGAAGGCGGCGAGCAGCAGCGCCTCCGTGGTCTCGGGCAGGCCCATGTTGGCCATGTCGTTGACGGCCCGGATGGTGGTGCGGTCCATCAGCTCCAGCAGCGAGGGGACATGGCCACCTTCCATGATCGCGCAGACCGCGGTGCACGCCGTGGCCGTGGAGGGGAATTCGGCGACGAGGGCGAGCTGCGGCGGCGGGGTCGGCTTGAGGGCGAGCACTGCGCGGACGACGATGCCAAGGCTGCCCTCGGAGCCGACGAAGAGCCTGGTCAGGTCGTATCCGGCAACGCCCTTGGCGGTGCGGCGGCCGGTGTGCATCAGGCGCCCGTCGGCGAGCACGACGTCGAGGCCGAGCACGTACTCGGCCGTCACCCCGTACTTGACGCAGCACAGCCCGCCGGAGCCGGTGCCGATATTTCCGCCGATCGTGCACTCCTCCCAACTGGAGGGGTCGGGAGGGTAGTACAGCCCCTTCTCGGCGACGGCGCGCGATAGTACGGCGTTGACGACGCCGGGTTCGACGACCGCGATCCGGTTGACGGGGTCGATCTCCAGGATCCGGTCCATCCTGACGAGCGACAGGACGATGCAGCCGTCGCTGGCGTTGGCTGCACCGGACAGGCCGGTCCGGGCACCTTGTGGTACGACGGGCACCTGCAGCTCGGTCGCCGTGCGCATGACGTGCTGAACGTGCTCGACCGTGCGTGGCATGACGACCACCGCGGGCACGCCCGCCTCGCAGAAGCTCGCCATGTCGTTGGCGTAAGCGGCGGTGATGTCGGGATCGGTGAGCACCGCGTCGTACGGGAGTCCGGCACGGAGTCGTTCGGTCAGCTCGCCGGCTTGCAGGGCTTCCATGGGTTCAGCGTGTCACTGCACCGGGCGTGGGGGAAGATCCCCACGCCCGGCGTCGCCTTCATCCGTTCACAGGTTGCCGCGGAGCGCCTGTTCGCGTTCGATCGCTTCGAAGAGCGCCTTGAAGTTTCCCTTGCCGAATCCCATCGAACCGTGTCGTTCGATCATTTCGAAGAAAACGGTCGGACGGTCCTGGACCGGCTTGGTGAAGATCTGCAGCAGATAGCCGTCCTCGTCGCGGTCGGCGAGGATCTTCAGCTCGCGCAAGGTGTCGATGGGGACGCGGGTCTCGCCGACCCATTCGCCGAGGGTGTCGTAGTACGAGTCGGGCGTGTCGAGGAACTGGACGCCGGCGGCGCGCATCTCGCGCACGGTGGCCACGATGTCGTTGGTGGCGAGCGCGATGTGCTGGACGCCGGGGCCGCCGTAGAACTCCAGGTACTCGTCGATCTGCGACTTCTTCTTGGCGATCGCGGGCTCGTTGAGCGGGAACTTCACCTTGCGGGTGCCGTCGGCGACGACCTTCGACATCAGGGCGGAGTACTCGGTGGCGATGTCGTCGCCGACGAACTCCTTCATGTTGGTGAAGCCCATGACCTTGTTGTAGAAGGCCACCCATTCGTCCATCCGGCCGAGTTCGACGTTGCCGACGCAGTGGTCGATCGCCTGAAACCTCCTTGTGGGGGACGCCCCCGCACCCCCAGGGCGGCGGCCCGGCTCGACGATGGGGTCGGCGGCGACGTATCCGGGGAGGTAGGGGCCGTCGTAACCGGAGCGGTCGACGAGGGTGTGGCGGGTCTGGCCGTAGGTGGCGATGGCGGCGAGCACGACGGTGCCGTGCTCGTCCTTGAGCTCGTGCGGCTCGGCGAGGCCGGTGGCGCCGTGTTCGACGGCGTACTCGTAGGCGGCTCGGGCGTCCGGGACCTCGATCGCCAGGTCGATCACGCCGTCGCCGTGGGCCGCGACGTGCTCGGCGAGGAAGCGGCCGTGGTCGGTGGTGGCCTTGATGACGGAGGTGAGGACGAAACGCGCGCTGCCCGACTCCAGGACGTAACTGGCGGTCTCGCGGTAGCCGTTCTCGGGGCCGGAATAGGCGACGAGCTTCATCCCGAACGCGGTGGAGTAGTAGTGCGCGGCCTGCTTGGCGTTGCCGACTGCGAAGACGACCGCGTCCATGCCTTTGACGGGGAAGGCGTCCTTGGTCTTGTCCGTGGTCTTGTCCGTGGTCTCAGTCATGGGAGAAGACTCTCGCCGCTCCTCAGAGTGTGCAATAGTTCACTGTTTCGATAGGCAATCTGCATAGCACGACTGGGCATGGCCTCGACATTGTGTACATGATGACCACCGGAGGTGGCGGAATGGGGATCGACGCGCTGGACGGGCGGCTGATCAAGCTGCTGGCGGAGGAGCCGAGGATCGGCGTCCTGGAGATGTCGCGGCGGCTGGGAGTGGCCCGCGGGACGGTGCAGGCCCGTCTTGACCGGATGCGGGCCAATGGGGTGATCCGGGGGTTCGGGCCGCAGGTCGATCCGGCGGCTCTGGGCTATCCGGTGACAGCCTTCGCGACGCTGGAGATCAAGCAGGGCCAAGGACCGGATGTGCGAGCGCATTTGGCGACGGTGCCGGAGGTGCTCGAGCTGCACACCACGACCGGGCAAGGGGACATGCTGTGCCGTCTGGTGGCCCGCTCGAATGCCGACCTTCAACGTGTGATCGACCGGGTGGTGGGTTTTGATGGCATCGTGCGTGCTTCCACCGCGATCGTCTTGGAAAATCCGGTGCCGCTCCGGATCATCCCGCTGGTGGAACAGGCGTCGCGTCAGGGACCGGGATCAGGCCCCGGCTGAGCCGGTGGAGGCGGGACGTGAGCTTCTGGGACTTCGTGGGCAGCAGGCGTCAGCAGCTGCTGATGGACACGTATCAGCACGCCAGTGCGGTGTTCCAGTGCATGGTGGTCGCGGCGGTGATCGGGATCGGGATCGGGATGCTGACCTACCGGAACGAACGGGCGGGACGCCTTGCGATCGCCACGACGGTCACGATCATGACAATCCCTTCGTACGCGCTGCTCGGTCTGCTCATCCCGGCGCTCGGTCTCGGCGTGCCGCCGACGGTGACGGCGCTCGTGCTGTACGCGCTGCTGCCGATCGTCCGTAACGCGATCGTGGGGCTGCGCGGTGTGGACCCGTCGCTGGTGGACGCGGCCAGAGGGATCGGGATGAGCAGGGCGGCACAGATCGCCAGGGTCGAGCTGCCGGTCGCATGGCCGACGATCCTCACCGGGATCCGGGTCGCGACCCAGATGCTCATGGGTATCGCCGCGATCGCCGCGTTCGCGTCGGGGCCGGGGCTCGGCAACGAGATCTTCGCCGGGATCTCCAGTCTGGGCAGCGCGAACTCGCTCAATCAGGTGCTCGCCGGAACGCTGGGCATCGTGGTGCTGGCGCTGCTCTTCGACGCCGCTCTGGTGCTGATCGGGCGGTTGACGACGTCGAGGGGGATCCGTGCCTGAGGGCGACGCCGTCACGGGGGCGACGATCGAGCTGGACGAGCTCACCAAGCGGTACGGGCACAGCGCCCAGCCCGCGGTGGACGGCGTCAGCATGGAGATCGCCGCCGGGGAGACGGTGATCCTCGTCGGCCCCTCGGGGTGCGGCAAGTCCACATGCCTGCGAATGATCAATCGGCTGATCGAACCGACATCAGGCCGAATTCTGATCAATGGTGAGGACGTCACCGGCATCGATCCGGTGAAGCTGCGGCGCCGCATCGGCTATGCGATCCAGTCCTCGGGTCTGTTCCCGCACATGACCGTCGCCGAGAACATCGCTCAGGTGCCGAAGATGCTCGGATGGTCGAAGTCGACCGTGCGTGATCGGGTGGAGCAGATGCTCGATCTTGTCGGTCTCGATCCGCGCGAGTTCCATGGGCGGTATCCGCGGCAGCTTTCCGGCGGACAGCAGCAACGGGTGGGGGTGGCGCGGGCACTGGCCGCCGATCCGCCGGTGCTGTTGATGGACGAGCCGTTCGGCGCGGTCGATCCGATCACGCGCGACCATCTGCAGGACGAACTGATCAGGCTGCAGCACGAGTTGCATAAGACGATCGTGTTCGTCACCCACGACTTCGATGAAGCGATCAAGCTCGGTGATCGAATCGCGGTATTGCGCGAACAATCACACATCGCTCAGTTCGACACGCCGGAGGCGATCCTCACCAACCCGGCGGACGACTTCGTCTCCGGCTTCGTCGGCGCCGGCGCGGCGCTCAAGCGGCTGAACCTCACCCGGGTACGGGACGTCGGGGTTGTCGACGTCCCGACCGCCGCCATGGACGACCCGCGGGAGACCGTTGTCGACCGGTTGCGCGAGGGGACAAGCAACGAGCTGCTGCTGCTCGACCGGCGCGGACGCCCCTACAAGTGGCTGCGCACCGGCGACCTGGCGCTCGCCAAGGGCTCGCTCGCCCGCGCCGGAACGCCCGTCACCGGCCATGTCTCGCGCGATGCGACGCTGCGCGACGCGCTGGAGGCGGTGCTCACCGACAGCGCCGGGCGTGTGCCGGTCACCGGGCGGCGCGGCGAGTACGTGGGCGTCGTGGACATGGAAACGCTGATGAACTCCGTACACGAACTGCTCGAAGCCGATCGTATGGCCGCGATCGAGCACCGCCACGATCTGGAGGAGATGCGCGCCCACCACACCCAGGAGCAGCTGGAGGCCGGTTTCGGGGAGGGCGGGCGGTGACGGCCGGCCCGGGGACGGAGGAGGCCCAGCCGGTCACCTCGGCGCTGCAGTCGGCCCCGATGCCGCGCAAGGTGACGGCCAAGAAGCTGATCGTCACTCCGATCGTGATCGTTCTTGCACTGATCGGCACGTATGTGTGGATCAGCAACGTCTCGCTCGACCCGATCGAGAAGAACTCGCTCAGCGGGGCGCTGGTGCGTCAGGCGCTGTGGCAGCACATCCGACTCACCGCCTACTCCACCTTCTTCGTTCTGGTCATCGCCATTCCGTTGGGCATCGCGCTCACCCGCGGGGGTGTGCGCAAGGCCTCACCGGTCGCTACCGCGATTGCCAACCTCGGCCAGTCCATCCCGTCGATCGGCCTGCTGGCGCTGCTCACCTTCTGGCTCGGCATCGGGCCGAGAACAGCGCTGGTGGGCATGGTGGCCTATGCGGTCCTGCCGGTGCTCAGCAACACCATGAGCGGGCTGCGCGGCATCGACCCGCAGCTGGTGGATGCGGCCCGCGGAATCGGGATGTCCGGGTTCGGGGTGCTGACAAAGGTCGAACTGCCGCTCGCCGTACCGCTGATCCTTGCCGGGGTGCGCAATGCGCTGGTGCTCAACGTCGGTACCGGCACCCTCGCCGGGTTCGTCAGCGGCGGCGGCCTCGGCACGCTGATCACCAACGGGATCGTGACCCAGCGCACGAGGGTGCTGATCGTGGGGTCGGTGCTGGCGGTGGCGCTCGCGCTGTTCGTCGACTGGCTGGCGTCCCTCGCCGAGCTGCAGTTGACCCCGCGGGGCCTGGAGGAGTCGTGAGGGCGTGGGTCTCGGCTGCCGTGGCGCTGGCGGCGTGCGCCCTGGCCGGGTGTGCCCTGGCCGGGTGCGGGCTGCAGAGCGGGCAGGTCATCGCGGACTCGGTGCGGCCGGGATCGGTCGGCGGCGGGCGGACGCTGGCGGGAGCCCATCTGACGGTGGCGTCCAAGGCGGACACCGAGCAGCGGCTGCTGGGCCAGATCACCGGACTCGTCCTGAAGGCGGCCGGCGCCACCGTACGGGACAAGACAGGCATCAGCGGCTCGATCGGCGCCCGGCAGGCGATCCTCAGCGGCACGGCGGACGCGATGTACGACTACACCGGCACCGCCTGGATCACCTACCTCGGCCACACCGGACCGATCCCCGACCCGCAGGCCCAGTGGCGCGCCGTACGCGGCGAGGACGCCCACAACGGCGTCACCTGGCTGCCCCCGGCCACGCTCAACAACACCTATGCCTTCGCCGTCAACGCGGCTAACCGCGACAGGTACCGGCTGACCAGCCTCACCGATGTCGCGTCGCTCTTCCGGCGCGATCCGGCCGCGGTGACGATCTGCGCGGACAACGAGTTCGCGATCCGCCAGGACGGGCTGCCCGGAGTGCTCAAGGCGTACGGCATCTCGCTGCCGAAGGCGCGGATCATGACAATGGACGCGGGGCTGATCTACACCCAGGTCGCGGCCGGCCGTCCGTGCGTCCTCGGCGATGTCTACGCCACCGACGGACGCATCCCGGCGGACCGCCTGACCGTGCTCCGCGACGACAAGCACTTCTTCCCCGACTACAACGCGGCGCCCGTCATCCACACCAGGACGCTGGAGCGCTATCCGCAGATCGCCCGGCTGCTGGCGCCGGTGACCGCGAAACTGACCACCGAGGAGGCCCGCAGGCTCAACGCCCAGGTGGACGTCGACGGGCGCGACGTCCGGGACGTGGCGAAGGCGTGGCTCACGAAGAAAGGTTTCATCAGGCCATGAGGGACACCCGGACCCAGTGGGCGGGCGTCGCGGCCGTCGGGGTCGCGCTGCCCGCCGCGCTCTGCGGGTGCGGCCTGAAGAGCGGTGAGGTGATCGCCGATGCCGTGGGACCGGGTTCGATCGGAAAAGATCAACCGCTCAAGGGCGTGACGATCACGGTCACATCGAAGAACTTCAGCGAACAGATCATCCTCGGCGAGATGATGGGCCTTGCCCTCAAGGCGGCCGGTGCGCAGGTCATCGACAGAACGAACATCCAGGGTTCGATCGGCGCCCGCCAGGCGATCCTCAAGGGCACCGCGGACGCGATGTACGACTACACCGGCACCGCCTGGATCACCTACCTCGGCCACACAAGACCGATCCCCGACCCGCAGGCCCAGTGGCGCGCCGTACGCGGCGAGGACGCCCACAACGGCGTCACCTGGCTGCCCCCGGCCACGCTCAACAACACCTACGCGCTGGGAGCCAATCAGGCCAACCAGAAGAAGTACGGCTTCACGACACTCTCCGATGTCGCGGCGCTGTCGAGGTCTGCACCGGGCGCCGTGACGCTGTGCGTGGAGAACGAGTTCGACGTCCGCGAGGACGGTCTGCCGGGGATGGAGAAGGCCTACGGGATGAAGATTCCCGCCGCGAACGTGAAGGTGACGGACAGCGGCATCGTCTACACGCAGGTGGCGAACGGCAGTTCCTGCATCCTCGGCGAGGTGTTCACCACCGACGGCCGCATCCCCGCCAAGCACCTGCACGTGCTCGCCGACGACAAGCACTTCTTCCCCAACTACAACGCGGCCCCGGAGATCAACAGCGCGTTCCTGATGAAGCATCCGCAACTCGCTGCCGTGCTCGACCCGATCACGAAGAAGCTGACCACGCGGAACCAGCAGCAGCTGAACGCGAAGGTCGACGTCGGCGGCGAGGACCCGAGGAAGGTGGCGAAGGCGTGGCTGGTGCGCGAGGGGTTCATCACGGCGCGCTGAGCAGCGGCTGCGGCAGTGTCTGCAGCCCGCCAGAGGCCCTGCGGAGGCCCGCCGGAGGCCCTGCGTCAGCAGCTGGGCACCGTGCTGCCGCTGTTCAGGGAGGACAGGGCGGCGAGCGCGCCGTCGAGCGAAGTCACGGGGATGACCTGAAGCCCCGCGGGTGTGATGGCCTTGGCGTCGGAGCATTCGGCCTGCGGGACGAGGAAGACGGCGGCTCCGTCGCGCCTGGCGGCCTGCTCCTTGAGCTGGACGCCGCCGACCGCGCCGACCGTGCCGTCGGCGGTGATCGTGCCCGTACCGGCGATGCGGCGACCTCCGGTCAGGTCGCCGCCCTTGCCGTTGCCGTGGAGCGAGTCGATGATCCCGAGGGTGAACATCAGCCCTGCGCTCGGACCGCCGACGTCGGCGAGCTTCAGCGTCACCTTCACTCGGGAGGGTGACATATGGAGGTACCGCAGGGCGGCGGCGGTCGCCGCGTCCTGGGACTGCTTCATCTCGGCGGCATTCTGCCGGTTGATCTGCTGGACGGAACCGCCCGGGTAGACGGCGCTGCGCGGCATCACCGCCTCATCCGTGCGGAACCAGGCCTTGATCGCGTCCGTGAGGTGGAGGGACGCGTTGGGCTCGGTGGCGGCGATGGTGACCATCCGCAGCT
The DNA here is from genome assembly GCF_024436035.1 of Streptomyces humicola. Classification (GTDB taxonomy): domain Bacteria; phylum Actinomycetota; class Actinomycetes; order Streptomycetales; family Streptomycetaceae; genus Streptantibioticus_B; species Streptantibioticus_B humicola. Next base: position 61,510 of record NZ_JANFNG010000026.1, read on the forward strand.
GGCCGCTGGTGGTACGGGTCTTGGCGCCGGCGATGGTGATCACCGGCTGTCCGTTGTTGGAGCCGAGGACGTTCGCGGTCAGGCCCGGCACCGCGATCGTGATCGGCAGCGGAGCGAGGGCGGCCACCGCGATCAGCGCGACGACGAGGGCGGAGCAGACGGAGAGAATCCTGGCGCGAGAAGACACGTAGGGCATTAAAACGGATCACGGGGGCAAGCCGCGGAAGTGGGCCCGGCACCGCGCTCGGCCCCGGGCTTCATCGCCTCCGCCGTCGTCTCCGTCATCGTTGCGCCGTCGTCTCCGTCATCGCAGGGCATCCGCGACCTCACGTGCCGCTTCGACGACGCGGAGGCCGACCCGTTCGGGCACGGATTCCGCGAGCATCACCACGCCGACGCTGCCCTCGACGCCGGTGACACCGAGCAGCGGTGCGGCGGCTCCGCTCGCGCCGGCTTCGAGTTCTCCGTGGGTGAGGACATAGCCCGGCCACGCAGTGGCCGTAGCGGGCTCGGCGGTGAGGGTCGCCGTTGTGGAGCCCGCGCCGACTTCGGCGTACGGGACCGGGGCGCCGGCCTGTGCCGGAATGCCGGCCACGCGGGCCCGCATCCGTCCCTCCAGGATCGCCTTGCCCGCGGCACCGCGGTCGAGGGCGTGACGGAATCCCGTCCGGTAGGCGACGTGGTAGTCCGTCCAGCTTGGCTCGACGACGGCCACCGCGAGCGCCTCGTTGCCGTCGACGAGCGTGAGGTGTGCGGTGGCGCCGACGTCGTCGGCGAGTGACCGCAGCGCGGGGAGCGCAGCCTCGCGCAGCAGCGGATGCACCTGGTGGGCCAGGCGCAGCACGCCGAGCCCGACCCTGGCCCGGCCGCCCACGTCACGGCGGACGAGGGCGTGCTGCTCCAGTGTGGCGAGCAGCCGGTAGACGACGGTCCGGTTGACGCCGAGCCGCGCCGCGAGCTCGGTGACGGTGAGCCCGTGGTCGGTGTCGGCCAGCAGTTTGAGGACCCGTAGGCCTCGGTCGAGCGTCTGTGAAGTTTCCGCGGTCACGACGCCCCTCCTCCGGTGAGTGGCGGCTCCCACGGAGGTGCGCTGCCGTAGGTGGCAGCGCGCGCAGAGGCCGCCGGTCGGTCGCGTGAGTCCGGCTGCGCTCCGCGGCGGCGTTGCCACGGCGCGTGCGTGACGGGGACAGTAGCGAGCCGTACCGCGCAGCGGAAGAGCCCGTCCACAATCCGGGCACATGGTTTGTCTACCGGTGACCTTTGCCGGCCCGGCGCCGGCTGCGGCACATCCGCGACCGCGACCGCGACCGCGGCGTGTCAGCGCATCCGCGTCGCCCACTCCTGCACCTTGGCGATACGGGCCTCGATCTGTCCGGCCGTCGCCTCCGCGCTCGGCGGGCCGCCGCACACGCGGCGCAGCTCGTTGTGGATGACGCCGTGCGGCTTGCCGCTCTGGTGGGTGTAGGCCGAGACCATCGTGTTCAGCCGCTTGCGCAGCTCCAGCAGCTCCCTGTGGGTGACGATCGGGCGCCGCTCCGCGGGGAGTTCGAGCAGGTCGGCCTCGGTGTCCGGCTTCTTGCGGCTGTGTGCGATCTGGCGGGCCTGCCGGCGTTGCAGCAGCAGTTGCACCTGGTCGGGTTCGAGAAGGCCTGGAATGCCCAGATAGTCCTGTTCCTCCTCGCTGCCCGGATGGGCCTGCATGCCGAACTCGGCACCGTCGTACATCACCCGGTCGAAGACCGCGTCCGACTCCAGCGCCTCGAACGTCATCTGCTCGTCCTCGGTCGCCTCGTCCTGCTGCTTGTTCGCCTCCTCGAGGAGCTTGTCCTCCTCCGCGTAGAGGTCGTCCTCGCCCGCCTTCCTGGGCCTGTCCAGGACATGATCGCGCTCGACCTCCATCTCGCCGGCGAAGCCGAGCAGCATGGGGATGGTGGGCAGGAAGACGGACGCGGTCTCACCGCGCCGCCGCGACCGCACGAAACGGCCGACTGCCTGAGCGAAGAACAGCGGCGTGGAGATCGTCGTCGCGTAGACGCCGACCGCGAGTCGCGGCACGTCCACGCCCTCGGAGACCATGCGCACCGCGACCATCCACCGGTCCTCGGACTCGCTGAACGTCTCGATCCGCTTCGACGCGCCGACGTCGTCGGAGAGCACGACGGTCGCCTTGTGGCCGGTGATCTCGCGGATCAGCTTGGCGTAGGCGCGCGCGGAGTCCTGGTCGGAGGCGATGACGAGCCCGCCGGCGTCCGGGATGGACTTGCGCACCTCGGTGAGGCGCTGGTCGGCGGAGCGCAGCACGTTGGGGATCCACTCGCCGGTGGGTGACAGGGCGGTGCGCCAGGCCTGGGCGATGGCGTCCTTGGTCATCGGCTCGCCGAGGCGGGCGGCGACCTCGTCGCCCGCCTTGGTGCGCCAGCGCATGTTGCCGCTGTAGGAGAGGAAGATGACGGGACGGACGACTCCGTCGGCGAGCGCGTTGGCGTAGCCGTAGGTGTAGTCGGCGGCACTGCGCCTGATCCCGTCGTTGCCCTCCTCGTACGTCACGAACGGGATCGGATTGGTGTCGGAGCGGAACGGAGTGCCCGTCAGCGCGAGCCGCCGCGTTGCCGGTTCGAACGCCTCCAGGCACGCCTCGCCCCACGACTTGCTGTCGCCCGCGTGGTGGATCTCGTCGAGGATGACGAGGGTCTTGCGCTGCTCGCAGCGGTTGCGGTGCAGCATCGGGCGCACGCCGACGCCCGCGTAGGTGACGGCGACACCGTGGTAGTCCTTGGGCAACGGGCCCGCGCTGTAGTCCGGATCGAGCTTGATCCCTATCCGGGCGGCCGCCTCCGACCACTGCTTCTTCAGGTGCTCGGTCGGCGCGACCACGGTGATCTGCTGTACGACGTGGTGGTGGAGCAGATACGAGGCGAGGGTGAGCGCGAACGTCGTCTTGCCGGCGCCGGGCGTCGCCACGGCGAGGAAGTCCCGCGGCTGCTTGTGGATGTACGCGTCCAACGCGCCCTGCTGCCACGCGCGCAACTTGCCGGCCGTGCCCCACGGGGCACGGCCGGGGAAGGCCGGTGAGAGATGGTGCGAGGCGGTAGTAGTCACGGTCTCCGGGCGGGTACGTCGGGTGGGTCGGTGTGCTCGGGTACGAAAACCGTGACAGCTTATCGGTGCGCCTTCGCCGGGACGGAACGAACGCCGCCGCACGCTGCGGGGGTGGGACGCAGCTCACACGTGAGCGACGCACGCGCGACTCACGTCAGCGCGTCAGCGCGTCAGCGCGTCAGCGCGTCAGCGCGTCAGCGCGATCGCAGCCGGCCCGCCACCGCGATCCCCGCCGCGGCCACGGCCGCGGCCGTGGCGAACACGGCGGCGAAGGCGAGCGGGTGGGAAGGTCCGGCGGACGTCGTGACGGCGGTCGCCGGAGCGACGGCGCCGCCGCCGAGCGCAGCGAAGAGCACACCGCACGCGGCGATGAGAACGACGTTCGACAGCGAGTCGCTGACCTGGAGCGCGGCCGAGTTGGCGCCGGCGCGCTCCGGCGGCGACTCCCTCAGCAGCAGGACGCTCATCGACGCGATGACGATGCCCATGCCCAGCCCGCCGAAGCACCAGGCGACCGCGACCACCCACGCCGGCACACTGCCGTCCAGCGCCAGCGCCGCACCGACGATCGAGAGGGTGACCAGGGCCATCCCCGCACGCACCAGCCGTTCGCGGTGCGGTTCAAGGCTCGGGCGGGACTGCAGAAAGCTGCCGAGCGCCCAGGTCAGGCCGGCGCCGGCGAGCGAAAGCCCGGCGAGTGTCGGGGACAGGCCGCGCTGGGTGACCAGCATCAGTGGTACGAAACTCTCCGCGGCGAGGAACGACCCGGCCGCGATCCCGCGCAGCAGCACCACCGAGGGCAGGCCACGCGCCGCGCGGAAGGTGCCGGACGGCAGGAGTCGTACCGCGGACGGGCCGAGCAGCGCCGCCCCCGCGACAGCGGGCACGAGCGACCACCACTTCAGGCTCTCGCCCGCGAACTCCAGCAGCGCCGCTCCCCCGGAGATGCCGAGCGCGAGAAGGATCCGGCCGCGGTCCGCCGCGCCGCGCTCGTACGGCGCGACCACCGCGACACGCCGCAGCGCGGGCAGCATCACCGCGAGCGGCAGCGCCACCAGGGCGGGGATGGCGAGGAACACCCAGCGCCAGCCGAGGTGTTCGGTCACCGCGCCGGAGACCAGCGGCCCGACGATGGAGGGGACGACCCACGACGCAGCGAATGCCGCCAGGACGGACGGCCGCAGCCGCTCCGGATAGGCACGGCCCACCACCACGTACAGCGCGACGATCACCAGCCCGCCGCCGAGCCCCTGAACCGCGCGGCCGAGGACGAACGACCACATCGACTGGGCCGTGCCGCAGCACAGCAGCCCCGCGGCGAAGCAGCCGATACCGGTGGCGAGCGGTGCGAGCGGGCCGCTGCGGTCGGCCCAGTGGCCGCAGACCACCATGGCCAGCAGCGAGGTGGTGAAGAAACCGGAGAAGGCGAAGCCGTAGAGCGACAGGCCATGGAGTTCGCGGGCGGCGACCGGCATGGCGGTGCCGACGGCCGTCGCCTCGAACGCGATGAGCAGGACGACGGAGACGATCCCCAGGGTGAGCGCCCGGTAGCGGCGGCCCAGGACGGTGGCGTCGTCGGACGCCACCACCTCCTCGGGCGGGCTCGGGGTGAGGTCCGGCTCTGCGGTGGTCACCCCGACAGGGTAAGGAGCTGATCGCGGAATGACTCCTGTCCGGAGACGGAGTTCTTCCCCGCCTGTGGTCCTACGCCCTGCCCCCACGAGGCCGACCCCGACCGGCCGGCGCGAGCGGCCGGTCGTGAACGCCGTATGGCAGTCGTATTGCGGCGCGCGAGCAGCCATTGACCAGGGTCCGGGGGCGACGCCTATGGTCGATGCATCAACACGGCCGTGTGCCCGAGTGGTTGAGGGACTCGCCTGCAAAGCGAGTTACGCCGGTTCGATTCCGGTCACGGCCTCCAGGCGAGACCGCGTGCATCAGTACGCGGAATTCACGTTGTCCATCGAGCCGTAGCGGTGGGCCGCGTAATTGCAGGCCGCAGTGATGTTGGCCACCGGGTCGTAGAGATCGTTGGACGTGCCTGCGACGTGGTACCGCTTGAAGGTCGGTTCGATCACCTGCAGCAGACCCTTGGACGGAACGCCGTTCTTCGCGTTCACATCCCAGTCGTTGATGGCCCGCGGGTTGCCGGAGGACTCACGCATGATGTTGCGGCGGATTCCCTCGTAGGAGCCGGGAATTCCCTTCCGGTGCATGATGTCGAGCGCCTCGCGTATCCAGCCGTCGAGGTTGTCCGGATAGCTGCGGGACGCGGGCCGTGACTGGTTCTTCGCGTGCCTGCCGGCGGCGTCGGCCTGCTTGGAGACGTTGTGGTGCACACCGTGGACGGCCTCGGTCGGCTTCACGGAGGTGACCGCGGCGGTGTCCTCGATGCGTCCGTCCGCACTGCCCGGTCCCGGGACCACCGTGACAACCGTGCAAGCCAGGGCCGCTGCGCTCGCAGCGACGACGCTCGCCACCGAGATCACATTGGTTCGGGCCAGACGCTTGACAACGGAAAAGGACATGCGGAATCGACCTCTTCGAATCGGGGACATGCAGGTGCCGGTCCGGTCCGGACCGGCGAAAAGCGCCGCGTATCGGATGCGCGGCGCCCTGCGTCCCGGCAATTGTTAGCGGCCGGAAAAATGCACGGCAAAAATGTGACGTACTATCCCGGTTAGTCCGGAAGGCCCGGCGGCCGGGTGCCGGGATCGCCCGCCCTCCCCGATTCCCGGCGATTCCGGGCCGTGATCCAGCCGCGATCCGGCCGTGACATATCCACTAGATAAGGCCGTAGGTGACGCAGGTCCTATGGCCGGCCTCACACACGGGGCTCCCCGATGCCACGTTCAGTGAGAGCCTGATTCCTCGCAGTGACGCCTGTGGCCGACGAATAGCCCGATGCGGCCAAGGGAACCCGGGGGGCCTACCCGCGCGGCCTCTGAGCCACCGCCGCTTGCGGACGGATCGGCAGCCGGCTGACCGGACGGCCGGTGGCAGCTCGCACCGCCGCGGCGACCGCGGCCGGTGAGGCCACCACCGGGACGGCGCTGACCGCCTTCGCCCCGAAGGACGCCACCACGTCGCGTTCCTCGACCAGCTTGACGATCCGTACCTGGGGCGCGTCCAGCGCGGTCGGCAGCGCATAACCCGTCAGCGACGGGCGCTTGACCGTGCCGCGCGCACTGCGCAGGTCCTCCATGAGCGCCATGCCGACGCCCTGCGTGACCCCGGCCTCGATCCGGGCCGCCACCTGGCGCGGGTTGAGCACACGTCCCACGTCCTGCGCCACCGCCATCTCCACGACACGCACGGAGCCGAGTTCGATGTCGACGTCGACAACGGCCCGTACCGCCGCGAAGGCGAGGCCCACGAACGCGTCGCCCTGCCCCGCATCGTCAAGACGCTCGGTGGGATGAGGCCGGCACTGCGCCGTCGCCCACAGCTCCTTGCCGTCGAGCGCCTCGACGACCGTCGTGCTCAACACCCCGTCGTACGAGGTGATCTTGCCGTCGGCGATGGTGAGCAGCTCGACCGACATGCCGAACTTGGCGGCGAGCGGCTGCAGCAGCTGGGTGCGGACCATCTTCGCGGCCCGCTCCACCGCACCCCCGGAGACCCAGGTGTGGCGGCCGCGCGCGGCGGGACCGGCCGGCGGCTGGTCGGTGTCGGCCGGCATCACCCGCACGTCGTCGACGCCGAGCACCTCCTGCACGATCTGCCGCGCCAGCGTGGCGAACCCCTGGCCGGTGTCGACGGCCGCGCAGATCACCGTCGCAGCGCCGTCCTGGACCCTCACCGTCGCCGTGGAGACCTCGTCGTGGCCCTCGGCGCCGAGCATGTGCACCATGCCGAGGGCGTATCCGACGCCCCGGCGTACCGCTCCCGGCTCGCCCGCGCCCTCCGGCCCTCCGGGCAGCAGCCATTCGGTCTCGTCGTCGTCGACCGGCAGCGGCGGCAGGTCGGCGTCGCGCACCGCCTTCAGCAGCTCGCCGACCGGGGCAGGGCAGGTGACGGTCTGGCCGGTGGGCAGCAGATCGCCGGTGGCCATGACATTGCGCATGCGCAACTCGGCCGGATCGAGGCCGAGGCGGGCCGCGAGCTTGTCCATCTGCCCTTCGTACGCAGCGCACACCTGCATCGCGCCCTCGCCCCGAACATGGCCCGAGGGCGGGTTGTTGGTACGGACCGCCCACCCCTCGACGAAGACGTGTGGCACGACATAGGGGCCGGCCGCGAAGGAGACGGCGGCGGCCAGCGCATCGGACGAGGCGTCGGCGTACGCGCCGGCGTCCAGCAGGATCTGCGCCTCCACCTTGACGAGACGGCCGTCGGCGTCGGCGTGGTGGCGGTAGCGCAGCAGCGCCGGATGACGGTGGGCGTGTCCTAGGAACGACTCCTCACGGGTGGCCACCAGCTTCACCGGGCAGCCGGTCCTGAGCGCCAGCAGCCCCAACGGCAGCCCGAAGCCGGGGTCCTCGCGGTCGGCCATCGCACCGGGCACACCGGTGACCACGACCTTGACCCGGTCGGGTTCTAGACCGAAGCAGGCGCTCGCGAGATCGCGGTCGGCGTGGGGGTCGGTGGAGGCGAGATACAGCTCGACGCCGCCGTCGGGGCGCGGCACGGCGAGCCCGGCCTCGGCGCCGACCGGAGCCGGGTCCTGGCGCCCGATCCGGTACACGCCCTCGACGACGACCTCGCCGGTGGCCTCCGGGTCGCCGAACCGCAGCGGGATGTGGCGGATGAGGTTGCCGTCGGGGTGCAACGCCTCGGCGGCGAAGGCCTTCTCCGGGTCGGTGACGGGTTCGAGCACCTCGTACTCGACGGCGATCGCGGCAGCGGCCAGCCGCGCGGTGTCGGGGTGGTCGGCGGCGACGGCGGCGATCGGCTCGCCGTGGTGGCGTGCGACGTCCTTGGCGAAGACCGGACGGTCGGCGACGCGCCGTCCGTGCATGGCGTCGCCGGGTACGTCGGCGTGGGTGACGACGGCGCGCACGCCGGGCATCTCGGCAGCGGGGCCGGTGTCGATGGAGACGATGCGCGCGTGCGGGTGCGGTGAGCGCAGGACGGCGGCCCACAGCAGGCCTTCGGCCCACAGGTCGGCCGCGTAGGGGAAGGTGCCCTGCGCCTTGGCGTCCGCGTCGGCGGGCGGCACGGACACACCGAGGCCGTGCGGCGTGTCGGCCGCGGGGACGTGCGCGGTGGCGGGCGCCGCGCCGCCGGTGGGAGCGTTCGGGGTCGCGGTCACCGCATCGGGTCCGGTCATGCGGCGTTCTCTCCCGTCTCGCAGCCGATCGCCTGGCTCGTCCCGCGGTTCATGCCGTGCCTCCGTCCGCCTGGTGCGGGATCCGGGCGGCCTCGGCGACCGGCCGGTCGCCGGCGGCGTCTCCGTCGGCGGGTGCGGCGGCTTCGCGGGCGGCGACGACCTCGCGGACCGCGTCGAGCACACCACGGTATCCGGAACAGCGGCACAGGTTCCCGCTCAGTGCCTGGCGCATCTCCAACTCGGTGGGCTTGTGGTTGCCTTCGAGCAGGTCGTGGATGGTCATCGCCATCCCCGGCAGGCAGAATCCGCACTGCACCGCGCTCGACGCGGCGAGCGCGCCCTGCACGTCGGAGGGCCGGCCGTCGCGGCCCAGGCCCTCGACGGTGAGGATCTCGCAGCCGGCGGCCGTCGCGGCGGGCGCCAGGCAGGACGCGATGAGACGGCCGTCGACCCGGACCGAACAGGCGCCGCATTCGCCCTGCTCGCAGCCGTCCTTGGCGCCGGCGAGGCCCAGGCGTTCCCGCAGGACGTACAGCAGTGACTCGCCGAGCCAGGCGTCGGTGACGGGCCGGTCGACGCCGTTGACATGCAGGACGTAGGAGGCGGTGGGGTGTTCGCTGTGCGGATCCTCGGCCGGGGGCTCGGGCTCGGGTTCGCCCGGCGCCGACTCCGGCGCGCTCGCGGGCGTGGACGCGCCGGCGGGGTCCGGGGCGGCCGCGGGCACGCCGACGGAGTACTCGCCGGACTCCTCGGCCGCGTCCTCGGCGACGAACGGGATCGTCCATTGACCGGTGGCGGCCTCGGCGGCCGGTGGTTGCGCGGGCTGCGGGGCGTGGACCGGCTGCGGTGCCTGCAGTGCCTGCGGTTCCGGTTCCGGACCGGGCGCGACGGCGGCAGGGCTGTCGGCCTGGTGCCACGCCGTGCCGGTGGCGGGAGTCGCGCCCGCCGCGTCGGGGAAGCCGCCGAGCGGCGGCGGGGCGTATCCGTGCCCCGGCGCGGCGAGCGGGTCCTCGCCGGAGGGCATCGCTGCGAGGGGTACGAATGCGGTGGCGTCGGCGTCGTACTCGCCGCTGTGGTGCCACACGCCGTCGCCGGGCGCGAACCCCTGACCGGGCAGACCCGTCATGCCACCGCCTGTCGTATCCGTCCCGTCAAAACGGCCGGTCGCGTCGTACGTCACGAAAGTGCCCTCCCCAATGCCCTGCGGGCCAGTGCGGCCACCGTACGCCGCAGATGGGCCAGCGCAGGCGGCAGTTCGCCGTCAGCGGGATCCGGGATGCAGGCCATGGAGACATAGTCCCCGAACGCCGTGCAGGCCTCCGGCTCCAGTGTCCGCGACCCGTCCCAGTCGATCAGTCCGGCGACCCACCGCTCGGCCTCCAGAGGCCGCAGAGGCATCGGCGCCACGGCCCCGATTGCGCAGCGCACCGTGCGCCGCGCCGGGTCGAGGACGAGCGCGACCGATGCCGTGGCGCGGCCCGGGCCGGTGCGCGCGGTCGCTTTGAGGAAGGTCTGCGGGGCGTGCAGCAGCGGTGCCCGTACGTAGGCGAGCAGTTCACCCGGGCGCAACGGGTCGAGCCCGGCCATCAGATGGCTGACCGCGATCTCCCGGGTGCCGTCGGGCCCCGCGAGCACCACCGTCGCTTCGAGTGCGGCGAGCACCGGCAGCGCGTCGCCGGTCGGGGCGGCGCTCGCGATGTTGCCGCCCAGCGTTCCAGCGTTGCGCACCTGCGGCGGGCCCGCGGCGCGTGCGGCCATGGCGAGCGCGGGGATGAGCGCGGCGAAGTCGGGGCGGCCCATACGGGCGTGGGTGAGGCACGCTCCGAGCAGCGCGTTCCCGTCCGCGTACTGCCAGCCGCGGATCTCGCTGATCCTCCCCAGGCCGACGAGCGCGGCCGGGCGCAGCAACCCGGAGTTGACGGCCGACATCAGATCCGTGCCGCCTGCGACGGGCACGGCCGCGGGCATGGTGGCGAGCGCCGCCACCGCCTCGTCGAGCGAGGCGGGCAGCGTCACCGTGCTTCCCGTTTGCCGTGTGTACGTGCTCACGCAGCATTCCCTTCCACGGCGCCCACGGCCTCCCGGTGGTCCCCTGGTCTGCGGCATGGGGGACCCCGGTCCCCGGTATGGGGACCCCGGGCCCTGTCGCCGTACGGTACGTGCTGACAGCCCGGTCACGGCAACTCTGGCACATGTTCCGGGCCGATCAACCCGTGGGCCCGCTAAGGATGGTTCTGTCCGGGTCAGGGCTGATGGTCCGGTTGGCCATTGTCTCTTGTCGACTTGGGGATTGGCGCCTTTCAGGTGTGTTGTGCTGGTTGCTGCCGTTCCCACCGTGACACGGTGCCAGCCCTGCGGGCGGTGCTGCGGCACTCCGGGCCGCAGCTCACACGATCGGGGGCGCCCCTTCGATCGGGCGTCCGAGGACTCCGGGGCGACGCTGCCAGGGGTGGGGACCGGAGGGCGGGCGGTATTCGACGCCGAGGGCGTCAAGTCGCCGGTAGTGGGTGTGCATTCGGGCGCTGAACTGCCTGTAGTCGCGGCCGGCGGGTGCCGGCAGGCGGGACCAGGCGACCTCGGCGAAGGCAGCCAGGCGCGGGAAGGTCATGTAGTCGACGGAGCGGACGGAGTCCATCGTCTCGGTCCAGCAGTTGGCCTGCACGCCGATGACGTGGCGCGCCTCGTCCTCGGTCAGCTCGGACGGCACGGGTTCGAAGCGGTAGACGTCCTCGAGGGTGCGGACGTATGCGATGGGGACGGGCTCGTCGGGGCCCGCGTCCTGCCGGTAGTCGAGGTAGACGTGCTGCTCGGGGCACATCACCACGTCATGTCCGGCCCGTGCGGCGGCGATTCCGCCCGCGTAGCCGCGCCAGGACGAGACCGCGGCGCCGTCGGCGAGGCCGCCCTGGAGGATTTCGTCCCAACCGATCAGGCGCCGGCCGCGTGCGGCGAGCCAGGTGTCGAAGTGGCGGATGAACCAGCTCTGCAGCGCGTCCTCGTCGGCGAGGCCCAGCTCCTTGATGCGCGCCTGCGCGGCGGCGGATTCCCGCCACTGCCCCTTCGGGCACTCGTCGCCTCCGATGTGCACGAACGTGGAGGGGAACAGCTCCACCACCTCGGCCAGCACGTTCTCGTAGAAGCGGAGGGTGGTGTCGGTGGGGGCGAGGACGTTGGGGTTGACGCCCCAACTGGTCAGCACCGGAAGGGCGGTGGTGTCGACGACGTCGCTGTTGCCCAGTTCGGGGTAGGCGGCGATGGCGGCCTGCGAGTGGCCGGGGATGTCGATCTCGGGCACGACGGCGACATGCCGTGCGGCGGCGTACGCGACGATCTCGCGGATGTCCTCCTGCGTGTAGTAGCCGCCGTGCGGCCGTTCGTCCCACAACGGGGAGTCCCTCAGCCCGACCTTGGTACGGGTGCGCCAGGCACCGACCTCGGTCAGCCGCGGGTAGCGCTTGATCTCGATCCGCCAGCCCTGATCGTCCGTCAGGTGCAGGTGCAGCACGTTCAGCTTGTGCGCGGCGAGCAGGTCGACACAGCGCAGCACCACGTCCTTGGGCATGAAGTGCCGCGCGACATCGAGCATGAAGCCACGCCAGGCGAACCGCGGCGCGTCCTCGATCGTGACCTGCGGAATGCACGGCGGGCCGTCGGCGACCGGTGCGCGGCGGAACGCCTCGGGCCCGAGCAGCTGCCGCAGCGTCTGCGCACCCCAGAAGAGCCCGGCCGCGTCCCCGCCGCGGATCTCGACGCCCGTCCCGCTCACGGCGAGACGGTACTCCTCGACGGCGAGCGCGTCGTCGACAAGCAGGGTGATGGTGTCCGCCGCTCCGCTCACGCCCGGCGGCAGCGCGAGCCCGTAGGCGGCGCCGACCGTGGCCCGCAGCCACCGTTCGGTGCCGCCGGTGCCGGGCCCGGCCGCGAGAGCGGTGTGCGCACCGAGACGAAAGGGCTCGCCGTCGTCCTGCACCTGGGCGCCGCGCGGCGCGGGGATGAGGTCCATGGCCTCATCCTGCCGCGCCGGCTCCCGGCTGGACTAGACCTCTACGCCATGGAGGCGACGAAGCCTACTTCTTGCCGCCCTTGCCGCCCTTGTCTCCGTCCCCGCCGCCGACCTCCATCGACTCGAAGATCTCCTTGCACATCGGGCAGACCGGGTACTTCTTCGGGTCCCGGCCGGGGACCCAGACCTTCCCGCAGAGCGCGACCACAGGGGACCCGGAGAGCGCGCTCTCCATGATCTTGTCCTTCTGGACGTAGTGGGCGAAGCGCTCGTGGTCCCCGTCGCCGTGCGACACCTGTGGTGTCGGTTCGACCAGGGTTCCGGTACCCGCGCCGCGCTCGGGCTCAAGAGTGCTCATGCCGACCAAGCCTAAATGAAGGACCGGACTAATTGAGAGATGGATCGTCCGGGTACGTGGCCACCATCGCCAGCTCGTTGCGCTGCCGCCGCAGCACCGAGCGCCACAGCCGCTCCGGGTCCGGCGAGGAGACGTCACCCGGCTCGGACTCCACCACGTACCAGGCGCCTTCCACCAGCTCGTCCTCCAGCTGTCCCGGGCCCCAGCCCGAGTAGCCGGCAAAGATCCGCAGGGAGCCGAGCTCGGCGGCGAGCAGCTCCGGCGGCGCCTCGAGGTCCACCAGGCCGATCGCGCCGTGCACCCGCCGCCAGCCCAGCGGCTCGCCCTCCTCACCGTCTTGGGGCTCCCCAGGCACCACGGCCAGGCCGAGCGCCGAGTCCAGCGAGACGGGCCCGCCCTGGAAGACCACCTGCGGCGTTCCGGCGAGTTGTGCCCACGACTCCAGCACGTCACCGACGCCCACCGGCGTCGGCCGGTTCAGGACGACACCGAGCGACCCCTCCTCGTCGTGGTCGAGGAGGAGCACCACAGCCCGGTCGAAATTCGGGTCCGCGAGGGCCGGTGTCGCAACCAGCAGCCGACCGGTGAGCGAGGACACCTCCGTCATGACCACATGATCCCGCATCCTGGCGCGTCACGGGCAGTTCTCGCCGGGCAGATCGGCGCGGTGGGCTCGCAGGGGGCTCGCTGTGACCTCGCGGTGCGGCGCGTATGCGCTGGGTGATGGAGCCGGGTGCAGCCCTCTGGCGTACGCAAGTGGCGTATGTAACAAGGCCGTGACGAGTGCGAGAGGCCTGAGCGGGAAGGCGTGCCCCGTCTTGACGGGGGTGGTCGTGCGGGCCATTAACATTTCCCCGGTGCCCGCTGCGGAATCCGTCAGTTCGCGGGCCGTAGACCGTACAGAGGCGGCAACGAACCCCGCCTTCCCTGTCCTGCCCCTCTCCAGGAACGCGAGCCCCATGACCGACGACATCCTCCTTGTCCACGGCGGAACCCCGCTCGAGGGCGAGATCCGTGTCCGTGGTGCGAAGAATCTCGTGCCCAAGGCCATGGTGGCCGCCCTGCTCGGCGGCGAGCCGAGCCGGCTGCGCAATGTGCCGGACATCCGCGACGTGCGCGTGGTCCGCGGCCTGCTCCAGCTGCACGGCGTCACCGTCAGCCCTGGAGAGGAGCCCGGCGAGCTGATCCTCGACCCGTCGCACGTGGAGAGCGCGAACGTGGCGGACATCGATGCGCACGCCGGCTCCTCGCGCATCCCGATCCTGTTCTGCGGGCCGCTGCTGCACCGGCTCGGGCACGCGTTCATCCCCGGCCTCGGTGGCTGCGACATCGGCGGCCGGCCGATCGACTTCCACTTCGAGGTACTGCGGCAGTTCGGCGCGGTCATCGAGAAGCGCCCCGAGGGCCAGTACCTGGAGGCCCCGCAGCGGCTGCGCGGCGCCAAGATCCGACTGCCCTACCCGTCGGTGGGCGCGACCGAGCAGGTACTGCTCACCGCGGTGCTCGCCGAGGGCGTCACCGAACTGTCGAACGCGGCCGTCGAGCCCGAGATCGAGGACCTGATCTGCGTCCTGCAGAAAATGGGCGCGATCATCTCGATGGACACCGACCGGACCATCCGGATCACCGGCGTCGACCACCTCGGCGGCTACACCCACGGCGCGCTCCCCGACCGGCTGGAGGCGGCCTCCTGGGCGAGTGCGGCCCTGGCGACCAAGGGCAATGTCTACGTGCGCGGCGCCAGCCAGCGCGAGATGATGACGTTCCTCAACACCTACCGCAAGGTCGGCGGCGCCTTCGAGATCGACGACGAGGGCATCCGCTTCTGGCACCCCGGAGGCGCGCTCAGCGCGATCGCGCTGGAGACGGACGTCCACCCCGGCTTCCAGACCGACTGGCAGCAGCCGCTGGTCGTCGCCCTGACCCAGGCGTCGGGCCTGTCGATCGTGCACGAAACGGTGTACGAATCGCGGCTGGGCTTCACCGAGGCGCTCAACCAGATGGGCGCGCACATCCAGCTCTACCGCGAGTGCCTCGGCGGCACGCCGTGCCGCTTCGGTCAGCGCAATTTCCTGCACTCCGCGGTCGTGTCCGGGCCCACGAAGCTGCAGGGTGCCGACCTGGTCATCCCGGACCTGCGCGGCGGCTTCTCGTACCTGATCGCGGCCCTGGCCGCGGAGGGCACCTCACGGGTGCACGGCATCGACCTGATCAACCGCGGCTACGAGAACTTCCTCGCCAAGCTGAAGGCGCTGGGCGGCCACGTCGAACTGCCCGCACCCCTGGTGCCCGCACAGACGCGCGCGTGACGGCAGGACGTTCGACCGTACGAAAAAGAGAAGCGCCAGGGGCGGCCATCCCGACGGGGTGGCCGCCCCTGGCGTTGGCGCCGGGCATCATTCCGGCGCCGGGCCATCACTTGCCCTTGGCGGCTTCCTTGAGCTTGGAGCCCGCGGCAACCTTCACGCTGTAGCCGGCCGGGATCTGGATCGGGTCGCCGGTCTGCGGGTTGCGCGCGGTGCGAGCCGCACGATGGGTGCGCTCGAAGGTCAGGAAGCCGGGGATGGTGACCTTCTCGTCGCCCTTGGCGACGACCTCGCCCACGACCTCGGCGAAAGCGCCCAGAACGGCGTCGGCGTCCTTTCGGGTCACCTCTGCGCGCTCGGACAGAGCGGCCACCAGCTCACTGCGGTTCATATTCGTACTCCCGTGTTCTTCTTGCCGATGAGGCGTGAGTTTGAAGCCGATGCTGCCAGGCCCCTCGGACACTCACGGGCCCGGGGCTGCCGCAATAACCTCTCGCCCGGATACGCATCCTGCACGTACCTGCGGCGGGAAAGCCAATCCGGCACCCGAGAGAGTCACACGAAAAGCGCCACTGCGACGGCTTGGTGACGCTCCGTCCGCTCCTGACAGCGCAGCGAAGGGTTTGTCCGGCCGCGGCTGCCGCTCACCATAGGGCTTCCGGCAGCCCCGGCCTCGCGCGACGCGCGGGCGCGCACCGGCCTGCGAGCAGCCGGCCGCCGCGCGGCGAGCGGGGCGTGAGCAGGACGTCACGTCCCGTTACTGCACGGCCCCCGGGACCGAGTGCGGAGCCGCGAGACCGTGTGCCTTGGCGGCCTCGCGAACCGCACCAGCGACAGCACCCGCCACCTTGTCATTGAAGACGCTGGGGATGATGTAGTTCGCGTTGATCTCGTCGTCGGCCACGACATCGGCCAGTGCACCCGCCGCGGCCAGCATCATGTCGGTATTCACGGTACGCGACTGGGCGTCCAGCAGGCCACGGAAGACGCCGGGGAAGACCAGCACGTTGTTGATCTGGTTGGGGAAGTCGCTGCGGCCCGTGGCGACCACGGCGGCCGTCGCACGGGCCACGCTCGGCTCGACTTCGGGGTCGGGGTTGGCGAGCGCGAAGACGATCGCGTCGTCCGCCATGGCCGCGACGTCGTCGCCGCCCAGGACGTTCGGCGCGGAGACGCCGATGAAGACGTCGGCGCTGCGCACGGCCTGCCGGAGCGTGCCGGTGACGTTCTCGGGGTTGGTGTTGTCGGCGATCCAGCGCAGCGGGGAGTCGGGGTCGGCGTCCACCAGGTCGGTACGGCCGCTGTGCACGACGCCGTGGATGTCGGCGACGACGGCGTGCTTGACGCCCGCGGCGAGCAGCAGCTTCAGGATCGCCGTACCGGCCGCGCCCGCTCCGGACATGACGACCCGTACGTCCTCGATCTTCTTGCCGACCACGCGCAGCGCGTTGGTGAGCGCGGCGAGCACGACGATCGCGGTGCCGTGCTGGTCGTCGTGGAAGACGGGGATGTCGAGGGCCTCGCGCAGCCGCGCCTCGATCTCGAAGCAGCGCGGGGCGGAGATGTCCTCCAGGTTGATGCCGGCGAAGCCGGGGGCGATCGCCTTGACGATCTCGACGATCGCGTCGGTGTCCTGCGTGTCGAGGCAGATCGGCCAGGCGTCGATGCCGGCGAAGCGCTTGAAGAGGGCCGCCTTGCCCTCCATCACGGGCAGCGCGGCCTTGGGGCCGATGTTGCCGAGGCCCAGGACGGCGGAGCCGTCGGTGACGACGGCGACGCTGTTGCGTTTGATGGTCAGCCGGCGGGCGTCGTCGGGGTTGGCGGCGATCGCCATGCACACGCGGGCGACGCCGGGGGTGTAGACCATAGACAGGTCGTCACGGTTGCGGATGGGATGCTTGGACGCCATCTCGATCTTGCCGCCGAGGTGCATCAGGAACGTACGGTCGGAGACCTTTCCGATCACCAGACCATCGATCTCGTTCAGTTTGTGCACGATCTCGTCGGCGTGCGCGGTGGACGTGGCGGCAATGGTCACGTCGATGCGCAGCTTCTCGTGGCCGGAGGCGGTGACGTCGAGGCCGGTGACCGAGCCGCCGGACGATTCCACCGCCGTGGTGAGCTGGCTGACGGCGGTCCCGCTCGCGGGGACCTCCAGTCGGACCGTGATCGAGTACGAGACGCTCGGCGCCGTTGCCATGCCGACATTCCTCCGCTTTTCCGTGTCGTGTCCATGGATCGGCCACGAGACTCCCCGATCGTCCCACCTACCGCCGGGTAGGGGATAACCGACCCCAGGCGCCGGAAGGACATTTCCACGATACGAGATGCCCTTGAGCGGACCGTCGGCGGGACCCGGTTCCGGACACGTGATCCGACAATTTCCGTCAACGGAATGGTCGGCCCGCGGCATTTGTTAGTCTGGGTGCGGCACCGGCTCGATCCAAGCCCCCGGGCCCAACCATTGTCGCTACGAGCGACCGCTAGCCGCGAGGCGAGCATGGCGGGTCGGTGTCGCCAAAGCGTGAAGGGCCCTCTTCCCCGGTGGGGAGGGCCCTTCGGCGTGTGTGTGCACGCGTGTTCAGTGTCAGTCGCGCAGCAGGTCCGGCACGCCGTTCGCGTCCGGCAGGTCGCGCTCGCCGCAGACCACCGTCAACTGCTGCGTCGCCCGCGTCAGCGCCACATACAACACCCGCAACCCGGCCGGTGATTCGTCGGCGATCTCGGCCGGCGAGACCACCACCGTCGCGTCGTACTCCAGGCCCTTCGCCTCCAGGCTGCCGAGCGGCACGACGCGGTCGCCGAGGCCCGCGAGCCACTCGCGCGCCTCGGGGCGGCGCCCCATCGCCACCACGACGCCGACGGTGCCCTCGACCTCGTCCAGCAGCCGCTGTGCCGCGCGCCGCACCTCAGGCCCCAACTCGCCGCCGGCGACGGTGAATCGGGGCATCACACCCGTCGAACGCACGGCGGACGGCGAGGGCATACCCGGCATCGCAAGCCGCAGCACCTTGTCGGCGAGCTCCGCGATCTCGGCAGGGTTGCGGTAGTTGACGGTCAGTGTGAAGCGACGCCGTGGGCGCGCGCCGAGCGCGTCGTCCCGCGCACGCGCCGCCTCCTCCGGGTCGCTCCACGAACTCTGCGCAGGATCGCCGACAATCGTCCAGGTGGCGCTCGTGCCGCGCCGCGCGACCATGCGCCACTGCATGGGCGTCAGATCCTGCGCCTCGTCGACGATCACATGGGCGTACTCGGTGCGCTCCCGCTCCAGCGACTCCGCACGGCTGCGGCTTCGCCCGCCGCCGTACATCCGCTCGGCGTACGTCGTCACCTCCTCCAGGCCCGTCAGCTCGTCGAGCGGGTCGACCTCACGCGGCGCAACCGGCTTCGGCGGGGCGCCGAGCAGCACCCGCAACTCGTCGAGGAGCGCCACGTCGTGCACACTCAAGCTGCCGCCGCCGTCGACGGCGAGACGGCTCAGGGAGCGCGCCACGAGCCGCACCTCGCGCTGGTTCAGCAACCGGCGCGACCACCGGCCGAGCCTGCGCTCGTCGGCCATCGCGGCGAGCACCCGCCGCGGGGTGAGCACCGGCCACCACGCCGCCAGGAAATCGGTGAACTCCTGCTCGATGGAGACGTCCTCGTCGAAACCTTCCCGCGCCTCGGCGATCAGCTCGGGGTCGACCAGGTGGCGGCCGCGCGCAGACTCCTCCCACCGCCCCCGCCCGGCCTTCCCCCACAGCGCGTCGAGCAGCAGCCGACGGGCGCGCGGACGCATCAGGTTCAGCGGCGCGGTGCCGCCGAGCACGCTGCGGCGGATCTGCGCCAGCTCCCGTTCGTCCAGCTCCAGCCGGCGGCCGAACGCCACGACCCGCAGCGATCTGGGCACCTCGCCCCCGAGGTCGAGCGCGCCGCGCGCGGCTCGCCGCAGCACGGAGACCATCCGGGACGAGCCCTTGACGCGCGCCACCGCCGGTTCGTCGTAGGTGTCGGCCTCGGCGCCCTCCACCAGCGAGCCGACCGCACGGATCGCGACCTGCCCCTCCTCGCCGAGCGACGGCAGCACGCCCTCGGTGTACGAGACGAGCAGCGGGGTGGGGCTGACCACCAGGATCCCGCCAGCGTAGCGGCGCCGGTCCCGGTAGAGCAGGTAGGCGGCACGGTGCAGGGCGACCGCGGTCTTGCCGGTGCCGGGGCCGCCGGTGACCTCGGTGACGCCGGGGGCGGGGGCGCGGATAACGGTGTCCTGCTCGGCCTGGATGCTCGCCACGATGTCGCGCATGGTGTGGCTGCGGGCGCGGCCGAGCGAGGCCATCAGCGCGCCGTCGCCGATGACGCAGAGCTCCTCGCCGTCGAGGGTGGCGGTCAGCTCCGGGCGCATCAGATCGTCCTCGACCCCGAGGACGCGACGCCCCTTGCTGCGGATGACGCGGCGGCGCACGACCCGGCCGGGGTCCTTGGGCGTGGAGCGGTAGAACGGCGCGGCCGCGGGGGCGCGCCAGTCGATGACCAGCGGGGCGTAGTCGGCGTCGAGGACGCCGAGGCGGCCGATGTGCAGCGTTTCGGCGATCTCGGCGCGGTTGCCGGGGCCGACGGCGTCCTCGGCTACCTCGGTGGCGGTGTAGGCGCCGTCCGGGCCGCGCTTGCCGTCCTTGCCGCGCAGCAGGTCGATGCGGCCGAAGAGGAAGTCCTCGAACTCCGCGTTGAGCCGCTGGAGGTGCACCGCGGCCTGGTAGACCTGGGCGTCACGCTCGGCGAGCGCCCCGGGCGTGCCGACCTGGCCGCGCTTCTCGGCATCGTCGACGAGGAACTCGGCCTCGTGGATCTTCTCCTCGAGGCGCCGGTAGACACGGTCGAGGTGGACCTGCTCGACGGCGACCTCCCTGGCGGGCGCCGCGGGCTCCTGCTGGGTACGGGCTCCCGCCTCCTGCGCTCCCACGCGAGGACCCCCTTCTGACATGCGTTGCTCTGCTCCGTTCCATGCGGGGAGCAGCCTGCAACCGTACGCGAAGGGGGCGGGTAAGTGCACGTGGTGGCCGTGAGCGACGCACGAGGATCAGGGCGCCGGGGGCGTTCCGTACTTGCTCTCCGCGGCCGCGTCGAGCGCCAGGCGGTAGCCGCGTTTGACCACGGTCTGGACGATCCTGGGCGCCCCCAGCGCGCCCCGCAGCCGGGTCATCGCCGTCTCCACGGCGTGTTCGTCACGCCCCGCGCCGGGCAGCGCCCGCAGCAGGTCGGCGCGGGGGACGACCCATCCGGGCCGCCGGGCCAGGGTACGCAGCAGCGCCATCCCCGCGGGCGGCACGCAGCGCAGTTCACCGTCGACGAGCACCGCGTGCCCGCGGATCTCCACCTGGTGCCCGGCGAGCGGCAGCACCCGGGCGCGCAGCGGCAGTTCGGCCGCGAGCAGCTGGACGAGGGGACCGAGGCGGAAACGCTCGGGCTGGGCGGTCGGCACGTCGTGCGCCTGCAGCGGCATCGCCGTCACCGGTCCGACGCAGGCGACGAGGACATCGCGCTGGAGCGCCGCGAGGAACGGTTCGAGCAGGCCGCGCCGTTCGGCGCGGTCGAGGAGCGAGGCCGCGGCGGGCGCGCTGGTGAAGGTGAGGGCGTCGACGGCGCGGGCCACCGTCGCGTCGAGGAGACGGTCGAGGGGTGTGATGTCCTCCGGTTCCATCCAGCGGTAGACGGGGATGCCGACAACCTCGGCGCCCGCCTCGCGCAGCGCCTCGATGAAGCCGGGCAGCGGCTCCCCATGCAGCTGGACCGCAATCCTGGTGCCGGACACCCCTTGCCCCAGGAGCCGGTCCAGCACCTCGGCGAGCGACTCGGACGCCGGTGACCAGGCCTCCGTCAGGCCGGCGGCGCGGATGGCACCGCGCACCTTGGGCCCGCGCGCGAGCAGTTCGGCGGCGCCGAGCCGGGCCAGCAGCGCGCTGCCGAGGCCCCATCCCTCGGCGGCCTCGATCCAGCCGCGGAAGCCGATCGCGGTGGTGGCGACGGCGATGTCGGGGCCGTCGTCGATGAGCTGCTTGGTCGCGGCGAGCAGCTCCGCGTCGTCCGGCAGGGGGACGATGCGGAGCGCCGGTGCACGTTGCACGACCGCTCCGCGTCGCTCCAGCAGCGCGGCCAGCTCGTCCGCACGCCGGGCGGCGGTCACGGCCACGGTGAACCCGGCGAGCGGGCGTACCGGCTCGGTCTTGGTGCTTGGCTGCGTGGTTGGCTGCGCTTGGTGCATTTACCTGCCTCATTCAGGACATAGGCCCACCGAGTGCTCATCGTTCTCCCCCTGCCTTCGGCGGGTGGTGCCCCCGGGTAGCGATGGTGCCAACGCCGCGTGACGATCCCGGTTCGCAGGCATTTCCGCGGCGTTACACACCCCCGGCCCGCCGACGTGTCGGCTGAATGTCTCGTCATACCTCCGCGTAGGTGAGCTGCCGCTGCGGCCCGGCCGCGTCGGCAGCTGCACGGGCGGTGCGCAGGTATACGGCCCAGGTCACGGCCGAGCACAGCGCGTAGTAGGCCAGGAACGCGACGAAGGCGGGCCCCCCGCTCTTGGCGGTGAGGAAGGACTCACGGAACACGAGGTTGATCCCGAGGCCGCCGAGCGCGCCGACCGCGCCGATCAGCCCCATCGAGGCGCCGGAGAGCCGACGGCCGTACGTGGCGGCCTCCTCGCCGTCGAGCCCGCGCGCCACGGCCTTCGCCTGGAAGATGCCGGGGATCATCTTGTACGTCGAGCCGTTGCCGAGGCCGCTGAGCGCGAAGAGGGCGATGAAGCCGACGAGGAAGAGCGGCAGCGACTTTTGCAGGGAGGCGACGACGACGAACAGCGTCGCCGCGGCCATGGCCAGGAACGTCCACAGGGTGACCTTCGCGCCGCCGACGCGGTCGGCGAGCCGCCCGCCCACGGGCCTCACCAGCGAGCCGACCAGCGGGCCGATGAAGGTGAGCGCGGCGGCCTGCAGCGGGGTGCGGTGGAACTGGTTCTGCAGCACGAGCCCGAAGGCGAAGCTGTAGCCGATGAACGATCCGAAGGTGCCGATGTAGAGGAACGACATGATCCACGTGTGGACGTCGCGGGCGGCCTCCTTGGCGGCGCCGGTGTCGCTGCGTACAGGCGCGAGGTTGTCCATGAAGGTCGCGGCGAGCACGGCGGCGATCACGATCAGCGGAATGTAGACGGCAAGGACGATCTTCGGGTGCATCGCCCCCGCGGTGCCGATCACCAGCAGCGCAACCAGCTGGATGACGGCCACGCCGACGTTGCCGCCGCCCGCGTTGAGGCCGAGCGCCCAGCCCTTCTTCCGCAGCGGGTAGAAGGAGTTGATGTTGGTCATCGACGAGGCGAAGTTGCCGCCGCCGACCCCTGTGAGCGCCGCGACCACCATGAACGTGGTGTATGGCGTGCCGGGGTGCATGACGAAGGCGGCGGCGACCGACGGCACGAGCAGCAGGGCCGCGCTGATGATCGTCCAGTTGCGCCCGCCGAAGCGCGCCACCGCGAAGGTGTACGGCACGCGGAGGATCCCGCCGACCAGCGTCGGCATGCCGACCAGGAAGAACTTCCCGGCCGGGTCGACGTGGTACGCCGGGCCCATGAACAGCACCATCACCGACCACAGGCTCCAGATGGAGAAGCCGATGTGCTCGGAGAGGATCGAGAAGGCGAGGTTGCGCAGGGCGACGCGCTTGCCGGTGGCCTCCCAGAACTGCTCGTTCTCCGGATCCCAGCTCTCGATCCAGCGACCCCCCTTACGTGTGTTGTCCCGCGTGCTGCCGCCTGATTCCGTGGTCGCGGTCGTCATGACGCCTCCAGGCCTGGGATACATTCCGCTCCCGAAGCTAGGCACGCCGGGTTACCGTCCCATGCCGCGACGTCACACACGCGAAACGGTGCTCTCACCCGAGGCGGGGAGGGGCTGTGAGCAACAGGACGTGATGCGGCTCCCCGGGCGGGGACCTCACGGCTGCGTGCCGCCGCGGGCGCCGTACGGTCCGGGGTATGGCCGCCCTCCCGCGCTTCCCCGCAGCGACGGTCGCACTGGCGGCCACCTGTCTCCTCGGCACCACCCCGGCGCCCGGCACCACGACCGCAACCCGGCCGCCGCCCCCTCGCCGCGATCCTCACGTTGAAAACGAAAAGACTGCGGTCCGACGGACCACAGTCTTTTCATCGGTGGAGATGGCGGGAATCGAACCCGCGTCCTACGGTGCGGAACCAGGGCTTCTCCGAGCGCAGTCTGCTGTGCTTTTCTCGGCCCCGGCAGTCACGCAGACAAGCTGCCGACGGGCTCAGCCACTGTTTGGTTTCCCGCTAGTCCCCGTGGCCGGGCCCAGTGGTTGAGTTCCCTAGCTGATGCCAGGATCCGGGTCGGGAACAGCCCCGGGCTGACACTTCGCGAGGTCGCTGACTGTTAGATCAGGCAGCGAGGGCGAAGGAATCGCGCTTGGTGTTGGCGATTATTTTTTTGCGGCACGTGGTTTACGAGATCATTGCCGCGTTCCTCGGCTCGCTTCCCCTGCTTCGACAACCGCAGTCGAAACCGATCATCCCCATGTTTTTTTGTCAAAGGTGCTTCTTGTCGGTGCTTTTTGTCAGAGCGTAGGACCACCGGCCCCGCGCTGCTGACTCCATCCTACGTGATCAGCACGCTCCGGAGCCAGCCTATTCCCGTCGGCGGGCCTTCGCGCCGGGCCTCAGTGCCAGGCCTCAGTGCCGGGCCTCAGTGCCGCGCGCGGCGCCGCGCCGCCGACATCGCCCGCTCGGCCTCGCGCCGGTCCTGCTTCTCGCGCAGCGTCTGCCGCTTGTCGTAATCCTTCTTGCCCTTGGCGAGCGCGATCTCGACCTTCGCACGCCCGTCCTTGAAGTACAGCTGCAGCGGCACCAGCGTGTGGCCGGTCTCCTGCGTCTTGCCGATCAGCTTGTCGATCTCGGCCCGGTGCAGCAGCAGCTTGCGCTTGCGGCGCGCCGCGTGATTGGTCCACGTGCCCTGGGAGTACTCGGGGATGTGCACGTTGTGCAGCCACGCCTCCCCGCCGTCGAGCTGCGCGAAGCCGTCGACGAGCGAGGCGCGGCCCAGGCGCAGCGACTTCACCTCGGTGCCGGTCAGCACCAGACCCGCCTCGTAGGTGTCCAGGATGTGGTAGTCGTGCCGCGCCTTCTTGTTCTGCGCGATCAGCTTGCGACCCGTCTCTTTAGCCATAGCCAGGTCATTCTCCCACTACGACCGGGCTCCGAGGCCACTCAATACCGTGCGGGCCTGCACCTGGGCGTCCGAGCCGTCCGGCACCACCAGGTCCGGCCGGATGCCCTGGCCGTCGATGCTGCGTCCGGTGGGCGTCCGGTAGTGGCCGACGGTGAGTTCGGCGACGGAGCCGTCCGGCAGCGTGCTCGGCATCTGCACCGAGCCCTTGCCGAAGGTGCGCGAGCCCACGATCACCGCACGCCCCCGGTCCTGCAGCGCTCCGGTGAGCAACTCGGCGGCGCTCATGGTGCCGCCGTCGACGAGGACGACGAGCGGTGTGCGGGTGTCGCCACCGCCTTGGGCGTAGAGCGCGTGCTGCTCGCCGTGGACGTCGTACGTGGCCACCAGGCCGCCGTCGAGGAATGCGGACGCCACGGCGACCGCCTCGCTCACCAGGCCGCCGGAGTTGCCCCGCAGGTCGAGCAGGACGCCCTGGCTGTGGTCACCTGCCGCGAGCGCCCGCCGCACCTGCGCGCCGACGCCGTGGACGAACGAGCCGATGGCGATGTCGGTGACGCCGGGCGCGGGGTGGGTGACGCTGACGGCCTCGGTGCTCAGCAGCGCCCGCCGTACGGTGACCGTCCACGCGCGGTTCCCGCGCTGCAGGCCGAGGGCGACGGGGCTGCCGGGGCGCGGTGCGGGGGCGGTGTCGTCGGCGTCCGGGTCGTCGGGTTCGACGCCACGCAGCCGCGCGACGACATCGGTGACCGGGCTTCCGGTGACGCCCTTGCCGTCCACGGTAAGCAGCCGGTCGCCCACCGCGATGCCGGCCCGCTGCGCCGGGCCCGCGGCCTGGACGCGGGAGACCTCGACGGTGCCGTCCGCGTCGCGTCGCACCCACACGCCCACGCCGACGTACACGCCGTCCAGCTCCTGCTGGAGGCTCTCGTACTCGTGCGCCGAGTAGACCGCGGACCAACGGTCGCCGCTGCGGCTGACGAGCTCGGCGGCGGCCTGTGCCCCGACCCTTCCCTGGTCGATGTCGCGGGCGATCTCCGCGGTGTCCGGGCGCGGTTGGGAGGCGTCGGCGCGCGCGGGGCGCATCGGCGGACGGCCGGCCGCGGCGTCGAAGGAGCCGCCGGCCACCCCGATGACCAGCACGGCACCGAAGACGACCGTCAGGGTCGCCCCGCGTCGGATGCGCTCGGGCGGCCCGAACATCACCTGCCCGGACATGCTCGGGAGTCTAGGCGAGCAAGGGGCGCCGCACGGCCGGTTGGCCGCACGAGGCCGGGTTGTTGGTCACACCCTCGGAGCCTTGCGCCGTCAAAGCCCCTTGCACCTTAGGCCGCTTACACCTTCCAGGCCGCTTACACCTTCAGGTACTTGCGCAGGGTGAAGAACGCGGCGACGGCAGGCATCATCACGCCCACGCCCAGCACCAGCGGCAGCACCTTGATGACCTCTCCCCACCCGATGAACTGGATGAGCGCGATCTTCGACTGCAGAGCGAGGCCCCCGTCGATGAGGAAGTACCGTCCGGCGAGGAGCATTCCGCAGGCGAGCCCACCGCCGATCAGTCCGGCGAAGGCCGCCTCCATGATGAACGGCATCTGGATGTAGAAGCTCGACGCGCCGACGAGCCGCATGATGCCGGTCTCGCGTCGTCGGCTGAAGGCCGAGACGCGCACCGTGTTGACGATGAGCAGCATCGCGACCGTGAGCATGAAGGCCAGGACCGCCAGCGCGACGTACGTCATGCCGTTGAGCAGGCCGAAGAGGTTGTCGAGCAACTGGCGCTGGTCCTGCACCGACTGCACGCCGGGCCGCCCGTCGAAGGCGCTTGAGATCACGTTGTACTGCTGCGGGTTCTTCAGCTTGACCCGGAACGAGTACTGCATCTGATCCGGCGTCAGCAGATCGATGCCCGGCTGCCCGGAGAACTGCTGCTTGTACCGCTGGTAGGCCTGCTCGGGAGTCTCCAGGTAGATCTTCTCGACGACCGGTAGCTTCTCCAGGTCGGAGCGGATCGAGTCCATCTGTTCCTGGGTGACCGCACCCTTGGAGCAGTTGGCGGTGTCCGTGCCGTCCGTCTTGTTGCACAGGAAGATCGAGACCTCGACCTTGTCGTACCAGTAGCCCTTCATCGAGCTCACCTGTTCCCGGGCGAGCCAGGCGCCGCCGGCGAGGGCGAGCGAGAGGGCGACGGAGACGATCACCGCGAAAGTCATGGTGAGGTTGCGCCGGAGACCGACGCCGATCTCCGACAGGACGAACTGGGCGCGCATGGTGACCTTTCTGCTGGTGGCTGCGGCAGGCGGGGACGGATCTCAGTGCTGGTAGCCGTAGACACCGCGTGACTGGTCGCGGACCAGCCACCCTTGTTCCAACTCGATGACGCGCTTGCGCATCTGGTCCACGATCTGCTGGTCGTGGGTGGCCATCACGACCGTCGTCCCGGTCCGGTTGATCCGGTCCAGCAGCTTCATGATGCCGACCGAGGTCTGCGGGTCGAGGTTTCCGGTCGGCTCGTCGGCGATGAGCAGCAGCGGACGGTTGACGAAGGCGCGGGCGATCGCCACGCGCTGCTGCTCACCACCGGAGAGCTCGCCGGGCATCCGGTCCTCCTTGCCGGCGAGGCCGACGAGGTCGAGGACTTCGGGAACGGTCTTGCGGATAGTGCCGCGCGGCTTCCCGATGACCTCCAGGGCGAACGCGACATTCTGCGCGACACTCTTGTTGGGCAGCAATCGGAAATCCTGGAAAACCGTGCCCAATTGCCGCCGGATCTGAGGCACCTTCCAGTTGGAGAGCCGGTTCAGATCCTTGCCGAGCACATGGACGGAACCGGTGTCGCTGCGCTCCTCGCGCAGCAGCAGCCGCAGGAACGTCGACTTTCCGGAGCCTGAGGAGCCCACCAGGAAGACGAACTCGCCCTTTTCGATCTCCAGAGAGACATTGCGGAGTGCGGGACGGTTCTGCTTGGGGTAGGTCTTGCTTACGTTGTCGAATCGGATCACAGCTGCACCACGGTCGACCTAGGGGGACGGACAGCCATCGGGCGGCTCTCCCGGTTCGCCGACCTTACGCGAAGCAGATGCCAGCGCGCAGTCGCCGTCGGAGGTTGGTGGGTTTCGTCACCAGCTATACGGGGACAAACGCGGCAACGGACGCATCGGCTACTGTGAGCGAAGCTTCGGGGCGCGCAGACACCGCCGCCAGCGGGCACACTGGAGCCAAGGGGAACCGACGGACGCCCCGCGGCGTTGGGCAAGGCAAGGAGGAGATCGCATGACATGCGACCGACTGGTGTGCGCCAACTGTGCCGGCCCCGTCGCCGAAGGCCGCTGCGCCGTCTGCCGGGCACATCGGGCGCGACTGCACCAAGAGAACCCCATCGGGGCGCTGACCCCGGCCATGCTCATCGTGCTGCTCGTGGTGCTGGCCGCTGTCGCTCTTGTGGTCCATTGACCCCCTGACCCATCCGCCGAACGGACGCACGAGGGGCCTGGGAGGTGTGCACCCCCCAGGCCCCTCGCTCTACGCTGTTATGCGATCACAGCCAGTGGGCGTGATCAGGCCGCCGTACGACGCGCGGCCAGGCGCGGCATCAGACGGAAGCCGACACCACCCGCGATCATCGTCGCGGCGCCGATCAGCAGGAACGCCGTGTCAGAGGAACCGGTCTCGGCCAGCTGCTGCTTCGACTGTCCCTGCGCGACCTCCTGGGTGGAGGAGCTGTTGGGAGCGGTGTTGCTGTTGCCGCCGCAGTTCACACTGGACTGGGACAGCGTGCACGTGCCGCCGCCACTGCTACCAGTGCTGGAGCCGCTGCCGGAGGAGCTGCCCTGAGTGGAGCCTTGCGACGAGCCCTGATCGGAACCCTGATCAGAACCGCCGAGCAGGCCCTGCGTCGAACCCTCCGTGGAGCCCTGCGTCGAACCCTGAGTGGAGCCCTGCGTCGAACCCT
>NZ_JANFNG010000027.1 GCF_024436035.1 Streptomyces humicola
TCCACCCAACCCGAAGATCACGACAGACGAACAATCACATCAGCCAACAAGGTCCAACGGGCGTCTGTTCCGCGAATCGTGGTGGGGATCGACGGCTCCGAGCCGTCGAAGGCGGCGCTGCGGTGGGCGGTCCGGTAAGCCGAGCTGACCGGCGGGGCGGTCGAGGCGGTCATCGCCTTCGAGCTTCCGACCGCCTTGCACGGCTTGGTGCCCGACGTCGTGCAACCACTGGAGTGGCAGAAGCAGGCAGAGCAGACCTTGGACCAGGCGATCGAGGAGGCCCTCGGTGGCCCGGACCGGCCGGTCGAGATCCGCAGCCGGGTGGTTAAAAGACATCCGGCAACCGTGCTGGTTCAGGCCGCCGAAGGCGCGGTGCTCCTCGTCGTGGGCAACCAGGGGTCACGGCGGATTCACCGAGGCACTGTTGGGCTCGGTCGGCCAACACTGGGTTGCGCACGCCGCCCCCTGCCCGGTCCTCGTCGTCCGCGGCCCCGTCGCGTGATCATCGCGCCCTCGGCATCGTCCGCCGAACGGATGCCCTCGACCGTCTCGCCGGGAGGGCCGAATGTCCCAGCAACCAGGACCAGCCGACCCCTGCTCTGCGGATCGGGACGGAGAGAACGTGACTGCAACAGCAGGCATCGGGCCGGGTGCCGGTCAGGAGCTCAAGGAAGAGGCCGCAGACGCTGACCGCCTCCCCGCGTACGGCGATCACGGATGGCGCTGCATGGGTGCAGGTGCGACTGCGCGGCGACGCTGCATCCGTGACGTCGTCAGGACGGGAAGGCCATGATGAGGCGACCCGTCCCGCTGCCTGCCCGTTGCCGGCTCGGTCACACCATCGCCTCACCGAGCGCAACGGTCGCGGCCTCGTTGGCCCTGGCACCACGCCCCTGCCCGCCTGCAGCTCGCCTGTGTGGGCGCCGGGCAGTCGCCATGGTGGCCCCGCGGCGGCTCGCCGGGCGGGTTTGCCCACCGGCTGTGCGTCGAGAGAGGAAGGACGTGGGTGAGATGAGCTTGGCGCGCCGCATCGCTGCCCTGTTCAGGACGAAGGTGGGCAAGGCATTGGACCGTGCCGAGGATCCTCGGGAGGTGCTGGACTACTCCTACGACAAACAGCTGGAGATGCTGCAGCAGGTACGGCGTGGCGTGGCCGACGTGGCCACCAGCCGTAAGCGCGTCGAAATGCAGCTGGCGCAACTCGGCCGGTCGGCTGACACGTTGCAGGGCCAAGCCCAACAGGCGGTCGCGGTCGGCCGGGAAGACCTGGCCCGTGAGGCGCTCACCCGCCGCACCGCTGTTCTCGCACAGCGCGGTGAACTGCAGGCCCAGGAGACCTCGCTGCAGGCCGAGGAGGAGAAGCTGACCCTGGCCGCACAGCGGCTACAGACGAAGGTCGATGCCTTCCGTACCCGCAAGGAGACGATCAAGGCCAGTTACACTGCAGCCGAGGCCGAGACGCACATCAGCGAGGCCGTTACCGGCATCTCCGAGGAGATGGGCGATGTCGGCATGGCTATGCAACGGGCCCAGGACAAGACCGAGCAGATGCAGGCCCGGGCCGGCGCGCTGGACGAGTTGCTCGCCTCCGGTGCACTGGAGGACGCCACCTCGCCCGTCGCTCACGACGACCTGCAAAGCCGACTGGACGCCATCACCGCGGGCGGCGAGGTGGAGGCGGAGCTGGCCCGGATGAAGGCCGAACTGCCGGCGACGTCCGCCGCGCCCTCCCCGCAGGACGAGACCGCCGAACGCTCCGGTCCCGAGCAGGAAGCTACGCCATGAACGGGCCGCGGGCCGAAAGCACCATCAGCCCTGAGCGGGCACGCGCAGTGCTGACCGATGAAGGACTGAGCCCAGGGTGAGCGCGATGCGAAACCGACTTTGCCCCGGCCGGCAGCTCACCGCGCACGCCCCCGATCCCCAGGCCTCATCCACGCGCCGCACCACTGCGGCCAGGAGTCCGCAGGGTGACGTAACGACACGCATCACACGCCGCCCGCCACCTCGGAGGCCGAGATGACCGCCGCCTTGGACACCGCCGATGTCCTGACCACAGATGAACTGGCCGCTATGCGGCCTCTGCCTGGTCACGGGTGGGGCGGGTGGCTCCCCGCCGCATTGGTGCCAGGAGCGCTGAACCGGCGCGGAGCGCTGTGGTCCGGGAGGACCGGACAGCTGCTCACGGGCCCGGGCCCAGTCGAACCGCGCGCATTCGCGCTCGTAGTCGCCGAGATTAGGCGCCACGCGCGGGTGCGATGCCTTGCGGATGATCGTCTGCTCCGCCATGGCGAGCCTCCTCCCCTGCGCATAGGACCCACGTCCTCGCCACCAAGCGTCCGACGACGATCGCCCGCGGGGCAGGGGCCGAACGTCCCCGGCCAGGGCCGATCGACGCTAGCCGGTGAGGAACCGACGCCGTCGGCGGGTGCTGTGCAGTCCGTGGCCCCACTACTGGCCGATGCCGTCGGCCGCCTGCACGACAACAGGCCCCTGGACTGACCGTCGAAGCCACTGGCACCGCGGGCCCGCCTTCGAAGTAGTCCAGGTGTCCCAAGGCTCTGTCGGGCACCTGAAACCACGTTCGCCCCCGGCATGCCTATGCGTTGAGGGGGTACGTCTACGTGCCGACGGTGGAATTGACCCTCTCGGCTTCCCGATACGCAGGAAGGGAGGTCGCCATGAGCATCTTCGGACCGTTCGGCAGAAGCAGCAAGGTGCACTGCAAGAAGCACCAAATGAGCGCCGACCCCATCCGCATCAGGCGCCGGCATCAGCACGTGGCCGCCCAGGCCTACACGCACTACCGCGCGCATGGGTCGGCCGACGCATCGGCCCGCCAGATGTCAGGCGATGCGTGGGAACGTGCTGCTGCCGGACGTCTGTGATCAAGGATTGGGCTTCCGCGCACCGGGGCTCTGCATGGCCTCCCGCCTTTCTCCGCGAGCGCCAAACGGGGACACCGTGCGTTCCGCCTTCTAGGGGTTCAAGCTGTAGATAGATCTGCATAACGCCCGGCGGTGCTGCCAAAGGCTGGGCCGAAGCCGTGGCACGTCGCTGCGACGCGATATGCGCGATCACGGTGTGGGCAGGGCAAGGGAGAGAGACCATGCGGGTTGGAGTATTGACCGGAGGGGGCGATTGCCCCGGTCTCAACGCGGTGATTCGCAGCGTCGTACGCAAAGGCGTACAGGATTATGCCTGGAGGTTCGTCGGGATCACGGACGGGTGGCGCGGTGCCCTCAACGACGTGACCATGCCCCTGGACGTCCCGGCTGTGCGCGGGATCCTGCCGCTCGGCGGCACGATTCTCGGTTCCTCTCGAACCAACCCGCTCCGGCTCGAGGACGGTGTCGATCGCATCAAGAACACTCTCAGCGCGCACAAGCTCGACGCTCTCATCGTCATCGGCGGCGAGGACACGCTCACCGTCGCAACCGCGCTGTCCGATGCGGGCGTCAACCTAGTCGGCGTGCCTAAGACCATCGACAACGACGTCGGCGGCACCGATTACACCTTCGGTTTCGACACCGCCGTCAATATCGCGACCGAGGCCATCGACCGCCTGCACACCACCGCGGAGTCGCACAAGCGCACGCTCGTCGTCGAGGTGATGGGGCGCCACTCCGGATGGATCGCTCTGCACGCGGGCGTCGCCGGAGGGGCAAATGCCATCCTCATCCCGGAGCTGGAGTTCGACCTGGACCAGGTGTGTGCCTGGGTGGAGAAACGGTTCGAGATCAACTACGCGCCGATCGTCGTGGCGGCGGAGGGAGCGGTTCCCAAGGCCGGCCAGATGGTGGTCAAGGACGAGTCGCGCGACGAGTTCGGGCACGTGCGCCTGTCCGGGATCGGTGACTGGCTGGCCCAGGAGATCGAGAGCCGTACGGAGAAGGACGCCCGCATGACGGCTCTCGGCCACGTCCAGCGCGGCGGCACACCGACCGCGTACGACCGATGGCTCGCCACACGCTTCGGCCTGCACGCCATCGCAGCGGTCAAGGTCGGCGACTTCGGCACGATGGTGGCCCTGCACGGCACGGACATCGTACGTATCCCGCTCGCGGTAGCGACGAGGGCGACCAAGCGGGTGCCCCCGGAGCTGTACGCGGAATTCGACGTCTTCTTCGGCACCTGACGGTGCCGCGCGTCGACATCAATCGTGGGGTACAACGATCACCGGGCAGTGGGAGTGATGGAGCACCGCGTGGGCCACCGGGCCAAGCCGACGCTCGGCCGCCCGCCGGCTCGAGCGGCGGCCCAGGACGAGCAGGCCGGCTCGGTGGGAGGCGTTCACCAGCGCGTGCGCCGGATGGAGGAGCACGACATCAGGCACCACCGGGACCTCGGGGTACTTGGCCTCCCAACCATGGAGGACGTCGGACAGCCCTTGGACCTCCTGGTCCTCCCACACCGCTCGGTCCTCTTCCGACACAGCAAGCGGAGTCCACGGCGAGGCGAACGGGAGTGTCCACGCGTGCACGGACCGCACACGGGTGCGGCGCAGCTGAGCGGCACTGAACGCGAAGTCCAGCGGCGGGTCGGCGGGATGCCGCGCGTCGACGCCCACGCATACCTCCAAGGGCACGGCTCCAGTGCCCGTCTCCTCCTCGTCGTCCCTTGCCACGGACGGACCACTGGACACCACAGCGACGGGGCAGCACGCGGTGCTCGCTGTCGCCAGCGCCGTTGAGCCCACTGCGAGGCCGTTGAAGCCGCCTTCCCCGCGCGCGCCGACGACGAGGAGTTCGGCCGACTCGGCGGCCGAGAGCAAGGCGGCCACGGGGAAGGCGTCGACCTGGATGCCGTTCATCGCCATGTGTGGATGCCGTGCGGCAATTTCGGCCTCTGCTCGCCGGAGTACGTCCTCGGCTGTCTGCCGCCATGCGGCGGCAACCGGCAGCTCAGCAACATCACGGGCAGGGGCCGGCACGGCGTGCACGAAACGCAGCGGGAGACCTCGAAGGGCGGCCTCCTGCGCAGCCCATTCACCCGCAACGAGGCTGTCCCGGGATCCGTCGATCCCCACCACGAGAGGGCGGGTCATGAGCGCTCCTTCGCGCCGACGCAGATATTCCAGGCCATGTACACCTGAGGTGCGCCTCGCCGCACGTCAGGTCGCCGAACGTTTCGCGTTGCCCGGCCAGGTGACCATTGTGAAACCGGAACCTCAGCGACACCACCGGAGGCGCGACAGGCCCCGGGACTGGCGCCACACGATCTCGAGGGAACGTCCTCGTCGATATGCCCCATACCTCGCCGCGATCAGCGACAGCTTCTGGTCCCGGCATCGTGTCTTCGCCGAGTGGGCGGCCGACCTGTGCGGAGCCGTGCGGTCCCGCCAGCGGGGCCGAACGGCTCTGACGGGCCGGTGGCGCCGCATGTGACCCTCGGGGCATGAAGACGCAACCAGTCATGAACGGCGCAGGGCTCAGCACGGGGAAGAAGACCCGCCTGGCAGGATTCTTCACCAGAACGGCCTGCGCAACGGCACCGCGATCTTCCTGCCCTACGACCATGGTCTGGAACACGGCCCGCGGGACTTTTTCGCCAACCCCGCCGTGAGCGACCCCGGCTACATCATCCGGCTCGCGCTGGAAGGGGGCTTCAACGGCATCGCCCTCCAGATCGGGCTGGCCGAGAAGTTCTACCGGGACTATGCCGGCGAGGTTCCGCTGGTGCTGAAGCTGAACGGGAAGACCGACATCCCCTCCGACGCCGAGGCGCTGTCCCCGCTGCACGCCTCCGTCGCCGACGCCGTCCGCCTGGGCGCTGACGCCGTGGGTTACACGCTGTACGTCGGCAGCCCTGCCCAGGAAACTGACTTCCGGCAGCTGCGGCAGGTCCGGGAGGACGCGCAGCGGTTCGGCATGCCGCTGATCGTGTGGGCCTACCCGCGCGGCGCCGCGGTCGAGGCGAAGGGCGGCAGAGATTCGTTCTACGCGGTCGACTACGCGGCGCGCACCGCCAGCGAACTCGGCGCCGACATGGTCAAGGTCAACTTTCCCCACCCGGAGAAGATGTCCGGGGTCAAAGAGGCCTACCAGCGCGACTTCTCCCCCCAGCAAGCCATCGAAGCGGTGGTGCGGTCGGCGAACCGCACCCTCCTGCTGGTCTCCGGGGAGAGAAGGCAGGCGACGAGGCCATGCTGGACAAGGCACGACAGGCGATGGATGCAGGTGCCACCGGGCTGATCTTCGGCCGCAACGTCTGGCAGCGCGAGCACGACGAGTCGCTTCGGTTCGTGGCCCGCCTGCAGGAAATCCTCGCCAAGTACCCCCAATCCGGTCCCTCCGGCCCCTGAGCGTTCGGCCGAAGGGCGGGGCTTGCCTGTTCCGACGCCATCGGCGGTGATGGGCTACCTCCACCGGCCAGCGCTTTCCTGCGGCTCATCTCAAGCCGCACCGGTCGGGCACCTTCAAGATTTCGAAGGACCCGGCGTTCGCGCAGAAGGTCGCCGACGTGATCGCTCTCTATCTGGACCCGCCGGGCGGCGCGGTGGTGCTGTCGATCGACGAGAAGACGCAGGTGCAGGCGCTGGACCGGACCCAGCCGGTGCTGCCTGTGGCGTTCGCGGCCACCGAGAAGCGCACCCCACGCCTATGTGCGGCATGTCACGACGAACCTGTTCGCCGCCCTCGGCGTCGGCACCGGGGAAGTCATCGGCGAGTGCAAGCCGAACCGGAACGGCGCGACCCTGGCTTTCTTGAAGAAGGCGGTGAAGCACGCGGGCAAGCTCGCTCGCACTGCGGGGAGCACGCCGCAGCGCAACAGGTGCGGGTTACGACACCCGCCGAACGGGTGCGGCCCTGGAGGCGGGCTGCCGTCGCACGGATGCGCGGGAGCAGCGCGTACAGCGCCGGGCCGGGGCAGTCGGTGTAATCGACGTCGAGGTAGCCCAAGATCGCGTCGACGCTCGCGCGGCCGTCCCTGCGGTAACGGCTGCCGGCATCGGTGCAGGTGAGGGCCACTCTGGCGCGGGGGTCGATCCCCGTTGAGCATCGGCTCGGGTACGGCTGCTCCTGCCCGGTAGGTACCGATGGCGGCGATGCCGACGGTTGCGATGTTGAAGCCGCTGGTGTGTGCGCCGATCACCGGCCGGTCGATGCCGCCGCGGCGCCCCTCGTAGAGGGTGCCTTCCTTGTCGACAAGGAAGTTGTAGCCGATGTCGTCCCAGCCGCGCCGGTAGACGTGATCGGAATAGATGTTCCCGATGATTTCGGGGACGTCCCGCCAGCGGTAGTCGTTGCCGCTCTCGGACTGATGGATGATCACCGCCTGGACGGTGGGAGCGTAGTGGGCGGGCGGCAGATGGCGGGGCGCGGGACCAGCTTGCCATTGGTCGCGGGGAACCCCCATGGGTCTGGGCCCGGTCTTCCCCCTGACCGGCGCCTCCGCTGACGGGGCGGCGGTGGGCCGCCGAGAAAGGGCTC
Source organism: Streptomyces humicola (assembly GCF_024436035.1). Taxonomy (GTDB): domain Bacteria; phylum Actinomycetota; class Actinomycetes; order Streptomycetales; family Streptomycetaceae; genus Streptantibioticus_B; species Streptantibioticus_B humicola. Next base: position 7,434 of record NZ_JANFNG010000027.1, read on the forward strand.
CCCCGCAGCCGGCCGTCAGCGCGCTGACGGCCACGGCGGTGGTCGCCTGAGCGAGGCGGTACACCACCTGGCGTCGGCCGAAGGACATGACCTGGACCATAAGCGCGACGCGTCCCACCCGCATCGGCAGCGCCCGTCCGCCACCCGTTCACGTGTGCTTCGGGATGCCCTTCGGTCTGGCATCACCACACCGTCGGCTCATGCGTAATTCGAATGCGGTGAGCGAGGGCATACGCCGGGTGAACGTAGGCCAGTTCCACCCCGTCTGGCGGGCATCCGGATGGGGCAGGAAAATCGGAAGCAATGTGGACTGGCAAACGGCCAGCAAACAGTAGAGTCGTTACCGGCTCGGCCATCGCACTGGCCGCAGCGGGTCTCGCTCACCTGTATGTGGTTCGCCTACGCAGGTGGGAGCCACGTGCCCGCCACAGTGAGCGCCGACTTGGCAGGTCAGTGGGGACGCTCAGGGCGGCGCCCTGGGGGTTGGGTGGGCTCGGGCAGGATGGTCGGCGGGTTAAGAGGGCGGGTTTGCACTGTGCTGTGGGATACCGTGACGGTCTCTCCGAAGTGTCGGATCTGTATCGGTTCTCCCTCTTGCAAGGTGTACGAGGCATGGGAGCCCGTGATCTCGACCCGCAGGCATCGCTGTCGCACGTGTACCGAGAAGGCGAGTCGGCTAAGTTTCTCGGGCAGTCTGGGGGCGAAGTGCAGGGTGCCGGCGCGCCAGCGCATGCCGCCGAAGCCGCATACCAAGGCGATCCAGCTGCCGGCGAGGGAGGCGATGTGCAGGCCGTCCCTGGTGTTGTTCTCCAAATCCGCCAGGTCCATCAACGCAGCCTCGCCCAGGTAGTCGTAAGCGAGTCGTAGGTGGCCGACCTCGGCGGCCAGGGCGGCTTGAACGCAGGCGGAGAGGGAGGAGTCCCGGACGGTCAGCGGCTCGTAGTAGGCGAAGTTGCGCGTTTTCTGTTCCTGGTCGAAGGCGTCACTGAAGATGTACATCGCCAGCACCAGGTCCGCTTGCTTGATCACTTGCTTGCTGTAGAGGTCGAAGTATGGGAAGTGCTGCATCAGCGGGTAGTCATCGGCACGGGTGTCAGCAAAGTTCCATACCTGGCGGCTGGTGAAGCCCCGGGACTGCTCGTGGATTCGCAGTGCGCTGTTGTACGGCAGGGTCATCGCCTTCGCGGCGTTCCGCCATGCCGCGGTCTCCGCTTCATCAACGCTAAGCGCTGCTGCCTGCTGCGGGTGGCGTTGGGCAGCGTCGGCAGCGGCGCGCAGGTTTGCCTGGGCCGTGAGGTTGGTGTAGGCGTTGTCGTCCGCGAGCGCACTGTACTCGTCGGGCCCGGTGACACCGTCGATGTGGAAGCGGCCGTGCGGGTCGTAATAGCCCCGGGAGTACCACATCCGGGCTGTTTCCACCAGCAACTCCACCCCTGTCGCACGTTCGAACTCCTCATCACCTGTGAGAGAGATATAACGTACGACGGCATTGGCGATGTCGGCGTTGACGTGGAATGCGGCGGTCCCCGCCGGCCAGTAGCCGGAGCACTCGGCGCCGTCGATGGTCCGCCAAGGGAAAGCGGCCCCCTTCAGACCGAGCTGATGGGCACGGTCGCGTGCGGCTGGCAGTGTGAGCTGGCGCCAGCGCAGTGCCTCGGCGACGCAGCGCGGATGGGTGAAGGTGAGCATCGGCAGGACGAAGGTCTCTGTGTCCCAGAACGCGTGCCCGTCGTACCCCGAGCCGGTCAGGCCCTTGGCTGGGATCGCACGACGCTCGGCCCGGACGGCGGCCTGCAACACATGGAAGAGTGCGAAGCGGACGGCCTGCTGGATCTCCGCATCACCGTCGATCTCGACATCCGCGTGTTTCCAGAAGTCGTCCAGGAATTCTTGCTGCTGGCCGACCAATCCTTGCCAGCCGACGTGGCGTGCTCCGGCGAGTGCGGCCTCCACCTGATCGCGGAGGGCTGGCAGGGAGCGCGTTCCCGACCAGCCGTAGGAGACCAGCTTTTCCATTCGGAGGGTTTCGCCGGGCTTGAGGTCGGTGATGACGGTGAGCCGGGCGACGTCGTCCACGCTCTCGCTGGAGGTCTGGGTGAACGCCGGCCCCTGCACGGTGTGGTCGGCGGCAGCCGTGATCCGCAGTCCGCTCCGGGCGGTGCGGTGCACCAAGCGCAGCTGCATGCCGCGGGCGAAGTTCTCCTCAGGCTGCAGCGGGGATCCCAGGGCAGCGGCGACCCGGGGATCGCCATTGAGGTGGGGCATGGGCTCATTGGCGACGAGTTCGGACTGGATGACGAGTTGAACCTCGTTGTCCAGCGGCTGCACCTCGTAAGCGATCGCGGCGATCGCCCGATGGGTGAAGGAAACGAGACGGGTGGTGCGGATGCGGATGGTCTTGCCAACGGGCGAGGTCCACTTGCATTTACGGTGCATCAGCCCGTTTCGTAGATCAAGGACCCGCTCATGGGAGTGGGTCTGCCCGTACCGCAGGTCCAGCTGCTCGTCGTCGACCATGAGGCGGATGAGCTTGCCGTCGGTGACGTTGATGACCGTCTGACCGGACTCCGGATATCCGTAGCCCGCCTCCGCGTAGGGCAGCGGATGCAGTTCGTGGACGCCGTTGAGGTAACAACCAGGCAGGCCATGCGGCTCGCCCTCCTCGAGGTTGCCTCGCCATCCGATGTATCCGTTGGACAGGGCGAACAGCGATTCACTCTGTGCCAGGACGTCCCAGTGGAGACCGGTTTCGCGTAGGCGCCAGGGTTCGACCCTGTAGGCGGAATGAGTGATCACGTTCGGTCCCTCCTGCCGAGGCGTTGCGGGTCGGCATTGACCGGTCTCTCAGGTCGTATGTGTGCGCATGGTGGGTTCCGTCAGGGGGTTGTCCGGTTCGCAGTGGTGTGGCGGGATCGCTCCGGCCCCGCGCAGGTTATCGATTCCGGCTGCGTCGAAGCCGAGTTCGCGGAGTATGGACTCGGTGTGTTCGCCCAGGTCCGGGGCCGGACGCGGGCTGACCTTCCGTTCCTGGTCGAGCCGCACGGGGCTGTCTATGGTCAGGTGCGGCTTGGCGCTGCTGTCGTCGATCGGCACGAGAATCTGGTTGGCGAGGAGCTGGGGGTCTTCGGCGCATTCTTCGAGAGTCTGGACGACTCCGTAGGTGACGTCGGCGGCGTCGAGCACCTGGCGCCAGTCGGCGAGGGGATGAGTGGCGAAAGTCTTGTCCAGCAGAGCGGCGATCTCGGCGGCGTGGGCGCGGCGGCTCGCGGTGTTGGCGTAGTGCGGGTTCTCTGCCGCCTCTGGGTGGCCTATGGCCCTGAGGAACAAGGGAACCTGCTTGTCCTCGTTGACGAAGGCCAGCAGCAGCCAGCGGTCGTCCGCGGTGCGGTAGGCGTTTGCGAGCGCGTTGGGCGGGTTCAGCCGGTCGACCGGGCGTGGGTTCTGCGCACCGGCGAGTACGGCTTGCAGCCAGACCCCCGCTGCCCAGGCGCCTTCGGCGATCAGCGAGGCGGTGACGTGTGCGCCCTGGCCGGTCTTCTCCCGGCGGTACAGCGCCGTCATGATCCCGGCGTACAGGCTGACGGCCGTCGCGTGGTCACCCGAGCCCGGCACGTTGATTCCCGGTGGCGTGTCACGCTGGCGGGTCACGTCCATCAGGCCGGTACGCGCCCAGTAGGCGGTTGCGTCGAAGCCGGGCAGGTGTGCGTCCGGACCGGATTCGCCGAAGCCTGTGACGTCCGCGTAGATCAGCCGGGGGTTGAGGGGGGCGAGGTCTGCGTACTCCAAGCCCAGCTTGGCCCGTGTCGGGGGCGGAAAGTTCGTCACCACCACGTCCGCCCACCGCACCAGCCGCTCGAGAACGGCCCGCGCGTCGGGGCACTTGAGGTTCAGCTCGATGCTGCGCTTGTTGCGGTTGGTCAACTGCCAGGCGTAGTTGGCACCTTCAACCTTCGGGTTGGGGGGCAAACGGCTGAAGGCCCTGTATGTGTCTCCGGTGCGTGGCGGTTCGACCTTGACGATGTCGGCACCGAAGTCCCCGAGCACGGTGGCCGCTGCAGGTCCGGCGATGAAGCTGGCCAGATCGACGACGTGCACTCCTTCGAGCAGAGGCGTGTTCTCCATGAGTGACTCTTCCCTTCCGATCTTCGACATCCGCTCGTGAACTTCCCTTACATGAGGCATGAGTCGCGGCCACGGACCCACCGGTGCTGGGTTGAGGACGGGCAGTGTGTGGACTTCCTCGGCTGTACCCGCGTGCGGCCACGCAGCGAGACGAGCACTCACTTTCAGTAATGCATATGGGAGATGTCTCCTGGCCAGTCGGCCAGGGTGTCGAGGAAGCGCTGGCGGACGTATGCGACGTGGTCGTCGAGGTCGTCCGGGCTCCAGCCCGATGTCGGGACGGGCTCGAGCGCCGCGACGTCCACGGTGCCCGGATGCAGCCAGAGCGAGTTGCGCCACATGAGTTCCCCGGTGTTGCGGATGACGATCGGCACGATCGGCACGCCCGCCTGGACGGCGATGTGAAAACCTCCCTTCTTGAACGGGCCGAGCGTCGGGCTGGGGGAGCGGGTGCCCTCCGGTGCGATGGCGATCGAGATGCCGTCGCGTAGCTTGCTGACCGCCGGCTGCAGGGCCTCCTTCGCCTGCTGGGTGTGGGCGCGGTCGATGTAGACGATGTCCACCAGCCACCCGATGGGGGCGAAGCGTGGGTCGTGGGCCAGCTCCTTCTTCGCCACGCCGGTGACGTCGCGGCGGAGGAGGTCGCCGATCACCAGCATGTCGAGGCTGCTTTGATGGTTGAACATGAACACGGCCGGGCGCTGGGCCCACAGGTTGTTCTCGCCGGTGACGTTGAGCGTCACGCCACCGAAAGCCAGGGCGAGGCGACAGCCCGCTCCGGTGCCGACGTTCGCACCGGCCTGCCGGTTGCGGTTGAGCAGGCCGACGCCGATACCCAGCGTTGCGGATGTGCTCAGCGCGGTGAGTGCCGCGCCGGTGCGTAGGGCGGATGAGAGCGTGACACCGCGGCGGGGCGGTTCGAGCCGCACGATCGGCCAGCCTCGCATGTGTGCCATGTCGACGAGTCCCGGCTCGGGGTTCAGCGGCCGTGGGTGGCCGACTGCTTTGAGCATCGGAACGTCCTCGGCGCCGTTGCTGTAGGCGAAGCTGTCGGAGAGGTGGATGCCCTCCTGCTTGGCGTAGTCGGTGATCGCTCGCGCCTTGCCGGGGCCCCAGAGGACGTCGCCGTCCACATCGCCGGTGAGTGTCCCGGCCCGCACCTTCGGGCGCGTGCACAGCACGGTGTCGAAAACCATGTCGATGGCGACGGGATCGGCCTGGAACGGTGTCGCGGACGTCGCCATGACGACCCGGTGCCCGGCCTTGCGGTGCGCGTGGACCAGTTGGCGCGCCTGTGGATAGATCCGGCTGGCGATCTCCTGCCGGAACAGTCGCTCGCCGAGTTCGCTGAGTTCGTCCTCCGTGCGTCCGGCCAGTGCCTCGAAGGCGACGCCGACGAGCGTGTCGAGGGGAGCCTGCCGGAACCGCATGTCCAGTGCGGCGAGTGCCAAACGGCTGAACTGGCCTGGACTGATGTCGGCATGGCGCGCCCGGTCGCGGTAGACGGTCTCTACCGTGTAGCCCTCGATGATCGTTCCGTCGAGGTCGAAGAACGCCGCGGTCGACGGTCCCGGTGGCGCGTCGGCGATGGACGCGAGGAGTGCGGCCACGCTTGTCATGGCCGCCCCCCGGATGCTGGCGGCGACGAGGTTGCCGCGCCGATGTCCCTCAGCGCCAGCGCGCGGGACCGGTGCACCCGCCCGACGAGCGTCTCCAACTCGCGTACGAACGCTGCTCGCCGGTCCGCGACCTGCTTGCCCCCGGGATCGGCCAGCCCCCGGTGGCGGGCGAGTTGCAGCCCGGTGGAGAACAGCTCGACGGACAGCGATTCGCTGCTGGTGATGCGCTGCTGCAGCAGCAGCTGGCGCCCGACACCGAGACATTCAGCCAGAAACGGTCTTTCCTCCACCGGCTCGTGTGACGGGCGAGCGGCGAGCCGCTCCGCCACGACGAGGTATGCCTCCAGAAACGACGTCAGGACCCGGTGGGCCAGGTGCGGACTGACGCGCTCCAGCAGCTCAGCAGCGGCATACGGCGACCGCAACAGCTCGGGCCACTGCTCGTCGATGAGGGAAAGTTCGGATCGCATCTCGTTACGGAAGATCCGCTTGTCGCTGAAGAAGAACTCGAACTTCAGCAACTCCCGCAGCCGAAGCGCTTCTTGCCAGCCGACCGCAACGGGATCCCGGTAGTGCTCCTCGGCCGCGGCCTGAAGCACCAGCTCGGCCACGGCCCGGTTGACCAGGAAGTGGATGATGTTGTTCCGGTAGAAGGCGGCAACCAGATCCTGGTTCTCGGCGACCTGGTACACCGGGTGGGTGCCCTCGCCGTAGCAGGTGATCACGCCACTGGAGATCAGCACCTCCAGCACGCGTTCGATGCCGCCAGCATCCCCAAGGGGCAGTTCGGCGACGCTTGGCAGGTTGCGACGCCGGACATAGTCGAGCAGCGGGCCGAGCTCGGCTTTGATCTCGGCGACCGTCAGGGCCCGGCCGTCGATGCCCAGCAGACACAGCGTGACAAGCCCCATCGCCGTGACCGGTGTGACGGAATCGATGCGGCGCATCACCGCGATCCCCAGCTTCTGGATGGCGCGGCGCCGCTGCACCGGAGGCAGCGTCGCCCAGTGGCGCCCCACCTCACCTGCGAGCGACAACGGCTCCCCGAAAGCCAGGTGCACCTGACCACGCTGCCTACCCTGCGCCCGGATGTACTGCACCACCCAGGACAGGCTCTCAGGCCGCTTAGTCCCGCCGCGCGCCTCCTCCTCCATGGCGCCGACCTCGTACAACTGGTCGTAGGTGATCGAGACCGGGACGATGTAGATGTCGTCCACGCCCCGGTCGCAGAAGGCCTCGGTCAGGTAGGTCAACATGCCGTAGCGGGGAGGACGCAGCTTCCCGGTCCGGCTGCGACCGCCCTCGACGTACCACTCGAGATTGCACCCGTTGAGCAACAGGTGGCCCAGGTACTGGCGCAGTACCCACTTGTAGATCTCGTCCCCCGCAAAACCGCGGCGGATGAACACGTACCCGCTGCGCCGCGCCAGCGGGCCCAGCGGCCAGAAAGAGAGGTTGATCCCGGACAGGACGTAGTTCGGCGCGAAGCGGTTCCGCAGCAGCGCCGGGCGCAGCACCAGCGGATCGAGATAGGAACGGTGGCTGGGAAGGAACACCAGCGGGTGGTGCTGACCGAGCCGCCGCAGTTCGCCCAGGCGCGCACGGGCGATGTCGATCCTGTAGGCGCGGGAGACGTATGCGCCGAACCGACCCCAGCTGTCGATGGCGATCCTGTTCTGGCCGGCCACCATTTCCCGCAGGTACGCGCGGGCGCCTCGGTCGACTTCGTCGCGCGGAAGGCGCAGCCTGTCGGCCAGTTCCCCGACGCCGGACCGGTAACGGACGCTTCTGATGATGTCCTCGCACACCAGGAACGGGATGTCCTGCCGGCCAGCCACGGGATGGTCCTCACGACCCCGGGCCGGCGCGCTGTGCCGCCGCAGGAGCCATGGCAGCGATCCGGCCCTGGACCCGGCCAGGCGGTCCCGCAGCATACTCACACCAACGATCACGACGATGCCTCCCATGCCTTCCGCCACGTGGGCAGGCCCTGGGACGCCGTCCCGCCGCCGACGCGCAGCACCTCGTCCAGGCCCGCCCGCATGCAGTGCAGGAACAGGTCGGGCTCGGTGACCGCGGCCGGGTCCGCGTTGATCCCGATACAGCACACGCCGCAGTGCGACCCCAGGACAACCATGACCGCACACCCGGGCAGCGGCCCGAAAGGGAACATCCGCTCGATACGGGCGCCGGCGATGTAGACCGGCACGGGTATTCCCCGGAAGTTGCTGGCTTGCAGGTCAAGCTGGGCGGACTGGCCGGCGTACCAGTCGGTGAGCAGTGCCGTCGGGATCCGGCTCAATACCGGCGCGAGCACCTGCAGGGAGTCCAGCGCCGGTTCGTGGCGCACGCCCAGGATGGTTTCGTGGATCGCCGCGATCCGTTCGGCGGGATCTTCGACGTCGACCGGGCCGGCGAAGCGCGCGCCGGCGAAGCGATTGCCGCCCATCGGGTTGTCTTCAGCACGCATGCTCACCGGCATCGCCATCGGAATCCGCCCGACGGAGCTGCCCATCGCCCCGTGGTAACGGCGGAAGCCGCCGAGAAGCGCAGCGATGTAGGCATCGTTGAGCGAGCCGCCCCCTGCCTTCCCCGCCCGTTTGAGGGCGTCCACCGTGGTCTCCAGCACCGAGAACCGGTAGGACAGACTCCGACCGCGCAGCAGCGGCGAAGGCGGGCACGTCGGCGGGGCCAGCACACGGCCCAGCGAGCGCGCATACCGGACCGCCGCTGCCGCGCCGGCCGGGCGCGTGGCGAGGGCGGCCAGCGTCCCGGGCGCACGCAGCGCCGTAGTCGCCAGGCGGACCGGCGCGGCACGCACGCCCCTGGTCACCTGCTCGCCCAGCGCGCCCCACGATCCGATCGGCTCAGCCGCTGGCGCCTCGCACCGCCACTTGTGCGGAGTGTGTCTGCGCCGACGGCTGTGCAGCAGGGCCAGCAACTGAATGCCGCCCAGCCCATCGGTGAGGCTGTGATGCGTCTTGAGCAGGTAGACCGCCGGCCCCCCGTCCGGGCCTTCGACCAGCAGCGCCTGCCACGGCGGGCGAGCAGTGTCGAAGGGCTCGCTCACCACGGTCTGGCACACCTGCAGCGCCTGTTCGAACGTCGAAGGCGACGGCAGGTGCTGCCGCCGCACGTGGAAGCTCAGGTCGAAGTTCGGGTCCACCGCCCAGACCGGATTGCCCAGGTGCAGCGGCGTGTTCACAACGCGCATCCGAGCCCGGGGCAGGACCCGGGTGACCCACTCGTGCGCCGCCATGAACCGGTCCCAGTCGGGAGTGCGGTCAAGGACTTCCACCGCGGCCACCGGCGACCGCAGCCGAGGGTCGGCCTCCATGCGCCAGATCGTCGCCTCGAAGTCCGTCATCGTGCGCTGGACGCCCCACTCGACTGGCGTACCCGTCTCGACCGCACTGGCCGGAGGGTCGATCGCGCCCATGTCAGCCGGCCTCCCCCTCGGTCGCGGGCTCGACGTGAAGCAGCCCGCGGAAGGCTTCCCGTGGGGTCCTCCCCTCGTTCACCACGGCATCGATCTCACCGATGATGGGAGCATCCACACCGAACTTCTCCGCGAGCTCACGCGACGCCCGCGAGGCGCGAACGCCCTCCGTCACCATGCGCGAGCTTCGAGTCACCTCGTCTACTGTCTTGCCCTGCGCGAGCTGGACCCCCAGGGTGCGGTTGCGGCTGAGCGGGCTGATGCTGGTCGCGATGGCGTCACCAAGGCCGGTCAGCCCGGCGAATGTGGCCGGATCACCGCCCATGGCGACACCCAGTCGGGTCATCTCGGCCACCCCGCGGCTGATCACCATGGCCCGCGTGTTGTCCCCGGTTCCGAAGCCGTCCGCCATCCCGGCGGCGATCGCGACGACGTTCTTCACAGCTCCACCGACTTCCACACCGATCACGTCGGTGCCCGTGTACACCCGGAACAAGCTGGTCCGCATCAGGCTCTGCAGGCGCTGGGCGACGGAAAGATCCGGCATCGCGATAACGGCCGCCGCTGCCAGTCCCGCAAGAACCTCCTTCGCCAGGGTCGGCCCGGACAAGACGCCTGCGGGATGGCCGGGAAGCTCCTCCGTGATCACCTCAGTCATCCGGTTGTTGGTGCCTTCCTCGAAGCCCTTCGCGAGGCTCACCACCGGGACCCAGGGACGCACGTGAGGTGTCAGCTCCGCCAGGACCTGACGGAACGCGTGCGTCGGCACAGCCATGACGACCACATCCGCCTGCTCGGCGGCCGCAGGCAGCGACGCCGTCGCCTTCAGCTCCGGATGCAACGAATGGCCCGCAAGATAGTCGGGGTTCTCGTGGGTAGTGCTGATCCGCTCGGCCAGTCCCGGCTCGCGCGCCCACAGAAGAACCGGTACATTACGGGCAGCCAGCGACGCGATTGTGGTTCCCCATGATCCAGCGCCGACGATCGTCATCCGCGGCGTACGCTCCCGGTTCGGGCTGACGTGCATTGTTCAGTCCCGCAGCGCGGCTATGTGGCCGGCGGGGCGTGGCGGCGCTGGTGATGTGCGTGCCCGACTCGATTGCCGAGGACCACCAAGCCCACGCCGAGCAGAGCGAAGTACGGTGCCCAGACGATACCGATCAGCGTGCCGATGAAGGTCAGGCAGGCGATGAATGCGAGTGCGGCCAGAATGTAGAGAACGGCCCGATTGATGTCCTGCGGCAATTCGTAGAGCTTCATGACGGCCTCCCTTCCATGCCTCCCCCAGCCTCGCTGCCTGTCCGTCCCTGGAGGAGGGCCGATTGGTCCCTTTTCCAGGGACGGACAGGCAGAACAAAGACGGGCCCGTGGAACTCATGGAATTGGCTATGCGCCCGATATGTGTTGCGCCGCCGCGACTGAAGAGTGGGAAACGCTGGCCATCACTCGAGTCAGTCACCGTCTCTCATCCGGGAGGTAATCCATGCATCCCGAGCAACTCGACACCCCTCGCGGGCCGACGGCCCTGAGCGAGCAGGCGCTCGCCGAAGTGGATGCCCAGTGGCGGGCCGCGAACTACCTCGCGGTCGGGCAGATCTATCTGATGGCCAATGCGCTGCTTCGTGAGCCGCTGCGCCCCGAGCACGTCAAGCCCCGGCTGCTCGGGCACTGGGGCACCTCCCCCGGGCTGAACCTCGTCTACACCCACCTCAACCGGGTGATCAAGGACCGCGATCTTAACGCGATTTGTATCTGGGGCCCTGGCCACGGGGGGCCCGCCGTGCTCGCCGGCTCCTGGATCGACGGCAGTTACACCCAGACCTACCCGGACATCACCCGCGACGAGGCCGGCATGGCCCGCCTCTTCCGCCAGTTCTCCTTCCCCGGCGGCGTGCCCAGCCACGTCGCTCCCGAGACGCCCGGCTCCATCCACGAAGGCGGGGAGCTCGGCTACTCCCTCTCCCACGCCTACGGCGCGGCCCTGGACAACCCCGACCTGCTCGTCGCTTGCGTGATCGGCGACGGCGAGGCGGAGACCGGCCCGCTGGCCGCCTCCTGGCACTCCAACAAGTTCCTCGACCCCGTCCATGACGGCGCGGTGCTCCCGATCCTGCAACTGAACGGTTACAAGATCGCCAACCCGGCGGTGCTCGCCCGCCTCCCCGAGCCGGAGCTCGATGAGCTGCTGCGTGGATACGGGCACCACCCCCTCCACGTCACCGGTAACGACCCGCACGCAGTCCACCAGGCGATGGCCCACGCCATGGACCAGGCACTCGACATGATCGCCGCCATCCAGCGCTCCGCCCGCGTGGAACTCGTCACCGACCGGCCCCGCTGGCCGGTGATCGTGCTGCGCACGCCGAAGGGCTGGACGGGCCCGCGAGAGGTGGACGGTGTGCCGGTGGAGGGCACCTGGCGCGCCCACCAGGTCCCACTGGCGGAAGTACGCGACAACGCCGGACATTTGCGGCTGCTGGAGGCGTGGCTGCGCTCCTACCGCCCCGAGGAGCTGTTCGACGAGCATGGCCGTCCGCGGGAGCAGGTGCTCGCCTGCCTGCCCCCGGGCGAGCACCGCTTGGGCGCCAACCCACATGCCAACGGCGGACTGCTCACCCGCGAACTGCCCGTGCCGCCGCTGGATGAGTATGCCGTCCCAGTCGACAAGCCCGGCACCGTCCTGCACGAACCCACCCGCATCCTCGGCGAGCTGCTGGAACAGGTCATGGAAGCCACCGCCGGGCGACGCGACTTCCGGCTCGTCGGACCGGACGAGACCGCCTCCAACCGGCTGCAGGCCGTGTACAAGGCCACGGACAAGGCATGGGAGGCCGAGGTGCTGCCCACCGACGAGCACCTGGCACGCGGCGGCCGAGTGATGGAAATCCTCTCAGAGCACACCTGCCAGGGCTGGCTGGAGGGATATCTGCTCACCGGCCGGCACGGGCTGTTCTCCTGCTACGAGGCGTTCGTCCACATCATCGACTCGATGGTCAACCAGCACATCAAATGGTTGCGCACGACCCGCCGCCTTCCCTGGCGCGCCCCCATCCCCTCGTTGAACTACCTTCTCACCTCGCACGTCTGGCGCCAGGACCACAACGGCTTCTCCCACCAGGATCCCGGGTTCGTCGACCACGTCCTCAACAAGAGCCCGGAGGCGGTGCGGGTCTATATGCCGCCGGACACCAACACGCTGCTGGCCACTGCCGACCACGTGCTGCGCAGCCGGGGCTATGTCAACGTCGTGGTTGCCGGCAAGCAGCCGTGCTTCGACTGGCTGACGTTGGAAGAGGCCCTGGGGCACTGTGCGCGCGGCGCCGGAATCTGGCAGTGGGCCGGGACCGAGGACGGCACTCGGGAGCCGGACGTGGTGCTGGCCTGCGCCGGCGACGTGCCCACCCAGGAAGTGCTGGCTGCCGCCGACCTGCTCCGCCGCCACCTGCCCGACCTGGCGGTACGGGTGGTCAACGTTGTCGACATCGCCCGCCTCCTGCCCGCCGAGGAGCACCCGCACGGCATGCCCGACAGCGAATACGACGCGCTGTTCACCCGCGACAAGCCCGTCATCTTCGCCTACCACGGCTACCCCTGGCTGATCCACCGCCTCACCTACCGCCGCACCGGCCACCCGCACCTGCACGTGCGCGGCTACAAGGAGGAGGGCACCACCACGACGCCCTTCGACATGGTGGTCCGCAACGACCTGGACCGATACCGCCTGGTCATGGACGTCATCGACCGCGTCCCCGGCCTCTCAGTACGCGCCGCCGTCGTCCGCCAGCAGATGGCCGATGCGCGTGCCCGCCACCACTCCTGGATCCGCGAGCACGGGATCGACCTGCCGGAGGTCGCCAACTGGACATGGCCACACTGACCGCACCTGTCACGATCCCACTGCTCCACTGGTCGCATCCGGCGTTCAGACCGTGCCTGCTGGGCTCCGGCCCCGAGCAGCACGGTCTGGGCGTGCGCGACAGGACGGGGTCGACGAGGAATACGACAATGAGGAATACGACAAGGACGAACGGACGCTGGACCAGCCTGGCACGCAGGATGGAGTAGGCGCGTGACCCGCAGCGTGTATATGACGGGCGTCGGTCGCGGTGACGGCCGGCAGGTCGTCGACTTGGGGATCATGGAGCTGGTGACCCGGCACGTGGACGGGTGGGCGTATACCGCCCGCTGACCCATGAGGGTCCGGACCTCATGTTCGACCTGCTGCGCTCCCGCTACCGGCTTTCCCAGGACCCGGCCACCGTCTTCGGTATGAGTTACGCGGACGGCGCCTCGCTGCAGGCCGAGCAGGGCACCGACGAGCTGGTCTCCCGCCTGGTCGACCGCTTCCGCGCCGTCGCCCGTGAGTATGAGGTCGTGCTGGTCCTCGGGACCGACTACCACGACACCCAGCTGCCCGCGGAGCTGACGCTCAACGCCCGGCTGGCGAACGAGTTCAACGCCTCCGTCATAGCCGTGGTCGGCGGCCTGCGCCAGACCGCCGATTCGGTCGTAGCCGAAGTACACAACGCGAACCTCGCCTTCAGCACGCAGGACTGCGACGTCCTCGCCGTGATCGCCAACCGGGTCGCCCCCGAGGACGCCACGCAGGTCGCCGCGCGGCTGAAGGAGCGGCTGCCGGTGCCGGTCTACGTGCTGCCCGAGGAGGCCGCGCTCGCCGCTCCAACAGTGGCCCAGGTCGTCCAGACGCTCGCCGGCCAGGTGCTGCTCGGTGACGCCGCCGGGCTGGCCCGCGACGTACTCGACTTCGTCTTCGGCGGCGCGATGCTGCCCACCTTCCTGGCCGCCCTGACCCCCGGCTGCCTCGTGATCACCCCCGGCGACCGGGCCGACCTGATCGTCGGCACGCTGGGCGCACACTCGGCCGGCGCCCCCGCGATCGCCGGGGTGCTGCTCACCCTGGGTCAGAGGCCCGGCCCCGACATCATGGCGCTCGCCGACCGGCTGGCACCCGGCACCCCGGTGATCTCGGTGCCCGGAGCCTCCTTCCCGACCGCCGCCGAGCTGTCCACCCTGAAGGGCAGGCTGACCGCGGCCACCCCGCGCAAGGCGGAGACCGCGCTCGGCCTGTTCGAGATGCACGTCGACACCGCGGAACTCACCGACCGGTTCGCGGTGGCCCGCAGCCCCAGGGTCACGCCGATGATGTTCGAGCACGAACTGATCGAACGGGCCCGCTCCAGTCGCCGCCACGTCGTGCTTCCCGAGAGCACCGAGGAGCGCATCCTGCGCGCCGCCGAGGTGCTGCTGCGTCGCAACGTCTGCGATCTGACGCTCCTCGGCGAGAAGATCGCGGTCCGCAAGCGGGTCGCCGATCTCGGTGTCAATCTCGGCCTGGACGTCGTAGAACACAAGGGGAGCGCCATCTGCCGGATCGTCGACCCGCAGACCTCGCCGCTGCGCGAGGATTTCGCCGAGACCTACGCCAAGCTCCGCGCTCACAAGGGCATGACCGTCGAGCTGGCCCACGATGTGGTCCTGGAGGGCTCGTACTTCGGCACGCTGATGGTCCACGCGGGGCTGGCCGACGGCATGGTCTCGGGGGCCGCGCACTCCACGGCGGCGACCATCCGCCCCGCCTTCGAGGTGATCAAGACCGCGGCGGGCGTCTCCATCGTCTCCTCGGTCTTCTTCATGTGCCTGCCGGACCAGGTTCTGGTCTACGGAGACTGCGCGGTCAACCCCGATCCGGACGCGGAGCAGCTGGCCGACATCGCCATCCAGTCGGCACAGACCGCCGCGCAGTTCCACGTCGAGCCGCGGGTGGCGATGCTGTCGTACTCCACCGGGACCTCTGGGTCGGGCGCTGACGTCGACAAGGTGCGCGACGCGACCGTGATCGTTCGCGAACGCCGTCCCGAGCTGCCGGTGGAGGGCCCGATCCAGTACGACGCCGCGGTGGACGCCAGGGTCGCGGCCGCCAAGCTGCCCGGCTCGAAGGTCGCGGGCCGCGCCACTGTACTGATCTTCCCAGACCTCAACACCGGCAACAACACCTACAAGGCCGTCCAGCGCTCGGCCGGCGCGATCGCCATCGGACCCGTCCTGCAGGGCCTGCGCAAGCCGGTCAACGACCTGTCACGCGGCGCCCTCGTCCAGGACATCGTCAACACCGTCGCCATCACCGCGATCCAGGCACAGGGTAAAACCCAGACTCCCGCCTGACGGGCACGCAAGATGGAGCAGAAAGCATGCGACGCGGACGGCGCCGTCTCCCTATGCGCGCAGCGGGACACGCCAACATCGCCGCCGCCCTCCGCGACATGTCCTACGAACCCTTCACCCGCCCGCTCGACCTCCTCAAGATCGACTGACCAGCAGCGATCCAAGATCAAACGATTTTGCAACAGCCCTGTCTACTCAACCAGGGGATTGACAAGCCGGCCGAGGAATCGAACCGGCGGCTACGGTAGATGCAATTCACCCCGCAACACCGGCATGTATACATGGTGCGTGTTCCCCCTCGGTGTTGAACCCCCACCCAGACCGCTGCGGCGATATCACACCGCCACATGCGTATCGCCCCTTCCGCTGCCCTGACCCGATGCCCCCTGCGACTACGCTCGGCCCGAACCACGGCCACGAGCACCCCTGACCGCTTCGCGCCCACCCGCAGTCTCTAGCACAACATCGCAGCACAGATCGGCGTTGGTACAGTTCCCGGTGTCGTCGCCTCCACCTGATCGCTCCGCTACGTGAGTTCATCACGCCCAACGCCGACCGGCTCACCGTGTTCCAGCAAACGTGCGAGCCCCACGCCTGTGATTGTGGTGGTGGACGCGCCAGATGCCGGGGAGTCTGCGGCCAGGGCTTCTGCCGCAGGCTGGGGGAGCTGTGATCGCCGCTGGCAGCTCGCAACGACGGCTGCCGTTTTGGTCGGCCGACCGCGACGGCGGTACGGTCTCCGTCTCACATACCCACAGTCCGGGTCTCCCGGGGATTCACCGTTGCAGCCGAGCCCTGAGCAAGGCCGAGCCCCACCTCCGTCGAGATCCCCAACCGCCGGCAGCTGCCGGGCACGTGGACCCCACTGTCCCCTCCTATTAGGGCGTGTTCTGACTTGAGATCACGGGAGGGCTGGCAGGCTGCGTAGCCAGAGGATGGATCCGCGCAGGTGGAGTCCGGCGGTGTAGCTCTCGGGTGTCTTGTCGTAGCGGGTGGCCAGCCCTCTCCATTCCTTGAACCTGTTGATACCGCGTTCGACAGTGTTGCGGTCTTTGTACAGCGTGGCGTCGTGGCTGACCGGGCGGCCGCCGGAGCGTCCCTTCTTCTTGCGGTTGGCGGCCTGATCGGTCTTCTCCGGGATCACCGCCTTGATGTTGCGTCTGCGCAGGTGGGCGCGGTTGGCACGGGACGAATAGGCCTTGTCTCCAGCCGCTGCATCCGGCCGGGTCCTGGGGCGCCCGACCCGCCCGCGCACCTTGATCTTCTCCAGGACAGGGATGAAGCGCGGGCTATCCGCGGCCTGTCCGGCGGTGAGGATGATCGACAGCGGGCGGCAGCGCCGCTCGACGGCGAGGTGGACCTTGCTGGTCAGCCCGCCCCGGGAGCGGGCCAGTTCGGCGGCCCGCAGTCGAGCCCTGCGACGTCGGCGCAGGTCCCGGCGCTGTTCTCGCTCGGGGTCTTCCTGGCCCTCGGGCACCTCGCCTACGGAGTCGCTTTGTTTCTTTGCCGCAGCCCCTTTTCCTCCGCCACGGCCTTCTCCAGGTCTTCAAGGAGCTCTGGGTCGACCACCATGCCTGCCGCATGGTGATGCGCGCGGGCGACGGTGGAGTCCACGCTGACCAGGCTGAGGTCGATATCGTCGCGGGCTGCCCCCTCGGCGATCATCGCGTCCATGAGGGCCTGGAAGACCTCGTCGCGCGCCCACATCCGGAATCGGTCATAGATCGTCGACCAGGAGCCATAATGACCGGTCAAGACCGACCAGCGCGACGCGAGGCGCCTGGCCAAGCTGCTGCGCCTGGACGAGCTGCCCGGCGTGCGGGTACCGACACTGGGTCAAGAAGCCGCCCGGGATCTGATGCGGGCCCGGGAGGATGTCCGGGCGGATCTGATGCGGGCGCGGCACCGGTTGTCCAAGCTGCTGCTGCGGCACGGCCTGGTCTACAACGGAGGCAAGGCATGGACCGCCGCCCACCACCAGTGGCTGGCCGGCCACCACTTCGAGCAGATTGGGCTGCGCCTGGCCTACGACGAGGCGCTCGATTCACCGACGCCGGATCCGGGCAGGACAGCGTCATCTACCGCGCCGAACCCACAGGCTACCGGCTTGCGGCGAGTTCGGCGATGGCGGCATCGAGTCGGTCCCGGCGCGCGTCGAGGTCCGGGGTATGGTCCCGCCGGATTCGGTCGATCAGGTGCAGGCCAGGGTGCAGTCACTGATCGGCCGATCGCCGGAACCGGTCGAGTTCGCCCGGATCAAGCTCCATCCTGGACTTCGGGAGTCTGCCGGTTTGCCGAACGCGTCATGGCATCCTCCTCACGCCATCACCTCCAGGCTCACCACGGGACCCGTCGAACAAGCGAGGGCCGAAGGTCCTCGACGGCGGGCGGTCGGCCCATCTGCCTGGATGCACCGGCACAGAGCGTGGGCGCGGACCCGCCCGGTACGGCTGCCCCGGTGCCATCCAGCGCCGCGCGGAGAGTAGCGGCTGGCAGAAGCGGGCAGCTCTCGGGCCGTGCGGTGGACAGCCGCGCGTCGGCGGAATGTACTGGATCACGCCCGCCTTTTGGGAACAGGGTTCCTTGAAGCCCTCCGGCAGAGGGGTCAGCGACCGTGCCAACAGACGACACAAAGGGTCCAGACGATCTGCCCCGCCTGCAGCTCGATGAGCTGCTGGAAGAGCTGCAGGCACGGATCAGCGCCGCACGGAACGCACGGGACCGGATTCACCAGCTGCTCCAAGCCGTGCTCTCCGTTGGCCGCGATCTGGATGTCACGCACGTCCTGCGCCGCATCACGCAGGCCGCCGTCGAGCTGGTCGACTGCGAGTACGGTGCGCTGGGAGTGATCGGTGCGGACGGCAAGCTCGCCCAGTTCGAGCCGGTGGGCGTGACCGAGGAGCAGATACGCCGGATCGAAGCCTTCCCCTCAGGCCACGGCGTGCTGGGCGAACTGATCCGCGACCCCAAACCGCTGCGCCTGCGCGAGCTGTCCGAGCACCCCGCGTCCTACGGGTTTCCGCCGCACCACCCGCCGATGCACTCGTTCCTCGGAGTGCCCGTCCGGGTGCGGGGCGAGGTGTTCGGCAACCTCTACCTCACGCAGAAGCAGCGGGCCGATGAATTCGCCCCGGAGGACGAGTCCCTGCTCCAGACGCTGGCGGTGGCCGCGGGCGTCGCCATCGAGAACGCGCGGTTGTATCAGGAGACCACCGACCGGCAGCAGTGGCTGGAGGCAAGCGCCGAGGTCACCCGCCGCCTGCTGTCCGGTGCCGACGAGCACGGCGTGGTCGAACTGATCGCCGAGAGCGCACGGCGGATCCTGTCCGCGGATCTGGTGCTCCTGGCGCTGCCGGTCAAGGGACGCGACGATCTCAAGGTGGCCCTCGCCTCAGGTATCGATGCAGAGACCCACCGCGGCCTGGTGCTGCCGCGCCACGGCACCTTCGCGGGGGAGGCCTTCACCGCAGCCAAGCCGGTGACAAGCCTCGACATCGAGCGGGATCCCCGAATCACGGCAGGGCCGCCACGCTGGAAGGGGTTGGGGCCCGCAGTCGCGGTACCAATGATCACCGGCGAGGCCGTGCGGGGCGCAGTGATGCTGGCTCGCGCCACGGGCAAGCCCGCGTTCACTGACGAGGAGACGGCGCCGCTGGCCGGCTTCGCCGGACAGGCAGCGCTGGCGATCGAACTCGCCGAGCACCGCCGGGACGCCGAGCAGATCGCGCTGCTGGAAGATCGTGATCGTATCGCCCGGGATCTGCACGACCTGGCGATCGAGAAGCTGTTCGACATGGGCATGACGCTGCAGAGCGCGGTTCCTCTCGCTCAGCATCCGGAGCTCCGGGAGCGGTTGCTGCGGACGGTGGACGAGATGGACGAAACGATCAAGACCATCCGCTCGACGATCTACGGGCTCCGGGCGCACCAGCGTCGGCCCGGACGGTCGCGGCTACGAGAACGCGCATCCAAGACGGTCGAGAAGGCCGCGGCGACCCTGGGCTTCGCCCCTTCCCTGAGCGTCGAGGGGCCCCTCGATACCGAGGTGCCGCCGTCGCTGGTGGAGGACGTGACGGCAGTACTGGACGAGGCACTGTCGGACATCGCGCGGCACACGCACGCACACACAGCCGATGTCCGCCTCACCGTTGATTCCGGTGAGGTGAAGCTAACGGTAACGGACGACGGAGTGGGCATCCCTCCCGGCGACCGACGCGACAGGTCCAGACATCTCGCCGAGCGAGCAGCCGAGCTCGGGGGCGAATTGATCATCGACGCCCCGCCCGGCGGAGGCACACGAGTGACCTGGCACGCCCCCCTTCCCACACGATGACGCGCCTGGTCTACCCGGGTCGGCCGATATCGCGGCGGCAATTGCGCTGCACAGTTCTCCGCGACGGTGGTCAGAAGGCACAAGTGTGTCCGCTGCAGCCGCCACTGTACTCGTCGTGGATCTTCACCGTGGCTCCTGGCGCGGTGCCGGGGTCGGCCAGGGTGAGGACCTGGCCGGGGCGGGCTCCGTAGCGGTAGACGGTGATGCCTTTCACCCTGGCCTGCCAGGCTGCCAGGTAGATCGCGCGGATGTCTGCCGCCGTGGCCTGTTCCGGCAGGTTGATGGTCTTGGCGACCGCCGCGTCGACGTGGCGTTGCACAGCGGCCTGCATCTTCAGATGCCACTCGGGCGGTATCTCCAGGGCGGTCACGAACGCGGTACGCACATCGGGGGGAACGTGCGGGATCTGGCGTACCATGCCTGTACGGTCGAGCTCGGCCCTGAGCTGGTCGGACCAGAACCCCCGGTCCCGCGCCAGGCGTTCGAAGTGAGGGTTCACCTCGGGAAGCTGGCGGCCGAGGATGTGACGCACGTAGGACAGGGCGAACATCGGCTCGATCCCCGAGGTGGTTCCGGCGATGAGCGAGATGGTGCCGGTCGGGGCGATGGAGGTGAGCTGGGCGTTGCGCAGGGGCCTGGTGCCTTGCCCTGCGTAGCGGCTGTGCTGGTAGAGCGGGAAGGGGCCGCGCTGGGCGGCGAGTTCGGCGGAAGCCTGGTGGGCTTCCTTCTCGATGACCGCCAGTACGCGGCCGGCGAGGCGGATGGCCGGCTCGGAGTCGTAGGGGATCCCCAGGACGGCCAGCAACTCGGCCAGCCCCATCACGCCAAGGCCGACCTTGCGGGAGTCGTGCGCCGGGCGCTCCAGCTCGCGGATGGGGTAGCGGCTGACATCGATGACGTCGTCGAGGAACCGCACCGCCAGCCATACAGCCGCACGCAGGCGCTCGAAGTCGACCTGGCCGCCGGATATGAAGCGGGCCAGGTTGAGCGATGCGAGGTTGCAGGACTCATACGGCAGGAGCGGCACCTCTCCGCAGGGGTTGGTCGCCTCGATGCGCCCGGAGGAGGGCAGCGGGTTGGCCTGGTTGATCCGATCGAGGAACAGCAGGCCGGGATCTCCACTGCGCCAGGCCGCCCGGCAGATCCGGTCGAAGAGCTCCGTCGCGTCGATGCGTGCCACCGCTTTGCCGGTGCGCGGGTTCACCAGGCGGTGCCCGGTGCCGCGGAGCACTGCCCGCATGAAGCGGTCGGAGACCGCCACCGACACGTTGAAGTGCTCCAGCCCACCCGCGGCCTTGGCTTGGACGAAGTCGACGATGTCGGGGTGCGATACGTCCAGTACGGCCATGGAGGCCCCGCGACGTCGTCCTCCCTGTGCCAGGACGTCTGCGGCTGCGTCGAATACGGACAGGAACGACACTGGGCCGCTGGCGGCTCCTCCCGTACTGGCAACGGCATCGCCACGCGGGCGCAACCGTGAGAAGGAGTAGCCGGTTCCTGCGCCGGCCTGGTGCAACAGGGCGGCGTGCCCGAGCGTGCCGAAGATCGAAACGAGCGAGTCCTCGAGCGGGAGCACCACGCATCCGGACAGCAGCCCCAGGCTCGTCCCCGCATTCATCAGCGTCGGAGAGTTGGGCAGGAACTCCAGCCGGCGCAGTGAACGGGAGAACGCCTCCACCCAGCGCTGCGCCGACCCCGGTGACCACGCCTCCTCCGCCTGCGCAACATGACGGGCGACGCGGTCCATCATCTCCCCAGTCGACTCGGCGACCCTTCCGTGGTCATCTCGCAGCAGATAACGCTCTTTGAGCACGGCAACCGCGCTCAATGGCAATTTGAGGTCATCTCGCACGCCGAGGAGCAGCTTCGCGCGGCGCAGCTCAGCGTGCTCGCGGCGGTAGACGATGAATGCGCGGGCCACGTCCGCGAAGCCGCCCCGCATAAGCGCCTGTTCGACGGCATCTTGGATGTCTTCCACCCCGGGTGGGCGGCTGCCGAAGCGTCTGGCCAGCTCGGTACTGATGGCCGCGGTCACCGTGGCGGGCAACGACGGGTCGCGCCGCCCGACTTCGCAGGCCGCCCGGGAGATTGCCGCTTCGATCCGGCCAGGATCGAATCCGACGATCGCTCCGTCGCGTTGCCGCAGCCGAGGGGGTGTCGCGGCTTCCGACCAAGAGTGACCTTTGGGCTTCGTGATTGTCTTCTGCTGCCGGCGAACCATTGCGTCAGCTTCCCGGCCGAGTAGATTGCGTGGCGTGTCTACGGTTCGGCGGACAGCAGCTCGCGCACATCGTGCGGAAGTGCCTTGAAAACTTCGTCGAGTTCACCCTTGGACAACTGGTGGTGCATAGCGGTGGTGACGGCTCGGGCCGCGCCTTCCACCTCGGATTCGCTGAGCGAGGACTCATGCGCGAACCGCCTCACGTAGGCCTTCCGGTCGTACTTCACCGGTACGCCGCTGGGGTCCCAGCCGTCGTAGTACACACCGCGCAGGAGCACCGGCAACTGGGCACCGAGTTTCGCGGCGACATCCACCGGTAGCCGGTCGCGCAGGGTGTGCAGCCAGGCGCGCATGATGCGGTACGCGCGATGGCGGTCGGCATTCCCCGAGGTCTTCTCCACTTCGGCCAGCCAGGTGTTGGCGGTCTGGATGGTGTGGTCGAATGCTGGGAGTCCGGTAGTAGGCATCGGCTTCTCCTCTTCGTCTTCGTCCGATCTGCGGTGGACACGAGGATCACTGTCTGAAGGGCCGCCCGCCGGGTCGGTGGGCCTCTTTGGCAGGGCACTCCGGTTCTGCGGCCCTTCGGTGGGAGCCCGGGCAGCGCGGGGAACGCGATCGAGGGCCGGCGACCGGGCCGCTCGTGAGCCCAGCGCCAGGCCCTGCACGAACCCTGTCATTCGCGGTCAGCCGACCTGGCCGATCGGGATGTGGCGGGCGGAGGGTGCGACCTCGCTGAGGGGAGCCTTGACGGTGAGGATGCCCTTGTCGTAATGGGCGGTGATGTCCTCCTCCTTGATCCCGTCGGGAAGGGGGATGCTGCGCGTGAAAGAGCCGTAGTGGAACTCGCAACGCCGCTTGTCCTTCTCCTCTTCGGTGCGCTCGGCGCTGATGGTGAGCACGCCGTGCTCGAAAGTGATCTCCACGTCCTTGGCGGGGTCGATGCCGGGCAGTTCGGCCCGCACCACATAGGTGCCGTCTTCCTGGTACTCCTCGACGTGGATGAAGTGCGTCTGCGGGGCGAAGGCCCGGATGATGGGGAACAGGTCCACCACGCCGGCGAGTTCCGGGTGGCGGTTCATGAACGGGGTCGTCCTGCGTTCCATGGCGGTCATCGGGACCTCCAGGTGATTGCGTTGCGGGGTTGGGCCGTTTGCTGGTGTTGCGCTCGTGCGCGCCGGGGCGGAGTCATCGGGTCGGCATAGCGGTCGTGTCTGCCGGATGGTCGGCGGGTTCGGACAGCGTGCCCAGCCGGATGTGGAGCGCGGCCTGATCGAGCTCGGGCACCTGGCGTGTGAAGGTGTCCTGGCCGACGGTGGTGCATTCCCAGGCGTTGGTCTCGGTCGCGACGGTGGTGAGCAGCCAGGTGGCGTAGATCCGTTCGTCGCCGCCGTCGTCGAGGTACATGCCGTTCCAGCTGGTGACGGACTCGGCGTCGCTGCGGTCGTTGTGCCAGGCGACCGTCCAGCCCAGGACGGTTCCGTAGCCGGGTCGTGTGGTCGTCTCGTACCGGCCCACCAGCGCGTACGGGCCGGCCGAGTGGCCCGTGGCTGAGACGTACGTACCGATGATGCCGCCGAGCGGGTCGGTCGTCATGCGCATGTGGGAGCCGAGTTCGTTGTACCAGTCGCCTGCGACGTTCATGGTGGCTTCTCTTCCTGCTGCTCGACGGGGGTGACCAGCCCGTAGCACCCGTCGTAGCGGTGGTAGAGGACGTTGCCTCGCCCGGTGGCATCGGCGAAAAAGACAAACGGGTACCCGCTCGTCTCCAGCCACCGCTTCGCCTGCTCCAGGGTCATCGCGCGGGCCGGGATGGTGCTGAGGGTCAGCGGCACGGCACGCGGGCCGAGGCCGTCCGGCGGGGTGCCGACCTGGGCGAGTCAGTAGCCGGTCGGCCCGGCCCGGTAGATGACGCTGTCGCGTCCGGTGTCGAGGTCGGTGAACAGGTGGAAGTCGTAGTCCATCGCCTCCATCTCGAAGGCTGCCTCGTCCGGCGTCTCCCGGGCCAGGGAGAAGGACTTGTGCCGCACCACGCGCCGCTCCTCGACAGGACGCGGGTAGAAATCGGGCCGGTGCGCGGATTCGCTTGCGTGGCGCCACCTCGTGCGCCGCGGCCTCCGGCACGCCGCCCCGCCGCGCCTCCCAGTCCCGGCTCAGCCGCGCGAGCCGGTGCTCCAGCCGGTCGCGCAGCAGGTTGACCGCCTCCGGCATCGACGGAGCGGCCACGTGAGCCCGCGCCGGCCGGCCGTTGACATCCAGATTGGCCTGCGCCATCGCCGACCTGCGCACGGCCGGGTCCCGTCCCTGGGTGAGCTTCACCCTCGCAAACAGCACGGGCTCATGGGCTCGGCCGGCAACCGCCAACACCTTGGTTCGCGCGTCCTCCACGCACTCCGGCGGGACGTCTCCTTGGACCTTCACCTGGATCTCGGGGGCTTGCTGGGTGGCCGAACGGTTCATGCTCTCCTCCCGCATCTCCATCGCTGCGCGATCACTACGGACTGGTTTCCTCCGACGCTTTCCTTCCACGATCACGCGTGGCGGCCGGTTGTTGGAGGGCCGAAGGTCCCCGCTGAGGGGAACTGCGTCCCGCCCTGGCCGGATGGTCCTCTGCGGGGCCGTTCGGCCCCTGCCACGGGGGGAGCGGAAGCTTTGAGGCTGGTTGGCAGGAGTTCACTGCGGAATGGGCGGAATGGAGGGTGTGAGTTGCTGTGATCACACGAGCGCGGATGCCGCACCGGCATCTGACGCCGCCCGCCAAGCCCGGGCCTCCGCGCGAGCCACCTGGGCCGACGGGCCGGCCGCCGCAGCGGGGCGGAGCGGGTTGGATCTTGTGGTGGATCGTGATGCTGCTTGCGATCGTGCTGCTGATGTCCCGCGCACCGTCCGGGCCGCACGCGACCGCGCTGTCCTACAGCGACTTCGTCGGCAAGGTGGGCGCCAGCCAGGTGCAGACCGTCGACATCAACGACAAGGGGGCGGTCAGCGGCACCCTGAAGGACGGCACGAAGTTCACCACCCAGATCCCCACCGCGCTGGGCACCGGCAGCCAGCTCCAGCAGCAGTTGACCTCCCACCACGTGCAGATCACCGCAAGCCAGAGCAGTAGTGGTGGCTCCTCGATCCTGGCCATCGTGTTGTCTTTCCTGCCGTTCCTGCTGCTGATCGGCTTCTTCCTGTGGATGGGACGCCGGGCCGCAGGATCGCTGACCGGCGGGCTGAGCGCCATCGGCCGCTCACGGGCGAAAATCATCGAGGCGGAGCGGCCCACCACCCGGTTCGACGACATCGCCGGATACGACGGGGTCAAGCAGGAGATCAGCGAGGTCGTCGACTTCCTGCGCAACCCCGCCCGCTACACCGCCGCCGGCGCCAGGGGCCCCCGCGGCGTGATCATGGTCGGGCCACCCGGCACCGGCAAGACGCTGTTCGGGCGGGCGGTCGCCGGGGAGGCCGATGTGCCGTTCCTGTCGGTCACCGGCTCGGCATTCGTCGAGATGTTCGTCGGCGTCGGCGCCTCCCGGGTGCGCGACCTGTTCGAGGAGGCCCGCAAACGCGCCCCCTCCATCATCTTCATCGACGAGATCGACGCCCTCGGATCCCGCCGCGCCGGCGGGCCGCGGCTGGGCGGCAACGACGAGCGCGAACAGACCCTCAACCAGCTCCTCGCCGAGATGGACGGCTTCGACCAGTCCACTGGCATCGTCGTCCTCGCGGCCACCAATCGGCCCGACGCCCTCGACCCGGCTCTGCTGCGGCCCGGCCGCTTCGACCGCCAGGTCACCGTGCCGCTGCCCAACCAGGCCGAGCGGGCCGCGATCCTCGCCGTCCACGCCCGCGACAAGATCCTCGCCCCCGATGTCGACCTTGATGCCGTAGCACGTGCCACCCCCGGCTTCTCCGGCGCCGACCTGGCCAACCTGGTCAACGAGGGGGCCATCAACGCCGTGCGGGACAACCGCACCCGGATCGAGCCGCACGACCTGGACGCCGCTCGTGACCGTGTGCTGCTCGGCCGCCGCGAGAGCTCCAACGCCCTGCTGCCCGAGGAACGCCGCTCCGTCGCCGTCCACGAATCCGGCCACGCCCTGGTCGCAGCCCTGTGCGAGCACGCCGACCCGGTCGCCAAGGTCACCATCCTCCCGGCCGGCGTCACCCTCGGCGTCACCGAACAACTCCCCGAAGCCGAACGCCACTTGTACAGCGAGAGCTACATGATCGACCTTCTCGCGGTGCGCCTGGGCGGCCGGGCCGCCGAGCTCGTCGCCTTCGGCGAGGGCTCCACGGGTGCCGCCAACGACCTGGCCGGAGCCACCCAGATCGCCACCCGCATGGTCCGCGAGTTCGGCCTCTCCCCCGAACTCGGCCCGATCGGCTACGCCTCATCCCACCCCCACTACCTCGGCGAGAGCGCTGAAGAACTCGTCCGGCCCCCGTACTCGGAACAGACCCAGCGCATCGTCGACGAGGAGGTCGCCCGCCTGCTGCGCCAGGCCGAACAGCGCGCCGTCGCCTTGCTGCGTGACCACCGGCCGGCCCTGGAACGCCTGGCCGAACTGCTCGTCGCCAAAGAGACCGTCGACGGCTCCGTCGTCCTCGACGTCCTACGGCAGGAGCAGACCCAGGCGAACGGTGGCCGCGACGCCGTCGAGGCCGACGAGCTCAGACACACCCCTCCTTGGGACACGTACCCCCGGCCATGAGGCCCGCATCAGCAGGCAACCCGAAGCCGACCCGGAAGAGGAAGCATCATGGAATCGATGGTCACCGAAATGGAGCTCAATGAGCGGCTGAACGTCCTGGAGACGCGGGTGCGAACCCTCGCCCAGGCAGTGCGGACACTCGCCGATGCCCTGGAGCGGCTTGAGGGACTCATCCCCCGGGATCCCGAAGAAGAACAGCTCAGCCGCGCTGCCCGGCTCGCCCACGAGATCCTCCTCGCCCAAGGACTCTAGGTGCCACTCAGCGGGCAGGACCGCCGTGCTCGTCGTCTTCGGCAGGGCCCGAAGCCAACGCCCTGGCGGTCGGCTACTTCGGCGCCGGAACAAGGGCGGTGGGTCCGCGGGTACCAGCCCACGGAAGGTATGCGATGAATCCGGCAGATACGGTCCCATCCAGTGGTCACCGCAGCGTTCCGCACACCGCCGACCTGCGGGTCGAGGCATGGGGTGCGACCCGCGAGGAGTGCCTGGCGGAGGCGGTGCGCGCGGTGGTGGAGTCGTTCGTGGACCTCACTGAAGCCACGGCGCAGACCAGCCGCGAGGCCGAAATCACGGCGAACAGCGACGAGGACTTGCTGGTGGCGCTGCTGGAGGAGCTCGTGTACTGGCTCGACACCGCCTCCGAGGTCCCGGTCGCCGTCGATCTGGATGCGATGCCCGGCGGTGTGCGGGCCCGCTTCCGGATGGCGGATGCGGACTCACTACCCGTGACTGGGGCAACGCCCAAGGCGGTGACCCTGCACCAGCTGACCTTCTCCCGTGGCCCGGACGGCTTTCGCTGCTCGGTGACGCTCGACGTCTGAAGGCACATGCGATACCCGCGCGATGCAACGGATCACGACTTGTCGACAGCCGATCGTGACGTTCAGGCACGGCGCATAAGGAGATGATCGTCATGAAGACGGCGGAAGTAGCCGGGATAGAGATCGTCGAGGACGGCCCGTTCCGCTACCGCATCCCGCAGCACGGACCAATGCGCGTGCCCGGCGTGGTCTTCGCCAGCCGCTACGTGCTGCCGGAGGCGGCCGGGGACCAGGCGCTGCAGCAGGTGGTGAACGTGGCCACGCTGCCGGGCATCGTGGAGGCGTCCTATGCGATGCCGGACGTGCACTGGGGCTACGGCTTCCCGATCGGCGGCGTCGCCGCGACCGATGTCGGCGCCTCCGGGGTGATCTCGCCGGGCGGCGTCGGCTTCGACATCTCCTGCGGGGTGCGGCTGCTGGCCGCCGGGTGCGACCGGCAGGAGCTCGCGCCCCGGCTGCAGGCGCTGATGGACGTGCTCGGCCACCGCACCCCGCGGGGACCTGGCCGCGGCGCCGTCTGGCACGTCGGCCGCAGCCAGCTCGACCACATCCTTGAAGACGGCGCCCGGTACGCGGTCGAGTGCGGCCACGGCGTCCAGCGCGACCTGAACCGGTGCGAGGACGAGGGGAGGCTGGCCGGCGCCCTTGCCGCCCAGGTGAGCACCCGCGCGATCGACCGCGGGCTGTGCCAGGTCGGCAGTCTCGGCTCGGGCAACCACTTCCTTGAGGTCCAGGCGGTCGAGGCCGTCTACGACCCGGACGCGGCGCGGGCGATGGGGTTGCACGAGGGCCAGGTCACCGTGATGATCCACTGCGGCTCACGCGGTCTGGGCCACCAGATCTGCACCGATCACGTCCGCACGATGGACCAGGCGATGTCGCGCTACGGCATCAGCGTGTCCGACCGGCAACTGGCCTGCGTTCCGGTGGAATCGCCCGAGGGCCGCGCCTACTTGGGCGCGATGGCCGCGGCCTCCAACTATGCCCGGGCCAACCGCCAGTTGCTCGCCGAAGCGGCCGGCGACGCCTTCGAGGCGGTCTGCGGCTGCGGTCTGGATCTGGTCTACGACATCTCACACAACACAGCCAAGACCGAAATCCACCGGGTCGACGGCAACCCGCTGCGGCTGTGCGTTCACCGCAAGGGCGCCACCCGCGCCCTGCCGCCCGGCCACCCCGACCTGCCGCACGATCTCGCCACGGTGGGCCAGCCGGTGCTCATCCCCGGCACCATGGGCACCGCCTCCTACGTCCTGGTGGGCGTGGCCGGCGGCGGCGCCTTCCACTCGACCTGCCACGGCGCCGGTCGGGTCCGCAGCAGACACGCCGCGGCCCGCGAGGTGGACGGCCGGCAGCTGCGCGCCGACCTGGAAAGGCACGGCATCGCGGTGCGCGGGACGACACTGCGCGGGCTCGCCGAGGAGGCGCCGCTCGCCTACAAAGACATCGACGCCGTCGTGCAAGCCAGCGAGGGCGCCGGCCTGTGCCGCAAGGTCGCCCGACTGGTGCCGCTGGGCGTCGTCAAAGGCTGACGTCGACGGCTGAAGGCAAGGAGGCGCATCGTGATATTCACAGACCGCACCGATGCGGGACGGCAGTTGGCGGCCCGATTGGACCACTTCAAGGGCGAGAACCCGGTCGTGGTCGGCCTGCCCCGGGGCGGCGTGGTCGTCGCCGCACAGGTCGCACAAGCGCTGGACGCACCGCTGGACGTGTGCCTGGTGCGCAAGCTAGGGGTGCCGTTCCAGCCGGAGCTGGCCATGGGCGCCATCGGAGAGGACGGCGTGCGGGTGGTCAACGACGAGGTGGTACGCGGCGCCCGTGTCTTCGAGGACGAACTGGCCGCGGCCGAGGCCCAGGAGCGCACCGTGCTGGAACGCCGCGCCTACCGTTACCGGGGCGAGCGGCCGCCCATCGAGCTGACCGGCCGCACCGTGCTCGTGGTCGACGACGGCGTGGCCACCGGCTCGACGGCGCGGGCCGGCTGCCGCATCGTCCGCGGCCGGGGAGCCGGGCGGGTGGTACTTGCGGTGCCGGTGGCGCCACGGGGTTGGACGGCTTGGCTCGGCCAGGACGCCGACGAGCTGGTCTGCCTGCACACGCCGGTGCATTTCTATGCGATCGGCCAGTTCTACGCCGACTTCCGCCAGACCACCGACGACGACGTCGTCGACTGCCTCCGGCGGGCGGCGCGCCGCGCAGACGGACAGACGCCCGCGGCCCCGCCGACCAGGTCGGGCGATCCGCCGCCCGCAGGGCGGGAGGTCGAGGTGCGGGCCGGAACGGCCCGGCTCGGCGGGCACCTGACCGTCCCCGAGAACGCTACGGGGATCGTGGTCTTCGCGCACGGCAGCGGCAGCAGCCGCCACAGCCCGCGCAACCGCTTCGTCGCCGCCGGACTCAACCAGGCCGGGCTGGGCACCTTGTTGTTCGACCTGCTCACCGAGGACGAGGGCATGGACCGCGCGAAGGTGTTCGACACCGAACTGCTCGCCTCGCGCCTCGCCCAAGCCACCGACTGGCTGTACGCCGAGCCCGAAACCAAGGCCCTGGCGGTCGGCTACTTCGGCGCCAGCACCGGAGCAGCCGCCGCACTGTGGGCGGCGGCAGAACCCGGCGCGTGCATCGCCGCCATCGTCTCCCGCGGCGGACGACCCGACCTGGCAGGCCCCCGCCTCCCCCAGGTCACCGCGCCCACCCTGCTGATTGTCGGCGGAAACGACACCCTCGTGCTCGAGCTCAACTGGCGGGCACAGGCACAACTGTGCTGCGAAAACCGGCTGGAGGTCGTCCCCGGTGCCACCCACCTCTTCGAAGAGCCGGGCACCCTGGAGAAGGTCACCCAGCTGGCCAGCGACTGGTTCACCAACCATCTCGCCCCTGCACCGCAACCCAGCGGCTGACCGGACTGCCCGCCAACAGCAGGGGGTCGATGAGAAGCGTTGGCCGGCTGCGCACCTGCCAGGCGGGGGTCGGCGTGACGTGACACCGACCCCACCCTGGAGATCATGCGAACAACTCACCAGCAGCGCCATCACTACTTAACGCAGCGGTGAGTCCTGGTGTCGTAGTGGTAGCCCTTCTTGCAGTGCACCTTGCTGCTTCTGCCGAACAGTCCGAAGACACTCATGGCGACCTCCCTCCTGCATATCGGGCTTATCGTGCCTAAAAGGACCAATCACCCCGTCGCCACGTAGCCGTACCCCCTCAGCGCCTGGGCATGCCGGATGAGAACGTGGTTTCAGGTACCCGACAGACTGTTTGCGAAGTACCGCGGCCACCGCGTTGAAGGCAGGCGCGCGGTACCGGCCCTTACCCAGCGTGCAGGAGGAGGAATGATGGGCGCTTGCATCGTCGCGGGAACGGCCCATCGGGCGCTTGCCGATGCTGTGGCGGCAGCTATGGGCACCGCGCCTGTGGCCTGCCAGGTGGAGCGGTTTCCGGACGGCGAGCTGCGGCCCGTCGCGGGGCTCGTGCGGGGTGGTGATGTGTATGTGCTGCAACCCACCGGGCCTGCAGTCAACGAACACCTGATCGAGTTGCTCCTGCTGCTGGATGCCTGTCGTCGCAGCGGCGCCGACAGGCTCACCGCTGTGGTGCCGTACTTCGGCTACGCCCGGCAGGACCGCCGCACACAGGCGGGGCAGGCGGTCGGCGCCCGGGTGGTGGCCGACGCGCTCACGGCCGCAGGTGCAGACCGGCTGGTCGTCGTGGACCCGCACACTGCTGCACTGGAGGCCGTGTGCAGCATCCCGGTCGAGATGCTCACGGCAGTGCCCCTCATCGCCGCTGCCCTCGTCGGCAGCACACCCGGTACGGCCGTGGTGGTCTCGCCCGACCTCGGTGCCGTCAAGCTGGCCGAGCACTACGCCGGACTGCTGCGACGCCCTACGGCCGTGGTCCGCAAGACCCGCACATCGGGCACAAGCGTGCAAGCAGACGAACTCGTAGGGGACGTCGCCGGCCGACCCGCGGTCATCGTGGACATGATCAGCACCGACGGCACCGTGGAAGCGGCGATACCCGCCCTGCTCGACGGCGGAGCCGCTCCCGACATCACCGTGGCCGCCACCCACGGGCTCTTCACAGGCTCCGCCCAGGAACGGCTGGGGCGGCTCCCGATCCGCCGCCTCCTCGTCACCGACACGCTCACTGCCCACCAGACGCAGAACCTGCCGCTGCCGCTCCAGGTACGGTCCGTGGCCCCGCTCCTGGCCGACGCCATCGGCCGTCTGCACGACAACCGGCCCCTGGACGCCCTGCTCATGCACGCCTGACGCGTGGGACGAAGCCGAGCCCAAGCGGCGCTCCGGCATGCCCGTCGACGAGGATGCGCCGCTCCGGCAGCCTGGTCCGGGCCGGCATCTCGCGCCGCCTGGTGCTCAACTCGCCACGCACGCCACCACCGCGCAGCATGGAAGGAGCCCAACTATCACTCCTTCATCGGAGGTGCGCCGCGATGACCATGCCCGTCCATCGCCAGCCCGGCCGGATGCTCGAACGGGCCTTCTCCGGCCTGCGTGAACCCATAACCGCCGAACTCGATGATCTGTACGAACGCATGGAACGGCTGCTGGAATCCGCAGCCGCCATGCCGTCGATAGCCGTCAGAGGCGCCTGGGCGCCGCTGGCCGACCTGCGCGAGACCGATGACAGTTACGTCGTCGAATGCGAGGTACCCGGCATCCCCCGCGAGGACATCGACGTCCAGGTCAGCGAGCGGGAACTGGCCATCACCGGAGAGCTCAAGGAGCGGGAACGCGAGGGCGAGCTGCGCCGCAGCACCCGTCGCACGGGCCGCTTCGAGTACCGGGCCATACTCCCCACCGAGGTGAAGGCCGACAAGGTCAGCGCGTCCCTGGCCGACGGTGTGCTGACGGTGACCGTCCCCAAGGCGCAGGCCGCCAAGCCGCGGCACATCAAGATCAGCGGCCCGTCCTGAGACGATCGCAGCCGCTCCCGGCGCAGATGAGGCGGGCAACAGAGCCCGCCTCACTCACACACGAACTGACCAGTCGGCGCGGTCATCGCCTCTCAGGACGGTGACGACCGCCAGGAACGGCCTGTGCTGCCGTTGACCACGGACACCAGTTCGCCCGCCGATCTCGCGGAGGCGCCATGACCACGGTGGGAGTACCACGACGACAACCACCTCACTACCAGCAGCTCAGGGGCGTCCCGGGCCAGTTCCTCCAGGGCGGCTCGCGCCTTCGGCGACCGGTTCCAGCCTTTTCTATGTCATCTTCACCGAAAAAGAACTCAGGCCCAGACGGATCCGCGTCGCGGCGCACTTCATAGTGCGTTCGCCCGTGACGGTCCTGCGTGACGTCGACGACAGCGCCCTGCTCAGTCCTGTTCGTCGCATTGGGCCGGGGAGAGAAACGCACACGGTCACCCTTGTTGAACGGCATGAGACTCCTGCCTTTCGCCTAGGTCAACGCGGCTGGCCTGCCTGCTTTGGCAGATCCGCCGCAGGGCCCCAAGACCGATCGAGCCCGATGCCAGCGAATCAGAACCTGCGTTCTACGGCGATCGGTGTGGGTCGAACGAGTGATGTGTGCGCTTCATTCGGATCACGTGGCGAGGGACAGGTCGAGCTGAGCTCGAATCCACCGGCTGAGGGTAGCTGTTCAGCTGAGGTGACAGACCATCACGTGCCCCGGATCTTTCGCCAGTGCGATCTATGCGCGTCCACGCCCGCTGAACAGCTACGGCTGAGGGATCGGCTCATGTGGACGTGATGATCCCGAGTCAATGTCCGCGCGGTTCTGGGCGGCCGCGCTTGCGGTCCGTCTGCCCCGGAATTCTGCCGGGCGCCCCCATGCCTCTTACGCGATCTCGCCGTTCCCGGCCAAAACGCCCGGTGCGCTGCCCTCTTATAGCGAGCATATACGGGAGGGATGCCTGCAGGTGAGCGGATGTAAGGTCGGCAGGGTGCGAGCGTACCAGTCGTGGGTGTTGGTGACGCCGGGCGGGAGGTGGAAGTACGCGCCGCCGAAGGGCTGGACGTACTCGACGAGGGGTTCATTGATCAGGCGGGTCTGGACGGTCTCGAACTGCCGCTGCGCGCGGCGAAATCGGTCACTTCAGGTGGCCCACGCGAACCGCACGGTGCAGCCTGCGGCTCGTGCGTGCCGAGTTCCAGGCTGCATGAGAGCCGTCGGCCGACGAGGACAGACAAGGCTTTAAGGACGAGGGCGAACGACCGCCAGCGGGCAGAGTGAGAACTGCAGCAGCGCATGGCTGACCGATCCGAGGGCCAAGCCGTGGAAGCCGCCGCGCCCGCGGGAACCGACGACCATCAAGTCGGCCCGGTCGGAGGCCCGGGCCAGGGCGAGAACCGGCGCCTCCTGCACCAGGTCCTCCACCGCCTTCACGCCCGGATACTCCTGGCGCAGCGGCGCCAGCCACTCCTCCAGCGCGCGTCGGCGTTCCGAGAGCGCCTCGGCCACCGTGGGGTCGGAGCTGACCAGGGCCGGAGGGCCCGGCGGGCTCCAGGCATGCACCGCCTGCAACTGGTCGCCGCGCAAGGACGCCTCGCGGAAGGCGTACGCCAAGGCAGCTTGGGAGTGAGCCGAGCCGTCGGCGCCGACGACGATGCGATGGTTGCCGGTGGTGACGTGGTTGACGATGACCACCGGGCACGCCGTGTGTCCGACGACCTGCACGGCGACCGACCCCAGCAGCAGGCTGGCGAAACCGCCCATGCCCTTGGCCCCGAGGACCACCGTGTGCGCGTGCTCGGACTCTGACAGCAGTACGGCAGCCGGAGAGCCCGAGGGCAGGTCAGAGGTCACCTCCAGGTCGGGGTGGGCCTCCCGGGCGATCGCGGTGGCCTCGTCCACCACGCCCCGGTCGCGTTCATGTGTCCGGGAGGCACGCGCTCCCGCGGACAGGCCGTATTCGTGTGCCCCGGGCAGGACGTGGATGACGCGCAGTGCGCATCCGTGCAGCACCGCCTCGTGGCTGGCCCATGCCAGCGCACGCAGACTGCGCCCGGAGCCGTCCACCCCGACGACGATCGGACCAGCCATCGTTCCTCCCGATGTGGTACTCAAGCCCGCAGAGCACCGGGCTGAGGGTATTTGGCGAGGATGTCCTGGAGCCGGGCCACGAACCGAAGTGATTCGTCGTGCTCACGCTGCCACACGTTGCGCCCGAAGATCAGACCTGTCGCTCCCGCCTCCATCGCCTGGCGCGCCTTCTGCAACATCGCCTCGTCGCCTTGTTTCTCCCCTCCTGAGACCAGCAGCAGGGTGCGGTTCGCCGACCGCACCACAGCATCGATCGCCTGCTGCGCGGAGAAATCGCGCTGATAGGCCTCCTTCACGCCGGAGGTCTTCTCCGGATGGGGGAAGTTCACCTTGACCATGTCGGCCCCGAGTTCGCTGGCGATGCGCGCCGCGTAGTCGACCGCGTAGAACGAATCCCTGCCGCCCTTCGCCTCGACCGCGGCACCACGCGGGTACGCCCACACGATCAGCGGCATGCCGAACCGCTGGGCGTCCTCGCGTACCTGCCGCAACTGCCGGAAGTCCGTTTCCTGAGCGGGACTGCCCACATACAGCGTGTAGCCGACGGCGTCAGCGCCCAGGCGTACGGCGTCCGCGACGGAGGCGTGCAGCGGGGACAGCGCCTCGGCGTCGGAGGGGATGTCGGTCCTCCCGTTCAGCTTCAGCACCAGCGGAACCTCGCCGGCATAGTCCCAGTAGAACTTCTCGGCCAGCCCGACCTGGACCGCGATGCCGTTGAAACCGCCATCGACCGCCAGCCGGATGATGTAGGCCGGGTCACTCACCGCGGGGTTGGCGAAAAAGTCCCGCGGGCCGTGCTCCAGCCCGTGATCGTACGGCAGGAACATCGCCGTGCCATTGCAAAGGCCGTGCTGGCGGAGAATCCGATTCAGGCGCGTCTTCTTGCCCGGGCCGAGCCCGGCGCCATTGATGCCAAGTTGCGTCTTCATACCCCGACGGTCGCGCACAGCACCGCAGACCCGGCAGAGCCAACCGGCCCCGCCGCCAGGTCCGAAGGGCTATGTCGACTGCCGGGCCGGAAGCCGAGCTCATACCCGAACCACCGCAGACGCGCAGACAGCAAACGCACAGACAACAGCGCAGGCCGCAGTTCCTCCTCAGATAGGCGAGGCCAGCACGCTGGGCATCCATGCCGGTCCCGCCCATTTTGGGATCACCCGCGCCGGGATGCCGACGCGCCGCATACCCGCAGCGCCCGTGGTCCGCCAGAAACGATCTGTGCGGGTGCGACGCTGGAGGAGCTGGACAAGGTCCGTGCTCTCATGGCGATACCCGAGGAGGACGACGCCTCGTCTCCGGCAGCGGCTCATTCCCCTTCTCGCGGGCGATGAGCAGGTTCGGGCCGACCGCGAGGACGCGGCGGCCGGACAGGACGGTGTCGGTGAGCTCGCCGAAGCCGAGCAGCGGGGCGCCCAGCGAGGGCATGCGCGCCAAGCTCAAGCGCCTCGTCGGCCGCGGCATCCTCACCGAAGCTGAGCCCGGCTTGTTCGTCCAGCCGCGTCCGTAGCGCGGCAGCAAGCCCGCGTCAGGGCCCTTCACCCAACCCTCAACGGTGAAAGCGACAACAACTCACATACTGCCCTCTCGCGCTGCCCCTCCAGTGTGCATGGACTCCTGACGGGGGTATCGAAATCCGGGCCGGGGCGGGTCGGTGTAGTCGCGGACCACGAGTCCGTACGGTCGCGCGACCACGCGTACCGGGGTGAGCATGGAAGCGGACGGATATTTCTTCACGGAACGCATTCAGGCAGGAGGCGGCCATGACCACGGCCAAGGACATCATGCACCCTGGTGCCAAGTGGGTATACCGCGAGGAAACGCTGGACCGGGCGGCCCAGTTGATGCGGGAACTCAATGTGGGCGCCCTACCAGTCAGCGACCAGAACGAGCGGCTGTGCGGCATCATCACCGACCGCGACATCGTGGTGAAGTGCGTGTCCAAGGGCCATAACCCCGCCGAAACCAGGTGCGCCGAGCTGTGCGAGGGCACACCACGCTGGATCGACGCGGATGCCGACGTCAGCCAGGTGCTGCACGAGATGGAAAGTCACCAGATCAAGCGGATTCCGGTGATCGAGAACAAGCGGCTGGTCGGCATCATCAGCGAGGCGGACGTGGCCCGAAACCTCACCGACGACCAAGTCGCGGAGTTCGTCGAGCACGTCTACGCCAGATAGCGCCGCCGGCCAGCGCGGTTGCCCTCCGACACCCATCAGACCGCGAGGCGCCCGGCGGCGGCAACGTCGGCCGGACGTATCGACGGCCGCAGGGCGGCTCCAGTCCCGCCTATGCCTGCGCGGCGACATTGCGCAGGGTGGCTCGGCGGCAGTGCGCATCGCGGCCCGGACCACAGTGCTCTGCTACTGGTGCCTGACGTCGGGGCCGCCGCCGACAGCCCGCCCCGACGTGTGCGCACTTGGAACAATAGGGAGCCGCTGACCTCCTCGGCTTTCACCTCGGCGGGCAGCAGCGCCCGGTACTCAAAGCGCCCGGCGCGGCCGGTTGCGCGCCGCACGGTGCCTGCGCGCTGCTCCTGCCTCTGGGCTGAGCCGCGTGCGCAGAAGCCGTGTGCGCTGCTATGACGCCGTTATCCGAGGCTGCGGGCGGACGCCGCAAGTGGCGCTGGGAGAACTGCACTGCAGGAGGCTGCGGCTGACGGGTCCGAGGGCAACTGAGGCTTGCGTGTTGGGGTGACGGTCAGGGTGGGGCGAGGCTCAGTCCGGTCTCAGCGATGAATCCGTCGAGGAGGTCTGCGCGGTATTGCATCCTCTTCAGCCG
Source organism: Streptomyces humicola (assembly GCF_024436035.1). Classification (GTDB taxonomy): domain Bacteria; phylum Actinomycetota; class Actinomycetes; order Streptomycetales; family Streptomycetaceae; genus Streptantibioticus_B; species Streptantibioticus_B humicola. The sequence goes on from NZ_JANFNG010000027.1 coordinate 44,684, forward strand.
TGTCCGGGACTTGGTTGCGAGCTGGCCGGTTGTGCAGGGGGCCAGGCTGGACAGGGACTTCTTCAGGTGCGCCCACACCCCTTCGGCCGGGTTGAGGTCCGGAGTGTACGGCGGGAGGTAGAAGACGGTCAGCCATGCGCTGCGGGTTTCGAGCAGCTCGCGCATCGCGGCGTCCTTGTGCTGGGCGGCGTTGTCCCACAGCAGGACGATCTTGCCGCCGAGCTGCTGGCTCGCGGCGTCAAGCAGGCGCGCAAGGTCGTCTTCGCGGAAGCCCTTCTTCTCGTTCTTGCGGCCGGTGTGCGTCAAGGTCCGGTACAACAAGCGGGTGCGCTGCCCGGGCCGAGCGCACACCAGGGCGGCCAGCGAGACCCGTCCGGAGCCCTTCCCAGTCACTTTGATCACCGGTGTGTGTCCGCGGCGGGACCAGGTGCGCGCTTTGGGCGGGCGGAGGCTCTGCCCCAACTCGTCCTCGAAGATCAACCACGCCCCCTGGTCCCGCACCGTCTTTCCACCGTCGGCCACACCTGCCGCATCCACCGCTCCACGGCCTGCGGATCGCGCTCGGCGGCTCGGTGCACCGGCACCTGTACGCTCCACCCCATCTTGTGCAAAATCCGGGAGACCTGCGCGGTACTGAACCGGACATAGAACCGCCGGGCGATAAGCAGCGCGATCCGCGGCAGCGTCCAGCGCTGCACCCAGCCATGCGCGGCCGGCCCCTGCTCCAGCGCCTCGTCCAGCCACGCCCGCCATTCCGGCTTCATCCGCGACGGCGGCCCGCTGGGCCCCTTGGACCGCAGCGCCTCCACCCCGCCCCCACTCCAGAGTGCGTGCCAGGCATACGCGGATTTCCGCGACACCCGCAACCGCCTGGCCACCACCGGCGGGGGCACCCCCTGCTCTAACATCTCGGCAGCCTCGAACCGCACCCGTTCCCGCCGAGCCCGCTCCTGCGCGGACAGGCCACCCCCATCGGGATACCGCATCTACCAGCAATACAGCCAAACTGACGAGCTGTCACCCCAACCAGCAAGCCTCAGAAGCCGTGAAACGCCGCGTCCGCGGGAGCCGACGACCATGAGGTCTGCCTGGTCGGAGACCCGAGCCAAGACCAAGGCAGGAACCGGGGCGTCTCGGACCAGTTGCCCGGGTTCGCACCGGCCGCTCATGGAAGGCACCCTCCTTCTCCTTCCACCGTCCGAGCAGGCCGGCAGCGCACTTTGGGAGACGTACGACACAAGCTGGCTTGCCCCGACCTGGCCGGCACGGGTGGCGCCCGGCCGTCTGCGCGGTTCCGTACCAGGCGCACCGTTCCGCTCGATGTCGGGGCCGATCGGCCCCTGTGCCCGGGCGTCGCCCAGGTGAAGAGTGCAAGAAGGAGGTGTCCGGGGCTCGGACCGGCAGACCACGCTCTGGGAGCGCTGATGGGAGACGATGCGGCGGTTCACGGAATCGTGGTGGGAACCGACGGCTCAGCGGACGCCGACGGGGCGGTGGACTGGGCTGCGGCAGAAGCCGCGCGGCGGCGCTGTCCGTTGCAGGTCGTGCACGCCACCGGCCTCGGCGCCGGAAACGCACACCCCCGGCTGAGCGAGGCGCGGCAGCTCACCGTGCAGACCGCAAGGAAGATGCTGGACGATACACGTGACCGCGTCACCGCCGAGCACCCCGGCCTCCAGGTGGACACCGTCATGTCGGACGATCGACCGGCCGCTGCCGTGCTCGCCGCAGCCGACAGTGCCTCGCTCGCTGTTCTGGGAACCAGGGGCCACGGTGGCTTCGCCGGCCTGCTGCTCGGATCGGTGAGCCTGCGAGTGGCCGCGCATGTCACCTGCCCGCTCGTCGTCGTACGGCGCAAGGGCACCCTGGGGAGCACCGGAGACGTGGTCGTGGCCGTCCAGGACCGCCGCGACGTCGAAGCGATCAGGTTCGCTGCCGCGACCGCGAGGGTGTGGAAGGCATCGCTGCGAGCCCTCCATGCCTGGCAGCCACTCGACGAGGTGGGCCGCACGGTGACGCAGGTCGACACCGTCCGAGAGCTTCGTCATGAGCACCTGGACCTGCTGACCGAGGCCGTCGACGCGGCGGAGCTGTCGTCGCTCTCGCCGGACGTCTGCGTCGATCGCCTCCTGGTCGACGGCGGTGCGGCGGCGGCACTGATCGACTCCTCGGCCGACGCCAGCCTCCTGGTCGTCGCGGCACACCGGCCGCGCTCCCCCGTCGGGCTGCGCCTGGGACCAGTCGTCCACGCCGCCTTGCACCATGCCCAGTGCCCAGTCGCCCTCGTGCCGGACCGCTGACGAGTTGCTGCGCCGGCACCCGATCGGACCTCAACCATCGAGAACGTCCAACAGCAGGAGGTCGCCCTCATGACTGGCACCAAGGTCCGGGACGTCATGACGAAGGACGTAGCGGCGGTGCGTGTGTACACCCCGTACCGGGAGGTTGTGAGAATCCTGAATGACCGCCAGTTCGTGCGCTGCCGGTCCTCGACGAGGACGGCGGACTCGTGGGCCTGGTCTCGGAAGCGGACCTGCTCGGCAAAGAGCCCTGCGCGCGTCCGTCCGGGCCGCTGCGCATCTTCCGCCCCCGGCTGCGTGAGACGGCGCGCAAGTCCTGGAGGTTGTCAGCTGGAGCTTTGATGACCGCGCCACCGGTCGTCGTCGACGTCGACGCGGGTGTCGCCGAAGCCTCACGGATCATGGCCCGCCGGAACCTCAGACACATGCCCGTGGTGGACGCCGGGCAGCTCGTCGGCATCATCAGCCGGCGCGTCAAGCGCTACCTGCGGTCGGACGCAGAAATCCGGGAAGAGGTGGTGCGCGACGTATTCATTCGGGTGCTGTGGGCGGAACCGGAGGCGCTTCGATGTAAGGGCGTCTGACGGCATTGTGACGCTGAGCGGAGTCCTGGAACACCGCAGCGCGATAGCCGTCGCGGTGCGGCTGACCCAGGGCGTCGACGGCGTCGTGGAGGTCATCAACAAACTCACCTACGAGATCGACGACACCCACGGCCGACTCGCATCCCGCGGCACCAGATAACGGTCGTAGCCACCCCATCGGCCCTGAACGTCCATCACATTTGGGCCTGCTGCCCTGGTCAAGGGCGAACGCGCCGGGCAGCCCGGCGAACTGGGAGACGACGAGCACAGACCGCTCCCCGCGGGCTACGCGAACGGCCGCGACCTTCTGCGGCACGCGCTGGTCCGCCTTGAGACCGTCATCGCTCGGCACCTTGGGATCGGGGCGGCCGCCGAAGAGTGCGGCGCAGGGGTGCCCAGGGCGCCGGGCGTGCCTGGGTGGTCCGGCTTGGAAGTGACCGAAAAGCCTGACCGCGGTGCAAGTGAGCCGCTATGACGCTCCCCGGACCCGATCGACCTGGCCTTCTTGCGTCGCCCGGAGTACACCACCTCACCAACTCCGCGGTGCGCCCGAAGTAGGTACGGGTCCTTGCTGGCGGGCCTCGGCGATCGCGGGTCTGGTTCGCGCACCCCGAGGTCCTTCCCGGCGCTGCCGGGCCCGCACCGCAAGCCGACGGCGCAAAAAGCGCCAGGGCATCTCCACCCGGCCCTCCTAGCGCCCCCGAGGACGCCAACGTGCGCGGGTGAAAGGCCGTTGACCGGGAGCTCCGCGGTCAGCTTCTCACCGCCTCGGGGCGGCGTGCATCAGCCAGGTCACCGTACGGCTGATGTCCGACAGCGACAGGATCCCGACGAGTCTGCCCTCGTCCATCACCAGGACGCGGTGCTCGGCGCCGGGCTCCATGCGGGGCAGCAGATCCGCCAGTGAGTCGTCCGGACCCGCGACGGTGGTCCGCGACAGCGGCACCATCACCTCGCCCACCGTCACCGCCCCGCTCCTCTCAAGCGGCACCTGCCTGGCGCTGTCGAGCGTCACCAGCCCGACCGGTGACCCGTCCACACCGGTCACCGGAAACGCCGAGTGCCGGTACCGGTACAGCGGGTCGGCCAGAAGGTCCGCGACCGTCAGGACTGCGGGCACCGTGAGCGGATCCCTTGTCATGGCGTCACGCACTGGGACACCGGCGAGCACGCCGCGCAGCTGTGCCTGCCGTCCCTCAGCGGTGGCGGCCGCGATGAGGAACCAGCCGATCAGGGCCAGCCAGAGCCAGCCGAACCCGCCGCCCCTCATGAACACCACAAGCCCTAGCACCATGAGCAACCAGCCAAGGACGCGTCCCGCCATGGTGGCCCCGGCGGTCGCCCGCAGCCGGTCTCCGGTACGCCACCACAGGAAGGCGCGCAACAGCCGCCCGCCGTCGAGCGGAGCGGCGGGAAGGGCGTTGAAGACAGCAAGCAGCAAGTTGATGCCCGCAAGCCAGGCCACATCCTCGACCAGGAGCCTGGGCGCGGACACCAGGGTGAGCAGCCAGGTGCCCAGCACGAAGAGCCCGCCCAGCAGGAGGCTGACCAGCGGGCCGACGCCCGCGATCCGCAGTTCCGCCGCCGGGCTCGACGCCTCCGACTTCAGCCGGGCCACCCCGCCCAGCAGCCACAGCACAATGTCGTCCACGACCACCCCGTTGCGCCGCGCCACCACGGCGTGCGCCAATTCGTGGGCGAGCAGAGAGGCGAAGAAGACCACGGCAGCCCCAAGGCCCGCCACCCAGTACACCACCGGGGCATGGCCCGGATACACCTGGGGGAGACGGCCCTGCGCGAGGCCGAACGCGATGATGCCGAAGATGAGCAGCACGCTCCAGTGGACCCCGATCCGGACCCCCGCGATCCGCCCCAGCGTAAAGGTCGCCCGCACAGCGTCTCTCCCCTGCTCGAACCCACCCCAGGACGGACCGGCGGTGGCCGCTCCCGGCCAACGCCGAGGGCGCCGACACCGACGTCCTGAAATTCTCGTGTGAGTGGTGCGAGCCCGCAGACAAGCACCCCCGACATGAAAGAGGCGGAAACGGCACCCTTCGACCGCGCGGCCGCGTCCTCGCTCCATCCATCCTCGCCCAGGAAAGCCCGATCCGGGCTTCGATACAGTGCCGAACGGGCGTCACCAGGGCCATCCGGGCCCAGCTCACAGTCCGTGTGCTGTGCCGGGGGCCCCCGACTCCGCTCTCCCGCCCGAGCCGGCTCGCGCCGACTCGCGGGGCGTGCTGTCAACAGCCACGTAGTCGCCCAGCCCGCGCTCGCCCAACTCACCTACGCGCTCACGTGGCACCCCGGTTCGCCGGGACTGCACCGAGTTCCGTTCCCGGGCTCCCACCGCACGACGAGCACCGGAGGAGCTGACCGTCCGCAAGGCCACCCGGCTGATCACCCCCGCACCGGACAAGCTCAATGGGAGCAACACGCTCAAGCTCAAGCAACGCCTGCGCTTCACCCCGCAGCGCCGCGTCCCCTCCCCTTTCGTGTCGAACGGTCGCGTCGGGCCTGAGTGGCCGGGCCTCGTCGAGGCTGCAGGGGCGTGCAGGCGCGTGGCCGAGGACGCCGACGAGGAGCTCCCCAGCTGCTGCCACCACCGCAAGCGGTCGTTCGAGTCCTACGGGTTCGTGCGGCAGACCGCGCCGATGGCCATGTCGGCGAGGGCAAGGGCGGCCACGGCCCACCGCGGGGCGTGCATCTCGGCGAGCAGCGCGGGGCCCCACTTGGAACGCCCGGAGCGCATCCGCACCGTCCTGGACTGGCAAGGCCATAACAGTGCCGATGCCGCCCTGGCGCTGTTCTCCCAGCCGGCCGGCCTCACCCCGCCGCTCCGCGAGGCGGCAACCCGCCGTGATGACGTCCACATGATTGATCTCGCCACGCTGTATGGGCGCAACAACCTGTGCCGTTCAGAAATGCGTCGCCGCAGGCCGTACGGGGTCTGGTGGGATCCGCGGACGCGCTGGGGCCATGTCCCGGTGCCTGTTTCGCCGGCGTATCGGGCGACGAGGAAGCTGCTCTCTGTCTCGGCTGTGCTGTCGCGTCGACAGGTGGCCAACGGCGCCGAGCTACTGCTGCTCCGGCCCCTCGGCGGCACGGCGGCGGCTCCACTCGCGGGCTCAGGCGGGACGGCTGCGTACCGCGATTCGGATCCTGGCCGACATGGAGCTGCCGCCCGATCAGCTGCTTGTCCGCCTGGACGGCTTGGTGTGCCGTTCCGTGGACGTCCCTTCCACGGTGTCGTCTACCCCTCGGGAGGGGCGGGCGCCTGGCCATCCCCGGCGGGCGTGAGTCGGTGTGTGCGTCGCTTGGCGATGGTGATCGCAGCGACCACGATCAGCAGGGCGGCGGCGGCGGTCGCGGCGCGGACCGCCGGGTTGGTGCTGTAGGTGACGACGCTGGGGGCGATCAGGAGTGACACCAGGTTCATGACCTTCAGCAGTGGGTTGATGGCGGGACCGGCGGTGTCCTTGAACGGGTCGCCGACCGTGTCGCCGATGACGGTCGCGGCGTGCGCCGGGGAGCCCTTGCCGCCATGGAAGCCGTCTTCGACGAGTTTCTTGGCGTTGTCCCAGGCGGCGCCGGAGTTGGCGAGGAAGATGGCCATCAACGCACCGACCGCGATCGCACCGGCGAGGTAGGCGCCCAACGGTGCGTACCCGAGCGCGTATCCAACCGCGATGGGGCCCATGACGGCGAGCAGTGCCGGGGTGGCCAGTTCACGCAGGGCGTCGGCGGTGCAGATGTCGACCACGCGGGCGTAGTCGGGCAGTTCGGTGCCCTGCATGATGCCCGGTTTGGTACGGAACTGGTTCCGTACCTCGATCACCACCCGCCCTGCGGATCGGCCTACCGCCATGACCGCCAAGGCGGTGAAGAAGAACACCACCGCAGCGCCGACGACCAGGCCGACGAGCGCGTTCGGCTTGTCGACGGAGAGGCTGAAAGAGGACGCCGTACGGCCGGCTTTGGCAAGGTTGTCCTCGACCGCGGTGCGGAAGGATCCGAACAAGGCGGTGGCGGCGAGCACGGCGGTGGCGATGGCCATGCCCTTGGTGATCGCTTTGGTGGTGTTGCCGACCGCGTCCAGATCGGTGAGCATCTCGGCGCCCGCACCAGTGACGTCGCCGGACATCTCCGCGATGCCGTGGGCGTTGTCGGTGGCCGGGCCGTAGGAGTCCATCGCCACGATCACGCCGACCGTGGTGAGCAACCCGGTCCCGGCCAGTGCCACCGCGAACAGGGCCAGCGTGGTGTTGCCCAGCCCGAGGATGAATGCCCCGTAGACTGCGGCGCCGATCAGCAGGGCCGAGTACACCGACGACTCCAGCCCGGTGGCAAAGCCCGACAGGATGACGGTCGCCGGGCCGGTCAGCGAACTGCGGCTGATCTCCCGCACCGGCGCGCGGGTGTTCTCGGTGAAGTAGCCGGTGAGCAACTGGATGGCACTGGCCAACGCCAGCCCGATCAGCACCGCGGCGATGGCGACCAGGCGCGGATCCCCCGCGACCGTCCTGATCGCCACGGCTGTCCCGGCAAGCTCAGAGAAGCGGCCCGGCAGGTACGCGAAAGCGGCGACAGCCACGCCAATCGCGGAGACGACGGCGGAGATGAAGAAGCCACGGTTGATCGCGCTCATCGCGGTACGGTCCCGGCCGCGCGGTGTCACCGTCAGAATGCCGATCACCGCCGTGGCCGCACCAATCATGGGAACCAGCAGCGGAAACACCAGTCCGTCGGTGCCGAATGCAACCTTGCCGAGGATCAACGAGGCGACCAGCGTGACGGCGTAGGACTCGAACAGGTCTGCGGCCATCCCCGCGCAGTCACCGACGTTGTCCCCGACGTTGTCGGCGATCACCGCGGCGTTGCGCGGGTCGTCCTCGGGGATGCCCTCCTCGACCTTGCCCACCAGATCCGCCCCGACGTCGGCGGCCTTGGTGTAGATACCACCGCCGACCCGCATGAACATCGCCAACAGCGCCGCGCCGAATCCGAAACCCTCCAGCACACCCGCCGAGCTGCCTTGGAAGACCAGTACCACGACCGCGGCCCCCAGCAACCCGAGACCGACGGTGAGCATGCCGGTCACCCCGCCGGTACGGAACGCGATCCGCACCGCCCGCTTCTCTCCGGCCTCACGGGCCGCCGCCGCCACCCTGACATTGCCGCGCACCGCCAGCGACATGCCGATGTAGCCGACGCATCCCGAGAACACCGCTCCGACGACGAAGAACGCCGACCGGCCGATCCTCACCCCGGCCGACTCGGCCGGTAGGAGGAGCAGTACGAACGGGATCACGATGACGAAGACGACCATCGTCTTGAACTGCCGTGCCAGATAGGCGGCAGCTCCCTGCTGGATCCCGGCCGCGATGGCCCGCATCCTCTCCGTGCCCTGCCCGGCGGCCAGCACATCGCGCAACAATGCGACCGCGACGGCAATGCTGAGCACCGCCACCCCCGCCACAATGCCCACCAGAACCAGATCGCCGCCAGGCAGCGAACCCGCACTGGCGGCCAGGCAGAAAGCAAACACGCTGTGCGGCATGACGACTCGCCTCCCGGACGTCGGCCGCGAACTCACTGCCGGGTGTGGTGCCGTTCTCCGCAGCAACTGGCACCGGCCAGGGAGGGAGGACCGCAACAACCGACTCACACCCAACAGACAGCGGCGGCGGCCAGCACCCCCATCCTCGGCCCACAGGAAGAAAGCCGCCACTCACCAGCCGGATGGCACACAACAGCGACCGTCGCCCTGGCGCTCTGCCCATCAACCGCTCATGCGATCGGCGTGCCGCCACGACAGCCAATCGCCGATGCCGGACAGGCACACGTGCCCGAACTCGTCGCGCGGCCCGTCCTTGATTACCATCTGTCCGGCCTTGGGAACCGCTCCCTCTGCCACCACGACGATCGGCGCGCAGTTGATCTCGAAATTTCCACCCAGGCGCACACCTGGTCGAGGTCGAACTCCTGCTCCGGTATGAGGATGGTGTTGACGCCTCCGGCGATGCCGGCGTGCAGAGCAATCCATTTGGAGTGGAGCCTCATCACCTCGACGACGAACGTGCGCTTGTGCACGTCCCCGGTGGTGTGCAGGCGGTCAATGGCTTCGATCGCGATACTGACGGCCGTGCCGAAGCCGAAGGTGTAGTCAGTGCCGCCGTCGTCGTTGTCGATGATCTTGGGGACGTCGACCGGATTGGCTCCCGCATCGCAGAGCTTGCCTGCGACGCTGAGCGTGTCCTCGCCGCCGAGCACAACGAGGGCCTCGATCTTGTGCACGCTCAGAGATGAGGAGATCGTCCGGCGCTACGGTAGCAGGTGTTCTATCAAACAGGCAATCAAGGACGGGAGATCTGCTCGGCACCGGCGAGGCGCGCAGCCGTACCCGCCAGCGCAACGCAGCAGCTCCCTTCGCAGCGCCGTCCGGGCTTCAGGTTTCAGAAGAAGACCGAACGGCGCTGCACAAGCAGCTTGTAGAGCGTGTGCTGGATCGTCTCGCGCACCTGGTCGGTGAGGTTGAACACCAGCATCGGATCGTCCGCCGCCTCCGGCGGGTAGTGGTCCGTGGGGATCGGCTCACCGAACTGGATCGTCCACTTCGTCGGCAGCGGAATCATCCCCAGCAGCCCCAGCCAGGGGAACGTCGGCGTCACAGGGAAGTACGGCAGACCCAGCAGCCGCGCCAGCGTCTTCGCGTTGCCCACCATCGGGTAGATCTCCTCGGCCCCGACGATCGAGCACGGCACGATCGGCACCCCGGTGCGCAGCGCCGTCGACACGAAGCCCCCTCGCCCGAACCGCTGAAGCTTGTAGCGCTCCGAGAACGGCTTGCCGAGCCCCTTGAAGCCCTCCGGCATGTCGCCGACAATTTCGCCGTTCTCCAGAAGCAGTTGCGCGTCCTCCGGGCACGCCAGGGTGTGCCCGCCCTTGCGCGCCAGCTCGTTGATGACGGGGAGCAGGAACACCAAATCGGCGGCGAGCAGCCGCAGATGGCGGCGGGCCGGGTGGTGGTCATGGACGGCGACCTGCGTCATGAGCGCGTCCCACGGCAGCGTCCCGGAATGGTTGCAGACCACGAGTGCCCCACCCTGCGACGGGATGTTCTCGATGCCCTTGACCTCGATCCGGAAGTAGTTGTCGAACAGCGGGCGCAGCAACGACATGAACACCTGGTCGGTGAGCTCCTCGTCGTAGCCGAACTCATCGACCTCGTAGTCCCCCGTGATCCGGCGGCGGAGGAACGACAGGCCGCCAGCCGCCCTGCGCTCCCAGCGGCCGCCGAACAGTCGGTCGACCGCGCTGCCGAGCGCGTCTGTGAGCATCCTGACCGGCAGCCGCCGCAGTAGCGGCGACCCAGCCTGCTCACCCTGTTCCTCGCCCGCACCGCCGACATCGCCTCCACCGGCGGTGCCCCGGGCGGTGTCCGGTCCATCGTCCGAGCGGGCCGCCGCGCGCTGCGCCCCCTGGGCGTCCGGGGTCTCGACGGCCGGCACGGTGGTGAGCCCCGGCTCTCCGGCGGGCGCGCTCTTGCGCCGCGCACCGGACGCCCGTCCCCCGGGCCGGGCCCCGCCCCTACGCGAACGGGTGTCCTTGTCGAGCGGGATAATCTTCCCGTCCGCCATGATTCAGCTCCTCCTCCTACAGGCGCTGGAGACCGCCCCGGGAAGCACCGCGGCGAGCCTGTCGACGGCGTGGGCGAGCCGGTCCGGCGGCAGCAACCCGGACCCCCGGCCGACGGCGAAGTCGTGAAAGGTTTCCGCAGTGGTGAATTTCGGCGCGAATCCGAGTTGCCCGGCCGCCTTCATCGGTCCCAGGCAGTTTCAGACAAACGCGCCCGCACCGGTCCCGCTAGGGCCAAACAGCCCTGATCGCAACGATACGAAACCGTACGGATGGCTCTGCCGGAGCCTCGGGAGCCTCCGCGCGAAAAACGGTCCGCGCGATCTGCCACGTGCTGCTGCGACTCCCCTACCTCGCCGTGTCGAGCGTGTTCGCCTTCATGCGGTTGCTTCCGATGAGCAGTGTTGACGAGGAGATCGAGGAGGAAAGGCGCAGGTCGCGCTGATCGACTCGGTGCTCGTCCCGAATCGGGCGACAGAATCCCGCAGCGGGAGCTCGATGTCTTTCAGCTCCATCGGCAGCACGTACACGCCCCACTGCCGGGTGAGGCCGTCAAGGATCTCCTTGATCTGCTCGTTGATCGTCTCGCTGTCGGTGAATACCTGATCGAGCAGCGAGCGGCCGACGACGTTGCGGACCGCGGTCCGCGTGATCTGCCCGATCGCGCTCGACACATCCTCGATCTCCACGATGGACTTGACCGGGTCCACGCGGGCGGAAGTACGTGACCGCCGCGAGTACCAACGCGGGGTGGTGTTCCGGCTCGGCCGACTGCAGGGGGTCCGCGATCCCGGTATCCGCTTCATGATCCCGCTGGTGGACCGGATGTGGAAAGTCACTCTCCGTACCGTGACCATGCCCATCCCGTCGCAGCAGGTCATCACCCGGGACAACGTGTCCATCGCACGATCGCGACTCCCAGATTCGGCACGGCGACCGCCCTCCTCGACGCCAGAGTGCCTCCCGCGTGCAGCACCACCACCGCCGCCGCAGGCTTGGGTCGTGCAGCCCACACCCAGGGCAGGGCCGTTCGGCCCTTGAAGCGGTGCGTGCCGGGGGGCAGCATCGACTATCGATTCGGATGCGAACTCCCGCTTCGGCGCGCTACCCGGACCCTGCGCGGACGCGTCGGCCGTTGAATCGTCGGCAACCCGTCACCTCTACGTGCCCGAAGTGAGTGGCACCGTAGCCGAGCAGTGTGGGGTGCGGATCGCCCATTCGGGAAGAAGTCTGCAGGGAAGTTCTGATATGCCGCGTTGCGTTTTGTCGTATACAACGGTCGGCGGCAGGGCGCCGGCCGGCGAACGCGACGGAGAGGCGGTGGCTGGGAATGACGCCCCAGGCGGCGGGTCACGAAGACCGCCGGGATCCGGGCACGTCGAGTTCGCCTTCCGATGTGCGCCGGGGCCTGGTATTCGGCGGCGGAGGGTCTTTGGGGGCTGCGTGGGTGATCGGCGCGCTGTGTGCGCTGGAGGACGCCTACGGATGGGATCCGCGTACCGCGGACATCATCCTGGGCACCTCCGCGGGCGCCATCGTGGGCTCCCTTCTGACCCTCGGCGCGCGCCCGCGTGACCTCCTCGACCACCAGCGCGGTGACGCAGCGGCGTCCGGGGTCCGCGTGGATTACGACACATGGGTGGGTGGCGCACTGCCGCGCATCCCCAAGCCGGGGATCGGGTCGCTCAAACTGCTGGGGGACATGGCCAGGCGCCCGCACAGGGTCCCGTTCACGATGCTGCTCGCCGCCTGCGCACCACCCGGGCGGGGAAGCCTGAGCGGCGTGCGCGACCTGTTCCGTCAGCTTCGGATGGCCGACCGCTGGCCGGACAACCCAGCTCTGCGCGTGGTCGCGGTGGACCTCGACAGCGGCGCGCGCGTCCTGTTCGGGGCCCCGGACGCGCCGCGCACCGACCTCGCGTCGGCCGTGACCGCCTCATGCGCCCTACCCGCATGGTTCGCCCCCGTGGAGATCGACGGGCGCCGTTTCGTGGACGGCTGTGCCTGGTCGGACACCAACCTCGACCTGCTGTCCGGTGAGGGCCTGGATGAGGTGTTCGTGCTGGCGCCGACGTCCGCCCGCCGGATGGACCACCCGCGCAGTATCCCCGCACAGGTGGAACGCGGACTGCGGCGCATCGCGACCCGGCGCCTGCTGCACGAGGCCCGGCAGGTACGGGATGCGGGCACCCTGGTACGGCTGATCGTGCCGGGACCGGAGGATCTGGCCGCCATGGGCGCGAATCTGATGGACCCGCAGCACCGGCTGACCGTCCTGGAGACGTCGTTGCAGACCACCGCCGAAGCCCTCCGCAAGCCCCTGCCGAACGGCACAGCAGCGGCGCCTACGCCGGGCGCGCCAGGCACGCGCAACCTACGTTGACACGCCGCCGCGTGACGAAGCAGCCCCTGCAGGCCGCCGACCCGCCCGGATGAGATCTCGGGGCCGAGACCTGTGATCTGCGGTTCCTCCGCCTGAAGCCGAGGGCCGGCCTCCATGCGCACGCGCTGAAGCATCTGGCCAGGCCCCGGTGGGCGATGATGAGGTATGGCCGGTGGGCGCAGGCACGGCGCACGCCGTCCGCCCATGGCCTCGGCAGTGTTCCCGTCCTTACAGGGCTACCGGTTGCGGCTGTGCCTGGTACGTCGACCTCGTCGGGATCAGCAACATGGCTCGTTCGTCTTCACTCAGCGGCGGCTTCGTGGGCTTCACGACGGTCCCCTTGCGATGTTGGTGCCCTGGACTGGGAGCATCATCGTGGTCGCGGTGTTCTTCGGCTGGTCGGCCCCAAAGACAGATCGGCTTCGTGCCTTGTTAGCGACGCGTCAGCCAGCCAGGGGACACCGCTTCGCGGTGCCGGTCGGGTGCGCTGTGGCCTGATAGGGGCTTGAGGCATCCCATCGCAGTCTTGCCCACGCCGCTTCGGCCGGCACCGTCGTCCTGACGGTGTGGCACAAGGAGCGATGGTGGACAAGGCCGGAGTGGCAGAGGTCGACGAGGTCCTGGTGGGCATCGACACGCACGTGGATGTCCATGTTGCTGTCGCCCTGGACCAGTTCGGCCGCAAACTGGACGTACTCAGCATCACCACCACCGGGCACGGACACCGCCGCCTTCTGGAGTGGGTACGCGCGCTGGGCACTCCGCACCGGTTCGGGGTGGAGGGCACGGGTGCCTACGGCGCCGGGCTCACCCGCTACCTCCGTCGGCAGGGCATGGACGTGGTGGAAGTCATCCGGCCGACCCGCCAGACCCGGCGCCGGGCCGGTGGCAAGAACGACGCCATCGACGCCGAGGCCGCAGCCCGCGCGGTCCAGGCAGGCACCGTCATGGGTCAGGCCAAGTCCCAGGACGGCCCGGTAGAGATGATCCGCACCCTGCGACTCGCCCGGCGTTCGGCGATGAAGGCCCGCACGCAGGCTGCCAATCAGCTCCACGCTGTGGTCGTCACCGCCCCGCAGGAACTGCGCGACCGCCTGCGCGGCCTCTCCCTGGCGAACCTGGTGGCCACCGCAGCCAGGTTCCGTCCTGGCAATGTCACCACCCTTGAGGGCGCCGCGAAGCTCGCCCTCAAGAGTCTGGCGGCCCGCTACCAGCAACTCGCCCAGGAGATCTCCGCGCTGGACCAGCAGATCGACCGGCTTGCCCACCAGGCCGCACCGGACCTGATGCAGATCAAGGGATTCGGCGTCGACACCGCCGCAGCCCTGCTGGTCGCCGCGGGCGACAACCCCAAGCGCCTTCGGTCGGAAGCATCCTTCGCCCACATGTGCGGCGTCGCCCCGATGCCCGCCAGCTCCGGGAAGACCAACCGCAACCGGCTCAACAGAGGCGGCAGCCGGGAAGCGAACCGCGCCCTCTACATGCTGGCCATCAACCGCCTCAGCTACGACCCCCGAGCACGGGCTTACGCCGCTCGTCGCACCGCCGAAGGCAAGACCAGGGCAGAGATCGTCCGCTGTCTGAAACGCTACCTCGCTACCTGCGGCTTCGGGACCTTCAGCGGGAGATCGAGGAGGGCCTGAACGTGATGGAGTCTTCCAACGGTGCGAACTCCGTGATCGCCTACGGCAAGGGCGGAGAGATCGCCTCGAACCGGCGCGACGAACAGGAGATGTTCGTGCTGTGCCTGCGCATCCTCCAGTCCGCCCTGGTCTACGTGAACACCCTGATGCTTCAGGACATCCTCGGTAAGCCGGAGTGGGCAGACCTCCTCACCCCTGCCGACCGGCGCGGTCTGACCCCACTGTTCTGGTCGCACGTCCGGCCCTACGGCGACGTGAACCTCGACATGGACACCCGCCTCAACCTCGCCGCAGCCGCTGTTCCACGGTCCCGGAACGCGGCCAGCGAGGCCGCCCGATCCGCCGTGGAGAACGTATGACTCCTTGAGCGCGCCTGAAGGCGGTGTTGCGGATGGCGATCGGTCGCCCTGCGGATCCGCACGAATCCCACCACCGGCCTCGCTCTTGAGCCTGACGGGCGCGGTCATCAGCGGCAGTTGCGGGGCGGCCGGTTGAGTGCGGGCTCGGTGGAGACGCTGCCGCCGTTCGTGACGATTTGGCCTGGGCCGGGTCCGCCGGGCCGGCCCCACCAGTCGTGCTGGGCGAAGACGTCGAAGTCGGTCACCTCGACGGCGACCTGGCTGCCGGCGTGGTCGAGGCAGTTGCGGCCGTGGCTGCCCAGGGTGCCGCCTCCGAGGTCGAGGGCCGGGTTGGCTGTCACGCCGGGCTGCTGGTCGAAGGACGTGTTCACGTTCTGCCCGTGGCTCAGATCGGTGTCCTGTACCTTGCCGGGCAGCCGGGTGAGGCCGGTGAGGTTGTTCACCCGCAGGTTGTACAGCTTGTTGTCGCGGAGGGTGCTGCCGTCGACCGTGAAGGCGAGTTCGCCGGCCGGGCCGCTGCCGTTGACGACGTTGCTGAATTCGGTCAGGCCGTTGTGGGCGCAGTCGGTGAGCCTGCTGTGAGTGATGTCGGTTCGGGTGGTGGTTCCGGATGCCCCGTTGAGGGCGAGGAGGCAGTCTCCGTTGTTGTAGGGCAGGTCGCCGGTGCTGCCGGCACCGGTGGTGTGGGACACGGTGACGTGGTCGAGGGTGAGGCTCATGGTGGAGTTCACGCCGAGGTTGTTCTCCTCCAGCATGTCGCCGGGGACGTCGTGGAAACGGCTGTCGGTGACGGTCATGCTTGCCTCGTTGTTCCGGCCGAGGACGGAGTACTCGATGCCGTTCGCACTGTCATTGCCGATGCCGTGTGCGAAGTCGTTGTGGTCGACGGCCACCGACATCCGGGAGGTTTCGCCGACGAAGGCGTAGATCCCTTCCGAGTCGGAGCCGGTGGTGCCGATGTAGGTCTGGGTGTTGCGGTCGAGGTCGGCCGTGAGGCGGGACTTGTTCAGTGTCCCGATACCGATGGCGCCGACCGTCGTCTGGTCGCCGCCGTTGCTCACCCGCGTGAGGGTGTTGTCCGCAACGACCGCGTGAATGTCCGCGATGCCGGCCGTGTGGAGGTCGATGCCGTCCCCGCACGCTGCGTCATGCACGAAGTTGCCGTTGATCGAGACCGTGCCCGAGGCAGCAAGGAGGTCGTCGACCACGATGCCGGCCACCCCGAGCACGTGCGGGTTCGACAGCGTGCCGACACCAGGAGTGTTGGTCGGCGCGACCAAGGGCGGGGACTGGGGCTGGTCGGTGCACGACGTGTTCGGGCCGACGATGTCATTGCCGTGGACATCGACACCGGTCACCTCCAGCCCGAAGACGGCACTGCGGTAGGTGCCGGTGATGACGAGGTTCGAGACCTGTGCACCGTCGGCGAGGACGACGCCCTCGCCCAAGTGCAGCAGTGCATGGGTGTTGGTGATCCGCGGCGCGGCAGGCCCCTTTCCGTTCCCCTTCTTGGTGACCGAGGGACCGGCGCCGATCAGCTTCTGCCGGGGCTTGAGCGCGATGCCTCCGTCCAGCGGCGGGACGCTCAGCGGCGCGGGCAGGACGACGATCGTGTCGCCAGGGCTGGACGCGAGTTCGACGGCGGCCAGACCGTCAAAGGGCGCCTGGCGCGATCCGTCGCCACCAGGGGACGCTGTGGCACTGACGTACCAGATGGTGGGCCCAGCCGCAGCGGCGGGCAGGCCACCAAGAACTAGAACACTGCCGAGCACGCCCAGAGCGACGTAAACGCGAGCCTTGACGAATCGGGGCATGGTCAGCACTCCCACTGTGTCCATAGTGACGAACGGTCAGCCCTTGCCTGCGGACCCGCTCCGTGACACCGGTTACCCAGTACGATCACATCACCGCCACCTCCCTCACGGCAGCCACACTCTCCCACCATCCCTTGGCAATCCCCCGAACAGCCCCCTTCCAGCCACAGCACAACGCCTGCCGTTGACTGACCCCGGACCGTCGGCGCTCTCTGCGGGGCATGGCCGGATATGCCGTAAAGGATGCCGTTGACCTACAACCAGTAGCCGGGGTTGTAACTGCGGATCGGACTGTCGCGGTAAATACCGGATTTACGACCTCGGGGATCAATGGAGCAGCCGTTAGCGCTAAGGGCCCGATCGTGCGGCCTACCACGGTGATCGTCTGTGGGGCCGGGTTTCGGCGGAAGATCGTATGAGCTGGTCGGCTGGGGGTTACCGTCCGCCGCGTGCCGGTGGAGTTTCTGACTGATGAGCAGGCCGAGGCGTACGGACGGTTCGTTGAGGAGCCGACGCGCCCGGAGATGGAGCGGTTCTTCTACCTCGATGATGTGGACCGGAGACTGATCGGGAAGCGGCGGGGTGATCACAACCGGCTGGGCTTCGCGTTGCAGATGTGCACCGTCCGGTACCTGGGGCTGTTCCTGGAGGACCCGCTGGACGTGCCGTGGCCGGTGGTCGCGTACGTCGCCGAGCACCTGGGTGTCGAGGACGCCTCGTGCGTGAAGCGGTACACCGAGCGGCAGATGACGGCGTACGAGCATGCCTGGGAGATCCGGGACGCCTACGGCTACCGGCAGTTCGAGGACGCGGAGTGGGGCCGGAGGTTCCGGACGTTCCTGCACGGGCGGGCGTGGACGCACGCCGAGGGGCCGGTGGCGCTGTTCAACCAGGCGGTGGGCTGGCTGCGCCACCGGGTGCTGCTGCCGGGCGTCTCGGTGCTGGCCCGGCAGGTCGCCGAGGTGCGGAAGGTCGCGGAGAACCGGCTTTACGCCACCGTGGCCAATGCGACCCGGCGGGCGGACGGCGCGCTGCCCAGGGACCTGGTGGCGCTGCTCGAAGTGCCGGAGGGCAGGCGGGTGTCGGAGTTGGAGCGGCTTCGCCGGCCGCCGACGCGCACGACGGGCACGAGCATGGCGAAGGCCCTTGAGCGGGTGGACGAGATCTCCGCCTTCCGGCTGGGCCGGGTGAAGGTGGACAAGGTGCCGCCGAACCGGCTGGCGACGCTGGCCCGGGTCGGGCTGGGGTCGAAGGCGCCGATCCTGGAGCGCACGCCAGAGCCGAAGCGCACCGCGCTGCTGACCTCGGTGGTGCGGCACCTGGAGGCGTCTGCGATCGACGACGCGCTGGACGTGTTCGCGCTGCTGATGCAGGTGAAGCTGTTGAACGTGGCGAAGCGGGCCACGGACAAGGACTGGCTGGCCGCCCGGCCCCGGCTGGCGAAGGCGTCTCGGACGGTGCGGGCGGCGTGGCGGCTGTGGAGCGGGCAGCTGGACCTGGTCTGCGAGGCCGGCGCCGACCTGGACGCGGCGGCGATGTTCCTGGCGCTGGAGGCCGAGGTGGGCCCGCGGGAGGAGGCCGCGGCCCGGCTGCTGGACGAGCTGCTGCCGCCGGGCGATGACGAGACCGAGGCGGAGATGCGCCGCCAGCTGGCCGGCCGCTACAACACCGTGCGTCCGTTCCTGTCCCTGCTCGGCGAGTCGAGCGCGCTGGGGGCGGCCTCCGGCGGCAAGCGGGTGCTGGAGGCGGTCAAGCGGCTGCCCGCGCTGTCGCGGCGCAAGGTGAAGCTCAAGCCGCTGCTGCCGCGCGAGATCGACCAGAAGCTGGTGCCGCCGGCCTGGAAGAAGGCGGTGTTCTCCAACCCCGATCTGCCGCAGGGGGCGGTGGACCGCGACGCCTACGTGGTGTGCGTGCTGGAACAGCTCTACCGGGCGCTGGGGCGGCGCGACGTGTTCGCCTCCCCGTCGAACCGCTGGTCCGACCCCAGGGCCCGGCTGCTGGACGGGCCGCAGTGGGAGGCGGTGCAGGCGGACGTGCTGCACGGGCTGAGCCTTCAGGCGCCGGTGACCGAGCACCTGGCCGAGCGGGTGCGGGCGTTGGACGCGGCCTGGCAGCTGATGGCCGAGCGTCTGGAGGAGGCCGGGCAGGACGCGAAGTTGAGCTTCGAGGTGCAGTTGAACGGCCGGTTGAAGCTGAACGTGGACCGGCTCGGCGCGCTCGGCGAGTCGAAGTCGCTGCGCTGGCTGCGCAGGACCACAGCGGCGATGCTCCCGAGGATCGACCTGCCGGACCTGCTGTTCGAGGTGGACGGGTGGACCGGGTTCCTGGACGCCTTCGTGCACCTGGGCGACGGCCGCACCCGGATGGAGAACCTGAAGACCTCGCTGGTGGCGCTGTTGGTCTCCGAGGCGTGCAACATCGGCTACACCCCGGTCGTCGACGCGAACGACGAGGCCCTCAGCCGGGCCCGGCTGGCGCACGTGGACCAGTACTACCTGAGGGCCGACACGATCGCCGCCGCGAACGCGGCCCTCATCACAGCCCAGGGGCGGGTGCCGATCGTCGCGCACTGGGGCGAGGGCCTGCTCGCGCCGGTGGACGGGCTGCGGTTCGTGGTTCCGAAGCGCACGATCAGCGCAGCTCCCTCGCCGAAGTACTACCACTTCAAGCGCGGGATCACTTGGCTGAATGCCGTGAATGACCAGGTCGCGGGCATCGGGCAGATGGTGGTGCCGGGCACCCCGCGCGACTCGCTGCACATCCTGGACACCCTGCTGAACCTGGACGCCGGCGCGCGGCCGGAGATGGTCGCCACCGACAACGCCTCGTACTCCGACATGGTGTTCGGGCTGTTCTCGATGCTGGGCTACAACTTCTCGCCGCGCTTCCGCGACTTGGCCGACCAGCGGTTCTGGCGGGCCGAGCTGCCCGGGGTGGCCACTGGCGGGTACGGGCCGTTGGAGCCGCTGGCCCGCAACCGGGTCAACCTGGGCAAGGTGGTCACGCACTGGCCGGACATGCTGCGGGTGGCTGGCTCCCTGGTGACCGGTCAGGTTCGCGCCTACGACCTGCTGCGGATGTTCGGCCGCGAGGGCCGCCCCACGCCGCTGGGGCAGGCGTTCGCCGAGTACGGGCGGATCGGCAAGACCCTGCACCTGCTGCGGGTGGTCGATCCGGTGGACGACACCTACCGGCGGCAGATGAACCGGCAGCTCACCGTGCAGGAGTCGCGGCACAAGCTCGCCCGGGACATCTGCCACGGCAAGCGCGGGCAGATCATGCAGGCCTACCGGACGGGCCAGGAGGACCAGCTCGGCGCGCTCGGCCTGGTGCTGAACGCGGCGGTGCTGTGGACCACCCGCTACCTGGACGCGGCCGTGGCCACGCTGCGGGCCCTGCCTGACGAGCAGCGCGAGCACGACGTCCTGGACGAGGAGGTGGCCCGGCTGTCCCCGCTGAAGCACGCCAACCTGAACGTCCTGGGCCGCTACACCTTCCGCGGCTCCACCCCGGCCGGCGGCCTGCTTCGTCCCCTGCGCGACCCGGCCGAGGCCGACGAGGAGGACGGCGAGGACGCCGAGGGCTGACTGCCGGTCAGCACCACGCCCGGCGTCGCCCCCGTGCACGCCCGCTTCCCGGCCGTCCTGTGCGTCAGCTGCCGCACGCGCAGCCGGCGGCGGCCTTCGCCTGGGCAGGGCTCTGGGCCGGGTCGATGGCTTGCTCGTCCGGCGTGCAGCAGGCGGTGGTGCCGCAGCAAGCCTCCGGCGCGCTGTCGGCGCTCTTGCCGAGGGTGTCGTCGTCGGCCTTGACGACGTAGACCTCCCACGGCTCCTTGCCGGGGCCGGTCACCCACACCTTGTCCTGGAGCGCGTAGCAGCAGGAGGTGTCGTTCTCCTCGAAGGTGGCCAGGCCCGCGTCCTTGAGCCGGGTGGTCGCCGCGGCCACCTGCTTGGTGGACTCGACCTCGACGCCGAGGTGGTCCAGGCGGGTGTCCTCGCCGGCCTGGCCCTCGATGAGGACGAGCTTGAGCGGGGGCTCGGTGATGGCGAAGTTCGCGTAGCCGGGGCGGCGCTTGGCCGGTTCGGCGTTGAGGAGCTTGGAGTAGAAGGCGATGGAGCCTTCGAGGTCGGCGACGCGCAGGGCGAGCTGAACACGGGACATGGCGGTCTCCCCGATCCGAGTCTTGTTTCGACAGCTGTCGATACAGCGAGCTTGCCTCTCCTGATAGATGACTGTCAACATAGACGTATGTCGAATCTGGAACTGCCGGTGCTCGGGCAGGATGACGCGGCGGCGTGCTGCTCGCCGATGGTCCGCGAGCCGCTGGGCGAGGAAGCCGCCGTCGAACTGGCGAAGATGTTCAAGGCCCTGTCGGACCCGGTGCGGCTGCGGCTGCTGTCGCTGATCGCCTCGCACGAGGGCGGCGAGGCCTGCGTCTGCGACCTGACCGGCCCGTTCGACGTCTCCCAGCCGACCATCTCCCACCACCTGAAGGTGCTGCGCGAGGCCGGCCTGGTCGGCTCCGAGCGCCGCGGCACCTGGGTCTACTACTGGGTGCTGCCCGCCGCGCTGGCCAAGCTGTCCTCCCTGCTCCAGGCCCCGGCCGCCATCGCCACTGTCCCGGCGGGGGGTGCGAGATGACCGAGATAGCTCCGCTCGGGCGCCGGGCCGCGGTCGAGTTCGTCGGCACCGGTGCCCTGGTCGCGGTCGTGGTCGGCTCCGGCATCCAGGCCACCAAGCTGTCCCAGGACGTGGGCGTGCAGCTGCTGGCCAACTCGCTGGCCACCGTGTTCGGTCTCGGCGTGCTGATCGCCCTGCTCGGCCCCGTCTCCGGGGCGCACTTCAACCCCGTGGTCACCTTGGCCGCCTGGTGGACCGGCCGCCGCGGCGGTGAGGGCCCGACCCTGCGCGAGGTCGCCGTCTACCTGCCCGCGCAGATCGCAGGGGCGATCGGCGGGGCGGTGCTGGCGGATGCGATGTTCGCGGAGCCGCTGGTGCGCTGGTCCACCCACGATCGCTGGGCCCCGCATTTGTGGCTGGGCGAGGTCGTGGCGACCGCCGGGCTCATCCTGCTGATCTTCGGTCTGGCCCGCGCCGGCCGGGCGCACTTCGCCCCCGTCGCGGTCGCCTCCTACATCGGCGCCGCGTACTGGTTCACCTCCAGCACGTCCTTCGCCAACCCCGCCGTGACGATCGGCCGTGCCTTCACGGACACCTTCGCGGGCATCGCGCCGGCCTCGGTGCTGCCGTTCGTCGCCGCCCAGCTCGTCGGCCTGGTGGTCGGCGTCGCCCTGGTCGCCGTGCTGTTCGGCCGCCCCGCCGCGGCCGTGGCCGAGGACGTCGTGGTCCCGCACGGCGAGCACCACCCGGCCGCCGTCGGCCGCTGAACCCCGCCCCGCCGTTCCCACCCAAGGATGAACCCGTGAGCTCTCCCGTCGTCCCGTCCGTGCTGTTCGTCTGCGTCCACAACGCCGGCCGCTCCCAGATGGCCGCAGCCTTCCTCACCCGCCTCGGCGCAGGCCGGGTCGAGGTCCGCTCCGCCGGCTCCGCCCCGGCCAACACGGTGAACCCGGCCGTGGTCGAGGCGCTGGCGGAGGTCGGCATCGACATCTCCGCCGAGGTGCCGAAGGTGCTGACCGTCGAGGCGGTGCAGGCCTCCGACGTGGTGATCACCATGGGCTGCGGCGACGCCTGCCCGTACTTCCCCGGCAGGCGGTACCTGGACTGGAAGCTGGAGGACCCGGCCGGCCAGGGCGTCGAGGCCGTGCGCCCGATCCGCGACGAGATCGAGCAGCGCATCCGCGGCCTGCTCGCCGAACTCGGCATCGAGGCCGCCGCGTGAGCCCGACCGGGGTGACCGCCACCGGGATGCTGCCCGAACACGCCGACCAGGTGCTGGCGATCTACCAGGCCGGGATCGACGGCGGCGACGCCACCTTCGAGGAAGCCGCGCCGACCTGGGAGGTCTTCGACGCCTCCCGTCTCGCCGAGCACCGCCTGATCGCCCTCGACGGCGCCGGCCGGGTGCTTGGCTGGGCCGCCGTAGCGCCGGTCTCGGACCGGTGCGCGTACGCCGGCGTGGTCGAGCACTCCGTCTACGTCCGCCCGGACGCCCGGGGCCAGAAGGTGGGCCTGGCGCTGCTGGAAGCACTGCTGGCTTCCACCGACGCCGCCGGGATCTGGACCGTGCAGTCCGGCATCTTCCCGGAGAACACCGCCAGCCTCGCTCTGCACGCCAAGGCAGGCTTCCGCGTGGTCGGCACCCGCGAGCTCGGCAGGCACGGCGGGCACGGCGGGCGCTGGCGCGACGTCGTCCTCATCGAGCGACGCAGCCCCGTCGTCTCCTGACCCCGCGGCCCGCCGCGACTGGCCAGCCCCAGCGGTCAGCACCACGGTCCGGCCGAGCCCGCGTCGTCCGGCGCGGGCTCGGCGGGATCATCCCGGCCGTCCCCGTCCGGCCAGGTGCCGAACGGGCCGGGCATCCCGGGCTCTTCGGAGCCGAGCTGCGGGGCACCGCCCTTCAACCGGTGCAGGCCCGGGATCACGAGCGCACCACCTCGGCGGCCAGGACGGCGCGCTGGGCGACCAGCCGCTCCCGCAGGCCGATCTCCTCGGCGCCAAAGGGCTCGTCCGGCCGGTGGAGCCGCACCGGCGTGGGCCGCAGGGGCAGGTCGGTCTCGGCCTCGGCCGCCGCGGCCGCTTCCTCCGCCTCGACGAGCGCCCGGTACACCGAGGCCACCGACGGGTGCTTCCCGGCGTTCTTCCCCTCCTTGATGACCAGCTTCTGGGCGATCTCCGGGACCGGGACGCCCTTGGCCCTGAGCGCGAGAGCGAAGGTCAGCGAATCGTCGTCGATCACCTTCGACCGGCCGCCCTGGTTGCCCTTGGTGGCGGCGACCTGCTGGCCCTCCAGCGTCTTCTCCCGGGTGTAGTTGCGGTCGAGCTGGGCGCGTCCAGGACGGCGAAGAACATCGCGCCCATCCCGGTGGGGTCGTAGATGCCGGTGAGCGGGCCGGTCAGCAGCTCCAGGGAGATGTCCGCCCGCTCCAGGTCGGACGACAGCTGCATCAGCTCGGCCGCGTTGCGGGCCAGCCGCTTCATCTCGTGCACGGTGAGGATGACCACCTGGTCGGGGGCGGACTCCTTGATGGCGTTGGCCACGCGAGCGCCGCCTCCATCTCGGGGCGCCGGTGCACGCGGGTGGAGATCTTCTCCTGGAACACCTTCGTGCAGCCGGCCTTCTCCAGCGCGACGAGCTGGCTGGCGATCTCCTGCTCCGTCATCGAACAGCGCGCGTACCCGATCCGGATCGGCGCCGCCGCGGCCTCGGCCGGCCGAGGCCGCGGCGGCGGACGCTCGACCCACGGCCGGCCCGGCCCCCGGTCAGCGGGCACCAGAACCTCCAGCTCCTCGCGGAGCTTGGGCACGAGGGTGAAGCGGGCAGTGCGGTACTTCGCCGCGGTCTTGCCGCCGAGGGTCCGGCAAGGACTCTCCACCGGAGCCTCGCATTTAGGACAATCGTTGCGCTCTACCGCATCTGCTGCCTGATCGGGTGTCAGATCATGGCGGAAGTGTCGCAGAAGCGCCTCTCAGAACGCCGGAGTTCTGAGAGATGTTCTGCGAACGGAGACCCGGACAAACCGGACGTGCTCCGGGTGTCTCGCAGAACTCTCACAACTGACCATTTCTGCGAACACGAAGCGTGGCAACCCCTGGCCCGGGGCGGGGTCGGCGGGTAGACATGGCGCACCGTATCGTTTTCCGATATCGGCTTTCGTAAGAGGTAGCCATGCCGCCGAGGAGTGGGCCATGAGTAAGACGACTGCCAGCGGGGTGCCCGATGAGTTGCGGCGGCGGCTGGGGGTGGCCGATGCGGTGGTGATCGGTCTGGGGTCGATGATCGGGGCGGGAATTTTTGCCGCGCTCGCCCCGGCTGCCCGCGCGGCCGGCTCCGGGCTGCTGATCGGGCTGGGCGTGGCTGCCGTGGTCGCGTACTGCAACGCGACCTCCTCGGCCCGGCTCGCCGCCCGGTATCCGGCTTCGGGCGGCACGTATGTCTACGGCCGTGAACGCCTCGGCGGGTTCTGGGGCTGTCTGGCCGGTTGGGGTTTCGTGGTCGGCAAGACCGCCTCGTGCGCGGCGATGGCGCTGACGGTTGGCTCGTACGTGTGGCCGGGTCAGGCCCACGCGGTGGCGGTCGCGGCGGTGGTGGGGCTGGTCGCGGTGAATTACGCCGGGGTGCAGAAGGCGGCGTGGCTGAACCGGGTGATCGTCGCGGTGGTGCTCGCGGTGCTCGCCGCGGTGGTGGTGGGCTGTTTGTCTTCCGGCTCTTCGGATGTGGCGCGGCTGGATGTGGGGGTGGATGCCACAGCGGGTGGGTTGTTGCAGGCGGCGGGGTTGCTGTTCTTCGCGTTTGCCGGATACGCGCGCATCGCCACGTTGGGTGAGGAAGTTCGAGACCCGCGGCGCACCATCCCGCGGGCGATTCCGCTGGCGCTGGGCATCACGCTGGTCGTCTACGCGGCGGTGGCAGTGGCCGTGCTGGGCGTGCTGGGTGCCAAGGGGCTGGGGTCGGCGGCGGCGCCGCTGGCCGACGCGGTGAGGGCTGCCGGGCTGCCGGCCTTGGGGCCGGTGGTGCGGGTGGGGGCGGCGGTCGCCGCGGTCGGGTCGCTGCTGGCGCTGATTCTGGGGGTGTCGCGGACCACGCTGGCGATGGCCCGTGATCGTCACCTGCCGCATGCCTTGGCGGCCGTTCACCCGCGGTTCGGCGTCCCGCACCGGACGGAGCTGGCGGTCGGTGTTGTGGTGGCGGTGCTCGCCGCGAGCGTGGATGTGCGCGGTGCGATCGGCTTTTCCTCCTTCGGGGTGCTGGCGTACTACGCGATCGCCAACGCCTCCGCGTTCACTCTGACGGCGCAAGAGGGCCGCCCGCCGCGCGCCGTCCCGGTGGTGGGCCTGGTCGGCTGCGCGGTGCTCGCCTTCTCCCTCCCGGTCATCTCGGTCATCTCCGGTGCCGCGGTGCTGGGGCTGGGCGCGCTCTGGTACGGCCTGCGGCGAGCCATCGCCCACCGGTCACATCGCCGGTGACCTGCGCACATCGCGGCGGGGAAGGCCCGGTGGGCTGTCGGGTCTCGGCGCGCGCCGCCGCTGGGGACGTGGTGGGCTGTCGGGAGGAATCCGGTCACTGCGTCAGCGCAAGGAGGACCTGATGCCCCGTCCACATCTGTCCCGGCGCCGCTGCGTGATCGCCGCCGTCGCGGGCACTGCGGCCCTGGCCACGACCCTGGTCCTCACCCTCGGCAGCGCCTCGGGGCAGGCCCGCGATATCGACTGGACCACGGTCGGACAGGCCATCGGCCAGCCGCTGACCACCGAGGCGCAGAACGTGCACACTGCCGAGTGGCTGCGCACCGATCTGCACGAGGTCAACGCCGGGACCCCAGAGAACCCGGGCATGGAACTGAACGCCGAGGCGTCCTTCCACCAAACCCGTGCCGGCCAGGCGGTCATGATCGGCGAGGCCACCCTGCGCGCCAGCGAGGTCAACACCTTCGCCGACCGCCTCCAGCAAGGCGGCGTGACCATCACCGCCCTCCACAAGCACATCCAGCACGACACTCCGCGTATCTGGTGGCTGCACTACTGGGCCCTCGGCGACCCCGTCAAGATCGCTCGCGCCCTGCACGCCTCCCTGGCCACGACCAGCACCCCCCTGCACCAGAAACCCGGCATCGAGCGGCCGATCGCGTTGAACACCGGCTCCCTGGACCGGGTCATCGGCTCACGCGGGGAAAACGTCAACGGCGTGTGGCAGTACCACATCCCGGTCTCCCAACCGGTCACCGACACCCGCGCCCACATCACCCTGCCATACCTGATGGAGGCGTCCACGCTGCTGATGTTCCAACCGCTCGGCAGCGGGCGCGCCGCGGTCAACGGCGACTTCACCATGACCGCCGACCAGGTCAACCCCGTCATCCACGCCCTGCGCTCCCACGGCCTGACCATCATCGAGCTGCACAACCACATGCTGTATGAGCAGCCCCGCCTGTTCTACCTGCACTTTTGGAAGACCGGCGACGCCACCGCCCTCGCCCACGACCTGCGCGCCGCCCTCGACCAGGTGCACGCCCCCCGCAGGTGAGCGGGCGAGGAACCTCAACGCTGCGGCTGGTCGCCGAGGACTTCGCGGGCCAGCTCCGCCAGCGCTGCACGGTCCTCGGCCAGGGCCTGGCGCCCCGCCTCGGTGGCGCGGTAAACGCGCCGGACCCGACCGTCGACGACCCGCTGCTCGGAGGCCAGCAGCCCGTCGGCCTCCAGGCGGTGCAGCGTCGGGTACAGGGTGCCGGGGCTGATCTGGTAGCCGTGGCGGGCCAGCTCCTCGGTCATCCACGCGCCGTGGATCTCTTCTTCAGCCGCGTGATGCAGGATGTGCAGCCGTACCGCGCCACGCTGGAACTCCCGCACCGTGCCCACACCTCCACGCCCGCCCGGGCAGTGACGCAACCGATATCGGTTTCCGATCCTATGCCGTGCGGGCGGCCTCGCCGGCCGCACGACGCCGGCCGGGCACCAGCCAAGAGCAGGCGGCGCTGGAGAACAGCGCGGTCGATGCGCTCGTAGGCGGCGACGGAGGAGAACTCGTCGGTGAAGCCGGTGAGGAAGTCGGCGTTCTTCACCACGTCCAACAGGTCCAGGACGGGTCACGAGACCGGACTCCGGCAACCCCGGCCTGGCCCGAGGCTTAGCGCTAACGGCTGTTCGGTTGATCCCCGAGGTCGAGTTCCGCGCGGTGGGGGCGAACTTGCGGCAGGTCGCCAGCTCGCCGCCCCAGCCAGTGAACAGTGTCTTGATCTCCGACCCGGTCGGCGGGATCCGCAGGGCGGCGTCCTTGGATCCCCGCGGGCGGTTCATCTCGTCGATCGGGCACTCGACGACCCGCCCGGGCATCCGATGGATCTCGACCTTGTGCCGCAGTTCCAGGAACAGGAAGTACGTGGTCAGCGCCTGCGCGCGGGCCAGGCGGGTACCACTCGGCGAACCCCGCAGCACCTTCCCGAATGTACCCGTCGGCGTCGGTCGGCTCCATATCCCACAGCGGCCGGCCGAACCATGCCCGCATCTGGTCCAGGTGCCCGACGTCCCCGCGGATGGTGCCGTCCGCCAGCCCTGCCGAAGCCCGCGCGAGGACGAACCCGGCGAGCACGTCGGTCTCGAACTGCTCCAGTTCCTCCGCCGAGACCGGATCGCGGAACTCGCGCAGGTCGCGTACGGCTGCCAGCGTCAACCCGAGCCTCCTCGCCTTCATCCCAATCGCAGATTGGTCGGACGAAGTGAGAACGCTCCAAGAATCCTGAAGTTACGTCACCAGCTCGAAGAACACCCCAAGGAGACAGAACACCCTGGCCACGGGGGCAAGGACTCAGCAGGGCTCAGAGGAACTCACGGGATGTCGCACAGTACGCCCGCTGCTCGACCGCCCAGCAGGAGTTGCAGAGCCAGCTCGATGCGCTCGAACCGCTCTGCAAGCGGATCTTCTCCGAGAAGATCAGCACACGCGTCAAGACGCGGCCGGAGCTGGAAAAGGCGCTGAAGCTGGCGTACGACATCTAGGAGGCCGCCCCCGACCAGGAGGTCATCCTCACCGTCCACGAGCTCAAGCGCCCGGCCCGCAACGCCGCCGAACTGATGACCCTGTCCGGCCAGCTCCAGGCCGCCGGCGTCCAGCTCGAACTCCTCACCGGCCCGCTCAGCGGCATCTACGACCCCAACGGCATGGGCGCGATGTTCTTCGCAGTCCTGGCCGCCGCCGCCCAGATCGAGCGCAACTACATCCGGGAGAAGACCGTGGAGGGCCAGGTCACCGCCGCGGCCAAGGGCAACCACGGCGGACGGGCCAAGGTCATCGACGACGACATGCTCGTCTTCGCCCGCGCGCTGAAGGACCGCGGCGTCCCCGTCCCGGAGATCGCGAAGAAGCTGACGATCAAGACGGGCAAGAACGCAGGGCGCCACCCGTCGGTCGCCTCGCTGTACCGGGCGCTCGTCGAAGCGGAGACGACCGAGGCACCGGCCGGGCCGGAGATCATCGCCCCGCGCCGGCCGACCTGCGTGGACCTCACCGGGCCTGGCAGCGGAACCGACCCCGAACTGATGGAACGGCTCACCCGGCAGGTTCTCGACGGCAAGAGTGACGAGGTGACCGATGCGCTCGCTGAGCAGACCGAGGACGAGGCGAAGGACGTCGTGGCCCAGCTGCTGGCGCAGGCCCGAAACGGCGAGTGATCCTGCGATCCGCCCTCGTTCGGCCGACAGCGTGGGCAGCGCCTGGCTCGTTGGGGGGTGTGGACGACGAGCGGAGGGTTCTGGCCCAGTGGCCGTACGGGGCGGGGCAGCTGCGCCGCGCGCTGAGATTCCGCATCGAGGCTGCCCTCGCCGGGCGTCTCGGGGTACTGCCCAAGCCGTCAGAGTGGCCCAACCCGGCGAGCGCCGGCGGGACCAGGCCATGCGACGGCTGGTGCCGGGTTCTAGGCTGCGGGCCATGAGCGAGATCACGACCCCGACGCCCCGCGACGCCTTCGAGCTGCTGCTGGCCGGTAACCAGCGCTTCGTCGCCGGCACTCCCGAACACCCCAACCAGGACGCCACCCGCCGCGCCGAGATCGCACCGTCCCAGCAGCCCTTCGCCGTGCTGTTCGGGTGCTCCGACTCCCGCCTGGCCGCCGAGATCATCTTCGACCGCGGCCTGGGCGACCTGTTCGTGGTGCGCACCGCGGGCCACGTCACGGGCCCGGAGGTGCTGGGCAGCATCGAGTACGGCGTGGACATCCTGGGCTGCCCGCTGGTCGTCGTGCTCGGTCACGACTCGTGCGGCGCGGTCGGCGCAGCGTGCGCCGCCCTGGAGAACGGCATGACACCGGCCGGATACGTCCGTGACGTTGTCGAACGGGTGACCCCCAGCGTGCTGGCGGCGCGGGCCGCCGGACGGGTCGAGCCCGAGGAGATCCTCGCCGAGCACATAAGGCACACCGTCGACCTGCTGCTGGACCGCTCCCGGGTACTCGCCGAGAAGGTCGCCGCCGGCCAGGCCGCCGTGGTGGGCCTGTGCTACCGCCTGGCCGACGGCAGCGCACAGCTCGTCGCGGCCCGCGGTATCGATGCGGCGGTCCCCGCCGCATCTGCTCCCGGCCGTGGCTGATCAGCGGGACGCGCTCGCGGTTGACGGCGGTGTGTCCAGCCTGTCGTGGTGACGGTGGAGGAGGTAAAACGGCGCTCGCGTGTCAGCAGCCCCTGAGGGTGCACCGGCGTCGGGCCAGGGGCCGCAAGAAGGCGAAAGCCGCTGGTTCGAAGCAAAGATGACCACTCAACCTGACATGCCATCGCGTCGCGGACGCGAATCAACGTCACCTTTTGGCAGAATGCACTGGTGCAGCAGCTGCCGCTTCCCTGCCCCGCTCACCTCATCCCGGACGCCACCGGCACCAACGCCTTCCACGACGCCTACCGCCGTGCCATGGCGCACAACGCTGTGTTCGTCGCCATCGAATGCGAAGGTCAGCAGTGGACCGTGAAGGCGGACACCCTCACCGCTGGCTCCGGCCACACGGTCTCCGATGCCGTCAACGATGCCATCCGGGGCGCGATCCTCCGCCTGGTCGACAACCACGAGGTCGATTTCGGCGCCTACACGGGACCGATCTATTTCATGATGCACGGCGTGCGGCACGAAGAACGAGCCCGCGAACTCGCCGCCGCACTCCACGTCGCCCTCTACGGAGACCCGGAACCTCTGGCCCGGGCCGTTCCTCCCGCACCCTGACACTCACGCACCTACCGAGGCCGCCGACATCTCCTGCATCTTCCGGCCGTACGCAGCCGCGGTCGGGAAATAGCTTCTTGAAAGCATGGCGCCGGTGCTGGTCACACCGTGGGCCGGGGCCCTGCGGCGCGGCGGAGCCGGTTGGCGATCGCCAATCCCAGCCCCTCCTCCACCGGCAAGGAGGCGACGATGAGGTCGCACCCCTGCTGGTCGAGTTCGCGCAGGAACCCGTACAGCCCCCGTGCGTAGGCGGACATCGAGGTGGGGACCGCCACCACGGCGTGGGCCTTCACCGGGGCGCCGGCGAAGGAGGCGGGCACAAAGACGCCCACCTGGTGCCCCAGCTCCTGAGCGAGTTCCGCTTCGGCGATGACCTTCTCGGGCTCGACGAGGACGACCCACGCCCGCGGGGCGTAGTGGGACGGATGCTGGCCCGGCACCCGAACGTGGCTCGTCGAGGGCACCGCGAGCGGGAACCCCAGCACCGCTTCGAGTTCCTCGCGCGTCACACCGCCGGGCCGCAGGATGCTCGGGGCATCGCCGGTGACGTCGACAATGGTCGACTCGACGCCGACCTCGCAGGGGCCACCGTCCAGCACGAAGTCGACGGCGTCGCCGAGCTCGGCACGGACGTCGTTCGCCGTGGTGGGACTGACCTGGCCGAAGCGGTTGGCGGACGGGGCCGTGACACCACCACCGGAGGCCGCCAGCAGCGCGAGCGCGACGGGGTGGTCAGGCACGCGCACGGCGACCGTCTCCAGGCCGCCGGTCGCTTCGAGGGGCACGCGGGGACCGCGCCGCAGGACCAGCGTGAGCGGCCCCGGCCAGAAGTGTTCAGCCAGCAGGCGGGCCGTCGCGGGCACGTCCTGGACCCATTCGTCCAGATGCTCCGCACCGCCGATGTGGACGATCAGCGGGTGGGAGGGCGGACGTCCCTTGACTTGGAAGATGCGCGCGACGGCGGCGGTGTCCTCGGCGTTGGCGCCCAGTCCGTAGACGGTCTCGGTCGGGAGGGCCACCAGGCCGCCGGCGCGCAGCACACCGGCCGCCTTCTCGATGTCACTGGTTCTTGCCGTCATCCTTGCAATCCTAGGAGCACAGAGGACCGGCGACGGCCGTGATCGATCTCAGCGCCAACCGCGGTCTCATTGACCCCGGGCGCTCAAGATCAACTACTGGCGGCCTTGGCGCTTATCTCGGCGACACCCCCAATAGTCCCCTCCCGCGCTGGCGAGTCAGTTCCCCGCAGGGGGCATCGGCGGCTCACACCGCGCGCGGCAGCGGCTCGGACGACTCGAGGACCTCTCGCAGGTGCTTCTCGACGACCGGGACCACCTCGCCCACGGTCACCTCGCGGCCCAGCTCGTTGGAGAGCGATGTCACACCCGCGTCGCGGATCCCGCACGGCACGATCCGGTCGAACCACGTGTTGTCCGGATTGCTGTTGAGCGCGAAGCCGTGCATCGTCACGCCCTTGGCGACCCGGATCCCGATCGCGGCGAGCTTGCGGTCCTCGCGCCGCTGGCCTGCGTTGGACGGGGCGTACTCGGGGCCGCTCAGCCGCGGGTCGAACTCCTCGTCCTGCAGCCGGGGTCGAAGTCGAGAGTGAGACCGGGAACCGAGGGCCGCTCCTCGAGCGGGTCGCCCAGCACCCACACGCCACTGCGCCCCTCGACGCGCGTGGCCTGAAGGCCGAGTTCGGCGCAGACGCGGATCAGGGCTTCCTCGAGGCGGCGCACGTGGGCCACGACGTCCACCGGGCGGGGCAGCTTGAGGATCGGGTAGCCGACGAGCTGGCCGGGACCGTGCCAGGTGATCTTCCCACCGCGGTCCACGTCCACCACCGGGGTGCCGTCGAGGGGGCGTTCGCTCTCCTTTGTACGGCGGCCCGCCGTGTAGACGGGCTGGTGCTCCAGCAGCAGACAGGTGTCCGGGATCTCGTCTGCGAAGCGGGCGGAGTGCACCCGGCGCTGTTCCTGCCACGCCTCCTGGTACTCGACCGCGTCCGGCCCGAAACCCAGGTGGACAAAGCGCAAGTCACTCACAGTTCCTCCTTCGTGAGCTTCTCCGCCCGCGAGACAAGAGGCGCGGGCACGGCCAACTGGCGCTGCCAGGCATCCTGGTTTGCCCGGATGCCTCGGGTAAAACTGCTCCGACCGATCGCCCGGATCACCAAACGGTTTAGCCAGGAGTAGGGTGCGCGCATGGGCCGGACAACGTCGAGAAACAGCGCGAAACGAATGTGAGAAGTTGTGAGAGCCAGGCCCCAGGACAGCGGCTACGTCCTGGTCGACGAGCTGGGACGGCCCTACCGAACGGACAAACTCCGCCGCGAGGCGTACAAGCTCATGGACGCCGTCGGCGTCCGCAAGGTCCGGCTCTACGATGCCCGCCACGCCGTGCTGTCATGGATGGCGAACAACGGCGTCCCCGACACCGTCGTCTCCGCCTGGGTCGAGAACGACCAAGGGCCTCGTCTCACCCGAGTGAAACAAGGCCCTGACCTGCGACAACGCAAACAATCGCTGTCGGGACGACAGGATTTGAACCTGCAACCCCTTGACCCCCAGCCGCGCCGCCACTCTCCGTAGCGACCCGTATCGCAACGTAGATTCCCACTCGGGCCCGTACGCGGCCGTAAAGGGCCGCCGCAGGATAGATCGCACGATCCTTCGGTACATCGAGCCAGCTCACATCCTGCCGAAACACCACGCAAGCCCGTGCGTCAGAGGTTCCCCAGAATCGGGCGTCAGACTCCTGCAGGGTTGCCCCCGGGTGCCGCCTCCGGGAGTCTTACAGAGCGATCACGAATGCGGCGGCGGCGCTCCCGGTACCATCGGCTCGAACCGAACCCGGCACTGCTGGGAATGTGATCAAGGAGGCAGCGTGAGCGTGCACCCTGCGGAACGGCCTGACGAACTGTTCCCCCGCCCCCAGCTGTCCTTCCCCTCGTTGCGTGCCGCCCTTGCCCGCCTTGCCCCGTCCCGTGTTCCCGAGATGCTGGCCGACCGAGACACCCTGTTTACCAAGGCGACCGAGACCGGATCGTTCGGACCGATCAAGGGCTTCCAACTCAAATGGGCAACGATCATCGAGATCGAACGCCGCCCCGAGCTGACTCACCGGATGCAGCAGGCACAGCACGCCGTCCACACGCTCGACAAGGATGACCCCGCTTGGCGGGCCGCGATGGCCGAGGTACTGGCTATCCACGATGAGGCCCGAGCGGCGGTCACCGGTGACTGACTGGCGTTGGGACTACGAACCGGACGCCCAACACGTCATCGGCGGCATCAACGACCTCGGGTTCATCGCCCGCGTCGAGGAGCGTGCCGACGAACTGGTACGCATGGCGGTGGTGCTGTACCTGGAGAGCAGAACTTACGAGGGAGTCTCTCCACGGCTTGGTGAGGAAGTAATCGAAGGCGGCATGTTCGTCTACCAGATCGTGCCCCGACACGAACGCGTCTACATTCTCCAAGTCACCGTCCTCTGATGCGTACAACGGCGGCCCCGGTGACCACTTTCTCTGCCCGGTTGCCCAGCCAGTGCAGGACGAGCTCCCACCGTGTGCCCTTGTGGATCGTTTGCCGCTGGGTGGGCTCGGCGTCGATGCCCTGGTCGCGGAAGGCGGCTATGAGGGCCTCCATGTCCAGACCATCGATGTGCCTGAAGTTCTCTTCAATCAGAATGTGTGCCATGGTCTTGTTGACGCGCTCACCGTCGCGAGCGGTTCTGCCTCCTGGCTGCTGACTGATCCAATCCGGTGGGGAATCGTGCGTGAGAAGCCGTTCCGGTAGCGGACCTGGTTGATGACGCCTGCCGCGAGAACGCGCTGCTGCCGTTTATGCCGACGATCCCCTTTCGGGGCCTGCGGAAACGTAGCCGGGCAGGCCCGGCACGCCCGAGAGCCATGGGGCCGACGGCAATTTCGCGTCGATGTCTTGGGGGACCTGACGACCATGCCCGGACGTCTGTCCTGGCCACTGGTGTGCTCAGCGGCCAGGACAGCGTGGCGGCGCGCGGTGATCAGTCGACGCAGGGGATGCCGCCCATCTTCACCGTATTGCCCGCGAAGGTGGGACTGGGGGACGGCTGACTGCCCGACGAACCCGAACCTGATGCGCCCGACGACGAACCAGAACTGGAGCCGTTCGATCCGGGGGCGGGCGCCGTGAAGTCCGTGCCCAAGGTGATTTGGACGTGTCCGGCCGGGACGGAGGAACTGGCCGCGGCCGGGGAGGTGTTCAAACGCCCCGCGATCTGCTGGGCCGCCTGCTGGGCACCGGCACCGTAAGCGACGGTAGTCGTGGACTGCGGCTGGCTCGCGTTGGCTGCCTGCCCCGCCGTATAGCCGGCCGAGGCCAGATCCTTCAACTCGTTCGAGGCGGCACCGGCGATACCGGAACCGTTGTAGACATCCACGGTGGCCGGTGCTGCCTTCTGCCCCGACGACGACTTCTTCCCGCCCGACGGCTGGGATGCGCCCTCGCCGAACGTCGCCTGGACGACCTGTTTGAGGTAGGCAGGGTCGACGGTGTTGACGGACTCGCCGTTCTCGGTCGCGAACCCGGTGATCGGCAGCGTGTTGAACGCGACGTTCCCGCCGGTGAGGTTGGTGGCCTGGGAGGCGAAGTCCAGGACGTTCCACTGGTTGTCGATGACCATGTCCTTCTTCACCACGTTGAACAGGTCCTGCATCTTGCCCAGGTCGCTGAAGATCCCCTCGGTCTTGAGCTTGTGCACCACGGAGGAGAGGAAAGCCTGTTGGCGGTGGGTGCGGTCCAGGTCGCCGTTGGTCAGGCCGTGCCGCTGGCGGACGAAGGCCAGGGCCTGCTTGGCGTTGAGGTTATTCAGACCGGCGGGGAAGTCGGCGCCGGAGTAGTTGTCGTTGACCGGGTGCTTGAGGCATACCTGGATCGGTTGCAGCACTTGTGCGATGTCGTAGAAGCCGAGCAGGTTAACCTCGGCGAAGTGGTCGATCGGCACGCCAAGCAGGTTCTGCACGGTGGCCAGCGTGGCCTCTCGTCCGTACTCGCGGCTCTGGTGCTCCAGATCGGCACCGGTCACACCCTGCGCGGACAGCTTGTCGTGGGCGGCGCTGTAGGCGTAGCCGTACGCCTCCTTGATCTTGTGCATGCCCTGCCGCGTGCCGTCCCCGTTGTACGTCTGCACGTAGTCGTCTCGGGGTATGGAGAACGCGGTCACCTTCCCGCCGTTCGCCGGAATGTGCATCAAGATCAGCGTGTTGGTGTTGTAGTAACCGATGTCACTGGATCCGGCGTGCAGTTCGTCCTGGACGAACTGCTTGGGCAGGTCGTTGCCGTTCTGGTCCTTGCGGGAATCCAGGCCGATCAGCAGCAGATTGACCGCATTGTCCAGATGCCCGGGTCCGTTCTTCAGCACGCCGAGCGCGTTGGACGTGGTCAGTCCGTTGGTCAGCGAGTGGTACGCATACCAAGCGAAGCCGCTGAGCACCAGCACAGACGCCGACACCACACACGTGGCTATCCGGCCGATCCGCCCCAACGGGGAGACCCGTCCACGACCGGCGGTCCTTCCCCGGCCGCGGGAGCGGTCCGCCGCCCGGCGACCCCGGTCATCGTCACGCGCCATGGTTCCTCCCCCCGCGCCCGGACCGGATCGCGCGGACGGCCAGCACCACCGCGACCGTCACCTCGGCCGCCGCCATCGCCGGGAACCCGTCGACCGCCCAGCGCACCGCACTGGTGTACAACCCCTTGCTCCCCTGCACCGACCCGGTCCCCGCCAGCACCCCCACGACGACCGTCACCACGGCCACCACCAGCGGCGGCGCGGCGATCACCCACACCCTGCCCGCCGGCGGACACGCCACAGCCGCCAACGCCGCTCCCAGCACCGACGCGATCGCGAAGACCCACCCCGATCCGGAACCGACAAACTCATCCACCACCGCACCGAGCACAACAAGCGCCATCGCAAGCGCCATCGCCCGCGCCCACGCCCGCTGACTGCCTGCAACACCGCGCGACGCCGCAGACCGGCCCGCCCGCCGGGCCTCCGCCCGGGTCGGACGCGAAGCCGCCTGCGGTATCCCGCCTCCCTGCCGGGCCGCAACACCCTGACGGGAGACAGGACCAGGTTTTCCCTGCGTGGGGCGAGGCTGCGCCTCATCCCGCCACAGGTCCAAGCCTTCGCCCGGGCCATGCGCCCACTGACCTGCCATCCACACCCCTCGCCCGGTGCCGGTAAATCCTTCGGACGCGCGCCCGCGCCACGCCGAGCAGACACACGACGTCCGCCACCGGACCGTAGGACGGCTCACGACCATCATTGGTTGCACGGTTACGCAAGCCAATAAGTCAGACGCTACGATGAGCCCACGTAGATCAGCAACCCTGACAGCGCAGCGCACACAATCGACTACGGAGAGTGTCGAGGCGGATGACGAGACCAAGCGCGTGGAGCGAGGACCCGCCCTCCCAGGCCCTGGAGAACGCCGCCGCCGCCTTCGCAATGCTCAGCTCCTCCGTGCGGCTGCACATCGTGTGGACCCTGGCCCAGCAGGACAGCGACGTGTCACACCTGGCCCAACGAGTCGGCAGCACCCCACAGGCGGTCAGTCAGCACCTCGCCAAGCTCAAACTCGCCGGAATAGTCCGGGTCCGCCGCGAAGGACGCAACCACATCTACTCCGTCACCGACCACTCCCTGCACGCGGTGGCCACG
Source organism: Streptomyces humicola (assembly GCF_024436035.1). Classification (GTDB taxonomy): domain Bacteria; phylum Actinomycetota; class Actinomycetes; order Streptomycetales; family Streptomycetaceae; genus Streptantibioticus_B; species Streptantibioticus_B humicola. Next base: position 81,935 of record NZ_JANFNG010000027.1, read on the forward strand.
CTCATGATCGAACGATTCACCCTCAAGCCCGAGCGCCCGCTATTGGTCGGCCACCAGGTCAGCGTCTGACGCTGTACTCCTGGCTCACGACAACTCCTCGACTCCGCGCCCACGTCGGCGACTTGGTCCTCCACCCGCGCGATGGCCCCCTCCGCTGCGCCCGACCTCCAACTGCGAGACCTGGAGTCCGTCGCACGCTGCCGGGCTGCGAACATTTGTCCCCAAAGCCAGCCAAATCTCCCGCCGTGTCGAGGCTGCACAGGACCTACAGCGGCGCAGGAAGCCATTCGGCCGGCATCGACCCATTGTCGACTTCAACGTGCACCGGGGATGCCAGTGCCAAATGGAACCCGTCTACTCCTACGAGTCACAGCCCATAGACGCTGTGAAGCGGTACGAGACGCTGTGGCGAGAGGCGACTGGCGATCCACTGCAATTCCGGCGGCTCTTTGAAGGGGCCTAATGGCTACGATCTGTTTCTAGGTCGTGACTATTCGTGATGGATAGTCGTCTGGGATTGCTCTGGTCTACCTGTCACACAGCGCACTTACACGAATCTTTCAGATTTCCCGTCCTCTATGCCGAACACAGGACGAGTTGCTACATTGCACGACTCGGAACTCGCGGATGGCACGGCACATCCCGCGGACCGATAACGCCTACCGGTGGAAACGGCCCACGCGCGAAGGTACGCGCGCCACGCCTTCGCCTGACGGGCGGGACGACTGGCGAGCGAAGCGGAGTGAGGATATGAGCGATGACGGTTCGCCGCGGGCGGAGGCTTCGGGTGGCCGGGCGGCCCGTCGCCGGGCAGCCACCTCACGCCATCGGTCAGCGCGCCGGCGCTCACGCCGAGTAGGCCGAAGACACGGCCCGGCCCGAACCTCCCGGGGCCGCAGCGGGATCAAGGTCATCGGCATCAGCCTGGCCGGGCTGCTGGTCATACTGACCGCCACGGGGGCGTTCGCCTATGAGCAATTGTTCGGCAAGATCCATGCCATCAGCCTGGGCGGCCTGACGGACCAGCCCGCGGCCTCGAAGGCCGACGCGGAGGGCCACACCCCGCTGAACATCCTGGTACTTGGCTCACAGACCCGAGACGGACAGCAGGGCGTCAATCTCGGCAACGCCTCGAAGCAGGGCACCAATATCTCGGATACCGCGATGCTCGTGCACCTGAGCGCGGAGCGGAAGTGGGCCGATGTCGTCTCGATTCCACGCGACTTGATCGTGCCGCGCCCGCAGTGCCACCAGCGCGTGGGGATCGGCGACCAGACCACGAACACCATCATCCCGGCTTCCAGCGGCGACATGTTCGACCTCGCGATGAACCTGGGCGGGCCGACGTGCGCGGTGGCGACCGTGGAACAGATGACAGGGATCCGCATCGACCACTTCGTCGAGATCGACTTCAACGCCTTCCAGCAGTTGACCGACGCTGTGGGCGGGGTCCAGGTATGCGTGCCGGAACCGGGAATCAACGACCCGCACTACAGCGGGCTCGTGCTGAGCGCCGGCCTGCACACCGTCAGCGGTGCCCAGGCCCTGGAGTTCGTGCGGGACCGGCACGGCATAGGTGACGGCAGCGACCTCGGCCGCATACAGATGCAGCAGATGTTCGTCTCGTCGCTTTTCCGGAAATTGAGCAGCAACGGCACACTGGCCAATCCGATCACCCTGTACAAGGTCGCCGACGCCATCTCCTCCAACCTGACCGTGGACAGCGGACTGGACTCCGCATCAGCCATGGTCTCCCTGGCCCAAAGCATGCAGAGCCTCAACTCCCGTTACATCCAGTTCATCACCGCTCCATACGAGGCCGACCCACAGAACGTGAACCGCGTCATCCCCGGCCAGGGCTTCAACCAGGTCTGGACCGACCTGCACAACGACCAACCGTTGCCCGGCTCGAAGGCAGCGGCCACCTACGGCGCCCACGCCACACCCGCGCCCCACCCGTCCGCCTCCCCCTCCGGAGTACCGCTCTCCTCGATCACGGTCACCGTTTACAACGGGACCACCACAACCGCCCTCGCCTCAAACGCCACCGCCGTGCTCGACGCCCAGGGCGTGAAAGCGACAGTCGGCGGCAACACACCCGGCAGCAACCCGACCACCGTGATCCAGTACCCTGCGGGTGACCAAGCCGCCGCTCAGGCATTGGCCAACGACATCCCCGGATCGCAGACCCAGACCGACAACAACGTCACAACACTCACCCTGATTCTCGGAGACAACACTCCGGCGAACCTCACCGCACCCCCGCCCCCCACCCACACCACCACCACGAAGTCCAGCCCGACACCAGCCCCATCGATCAGCGCGGAAAGCCGGTCAGGCGACGAGAACATCTGCTCCAACCTGCCCACACCCGTGCAATACGGCGGCGCACCCTGACGGGCGGCACGCATTCCTGAGCGTGTCCGAAAGATCGTGTAAGTCCGTGATGTGACAGGCTGGCCGAGGTCCAGCCGCGGGCCTTGGCCAGCCGGGACGGACGGACATGACAGACAACGAGATTCCGGCCGCCGAGCCGGTGGTCGAGGACAAACTGGTGGACGAGGTCGTCGAGCGGCTGATGGACCGCGCCGACGCCTCAGGAGCGGCCTTGCTGGGCGAAGGCGGGCTGCTGACCGAAGTTGACCCGGGCCGTGCTGGAGCGAGCCCTGGATGCGGAGATGACCGAGCATCTCGGCTATGAGAAGCACGATCCGGTCGGCCGCGGCTCGGGCAACAGTCGCAACGGCAGCTCACCGAAGACCGTGCTGACCGATGCCGGGGCGGTGACAGTGGCCGTTCCCCGGGACCGCAACGGCTCCTTCGAGCCGCAGCTGGTGCCCAAGCACGCGCGGCGGCTGGCGGGCTTCAACGAGCAGATCCTGTCGTTGTACGCGCGCGGCATGTCGGTGCGGGACATCTGTGATGTGAGGTCTCACGAGTTCTTTGACCTGATGTTCTCAGGACTTCGTTGACGTCTCGCTGGTGCTGTCCCTGGCTGCGTAGGCCCTGAAGCGAGTGACGGGCTGCTTGCTGTCGCGGGGGTGGAGGCAGAGTTCCTCGCCGTCGAGCAGGACGCGGAAGTGCGTGTCCTCGACGACGATGTGCACGGTCTTCCCGGCGTGGGTGCGGCCGATCCGGAGTCGCTGGCGGGTGACCATGACGACGCCGTCGCGGGGAACGCGGCGCGTGACGCTGATCGGCCCGGGGGCGGGTGCGGGCAGCGGGTCGGCGGCGATACGGGCGCCGCGCAGGCGGGCGCGTTCCTCGGGTGCGACGGGCGAGGGCAGGGTCTTGGCGAGAACGCCGTCGGCGACGACGTGGAGCAGGTGTCCGTCCAGGCGGAGCGTGACCTGGCGGCGGGCCAGCGAAGTGCCGACTTTCAGGGACTGGCCGCCGAGTTGGCAGAAGCCGTCGCCGTCGACGGTGCGGGTCAGCTCCACTACCGCGTCGGTGGCGAGTTTCCTGTCGCGTGCCGCGGTGGTCGCGGCCGAAGGCGGTCCCGCCGGGCGGGCTCCGCGGAGGCTGAGTTCGTCCAGGTCGGCGGCGGTCAGGTTGGACGGGGCGGTGCGGACGTGTTCACCGCCGACCTGGACGTGGACGCTGAACTCGTCGGCCCACACGTGCGCGGGGTGTCCTGCGTACTTCGGAGCCATGCGTAGGCGCTGGACGCGGGGCAGGACGCTGAGGACCCCGCTGGAGGCGATCACGGTGTCGAACTCCACCGCGTTCTGGCTGAAGGGAAGTGCTGCTGCGGCAGCCACCGGTGCCGCCTGAGCCGATTCGGCGGTGGCGGTCGGCGTGACCTGGGGCACGGCCGGAGAGTCGACCGAGGGCGTGGGATCACCTGGTTGCCGCCGGGTGGGGCGGAACAGGCTGGCCGGGGTGGCCATGTTCAGGGCCTGGTGGGGGCGCTTGTGGTTGTAGGCGTGAACCCAGGCGTCGATGGCTGCCTGGGCGGAGGGAAGGTCGGTGAACGGGCCTGCACTGTCGAGGAGTTCGCGGCGCAGGGTGGCATGGAATCGTTCGATTTTTCCAGTCGTGGTGGGCGAGCGGGGCTTGGTGAGCCGGGCGGTGATGCCGTTCTCTCGGCAGACGCGTTCGAATAGGACCTCGGCCGGCCGCGGTTTGGTGAACCGGCCGGTGAACTGCTTGCCGTTGTCGGTGAGGACTTCGGAGGGGATCCCGTACCGGCGCATCGCCGCGGCGAACGCCTCGCAGACCGCTCGGCCCGAGGGGGCGGCGAGCACGGCGGACACGACCAGGAACCGCGAATGGTCGTCGATGCCGGTGAGCATCTTGCACTCGCGCCCGTCGGCCAGGAAGATCCCGCCGACCAGGTCCATCTGCCACAAGTGCATCGGGGCCTCGCGCTGTCAGCGCCTGTACTTTCGGACATGCCGCTGTTCCTGAGGAACGATCAGGCTGTTGCGGGTCAGCACCCTGTGAACGGTGGCCTTCGAGGGCACCGGCTTGACACCGCGCTCTCCCAGTTCGAAGGAGATCCGGCGGGCGCCCCAGCGAGGATGGGCCCGCCGGAGCTCGCATATTGCCGCCTCGACCTCGGCCGCCACCCGATGCGGACTGCGATGCGGGCGGCGCGAGACCTCGTCCAGGCCGGCAATGCCGCTTGCTTCATAGCGGCGGCGCCAGTTGTGCACGGTCTGCCGCGAGACCCCGTAGCGGACCGCGACCTCCGAGATCGGCGAGCCTGCACGCACCTCGCGAACCGCCTGGAACCGCTGCTCAGCCAGCCATGCCCGATCGGACCCCACTGTTCCCCCACTGAAGATCGACAATGGGGAGGAGGAGATCACCAACAGGTCGCCGACGTCAAGGATGTACTGAGCACGCTGCGTCAAAGATCTCCCGAGACCTCACAGGACCCGCCCCACCTGGGGAATTTCGTGATCGCTCACACTGGTCACCGTCGTTCGCATCGTCCTTGGGCTTCTTCGGCGGGGCCGTGACTTGGGCGGGAAAGTCATTGGCCAGGCCGCGGTAGCCCTCGTCCACCTCGGCCTTCACCGCCGGATGCTGACGAAGTTGCTCCGCGATGCCTTCGGTCTTGACTGCCGTCTGATCGTGCATCCTGCCTGGTCGGATGACTCCGGAGAACATCAAGCGACCTTGGCGGTCGCTGAACGTGGTGCTCTTGATGGTGTTCTGCTTCTTCTTGCCGGAGATGAACGCCTTGCGGCCTGGGCGCCCCGCACGTGGGCGCCTCACCTGCACTTCGGTGCCGTCGAGGCACAGCTCGATACCCTCGGCCTCAGCGTAGGCAAACAGGTCTTCCAGGGTGCGGATGCGCAGGCCCGGGTGATCGGGGATGGCGAAGCCGCGGGCGGCGAGCAAGGGCCGCACCTGGCGGACGGCACCGGAGATGGTGGAGCGATCCACTGCGTACAGCTCGGCCAGCGCCTGATGCGGCAGCCCCAGGCGCAGGCAGACCAGCGTGACCAGCAGCCGGTCGACGAAGACCAGCTTCGGCTTGCGTCCCGCTCCGGCGACTCGTCTGCGCGCGCCGCCTCGTTGTTCGGCGAGCGCGGACTCGCGGGCCGACTCCCAACGTGGCGCGAGTTCTTCGAGCAACTCGCCGAAGTGTTGGCGGGAGACGCCAGTGAAGGCAGGATGGGACAAGGCCACGCGGAGTAGCTCGTGATTCACACCTTGAGAACCCGCGTGGCCGCCCGCATGTCACGGCCCGCCTCCACGCCCGCAATTCCTCCCGAACTCGTTAGGGCGCGCAGAGAATCAACACGCTGGTTTGATCTTCGTGTGGGTCGGCTTGGGTG
>NZ_JANFNG010000028.1 GCF_024436035.1 Streptomyces humicola
GGAACGGGCAAACCGACCCCCAAAGGCCCAGCGCCCAGCGCAGCGTCACCGCAACGGGCGGGCGGCGGGAAAAACACCTACGTCAGGACCACCCGTCAGGCTTGGCGCTCTGATCCTTCGTCAAGCCGACGCGGTCCAGATTGAAATTGCACGTGTCGCCCGACCCGCAGCTCAGCGCAATCGTGTTGGAGCCCTGATTCAGGTTGACGGTGACGTACGACGTGAACCACTGGTCCCAGTTCCCCTGCTGACCGTAGTCCGCGAGGTTTATCTTCCAGCCCAGCGGCTTGCCGTTGACCAGGACCTCGGAGGTCGCCTTGTTGCCGTCGGCGTTGGCGTAGCGCACCCAGAGGATGTACGAGCCGGCCTGCTGGACCTGGGTGGTCCAGGTGGCGGTCGCGCCCTGGGCGTCCATGCCGTCGACGAAGGCGCCGTTGGGGCCCTGCGCGCCCTTGTGGTTGGTGTTGGTCTCCGCGCCGCCGGAAAGCGTCAGGCTCGCCGCGTACTGCTGCGGCAGGCCCGCGTTGGGGTCGGTGCTCGCCGACGGGGAGGGCTGGGAGTCCGAGGCGTTGGGCGACGGGCTCTGTCCGGCGGCCTGATTGGTCTTGCCGCCGTTGCTGTCGGTGAGCGCCGCGACGGCGATGCCGGCCACGACCACCACGACCACCGCGATCGCGCCGATCATCAGGCCGCGGCGGTTGCCTCCGAGGACGCCCCCGCCGCCGTGCGCGCCGCCGCGCTGCGGCGGCAACTGCCGACCGCCGTACTGGTCCGGCGCCTGCGGCGCCTGCGGTGGCTGCTGCTGCGGGTACGGCTGCGTCTGCTGCGGCGAGGCGCGCCGTTCGCCCACCCGGCCGACCTGGTGGTACGAGGTACGCGAGAGGCCGGGACGGGCGCTCTGCGCGGCCTCGTCGCCTTCCCCGCGGTACAGGTACGCGAACGGGTCGTCGTTCTCGGGCTCTGGCGTGCCGTTGTTGCCGGCCGTCATCCGCTGCTCACTCCCCACTGTGTCCGGCCACCGCGGACCGGACATGTCTTGACCCGCGCGAGCCTACCCCGATCCGCGGCGGCAACGCGTGGGCCGCCGCGGTCCTCGCCACGGTAAGACGGCTCAGCCCGCCCTGCGGTTCGCCTTGGAGCGGGAGCGCTTTTCGACGTACATGCGCTGGTCGGCAGAGTGCAGCACCTCTTCGACGGTCATCCCGCAACCCGCCCAGCCGATGCCGAAGCTCGCGCCGACGCGGACCGCCCGGCCGTCGACCCTGATCGGCGGAATGATCGCGTTCCTCAGCCGCACGGCGAGCTCCTGCGCCCCGTCGCTGTCGAGCCCGTCGGCGAGCACCACGAACTCGTCGCCGCCGAGCCGGGCGACGGTGTCCCCGTCCCGCACGACGCTGGTCAGCCGCCGGGCGACCTCGATCAGGACCGCGTCGCCGGTGTGGTGACCGAATCTGTCGTTGATCGACTTGAAGCCGTCGAGGTCGCAGAAGAGCACGGCGAGCCCCTTGCCGCCGCTGTCCTCGCCGGGGACGAGGTTCGGGTCGACCGCGTGGACGTGGTGGTCGTACGGCTTGCCCGGCGCCATCGGGAAGCTGTAGCCGAACTCCTCGAGCGCCTCCACGTCCTCCAGGTCCTCGTTCGCGACGCCGCCGCGCCCGTCGAGCGCCTTCGGCCGCGAGCAGAGGCGGGCGCTCAGCCGGGCGCGCAGCTCGGCGCTGTTGGGCAGCCCGGTGAGCGAGTCGTGGCTGGCACGGTGGGCGAGCGCCAGCTCGTGCCGCTTGCGCTCCTCGATGTCCTCGACGTGGGTGAGCAGGAAGCGCGGCCCGTCGGTGGTGTCGGCGACCACCGAGTTGCGCAGGCTCACCCACAGGTACGAGCCGTCGCGGCGCGCGAGGCGCAGCTCGGCGCGGCCGCCCTCGGCCGCGGTGCGCAGCAGCAGCCCGATGTCCTCGGGGTGGACGAGGTCGGAGAAGGAGTAGCGCCGCATCACTGCCGCCGGGCGGCCGAGCATCCGGCACAGCGCGTCGTTGGCGCGCAGCAGCCTGCCGTGCTGGTCGCCGCCCATCTCCGCGATGGCCATGCCGCTCGGCGCGTACTCGAACGCCTGCCGGAAGCTCTCCTCGCTCGCCCGCAGCGCCTGCTGCTCCCGTTCCAGACGCACCAGGGCGCGCTGCATGTTGGCGCGCAGCCGGGCGTTGCTGATCGCGATGGCGGCCTGGAAGGAGTACATCTGCAGCGCCTCGCGGGCCCAGGCGCCGGGGCGCCGCCCGTTGCGCGGCCGGTCGACGGAGATGACGCCGATGAGTTCGCCGCCGCCGGCCGGGGTCGCGTACATGGGGGCGAGGAGCCGGTCGTCGGGGTGCCACGCGTCGGGCCTGCTCGGGGCGGGCCCCTCGTTGCGCCAGGTGGGGATGTCGTCGCCGTCGAGCACCCACCCCTCGTCGTGCGGGATGAACCGCAGCGAGCCCCAGCGGTGACCCATGGCCAGCCTCCGCTCCCAGGAGGCGCGTGAGCCGACGCGTCCGGCCATCAGCGCCTCGGCGCCCACGTTGCCTCCGACCGCGGCCACGATGAGATCGCCGTCCGGCCGCACGAGGTTGACGGCCGCCAGCTCATAGCCGAGGCCATTGACGGCGCCGTCGGCGACCGCCTGCAGCGTGTCGGCCAGGGAGCGGGCGGTGTTGAGGTCCGCCACCACCTGGTGCAGCTGGCGCAGGGTCGCGAGGCGGACGTATGGCTCCGACTCGGTGTCCATGTCTCTCCCCCGAGCCTCGACGTTTCGACTCCTGAGATTCGTCCGGGCGATTCCTTGGGTCCTTCGAGATTTCTTATCGTCCGACTGCCACGGCAACTGAATCACAGCGAGCAGCCCGACGGGTACACAGGGTCAACATTTCCACTCCTCTTGTGACTCAAGTCACAGCAGTACGTCGAGGTCCGCGCACGCTCGGTACGTCTCTTGCGGAGAACTTTCCTCGCTTTCCGTACACCTCTTGAAGACGCTTGGTGAAGCTGGCCCGGAGCGTACGACAGATCGCTGTGCGGCACGACCTAGGTCCGGACCTGACCGGTGCCCCGAGGGCCGGTGTTCCGAGGGACTAGGACGGCGGCCCGATGCGCGGGGCCCGCCGGGCCGGTTAGCGTTCAGAACGTGTTTCAGCCCAAGAGCGCGCCGACCGAGGACGAGTTCCGCGCGGCCATGTCACGCCTTGCGTCCGGTGTGACCCTGGTGACCGCGCACGACCCCGAGGAGGGCGTGAGCGGCGAGGACGTCGGGATGACCGCGACCGCGTTCCTCTCGGTCTCTCTGGAACCGCCGATGGTCCTGATCAGCGTGCGCGAGGGCTCCCGCATGGACGAGCTGCTCGAACGACAGCCGCTGTGGGCGGCATCGGTGCTCAGCGAGAGCCAGCGTCACATCGCGGGCCGCTTCGCCATGCGCGGCCGCATCAGCGACCGCCTTCTGTTCGAGGACGTCCCGTACTACCGCGGTGACGTCTCCGGCGCCCCGCTGCTCGGCGGCGCGCTCGCCGTCCTCGAATGCCATACGGCCCAGCGCCTCCAGGCCGGCGACCACACCCTGGTCGTCGCCCACGCCCTGACCGCCCGCACCCCCAGCACGGCAGGCCGCCCGCTGACGTACTTCCGCGGCCGCTACCACCAACTGGGCTGATTCAGGCTCCTACTCCCAGCCGCGCGCTCCGCGGCCGCGCTTGGTCTCGGCGCGCCGCTTCTTCTCCCTCAGCCGCCGCTCGTTGACCCCGCGCGGGATTCTCGTCGGGCGTCGCTGCTTCGGCGGCGGAGCCGTCGCCTCCGCCAGCAGCGCACCGAGCCGCACCGCGGCCGTCTCCCGGTTGCGCCACTGCGAGCGGTGCTCGCTCGCCCGTACGACGAGCACGCCGCCCACCAGCCGCCCCGCGAGCCGTTCCAGCGCACGCTGCTTCCACAGCGGCGGCAGCGACTCCGTGCCTGCCAGGTCGAAGCGGAGTTCCACCTGGCTGTCGCTGGTGTTGACGTGCTGGCCGCCGGGCCCGGACGAGCGTGAGAAACGCCACATGAGCTCGGCCTCCGGGACGGAGACCGAGCCGCGGATGACGACGGGCCCGGACATGCGTTCCATGATCCCGGCCGGCGGCGGTTCCGTCACGGGGTTTTCCGCCGCCTTCCGGCTTCTTCCGGCCGGAGGTCCGCGGCCTACGATTCCGGGGTGATCGACCTCGGCTACGCCCTCTCCCGCCGCTTCCCCGACCCGCCGCAGACCGACTACCGCACCGCGGACGTCCAGGCGCTGCGGCATGACCTGTTCTGCGGCGACGTCTACATTGCGGAGGGCGAGCACGAGCTGTCCACACCCTGGGGATGGGTGCCCGTCCTCGACTTCGCCTGGGCGCTGTGCGACATCACCGAGCGGCTCGACCAGGACCCGCTCGGCAGCCGGGCGTCGCGTCCGCAGCGAGCGGAGCTCGACTTCACCCAGTCGACGGAAATGCTGCGCTTCGAGCGCCGTTTCGGCTGGGTGGAGATCACCGCCGACTGGGCGCCGCGGCTGCCGCCGCTCTCCGTCAACCACGGTGAGCTCAGGCGTGAGGCCCGAGACTTCTTGCACGACCTCGTCGCCGACCTGGTAGACATGCACGACGAACTGGCCGGTAACCCGGTCGTGTGGAACCTGCTGGCCCGCTTTCCGCGTGTATAGCTCCCGGGGGAAGCAGAACCCCCAGCAAACTCAGACACGGTGGACGTAGACGTAGATGCAGAACGAATCCAGGCGCTCGGGTAGAAGGAGCGGCCGCGGGTGCCTGGTGAGCCTGGCCCTCGGGGTCGTGCTCCTTGTCGCTGCCGGGCTCGGTGTCTTCTGGTGGCTGACCAGGCCGCCGGCGCTGCCGCGCATCCCTATCGCCTACCTGCCGACGGTGCAGCAGGCCGCCAAGTCCTGTCCCGAGCTGAGCGTCCCGCTGCTCGCGGCGCAGATCGAGGCGGAGAGCAAGTGGAATCCGCAGGCGGACTCCGGCAAGGCGCAGGGCATCGCCCAGTTCGACCCTACGACGTGGGCCGAGTGGGGCAAGGACTACGCAGGCGACGGCAAGGCCGACGTCTGGGACCCGAAGGACGCGATCCCGACGCAGGGCGCGTACATGTGCCACCTGTTCCAGGTCGTCAAGAACGTGCCGGGCAACCCCACGCAGCTCGCTCTCGCGGCGTACAACGCGGGCCCCAACGCCGTGCTGCAGGCGCAGGGCATCCCGCAGATCAACGAGACGCAGAACTACGTCAACAAGATCGAGCAGCTGATACCGCAGTACACCACGACCTACGCCCAGCAGATCGGCGCGACGACGAGCCCCTCACCGTCGAGCGGGTGACCACGGGTCAGCCGGAGGCGCGTCAGCCGGAGGGCCCGCGCATGTGCTCGCTGATCCACTGCATGGTGCCCTCGGCCATGCCCTTGGTGTAGCTGCGCGCGGTGTGCCGGCCACCATCGATCACCTGCAGCCGGGTGTGGACCGGCCCTACGCCGTACTGCGCGATGAACCTCTTCACCTTCGCCATGTCATAGCGCTCCGTCGAGCCGACCTGGAACCCCAGATAGACGTCGGGCCCTCCGTTGCGGATCAGCTGGTCGGCGAGGTGGCGCGGGTCGTCGGCCTGCATCGCCGCCTCGTTCCCGTGCCACAGCGGCGAGTCCGGCGCGATGTCGGGACCGCTCGCGACCGCGGCCTTGAAGGTCTGCGGGTACCGAAGCACACTCTTGAGCGCGCAGAAGCCGCCGGACGAGGACCCCATGAACCCCCAGCCGTCGCGTGCCCTGAGCGTGCGGAAGTTCTGCCTCACCAGGTCGGGCACGTCCTGGGTGAGCCAGGTGCCCATCTTCTGCTGGCCGGGGATGTCGCTGCAGTCGTGGTAATGCCTGTCCGGGTTGAGCACCGGCATGACGACGATGAACGGCAGGGACGTCCCGTCCCGGGACCAGTTGTAGATCTTCTCCTGGAGTCGCAGATCGGCACCGAACCAGTAGTTGCTGGGATAGCCGAGGCCGCCTGGGAGGGCGATGAGCACCGGAAAGCCCATGGTGGCGTACTTCGGGTCGAAGTACTGAGGCGGCGCCCACACCCATACCCTCCCGGTGAAGCCGGACTTCCTGCCGTGATAGGTGGTCACGCCGATCTTGGTGCTGTCCGCGTCGTCGACCGTGCGCTGCACCGTGAACGACGCGTCGGGCCCGGTCGGCATCTGCGCCGGCGACGACCTGCCGCCCATCGGGCCGGGCCGCGCGGTGTTGGCCGGGGCGTTGAAGGTGACCGGATCCCCCTCGTCGCTGCACCCCGCGACCAGCACCGGACAGACCAAGGCAGCGGCCGCGGCCAGCAAACATTTCATCGCGGATCCCTCCACCGGTTTCCGGCTTCCTCATAACCTGCCCGCATCCGTGCCCGCCATTCGGGATCATGTGGCTATATCCTGATAAACGCCCAAACAGTGCATTTCAACAGGCGGCTGACGGCAGATGGGCTGACGATGGCGGTACGCCGTACGTCGTCCGCCGCCCGACAGGGGAGGAACTCCCGTGACAGCCAGCCTCGACCAGTTGCGCCGCTGCTCAGTCGCCGTGGACCTCGGCGCCGCCAGGACACGGGTCTATCTGAAGGGGACGGGGATCGTCGTCGACGAGCCCAGCGTCGCCGCGGTCGACTGCCGCAGCGGGTCCCTCGTCGCCGTCGGCACCCGAGCCGAACGTATGGCAGGCCGCACGCCCGAGCACATCCAGGTGGTCCGTCCGGTGTCCGGCGGCACTGTCGTCGACATCGGGATGGCGCAACGCATGCTGCGCCATCTGATGGGCGACAAGTTGCGCAACACCTGGCGCCGCAAGCCGGTGCTGCGCGCCGCGGTCTGCACCCCGCACGGCAGCGAGCCGCTCGCCCACCGCGCCGCGATCGAGACGCTCACCGGGCTCGGCGCCCGGCATGTGGAGCTCGTCGACACGCTCATCGCCGCCGCCGTGGGGTGCGGGCTCCCGGTCGAGTACCCGGAGGCGACGATGATCGTGGTGTGCGGGGCCGCGACGACACAGATCGCGGTCCTGTCGCTGGGGTCGATCGTCGCCGCGGAGACGATCCCGGTGGGCGGTGAGGCGATCGACCGCGCCGTCGTGCACTACCTGCGCAACCAGCACGCGCTGATGCTGCCGAGCCAGTCCGTACGGCCGCTGCACACGATGCTCAGCACGCTGGACGACGAGTCGTCAAGCGCCGTCGTGCACGGCATGGACGCGGCGAGCGGCCTGGCCCGCTCGGTACAGGTCGACCCGGAAGGCGTACGGCTTGCCATCCGTCCCCAGCTCAACTCGGTGCTCGACGGCATCCGCGCGGTGCTGCGCCGCTGCCCGCCCGACCTCGTCGCCGACCTGACCGACCGCGGCATCATGCTCGCGGGCGGCAGCGCACTGCTGCCGGGGCTCGACACGATGCTGCGCACGTCGACGGGGGTGCCGGTGAGCATCCCTGAACGCCCGGACATCTGCGCCGTACAGGGCCTCGGCGCGATGGTGGAGGGCAAGGTGCGGCCGATGCCACTGGAGGCGATCGGCTGACCGACGGCGCAGGGTGCGCGGGAGGGCGGGACAGCCCCACCCCGGACGTCGCGCGGGCCGGATGGCACGGCGGGCGTGACGCGCGAAGGCCTTGACGGGCGGCGCAGACACCCGGCATCCACGGTGACCGAGAACATCGGCCCGTCGACCCTCGGCGCGCGGTCGCCGCCGAAGAGGCGTATATTTCCGCGTTCTTCGACCGATGGCTGCGCGGGCGCGACGAGAACGGCTTGCTGGACGGCCCGTCGCTGCGTCATCCAAAGATTTTGCTTCGCACGATACCCGCGTGACCTGCAGCCCGAACACCCGGCCACGGCAACCGCCGAGATCTTCGAGATCAGTACCGCCAACCCCCTGGAGGATCAGAAGGGGTGGCGCCCGCCGCACGGGCCGGTGCGCAGGATGCGCCACCCGCGCGTGCTCTGCGACACCACGCTGCTCGCCGACGGCACCGTGCTCAAGGCCGGCAGCACCGGCGGCTTCGGAGACAACCGCAAGGGGAGCATCCTGCGGGATCCGAAGACCGGCGTCCCGTGGATGACCGTCCATACCGACGCGGAGCGGTACTTCCCGTCGTACCTGTGGCGCGGCCCCCGCCCGGTCATCGAATCCGTGGGGGTGGACGGATACGGGCTCGCCGGAGCGCCCGACGCTGACGTACGGCAGCGTGATCACGCTGGACGTCTCGGGTGAGAGCCTCTACCGCGATGCCCGCGCGGCGCTCATCCGCTTCGGGTGCACGACGCACGGCAATGACATGGACCAGCGCTTCGTGTGGCTCAGGGTGCTCGGCCACCGCCGCGAGGACATCGAGCGCGGCCTGCGCACCCTGCGCGCGCAGATTCCGCAGAACGCGGCGGCGGCGCCTCCCGGCGACTACCAGCTGGTGGTCGTCGGCGGTGAGGGCGTGCCCTCCAGGGGCCGCATCGTGCGCATGACGACCTGACACGCGAACAACCGTTCGCCATCCCCTGGGCGGCGGCGCGGCAGCGCGCTGTGGATGCCGCCCAGGGTATGGCCCTGGCGCATCTCCTGTGACACAAGTGGTGTAACAGGGGGTGGCTTGACTGCGTTCGTGGCCCCGGCGAGCGATCATTGGTTGAGGGAGGCGATGGACGTGGTCACCAGAATCCGACTCCACGGGGGCCCGGGCGACGGGCTCACGCTGGGCATTGTCGTCACCGGCGCCCAGCCGCCCGAGGGCATCCTCTACGACCCCGAGGCGATCACCGTGCAGGACGCCGACGCCCACCAGGCGTGGCCCGAAAGCGCCGCATACTACAAACGCACCGAACACGTCTCCGACGAGCCCTGGAACTACGAGTACCAGAGCGAGGCCACGCCACCACTCGAATAGCCGAACGCCCGTGCCCTCGGTGCCGTCGGTGCCGTGGCTCCGTGTGCCGGTCAGCCCGCCTGTCCGGCGCCTGGCGGAGGCGTCATGACGCAGAAGCTCGCGCCGCCCTTGTCGCGCGCGACGGCGAAGCGGCCGAAGGGCGCGTCCTGCGGCTGCACCAGGATCTGCCCGCCCAGCTCCCCGATCTTCGCCACGGCCGCGTCGGTGTCGGCGACGACGAAGTAGGTGTTCCAGAACGAGGGCGTGCCCTGCGGGATCATCTCCGGCTGCGCGCCGATCCCGCCCACCATGTCCCCTCCGGCCTTGCAGACGACGTAGTCGGGCAGGGTCATCCCCTGCGGCTCCTCGTACTCGTAGCCGAAGACCTGCTGGTAGAAGTCGCGAGTGCGGGCCGGGTCAGTGGAGAGGTTCTCGTTCCAGACGATGGTGCCCGGCTCGTTGACCAGGCCCGCGCCGCGGTGCGCGTTTCCCTGCCAGATCCCGAAGACGGCCCCGGCCGCGTCGGTGGCGATGGCCATCCGGCCCTGCTCCATGACGTCCATCGGCCCCATCATCACGGTGCCGCCCGCTGCGCCGATCTTCCGCACGGTCTCGTCGGCGTCATCGGCCCACAGATACGTCGTCCACGCAGGCGGCGACGGCTGGTCGGCCATCGCCGGCGCGAGCCCGGCGACCATCTCCCCCTTCAGCTTGGCGAGGGTGTAATGGCCGGTCTGCTCGCCGGTGTCTTCGTACTCCCAGCCGAACAGCGCCGCGTAGAACTGCTTGGCTTCGCCGAGGTCCGGTGCCGTCACGTCGATCCAACACGGCGTGCCGTTGCTGTAAGAGGTCTTCTTGGGCATGGCCACCAGCTTTCTCACGCCTGGTCCGGGCGGCAACCGCACATGGACCGCTCGGGTCACGCGCCGTCAGCCGCCGGGCCGTCAGCCGTCGAGCAGCCGTTCCAGAGTGGCCAGCCCGGTCAGGACGGCTGCCCGCTCGTCGTCGGTGCCCGGCGCAGTGCGGCCTCCAGCGGCTGCAACCGTGAGCCGGGAAGGTGCTGTTCGAGCCAGTCGAGCACGGGCGCGGGCCGAAGGCCGGCCGTCACCCCGCAGCGGGCCCGGCGGCGTCCTGTGTGATCATCGAGTGCAGGCGCTCGGCCGTGACCCGGCCGAACGCCGGGTCATTGATGTGCGTGTCGAGTTCGACGACGTCCACCCCGCTGCCGCGCAGGCTGCCCCGGAGCGCCGCGAACAGCGCCTCGTCGGTCGCCGGCTCGCGGTACGGGCCGCCCGGTCCGCCCAGGGTCGACAGGCCGCGGCGGGGTATGTACACGGCGGTCGGCCCGGTCGCCTCCCGCAGCTTCGCCGCGACCCGCCGCCCCAGCTCCTCGCATTCCTCCACCGTGGTGCGGATGACCGTGATCGAAGGGTTGTGCACCCGTACACGGCGGTCACGGAAGCGCTCGGGGAGCGAGTCGAGCGGCCCGAACTTGACCATGTCCAGCGCACCCAGGCTCACCACCTGCGGAACCCCCTTGCGCCCGGCGGCTCGCAGCCGGTCCGGCCCTGCGGTGAGGATGCCGCCCACCAGGTCGTCGGCGAGCTCACTCAGCGTCAGATCGAGCACGCCGGCGAAGAGGCCCTGGCCGGCCAGCATCTCCAACGACCTACCGCCGGAACCGGAGACATGGAAGACGAGCACCTCGTAGCCGAGTTCGGTCAGCCGCTCGCGCGCCGCGTCGACCCCCGGCGTCGTCACGCCCGCCATCGTCGTCGCCACCAGGGGCTTGCCGCCCCCCACGAGATCCACCGACCGCTCGGCACGGGGCGCGGCCGCGTACCCCTTCGCCATCCCGGCGATCGCGTCGGCGGCATTGGCGAGTATGGGCGCCGACACCCTGTTGACGCCCGCGATGTCGACAATGCTGTACATCATCGCGAGGTCGGCGGAGCCCACGTACGGTGAGACGTCACCGGCAGCCATCGACGAGACCATCAGCTTGGGCACGCCCAGCGGCAGCGCCCGCATCGCCCGCGTCGCGATCGAGGTGCCGCCGCTGCCGCCGATGGCCAGCACGCCGTGCAGCCGCCCCTGCGCGTGCAGCCGGACGATCGTCTCGGCCGCGCCGCGTGCCATCGCCGTGACCGCCGCACCCCGGTCGCCGTCCGCCCGCAACCACCCCGGCGTCGACGAGCAGGACCCCCACCCCCAGATGCCGCAGGCGCTCCTGCAGCCAGCCGTACTCCTCCCCTTTGGTGTCAAGCGTTCCCACCAGCACGACTGTCGGTATCGGTATCGGTATCGGCATGGCTCGTAGTGTTGGGCAGGCGCCGAGGGCCGACAAGGCCGCGTGCGACGAAACCGGGCATTCGGCAGATCGAGTGATATGCACCCGCTCGTGGCGGGTAGGAATCCGTTATGTCCGAGCAGCTTCACATCGAACCACTGGGCGATCACGAATATCTGCTGCGCGCCCGCGAGACGCGCGGAACGGTCGTGTCGCGCTTCCAGGCCAACCCGTCGGTCCTCGAGGAGCTGCACGTCCCCGAGGCCGAGGAGCAGCGGGTGGTGAACGAGACCGCCGCCTTCCTCGCCGAGCGGCAGCCGCTCATCGACCTCCCGCAGATGGTCGACCTCGAAGACGTCGCGGCCGCCTACAGCGACTACGTGGACGTACTGAGCCGCCGCCTCACCGACCGCTGAGTCCTTCCGCCGATAGCCGCTGGCCTTGACGCCCAGGTCAAGGTCTACCGTCATGGGTGTCGAAGCGGAGCGGCACGGAAGGGGTGGGACATGCGGATCGGCGAGCTTGCCGAACGGGCGGGTACGACCACCCGCGCGCTGCGGTACTACGAGGCCCGCGGCCTGCTGACCTCCCGCCGCACTGGAAACGGCTACCGCTCCTACGACGAGGACGATCTGCGTCTGCTGCGGCAGATCAAGACGCTGCAGGACTTCGGCTTCGAGCTGGAGGAGACCAGGCCCTTCGTGGAGTGCCTGCGCACCGGCCACCCCGAGGGCGACTCGTGCCCCGCCTCGCTCGACGTCTACCGGCGCAAGCTGGCCGAACTCGACGACTGCATCGCGCAGCTTCAACAGGTGCGGGAGCGCATCGGCGCCCGGCTGGCCCAGGCGGAGCTCGAAGCCGAGGCCGGCGTGCCGGGCGGCCCCGAGCCGCGGTGCGAGCTTGTGCCGCACGAACCCTGAGACTTGCGCAGAGGACAAGCAGAGGAGCATCATCATGCGCCAGATGTTGGCAGGAACACGCCAAAACCAGCTTCCCCGGGTCACGGACGCGACCTTCACCACAGAAGTCCTGGAGGCGGAGCTTCCGGTGCTCGTGGACTTCACCGCCGCGTGGTGCGGCCCGTGCCGGATGATCACGCCCGTGCTCGCGGAGATCGCGCAGGAGGAGGCCGGCCGCCTGAAGGTGGTCCGACTCGATGTGGACACCAATCCCGGCACTCAGGCCGCATACGGAGTCCTGTCGATGCCGACGCTGATGGTCTTCCGTGGCGGCGAGCCGGTGATGTCCGTCGTCGGTGCCCGCCCCAAGCGCCGGCTGCTCAAGGAGCTCGCCGATGTGATCTGACGTCTGCGAGGCCGTCCTCCCTGCGCACCGCAAGCACGGCCGCATCGTCGCGCGCCCGGGGTCCGGCGTACTCTCGTACGTCGGCGAGCAGGCGGTTCACCAGCACCTCCGGGTCGTGGTCGCCGCACGTGCGCGCGATACCGGCGAGCCGCTCCGACGGCGGGGGTGCGCCTGTCGTGCGCAGCCGGGAGGCGGTGTGCACGATGGGTGGAGGAGTGCGCCTCCCGCTACCTTGCGGCGCGCGGCCCGGCCGGGATCGGCGGCGACTGGTTCGACGTCATACCCTGTCCAGCGCCCGTCTGGCCCTGGTGGTCGGCGACGTGACCGAACGCGGCATCGACGCCATCGCCCGTGTGGGACGGCTGCGTACGGTGATTCGCACCTTGGCCGGCATGGACCTGCCCCCGGACGAGGTGCTGGCGCACATCGACCTCCATCGTCGGCCGGGCGGCCGAAGTGCAGCAGGCGGCCGGTGAGCCGGTCACCGAGGTGGGCACCAGCTGCCTGTATGCGGGGTACGACCCGGTCTCCGCCCCGATCCGCGTCGCCTGCGCGGGCCATCCCGCCGGTTCCCGCCCGGGTCACCCGGCCCGGCTCCTCGATGTTCCGATCGGTCCACCGCTCGGCCTGGGCGGCCTGTCCTTCGAGGCGACCGAGACGGACCTGCCCGACGGCAGCACCCGCTACACCCCCACCCGCAAGACGATCTGGGCGGAACAGGCAACGGCGCCACACTGACCAGGGCGAGCGCGGTGACGCAGGCAGCCCGAGCGCGGCGTGTAGGTCGGCCTCGGGAAGCGGCCGACGCGCCCGGGCCGTGCCAAGAAGGCACTGGAACTGACGCTACGTCATGCTGCCGCGCTCGGGAGCCGCGCATCGACATCGAGCACATTCTGCTCGGCCTGCTCGCGGAGGGCGAAGGCGTCGCGATCCAGGTCCTGTCGGAGCTCGATGTGGACACGGAGTCGCTGCGCCAGGCGATCCTCGACCGCGCGAGCGCAAGCCTCGTAACCCCCGTCGTGAACGTGCGTCGCGCCACCCGGTGGACGGGCGAGGCACTTGACCTCATCACCGGCGCCGCCTCGGCGGGCGACATCCTCGCCGAGCTCGTCGTGGGAGCCGAACGCCCCTCCCCTCGGCGGGTCGGGGCCGCTGATCGCCGGACTCCGCGAGTTCACCCGAATGGCGCACACCCATGGCATCCACACCATCGGCGCCGCGCTCGCGCCCTTCGCTCCGCCCGCCGGGTGGTCGTCCCGCTTGAGCCACCGCACGGGAGAATCCCCTGAGCGGGATGCTGCGGGTTTGCCCTGAGGAGTGAACTCGTGCACCGTTGCCAGGCGCCCCTCCGCACGCCGCGGGGGCGGGGCCGGCCTCGCCATGGGGCCACCCAAGTCCATATCGCCTACCGAGATCACCGCTTATGAGTGCAGATACCGACATACCGCCCATTGCACGCACGGCGATGGCCTTGACGGCGTTGTGTGGCTCCGCTCGGCGGATGTCTTCATGAGCGCGCCCGCGGCAGCCGGGGCGCCAGGCCACGCCACGGGGCCGGTGCGTGCCGAGCGGACGGAGCCGGGTGGTCACGGTGGATCGCGGCCGCCGCTGCCGTCGCTGACCGGGTTGCGATGGCTGGCGGCGCTGCTCGTCTTCGGCCTGCACATCGACCTTGCCGGTTATTTCGGCGGCAGGGGCGGCAAGGTGGCGTCGTGGGCTTTCGCTTCGGGCGACACCGGAGTGTCGTTCTTCTTCATCCTGTCCGGCTTCATCCTGATGTGGTCGGCCAGACCACAGGACCGGGCCACCCGCTTCTGGAGGCGGCGGATCGCCCGCATCTACCCGGTCCACCTGGTCACTGCCGGTCTCGCGCTGCTGATGGCGTACACCGTCATGCCGTACATGAAACCGACCGGGCAGGAGACGGTCGCCAACCTGCTGCTGGTCCACTCCTGGACGTACTCCTGGCGCGAGACGCTCAACCCGGTCAGCTGGTCACTGGCGTGCGAGGCCTTCTTCTACGCGCTCTTCCCGCTCATTGCCTTTCTGCTGCGCCACAGCTCCGCACGAGCCGCCGCGGCGATCGCCGGCCTCAGCGCGCTGGCCGCCGTGTTCATGCCCTTCGTCAACACGCAGTTCGGCCTCGGCTGGAACGACTACTACTATCCGCCGGCCCGACTGCCCGAATTCGTCCTGGGCGTTGCTCTCGCCCGCCTGATGCTCCTCGACCGCTGGCGCGGTCCGGGCCTGAAGACGTCGCTGGCGATCACAGTCGTCGGATACTTCCTCGCACCCGAGCTCGGCGGCGACCACCATGCCGTCGGCCCGCTGCTCGGCTTCGCCCTGCTGATCCCGGCTGCCGCCCGCGCCGACCTCACCGGCGCCGCGTCGCTGTGGCGACGCCCCGTGCTCGTGCGGCTCGGCGAGCTGTCCTTCGCCTTCTACATGATCCACCTGCTGGCGATCCGCTTCGGCGAGCGCCTGTTCCACGCGTACTCCCCGCGCCTGCCGGTCCTGTCCGCGCTCGGCGCCACCGCTGCCGCGCTGGCCGCATCCCTCGCCTTGTCCTGGCTGCTGTACGCGGGAGTGGAACGCCCGGGACGGAGGCTGCTACTGCTCCGCGGGCGACGCAGCCCCGCTGACTCCCCGGCAACCGCTGCCCGGGCGGACCGGTCCCGAGGCTGACCCGGCAGCGGGTCTGGTCCCGCATCTTGGGATTGGCCAAGAAGTCTTCTAAAGTCGGGAACCCATCGGCACCTCACCCCGTCTTCGACGTATTGAGCATCCTATGATCCAGTTCAGGGCCACCCTCATGCCTCCGGCAGAAGGAGTCCTCCAGTGAAACGCCCTGCCAGACCGCCCTCTCGCGCACGGATACGGCCGGGGGACGTCCGCTGATGGCTCGGTATCTACTGGTCGTGGCGAGCATGGCGGTCTGGGCGTGCGCGCTCGTCGACTGCCTTGCCACGCCTCGGCACCAGGTACGGCAGCTACCCAAGGCCGTGTGGCTCGTGTTCATCGCGGCCTTCGGAATGGTGCTGGCCGGTCCGCTCGCCTGGTTCGCCGCCGGCCGCCCGCGCGCTGATGCGGCAGGCGGGGGCGCGGGCCTGCACGTTCGGGAAGATCCCATCGACGAACCGGCCCACTGGATTCCGCCGGACGACAACCTCGCATTCCTGCACTCGCTGGAGGAGCGGCTGCGCCGTCGGCAGAGCGGCGGCACCGACGACGCCCCCTCCGCCGTGTAGCGCCGGGCAACGCGACAGGCGCGCCCCGCCCGGAGCCGACCCGGGCGGGGCGAACGTTTCTGCGCTGGCTTGCGTCAGCCCTGGCCTGTGTCAGCCCTGGCTGTCGCACCACGGGACGTAGCCGTTGGTATTGACATAGTGGGCGGAGACCCAACCCTGGTTGTTGGTCAGCTGATACCAGCGGTTGTTTCCTCCGATGTTGGTGCCCTCCGACTTGCACGCGATCCAGATGCTTGTGCCGTTGCCGAGCGAGCTGCTGATCCAGTGGTCGGTCCCGGGGCCATAGCGGACGTTCAGCGGAGCGGGGGTCACCACGCTCCCCTGCACCGCCGCATAGGGCTGGGCGGAGTCAGCCTGCGCGCCGACGGCCCCCGCTACCACACCGGCGGCGACACCGCCGGTGAGCAGGACCGCGGCGGCCGCCCTACCGATGGAGTGACGATTCATCATGACGCCTTCTTCCCGCAATACAGATACATGCGATGGGATTTGATGGTTTGTCTGTATTGCTGTGAAGAGTCTGCCCATGTCGATATCCGCGCCACGCCACACGATCAGGCGAACAATAGGCCAGCCTGCTTGACAAGCACATAGCAGTACCATAGGCAGAGCGACCCGCCCGACCGCGGGGGCCTGTCAGAGGATGACGGTCACGTGGAGCCGCCGCCAGTAGGATCCGGGCGACGGCCGAAGTCACAGGTCCGTGTGCGCAGCCGGCGTCCGCTTGGCGGTCAGCCGCCCGGCGGACGACCCGGCCGGACTACCCCCGGCTGCGCGGCGAGGTCGACGACATCCTCCGGGTGACCACGACCGACCTCCAGCCACGCCCACCCCGTTGCCGGTATCGCCGAGACCCGCGCCCGCGTCCTGCTCGCCCATGTCGCCGTCGAACTCACCCGCCACCCCGCACTGCGCCACCGCGGCATCGACGCCATGACCGAGCACGACCGCACGTCGGACATGATCGCCTGCCGGGCCGAGCCGGGCCGGGGAGCGGGACGCTGCGGGTGGCCAGGGCCTGATCTGCTGTTCACCCTGGCCGATCTGGCCCCGCCCGCGGACCTCGCAGGAGCATCACCAGCGTCAGGCGAATGATCGCTCAACCGGCCAGCAGCTGGCCGATCGCCACCAGGCCCACCACGACGATCACTGCCCGCAGCACGGTGGACGACAGCCTGCGGCCCAGACGAGCCCCCGCCTGGCCACCGATGACAGAACCGGCGGCGATCAGAAGCACCGCCGACCAGTCGAAGTGGGCCACGAAGAGGAAGACCACGGCCGCAACAGCGTTGACCAGCAGGGCCAGGACGTTCTTGACAGCGTTGATCCGCTGGAGATCCTCGTGCAGGACCGCACCGAGCAGTCCGAGCAGCAGCACACCCTGCGCGGCGCCGAAGTACCCCCCGTACACTCCGGTGGTGAACACCCCGGCGCTGAGGATCGCGCTCGTGCGCGCCCCTGCCGCACCACCGGGCCGCGCGGCGACTCTGCGTGCGAGGCGCGGCTGAAGCATCACCAGGACCAGCGCCATCGCGATGAACACCGGAACGACCGTTGCGAAGATCCCCGCGGGCAGGGTCAGCAGCAGGGCCGCGCCGACGACGCCACCGGTCAAGGCGGCCACACCCAGCCGGAGCAGCAGCGTGCGCAGGCCCGCAAGTTCACGGCGATAGCCGACGACGGCGCTGACCGACCCCGGCACCAGGCCGAGGGTGTTGGAGACATTGGCGGCAACGGGCGGCACGCCCACGGCAAGCAGTACCGGAAAGGTGAGGAGCGTCCCGGAGCCGACGACAGCATTGATCGTTCCAGCCCCTGTGCCCGCCACGAAGACGGCACACGTGTCCCATATCGTCATGTGTTCATCCCACCATCGTGCTCCGGTCCGGCTGGTACCGGTCGCTGGTGTAAGGCTGAAGAACCGTAGACGCTGGGCCTGCGAGGGATGCGTCGGCCATGGCGGATCAGTGCTGCGGCTATGCCGATGAACGCGAGACCGGTCAGGGAGAGTCGGGCGCGCACACCGAGACCGCCAACGGCGAAGGCAGACAAGCGCGGTTACCGCCGCGCGGGCGGCTCGCCCTGACGCGGCTGACCACTCTCACCAGCAGCCTGCCCGCCGCCCGTGCCTGGGCAACGTGGGTGGCGCGAGTGGCGCGAGTGGCGTCGCAACCGTGCCGTGCCGTCCGGCATCCGCGGCGAGGCGAACCACCCTTGCGAGACAATGACCGCCGTGAATGACACGGTCGCGGTTGCCCTGATCACCTCCCTGTCAACGCTGACCGCTGCAGGGCTGGCGGGTTCGGTCTCGGCCTGGACGGCCAATAAGCAACTACGACATCAGGCATTGCTCGCTCGTGAGGAACGCGCCGAGCAGCGTGCGACCGACCACAGGCAGATGCGCCGCGAGGCGTATGAGCGGTTCCTGTCTCATGCTGATGCTGCCTACCGGGTGCTGGACGAGAGGTGGTTGGCCCGGCTGCCGGCTGAGTCACAGCACGGCGGATCGGGGTTCGCTGCGCGCCGGGCGTTGGATGAGGCTTACATCCGGGTGCGGTTGGTGGGACCGGAAGACGTCGCAGAGCGGGGAGCTGCGGTAGTGCGCGGCATAGGGAACGAGTTCCACCAGCACGCGCGCGTCGTGAACTCTCATCCGGACACCGAGGACTGCGTAGTTGACCTCGACCCATCGGCCCGGGCGCAAGCGCTCCGTGTTCGAGGTGCCACTACCGGGGAGTTCGTTGCCGCAGCACGTCGAGCGCTTGGAGGTGAATTCTCACTGAGTCCTGACGTGCCCGCCGAGGAACCGCGCCCCCGCCGCTGAGCTCCCGCACTCGTGGCCAGGGAGAGATCCGGGACATGAGTGAAGCGGCGGCGTTCCACTTCACGGCGGGCTGGTGCGAGCTCGCCTTGGGCGAGGGTCCGCAGCGGCGCGCTTACCGGGCGGCCGGGATCAACGACGCCTCGAGGCGCCTGGCTCAGGCCGTCGCGGCGCTCGCCCGCCCGGAGCCCGAGACGCGCCTACGGGCGGTGCTGTGGGGCGACGAGCCAGGCGGGGTCTGCCTGGCCTTCGTCTCGGTCGCACCGGATCACCTTGCGCTGGTGGTGCACACGCCGGCGATCCCGAACCGGATTGTCGGCACCGCGGCGGAGTTGATGCCGGTGCGGGGCGAGGTGATGCTGAAGCGTCTGGCGCCGCGCCGCGGGCTCGTCGAGGCCTTCTTGCGCGGCTTCACCGCGGTCGGTGCCCGGACTTGGGCGGGTGGCGCGCTCGTGGGCAGGCAGCGTCGGCAACTGTGAAACTCACTCTTTCAGTGAAGCCGCCGTGCACACGCTCGTCGCCTCCACTCCTGCGGCCACGACTCACCGCACAGTGGAGACATGAACGCAGACGACAGGAACGCAGACGACGGGAACGCTCTGGCCCTGGCACGCGTGGCGACCAGGCTTCCGGCCCAGGACCTGGACCGGGCGCGGCGCTTCTACTCCGAGCAGCTCGCTCTGGAACCCGTCGATGAACGGCCCGGCGGGCTGCTGTACCGGTGCGGAGGCGCGGAGTTCGTACTGTTCCGGTCGACGGGAGTCTCTCCCGGCACTTTCACTCAGATGGCCTGGGAGGTCGACGACCTCAAGGCAGTTGTGTCGGAACTCAAACGGCGGGGCGTCGTGTTCGAAGAGGTCGACGTACCTGGGTTTCGAACGAGGAACGGGATCGCCGAGATCGAAGGGAACTACCCGAGCAAGGGCGCACGGGGCGAACGCGGTGCCTGGTTCCGTGACAGCGAGGGAAACATGCTGGGCATCGGCGAACCGGTCGTCTGAGGAGAGACCCCGATCGGTGCCGCACCCGGATGGGTGCTGTCTCAGCGAAGGTCAACCGATCCCAATCCGACCTCAAAACGGCCACCAACGGATCAGCCGGTCGGGAGACGGGTCCGCGCATGGGCGAGCCGGCGTTCATGCCCTGCGCCTACGGATTACTACGGATTACTACGGACTGCTAAGGATCATGGAATCCCTGCGCTGGGCCGGCCCCGGGTGCGGGGCCGACCCGTTCGCGTACGTCCGGCCGGGCGCGCGCTTGGCGTTCCATCCCGTCAGCGGACGAACGAGATCTCCGGGTACTGCTTGGCCGGCCCGTCGAGCAGGGTGCTGTGCTGGTGGCGCAGCTCCTGGTCGAAGAAGGCCGCCAGGTACACGCGCTCGATGTAGATCGCCCGGTTCGGGTCGATCGTGCCGAACTCCTGCCGAAGCTGGGCCCGGGAGAGCCCCAGCACGCCCGCCTCCTGGGGCACCATCGCCTCGTTGTCGCTGAACGACAGGTGCGCCGAGCCCTTGAGCTGGATGTCGAGTCGGTAGCCCGTCAGGTGCGACCAGAACGTGCGCCACGACGAGTCGTCGTTGCGGTTGTGGCTGCCCGAGCTGAACAACATGAAGGGGCGGCCCAGGTTCTTGCTGGTCGCCGACCCGAAGAACTGGCCGTCCAGGTTGGCGCCGGCGGCGATGCGGGGGTCGAGCTGCATGGAGGTCGCCACCGCCGCGCCGCCCAGCGACCAGCCGAACATCCCGATGCGGGACATGTCCACGGCGCCCGAGAGTCCGGCAGGGAGCGTGGCGTGGTCCACGTCAGGGTTGCCGCCCTTGGCTATCGTGGCGAGTTGGTTGATGACGAAGTGGATGTCCGCCGCCCGCACGTTGAGCGTGTCGGCGGAGTGGGCACCGGACGGCATGGTGTCGACCTCGAGTCGCCCGCCGGGAAACTGCACCTCGTTGGCGTCGTGGGTGTGGTCGACGGCTATGACGAGGTAGCCGCGGCTGGCGAGGTCCTCGACGAGGGCTGTGCCCATCGCGCGGTCCGAGTGCAGCCCGGTCGAGTACAGCAGGACGGGCAGCCTTCCGAGCTCGGTGTCCACCGGGGCGCCGGTGCGCCCCGCGGTCTGCGGCAGGGAGACCTGCCACGGGGACAGGCCGCGGGAGGCGAGGAAGTGGTCCCCTGCGATCGACTGCATCCACGGTGCCTGCGCGTGGCCGGAGGCGGAGGCGGCCGGATACCAGACCGAGACCATCAGCTCACGCGGCTTGTTGCCGGGCACGTACGGGTCCGTGCGGGATTTGTCGACGAGGTGGAGGTTGATCGTCCCCACCGGGTAACGCCCGGTCAGCGCGGGCAGGTTGAGCTGGAGGGAATCGTCCCCCACGCGGCCGGGCGTGGCGGCCGAGTGGGCGGGCGCGTTCGGCAACCGCGGCTCGTCGGCGGTGGGTGCCCAGGGCGCGTCCTCGTCGGGCGAGAATCCAGTGGCCGTGGGCGTGGGCTTGCCGGGCGCCTTCCCGGCGGCCGTCGCAGGCGTTATCCCCGCACTCAGGGCGACGGCCAGCGCGCCCGCCGTACCGACGGCTTTGGCAAGCAGTCTGCGACGGCGGCGCGTTCGACGGTGTGACATGGACAACCCCCTTGATGGTCCGCGATCGAGCGAATGGCGATCGGCTGCCGCACACCGTACCCCCACTCCGCCCGCGCCCCTCCTCCACATCCATCGGTAACGACTCTCCAGCCAACTCCTTTACATCTCATGCCAGATGAGCCGTGCCCGCGAAGGCGGTCCGGAAGCGGCGATGACCGGGTCGGGCACCGCGTCGGCTGGCGACTGACGACTGCGCGGGACGCCTGGCCGACACCCCTGAGCCGGGGGTTGTCAACTTTCCTTAAAGTGATCTATATAGATCTGCGCATGGGCATCGCTGGACCCCACGTCAGGGAGGGAGAGAAACAAGCCATGCGGTGGAGCGATCTCGTCGGCCAGGTGCGCGAGCGCGGGCAGTACACCACCACCCGCAAGGCCGAGCGCATCATCCGGATCGTGCTGTCCGCCCTCGGCGGACAGCTGACGGGGACGGAACGCATCATGCTGTCCCGACGCCTGCCGACCGAGGCGGCGGGCCTGTTGCTGGGGCAGAAGGCCGCGGTCAGGCCGTTGACCGCGGCGCAGTTCGTCGACAGCGTCGCCGCCGGGGTCGACGGAATCGACGGAATCGAGAACACGACCCCGGCCATTGCGCGTTGGGACGCCGGCTCGGTGCTGAGCGTCGTCGCCGAACTCGCCGGGGACGAGCTCGTCGACCGCATGGTGCGCCGACTTCCCCCGGGATACGCGCTGTTGTTCGGCCGAGCCCAGCTGTCGACGACCGTCCCGGCCGAGCACCTCTCCGCCCAGGCCGACCCTGCCTAGGTGGCCGTCGTATGTTTCATGCCCCGGTATCGGTGTCCCACAGTTCGATACGGTGAGCGTCGACGAGAGCGCTGATGCGGTTCAACACCTCGGAGGCGGCGAGGGCGTTCAGGCGACGTCCGTCGCGCAGTCGCAGGGCGACCTGGTCGTCGGCGGCCTCCTTGGCACCGATCACCGCCTGGTAGGGCACGAGCCGGGCGGCCCGGATGCGGGCGCCCAAAGTGCCGTGCTCCGGCCCGGCGAGATCGGTCCGCAGCCCTTGGTCGGCGCATCGCTCGGCGAGCCGTGCGGCTTGGTCCACCTCGGCGTCGGACACCGGGAGGATCACGAGCTGGGTGGGCGCCAGCCAGGCGGGGAAGGCGCCGCCGTGCTGCTCGATCAGGTGGGCGACGGCCCGCTCCACGCTGCCGATGATGCTGCGGTGGACCATGACCGGGCGGTGCTTGGCGCCGTCGGCACCGATGTAGTGCAGGCCGAACCGCTCGGGTTGGTGGAAGTCGACCTGGACGGTGGACAGGGTCGACTCCCGGCCGACGCTGTCACTGATCTGGACGTCGATCTTGGGCCCGTAGAACGCTGCCTCGCCCTCGGCCGCCTCGTACGGCAAGCCGCAGCGGTCCAGGATCTGGGTCAGCAGGGCGACGGACCGCCGCCACATCTCGGGGGCGGCCACGTACTTGCCGCCCGGTCCGGGCAGCGAGAGCCGGTAGCGGGCCGGGGTGATGCCCAGCGCCTGGTACGCCCTGCGGATCATCTCCAGGGCGGCCTGCGCCTCGCCGGCGACCTGGTCCAGGGTGCAGAAGATGTGAGCATCGTTGAGCTGGATGGCCCGCACGCGGGTCAGCCCGCCCAGCACGCCGGACGGCTCCGAGCGGTACATGCCGCCCAGCTCGGCCATCCGCAGGGGCAGCTCTCGATAACTGTGGGAGCGGGAGCGGTAGATCACCGCGTGATGGGGGCACAGGCTCGGCCGCAGCACGACCTGCTCACCGCCCAGATCCATGGGCGGGAACATGTCGTCGCTGTAGTGCGACCAGTGCCCGGAGATCTCGTACAGGTCCCGCTTGCCGAGCACCGGCGAGTACACATGCCAGTAGCCAGCCCGCCGCTCTTGGTCGCGGATGTACTCCTCCAGGCTGTGCCGCACGGCCGCGCCGTCAGGCAGCCAGTAGGGCAGCCCGGCGCCGATCAGCGGGTCGGTGTCGAACAGGCCCAGCTCACGGCCGAGCTTGCGGTGGTCATGCATGGCGGTCTCCTCGCGGGTGCTGGGACGAGTGACCGCAAGCCGAAGCCCCGGGGCGCTCGCCCCGGGGCTTCGGACTCACAACAGCTGTCAGCGCGCCGGGACACTCTCCGGCGTCGTCGTCATACCAGCGCGCTTCATGGAGGCGACCGTAGCAGATTCGCCCGATCTCCACGCCGTCGTTTTCTCGGTGGTACTCCACTGTCTGACAGGCAGACCCATCGAGTGCGCGAAGCGGCTATCTGAGTCTGAATACGCCTATTCATGGCCCGACCCCGACACACGCCGGATACTCGAAGCGCCCGCAGCGTACGTGACTCGATGAGTGACCATCTCGAGGCGGGCTAACGGCGGAACGGTTCTCCAGGTCTGCTCAGCTGGTCGGTCGGCTGGCTGGAGTTGCCGGCGGTCGAGTGCGGTCGCGGTTGGACCGTCAGGCGCGGTTGCTCCTCAGCCGCGGCCGTGGTGCAGCCAACCGGTTCCAAGTTGTGCAGGTGCGAGATGCTGTGACCGAATCTAGGGTGGTTTCACTACGTCTCGCTTCTTGGAGGTGGAAGAGCATGCCGACCTACGTTGCGCTGACGAACTGGACTGATCAGGGGATCCGGACGTATAGGGACACCGCAAAGCGTGCCGACGCGTTCGCCGCAGCGCTGGGGAAGTTCGGGGCGAAGCTCGTGAATATTTACTGGACTGTCGGACCATACGACATAGTGATCATCGTTGAGGCACCCGACGATGAAGCCGCCACTGCGGCTCTCCTGCAGATCGGCGGGATAGGCAACGTCCGCACCACGACCCTGAGGGCTTTCAGCCGAGAAGAGATGGACCGGGTCATTGCCAAAGCCGCCGGATGAGTGAGTCCAGCCTCAGGAGCTTGGGAATCACCGGGCATGACGCCCACCAAACCGGACAGGCGGTGGCCGCAGCAGGTCACAGCGCAAGCCCTGCCCGCTGGTGGGCGAAGTTCGACCAGATGATGGCGTGGATCGCCGCCTTCAGAGGATGACCCTGAGCTGCCATTCCTGATTAGTTGACGCGAATGGGGCTGCGGTGGGAAGAGTTGAACCTGGGTGCCCGGATGATTCCCTCCTCCCCTCACGTCCATCGCGAGCGTCCCGGGGACCGCCTCGTTGGGTCCGATGCGAAAAACCCCGGGCCGCCCTGGATTCTCCGTCAGGGCCCACAGCTGACTGGCGGAATTAGGGTCGTCCACACTGACAACGAGTGGGGTATGGGGAGCCAAGCCGCCAGCGCCCAGGTCCAGGCTCAGGGTCATCGCATTGGTGGTTTCCGCTGAAGGCTGCTGAATCCTAAAAACATTATCGCCGTTGTCAGACGGCGCGAAATACCACCCCTGATAGGTGCCTTTAGTGAAGTCTTCCTGTACTACGTCGCCATCCCGAGTTGCATAGCGCGCCATGCTGCCGTCATTTCTGTCAGAAACGATCAACAACGCGGGCGTAGGGATGGGCATACCCATGGCCAAGCCTCCTGCTTTCTCGAACAGTTGATATGCCGCACGCTTGACGCTCGAATGCCCCGCCTCATTGCCCGGCGCCACAAAGCTTCCCGGGATCACGCCCCTGAGCCTGCACTCCCTCTCCACCACGCTCTCCACCACGGAAGCGGCCCCAAGCTGGTTGACTTACCGGTGAGTACGGCACCCCCCACCACACTGCGCCGTCCGGTGAAACTGCGCAACCGCAGAGGCGTGTGCTGCGAGTAGGAGACAGGGCGGCCCAAGGGGCTCCGGTTGGCGCGGGTCGCACGGTGATCACGCGTTCGAATCAGGCGCACACAACCTTTTCGGCTCTGACACATCCGCTTGCTGGGATGGTCTGCCCGTCCGCGGGCAGTGTCCCTGTGTGGTCATACCCGTCCATGACGTCAATCCGGTGCGCCGCACACCGTGGATCACGTACGGGCTGATCGCGGCGAACGTCGTGGTTTTCCTGCGCATGCCCGCCGCCGCACACACCCTGGCGGGCAACGTCACGGCCAGCCAACTGTGCCAGCTGCAGGCATTCGTCGAGCACTGGGGTGCCGTGCCCCGCGAACTGATCCTCAACCGGCCACCCGGCCTCGTCCCCGTCGGCCAGGTCGGCATCGGCCCGCACGGCGTAGGCTGCCTGCTCGGGCCACGCCCTTACGGCAAGCCTCCCGCCCTGTCGGTGCTGACCGCGATGTTCGTCCACGGCAGCTGGCTGCACCTGCTCGGCAACATGCTCTTCTTGTGGATCTTCGGCAACAACATCGAAGACCGCATGGGACGACTGCGCTACCTGCTGTTCTACCTCGTCTGCGGATACGCCGCCGGATACGGCTTCGCCCTGACCGACCCCGCCTCCACACAACCCCTGGTCGGGGCATCCGGAGCGATCGCCGGCGTCCTCGGCGCCTACCTGGTGCTCTACCCCAGGGCCCGGGTGTGGAGCCTGGTGCCGTTCCTGTTCTTCATCCCGCTGCGGCTGCCCGCCTGGCTGATCTTGGGCATGTGGTTCGTCCTGCAGGCGCTCTACTCCACCGGCAACGGCGTCGCGACAGGGGCAGAAGCAGTGGCCTACATCGCCCACGTAATCGGCTTCATCGTCGGGCTCCTCATCGCCCTGCCGCTGCGTCCCGGCACCCCACCCCCACCCGTCCCGCGGCGCCGCAGCCAAGCCCACCACACATGAGCGCTGGCCACCCAACCGATCTCCTCACACAGCATCCGAACGGCTTGGGATTGCCTCGCGGCCTCCGGTGTGCGGCCTGCTCTGACGGCGCGAGACCGGCGCCATGTGCTGGATCCGATGAACTCACCAGAGCGATCGAGCTGGTCCAGTTCCCACTCGGCGTCCGTCAGGTAGCAGGTGATGCTGCTCGGCGGGGGCGACCGTGGGTAGACCCCCGGTCGAACGGACGTTGCCTCATGCCGGCCGGTGGGCGCGGCCAGGGCTGCGTGGGTGGCGCGGCCGTCGCGCGCCGGCTCAGCCAGCAGCCGTGATCGCCCTCGTCCTGCTCGATCGGTCGCGCCGCCTGCTGGTGCCAGCTGCTCGGGCCGCACCCCGAGGCGCACGCGGTGATGCGGGAGTTGATCAGGGTCCGTGGTGGTACACCACGCCCGGCTTCATGCCGCCGGTCTTCGCGAACAGCTGTGGCAGGGTGACCAGGCTGTAGCCGCGGGCCTTGAGGGTGGTGAGGATCTGCGGAATGGCCGGAGGGGTGGTCGCGTACGTGTCGTGCATCTCGATGATCGCGCCCGGCCGCACTGCGGCGAGCACGCGCCGCTCGATGAGCGGGGTGTTGTGGTACTTCCAGTCCTGCGGGTCGACGTTCCACATGATCACCGACAGCCCCGCCTTCCCGGCCAGCGACCGCACCCTGGCGTTCCATGCGCCGTACGGAGGCCTGAGCATCGTCGGCCGGTGCCCGGTGATCGACGCGATCTGCTGGGCGGCGGTGTTGATCTCGTAGCTGACCCGCGCCGAGGAGATCTTGGTGAGGTCCGGGTGGTGGACGGTGTGATCCCCGATCGCATCGCCGTCCCGGTACTCGCGCAGCACGTCCTGCCGGTAGGCAAGGGCGTGCGGCCCGATGAGGAAGAATGTGGCCACCGCGTGCCGTGCCTCAAGGGTGCCGAGCAGCTGCGGGGTGTACCGAGAAGGGCCGTCGTCGAAGCTCAGCGCGACGCACTTGGTCACGAGGCAGTTGGGCGCGGGCCTTGGGGCCGCGGCGTGCGCGCCCACCGCACCCGCGGGCGTCATCGCGACCGCGGCAGCGGCCCCCGTGATCAGCACCCGCCGCCAGTTCATCCGGTTCGGCATAAGGCATCACCAGCGCGCTCTGTATCCCCCTGCCAGCCCTCTGCCCGCGGGACACACATGGAAACCGGGGCACAGCACGTGATCCGCGCGCGCCTGGGCGGCGGCGCGGCCGATCCCGGCGGGCGCCGGGTGCACAGACGATCAGCGCGCGAGGGGGACACCCGCCCCTTGCCCAGCCTGACGCGCACGGAGGCTGGCCGGCCGCTCCCACCGCATCCCATGCTGATGCAGGCTTGCGGTTCTTGCTCTGCTGCTCTACGCCCCCTGCCAGGGCGAACGCTCCTCCCGCCAGATCGACCGCCGGTGCCGCGAGGACGCGGCCTATCGCATGAGCACGGCGAATACGGCTCCCGGCCACGCCGTCATCGCCCGCTTCCGGACCGGACAACACCGTGATCAAAAGGCTTTGAAACGTCCCTGGGGCGGACTCGCGGAGGGGCGGTCGGCCGGGGCCGGTTAGTCATTCAGTCGGCAAACACATCCCAAAGGATCAGTCATGCCGACTAAGAACTTCTGCACGATTGTGTGAGAAATTTCTGTGTTCCGGCTCCTGTGGCGTGCCCGCTGCCTGGCGTCATGGAGACTGCTGGACATGGTGACGACTGTGCTGACCCCGACAGCCCCCGCCGGCTGGCCGCCCCGCCGTGCGCCGTGGCAATCGCCGGACGACCAACCTGCATACGTACGTCCCGTATTGCTGGTCATCGTCATGCTTGCGGCGTTGCTGTACGCATGGGGCATATCCACCAGCCCTTTCCACTCGTTCTACGCCGACGCTGTGCGGAGCATGTCGGAGAGTTGGAAGGCCTTCTTCTTCGGATCGTTCGACCCGGCTAACTCGATCACGATCGACAAGCTGCCCGGATTCCTGTGGCCGCAGGCGCTGTCGGCGCGCCTCTTCGGATTCCACTCATGGGCGCTGACTCTCCCCCAGGTCCTTGAGGGTGTCGCCAGCGTTGTTGTCCTCTACCGTGTCGTGCGGCGCTGGATGGGTGTCAACGCGGCACTGCTCGCCAGCGGCGCTTTCCTGTGCATCCCGGCCGCGGACGGCCTGTTCCGTACCCAGACCGAAGATCCCATGTTCACGCTGTGCGTGCTGCTGGCGGCTGGTGCCACCCAGCGCGCGGCGCACAGCGGCCGGCTACGTTCGCTGATCATGGCCGGAGTCTGGGTCGGCATTGGTTTTCAGGCCAAGATGCTGGAGGCTTGGGCCGTCCTGCCCGCGCTCGCGGTGGTCTACCTGGTCACGGCGCCCGCTGCGTTGCGTAAGCGGATCGTCCACGTCCTGCTCGCCGCAGTGGTGACGGTCGCGGTGTCTTCGGTCTGGGTGGTCGCGGTCGCCCTCACCCCGGCCAAGGACCGTCCCTATATCGACGGCACGACCAACAACTCCGCGTTCAGCATGGTCGTCGGCTACAACTTCCTCAACCGCTTCTCCTCGGTCGGCCTGAACGCCAGCGACACGGGCAGTATCAGTGCGACTCAGGGCGGCGGCCACCGCGGCGGCTTCGGGGCGGCCGGTGGTGAGGGCCACTTCGGCCAGCTCGGCGCAGGTCAGTACGGCGGCGGCCACGTTGGCGGTGGTCTTGGCGGTGGTCTTGGCGGTGGAAGCGGCCAGTACCGCACCGGCAACAGCGGCTCCGGCTACGGCGGTTCCTGGACGACGGGTGCGGGCGGCGCGTTCGGCGGTTACCACCGCGGGATGTACGGCGGCGGCCAGGCGGACGGCGCACACGGCGACATGAACGCTGCGGCGCACTCCGGTGGCGGCTTCGGTGCTGGCGAGAATGGCTGGGGCAAGATGTTCGGCTCCGCGCTCGCCTCGCAGACCGGCTGGCTCTACCCGCTCGCAGCCCTCGCCACCGTCTGCGGCCTGGTATGGCGCCGCCGCGCGCCACGTACAGACAAGATCCGTGCGGGTTTCCTGCTCTGGGGCGTCTGGCTCGTCACGTACTTCCTGGTGTTCAGCGCGGGCGCCGTAAGCGGCCACACGTACTACATGGGCGTGATCGCAGTGCCGTGCGCCGCGCTGGCGGGCGGCGGCGTCGCCCTGATGTGGCGGGCGTACCGGGCCGGCGGCCCGCGTGCCTGGGCGCTGCCGGTCGCGGTGGGTGCCACTGCGGTCTGGAGCGCCTACATCTCGTCGCAGTTCCCCTCCTTCCAGTCCTGGCTCGCGCCCGCCTCGATCGTTCTGGGCCTGGGCTCGGTCATCGCCCTCGCTGTCGGCCGCCCCGGACGGCGCCCGGTGGGCAGGGGCCGCGTGGCCATCGTGGGCTTGTTGGTCGGCCTGGTCTCGATGCTGGTCGCCCCGGCCGCGTGGGCCTCGCAGGTCTTCGCCTCGAGCAGTTCGATGACGTCGATGATGGGCAGCGTCGGCCCGTCTTCGGGTTTCGGGGGCGGGAGCGGCGGCGGCCGGTTCGCGGCGATGACGGACCACGGCGCCTCGCGCGGCGGCAGAAGCTTCGGCGGGTTCGGTGGCAGCTCCACTCAACTCGACGCCCAGCAGCAGCAGTTGCTCGACTACACCGCGGCGCACAAGGGGTCTTCCGAGTACGACTTCGCGACCAACAGCTGGAGCACGGCCTCCCCCTACATCGTCGACACCGGCGCCAACGTCCTGGCGATGGGCGGCTTCACCGGACAGGTCCCGTTCCCGAGCCTGCCGGCATTCCAGCAATTGGTGAACTCCGGCAAGCTCAACTTCGTGCTGGTGGGCGGTGAGAGCGGCATGGGTGCGTTCTTCGGCGGCGGCACCTCCGATGCGAGCACTCCGGCGGCGAAGATCACCAACTGGGTGAAATCGAACTGCTCTCAGGTCCCGGCCAAGGACTACGCAGGCACAACCACCGCGGTATCAGGCCAGACCACAATGGCCGGCGGATCGCAGGGACAGACGCTCTACCAATGCACGGCCGAGCACTGAAATCCCCGGCCCGCCCGAGAACCAGCCAGTGAAAAGCCCGGACCGGTCGCCTCAGGTTCGGTCCGGGCCCTTCGCCATGTCGGGTGAAGCCCGGGTTCGGCAGGAGGACGGAGCATGTGCTACCAGCGGGCCACCGGGTTGCCCACCCAACGCGTTCCGGCCGGGACGGATTCACCGCGCATGACCAGGGATGAGGGGCCGATCACCGAGCCTTCGCCGAGGGTCGAGCCGAGCAGGACGATCGAGTGGGGGCCGAGCGTCGCTCCGGCGGCCACGTCGATGGCGTCCATCCGCATCAGCCGGTCGTGGAAGAGGTGGGTCTGCACCACGACTCCGCGGTTGACCGAGACACCGGCGTTGAGCCTGACCAGGTCGGTCTCCGGGAGCCAGTGGCTTTCGCACCACACGCCCCGGCCGATCTTCGCGCCCAGGCTGCGCAGCCACATGTTGAGGAACGGAGTGCCCAGCAGCGACTGCCCGAGCCACGGCATCGCCAGCTCCTCGACGAAGATGTCGTAGAGCTCGTTGCGCCACACGAACGAACTCCACAGAGGGCGCTGTCCCACTCGGAACCGCCCCACCAGGAACCACTTGGCGAACGTGGTGGTCAGGCAGGCCGTCACACCGCAGGCGAGCAGCAGCGGGCCGGCGCAGAGGGCACAGTCATCCAGGCCGTAGTAGTTGAGCACCGCCTGGAGCCCCATCATCACCACGTCGCCCAGCGTCACGGCGAGGATCACGGGCAGGAAGCGGCAGAACTCCACCATTCCTCGTGCCCACTTCAGCCGGGCCGGCGGCGCGTAGGTGCGGCCCGCGTCGTCCGTGCCCTCCGACACACGCTGGATGGTGAAGCCGGGGCGGCCCAGCCAGGAGGTGCCCGGCTCGGTGTTCGAGGGTGCGTCGGACAGCACGCCCACCAGCGTGTCGGCCGCCAGTTGCCGCTCGGGGCCGACGATGCCGGAGTTGCCCACGAACGAGCGCTGTCCCACGCTCGCGCGTCCCAGCCGCAGCCAGCCTCCGCGCACCTCGAAGGGTGCGACCAGCGTGTCGTCGGCGAGGAAGGCGTGGTCGCCGATCTCCATCAGGCCCGGCAGCGCCAGGACCGTGGAGGCCTCCACTCCCGTGCCGACCTTCGCCCCGAGCATGCGCAGCCAGGTGGGCGTGAGCAGGCTCGCGTACAGCGGGAACAGGTCGGTCCTGACGGTGTCCATCAGCTGGTGGACGAACCACACGCACAGCGCCACCCGGCCGTGCGCCGGGTACGTCCCCGGCTTGAGCGACCGGGAGAACAGCCGCACCAAAGCGGCGACCATCAGCGCGTACACGGCCATCGTGCCCAGGGCCAGCGGCGCGGTGAGTGCCAGTATCAGCTCGACGACGTAGGTGTATGTGGGGTCGTGCCCGACCAGCTTGTACACCAGCAGCAGTGCGGGAACAGCCGTCGCGATGGGCAGCGCCTGCAATAACGGCAGCGAGACGGTGTAGGCCAAGTCCCAGAACCAGGACCGCCGGTAGCGCGGCGCGGGCCAGACGTCCGGCTGTACGCCCTCGTCCCGCCGGGCGGGCGTGCCGTGCCAGCGCTCGTGGGCCGGGACACGGCCCATCACACAGCTGCCCGGCATGATCTCAGCGCCCACCCCGATCTCCGTGCCCGGCATCAGCATGCTGCGGGTGCCCGCCCTGGCCCCGGGGCCGACGCGCACGCTGCCCAGGTGCAGGACGTCGCCGTCCAGCCACCATCCGGCCGCGTCCACCTCCGGCTCCAGCACACACCCGTCGCCGAACACCGCGTAGCCGGTGACCGGCGGCATCGCGTGCAGCTCCACGTCCTTGCCGACCCTGCAGCCCAGCATGCGGGCGTAACGCCGGGCCAGCGGAGTGCCTAGCACACCAGCCACGTTGAAGGTCTCCACCAGCCGCTCCGCGGTCCACAGCCGCAGGTGCGCCAGACCGCCGCGCGGGTAGGAGCCCAGGCGCAGGCCGCCGGTGAGCAGCCGGGCGCCCAGGGCGCCGATGACACAGCGGCCGAAGGGACTGGACAGGACGAGCCAGCCGCCGGCGATCAGCCACCAGGATGTGTGCGGCGTCCAGGCCAGCGGACCGATGACGTTGTCGACGGCCGCGAGGCCGAGCACCCAACGGACTCCGGTGACGCAGTACAAGACCGTGATGACGATCGCCTGGTACGGACCGACCCACAGCGGGGTCGGACGGACCTGGCGGTTCTCGTTTTCCTGACCTGCGCCGTTGTCCAGGTGGGCGGCGAGGTCCGCCAGCCGAGGCTGGTGATAGAGGTCGGCCACGGAGGCGCCGGGGAACCGTTCACGGAGCATCGAGACCAGCCGGGCCGCGGCGAGGCTGGTGCCGCCGAGGGCGAAGAAGTCGCTTTCGGCGCCTGCGGGGACGCCCAGCAGGTTCTGCCACAGCTCGGCCAGCCACCCGGCCGTACCCTCCAGCGCGGCACCGCCGCCTGCTGGATCGTCACGTCCGGTCAGCGGCCAGGGCAGCGCCTTGCGGTCCACCTTGCCCGAGGTCCGGGTGGGCAGATCGCCGACCACCGCGAGGACCGGCACCAATGCCCGCGGCAGCCGCTCAAGCAGCAACTCCCGGGCCGCGGCCTCGTCGAACGGGACGTCAGCCCGCTCCAGCACCAGGTAGCCGACGAGCACCTGACCGCCCGCCGCGGTCTTCTGCACGGCGGAAGCAGCGGCACGCACGCCGGGCAGCGCCTGGAGGGCCGCATCGACCTCGCCGAGTTCGATGCGCCGCCCGCCCAGCTTGACCTGCTCGTCGGCGCGGCCGACGAAGACCAGGCCCTCGGGCTCGGCCCGCACCAGGTCGCCGCTGCGGTAGATCCGCTCGCTGCCCAGGGCGGGGTGCGGACGGTACTTCTCGGCGTCCTTGGCCGGGTCGAGGTAACGGGCCGCGCCCACACCGCCGATCAGCAGCTCGCCCGTCTCCCCCCAGGCGACCGCCTTGCCCTCCTTGTCGACGACGGCCAGCTCCCAGCCGTCCAACGGTTCACCGATGCGCACGGGTTGGCCGGCGCGCATCAGCGAGGCGCAGGCGACGACGGTGGTCTCGGTGGGACCATAGGTGTTCCAGAACTCGCGGCCGGGAGTGTCGAGCCGCTCGACCAATTCGGCGGGGCACGCCTCACCGCCGACGATCAGCAGCCGGACCCGGTCGAGGGCCTCGGCGGGCCACAGCGCGACCAGGGTGGGCACGGTCGAGACGACGGTGATGCGGCGCTCCACCAGCCAAGGGCCGAGATCGGTGCCGGCCTTGACCAGCGACCGCGGCGCCGGCACCAAACAGGCGCCGTGCCGCCAGGCAAGCCACATCTCCTCACAGGAAGCGTCGAACGCCACCGAGAGTCCGGCCAGCACCCGGTCGCCGGGCCCCAGCGGGGCATCCTGCAGGAAGAGCCGGGCCTCGGCGTCCACGAAGGCGGCCGCGGAACGGTGACTGACCGCGACGCCCTTGGGCCGCCCGGTGGTTCCGGAGGTGAAGATGATCCAGGCGTCATCGGTGACCGTTGGAGTCCCCGGCCGCCCGCCGGGCGGCTTCGGCCCCTCGGCCACGGAGCAGCCCTCGCCGATGATGGCGCAGACCCCGGCGTCCTCCCAGATCATCTCGGCTCGCTCGTCGGGGTCGTCAACGTCGACCGGCACGTAAGCGGCGCCCGCGCACAAAATGCCAAGGATCGCCACGTACAAGTCCACGGTGCCGGAGGGCACCCGCACGCCCACCCGATCGCCGGGGCCGACACCGTCCGACCCGAGTCGGCCGGCCAGATCTCCGGCCATCGCGCGCAGCCTCCGGTAGTTCAGGACAGTTCCGCCTGCATCGAGCGCCGCGGCCTGCGGCAGGCGCTCGGCGGTAGCGTCCAGCACGTCCAGCAGCGTCCGTGGCGCGGCGGCCGGTCGCACCGGCCAGACCGCACCGGAACCCTTGAGGGCGTCCGCGGGTCGGTGGACCGCGGGGACGTCACCGCCTGCGTGGCCGGTTCCGAAGTGCACGTTTTTCTGAGCACCGATCAAACTCTGACTGACCGTCAATCCTTGATCAGTCGCACGCGCGTCGCTCACGCGGCCGAGCCCGTCCGTTCAGCGCACTGTGCCCCGGACGTTGCGATGGTGCGCCCGACCTCATGGGCAGTGCCGCTGCCCCCAGCCGCGAACGGGACAGCCTGTGCGCCGCCGATGACGAAGCCCCTGATCTTCCTGCCACTACGGAAGACCACGGGTGAGGGTTCGAAGCTGCCCACGGCGGCGGATATCCCACCCGCGACCGGCACCCAGCCCAGCGCAGTTCCGGCCACAGCGGCCCGAACTGCCCACAGCAACAACATCTTCAGCACGAGGTTGACCCCTCCCCAAAGAGACGCCGTCGTCTCTGCGGCGCGCATGATATGAGCCGAACCTGTGAAAACGTTGTGGTGCACCGCAGCGCTTGTAAGGCCTCGACGGCTGGTGTTGCCGGTCGTCCCGCCTTCGCGGGGGGCCGGTCGAGTCCTCACTGGCGTGTACCGCTTGGACGGCGCGACGGCCACTGCTGGGCAGCATGGTCAGCGTTGGCCAAGAGGGGAGAGTGCGACTCTGCGTTCCGTGAGAAACCTGTGAGTATGGGCGGGGCCGCAGTAAGCCGCTCGCGGAGGGCGTGACCAAGACCAGGCCCGGCGGCAAAACCTTCCGCTCGGCCGGGAGGGCCCCTTCCTGTGAATCTGCGGCGCAGATTGACAGCGGCCGTGCCCCTCCATGAAGTTGAGCGCATGGAACGTCGGCATCTTCTGACCCGTGTACTTCCGCTCACAGCCGCTGCTCTCGTGCAGGCGGCCTGCTCAGACAACCAGAGGCCCGGACCGCTCGCGCTGGTCTACCGAGGTCCGGCCGCCTGCGACGGCTGCGCGGAATCCGCGGCGGCGTTGCTGACCAGTTCACCGTCGCGATTCCAGGTCAAGTACTGCGGACCCCAGGAGAAACTTCCGTTGTCTGCCGACACGTTGGCAACAGCACACCTTTACGTGCAGCCCGGTGGCGGAAACGATCTGCACAAGGCCTGGAGATCGGTCAGGAAGTTCGGCGATCCGCTCCGCGAGTGGCTGCACAACGGCGGTCGCTACCTCGGGATCTGCATGGGCGCCTATCTGGCCGGACGTGAGCCGGGTTGGGGACTGCTGCCCGGCGACACCGCCGAGTACGTCGGTTCCCAGGGCGCGACGGTCAGCAGTCCGTCGGATACCGTCGTATCGGTGCGCTGGCGCGGAAAGCCCCGCCACATGTATTTCCAGGACGGCCCCTACTTCGTCCTGAACAAGGGCGCTAAAGCGACGGTGCTCGCAACCTACGACAACGGCGTGCCCGCTGCCGTTGTCGCCCCTTACGGAGCGGGACAGGTCGGCGTGGTAGGACCACATCCGGAGGCCGACGCATCCTGGTACGCCGAGTACAACTTGAAGAACCCGGACGGTATTCATTTCGATCTCGGCTACGATCTTGTGAAAACGGTCATGAGTTGACCCATAACGTACGTTTCCTGATTCTTCGCGCGCCCCGGCAGCACCGGCCCGATGAGGGACGCGTTGACCGACGCACCTACAACGCCACGTACTGGTCGGATGACAACTCGAACACCCGTACTCGTCGACCGCAGGTGGGATTGACAGTCTCACGGACTGGATGCATCCCCAGTTTGGTCATGATCCGTTCGGAGCCGTCGTTGCCCACTTGAGTGATGCTGACGATCCGCTCCAGCCCTCGCTCTTCGAACCCGAACCGCACAGCAGCTCTCGCGGCCTCGGTGGCCAAGCCCTGCCCCCAGTGGGAACGTCCCAGCCGCCAGCCGACCTCAACCGCCGGCAGTACCTCCGGCAAGAAGTCGGGCACCGAAAGGCCGGTGAACCCGGCCAGCTCGCCAGTGGACCGGATCTCCACGGCGAACAGGCCGAAGCCCTGTGACTCCCACTCGCTCTCCCATGCCTGGACCCCGCCGCGAGTCTGCTGTTCGTCACGGACGCTGCCGTCACGGATCCACCGCATGACCTCGGGGTCGGCATTGACGGCAGCCATGGGCGCGACGTCTTCCTCGCGCCAGCGACGCAGGATCAAACGGGGAGTCTCAAGCGTGACCATCCAATCATTCTGGATCACAAATGGGCTCTCCGCCATCCTCACCAGGCACTTTCGATGTTCTGCAGCCTCCTCGGGATACCGCGAGGGACGTACGCGCGCTGCTGGTTACCGAGGCTGAGGGAGTCCACCTGGCGGTCGCGGTACTGGGCCACGTCCAGCCGCTCGGTCCACATCCGCATGGCTCCGACGGCGTCCACGCGGGACAGGCCGTGCAGCCGGGCCGCCGCACTCGTTCACGACCCGCAGGTGCTGCTGCTCGACGAGCCGTCCTCCGGCCTGGACCCACTGGCCGTGGACACCATGAGCGCCGTACTGCGGGAGCGCGCCGAGCAGGGAGCTCCGGTGCTCTTCTCCAGCCACCAACTCGACCTGGTGGAGCGGCTGTGCGACCGGATCGGCATTGTCCGCTCCGGCTCGATGGTGGCCCGCGGTTCGGTCGAGGAGCTGCGGGCCCGCGGAGGCGAGGGCCTGTACATCGAGATCGACGGTGCACCACGGGATTGGGCCCAAGCCCTACGCGGCATCGACTCGTTCCGCAGTCAGGGGCGGGGCACCCTGGTACGTGTCACGACGGCTGCGACGAGGGCGAGCTCATACGGCACGTCGCTTCTTTGGGCCGACTGCGCATCTTCCGGCGACAACAGGCCACGCTCTCCGAGCTGTTCCGTGCGTACGTGACTGACGCCGACGAGTCTACGGAGACTGCAGCATGAGCCGTATGAACGAGGGGACCACCACGACCAGGGCCAGGGCGGGTGGTTCCGCGACGGCGGACGTATGGCTCGTCATGAAGCGGGAGACAGCCGCCCGGGTCGCCAACCGTGCCTACATTATCGGCACGTTGCTCAACATCGCGGTGATCCTGGGGCTGCTGTACTTCTTCGCCCCGTCCCAGTCGGACGAGCACCATGCCACTGCGACCGTCGCCGTTACCGGCCCGTGATCAGCCCGCGAGGTACGCGAGGGTTTCAGAGACGAGGGTCCGTACGTCCGGCGCGACGGTGAACGGGTCGCACGCGACGTGCGGGTTGTGGTTGCTCGGGACGGCCTGGAACTTCTCCGGCAACTCGGTGCCCGACGCCGTGTCCCACATGTCGATCCGGAGTACTCGTCACGAACCGGTGGGAGTACTGGCTCCGTCGGGGATC
This sequence comes from Streptomyces humicola, assembly GCF_024436035.1. Classification (GTDB taxonomy): domain Bacteria; phylum Actinomycetota; class Actinomycetes; order Streptomycetales; family Streptomycetaceae; genus Streptantibioticus_B; species Streptantibioticus_B humicola. Next base: position 37,255 of record NZ_JANFNG010000028.1, read on the forward strand.
TTGTCCTTCCAGGGTCATCTGCCTCGGCGCCACCACAGGGTTTGGTGTACTTCTCGGGCGTCGAGGTCTGGAAGTGGGATCGAGATCTTGATCGGGGGTCAACTCATGCCGGGTGGTGCTGCCCACGCATCGATGCCAGCCTGCTCACCGTAGCCAAGCAACTCGTCGTCGATGGGTGGAGGTCTACGAGGACGACCCCAAGACCGACTCCGGCGCCCGTACCATCGCGCTCGACTCCGCCACCGTCACCGTGCTCAAAGCTCACCGCGAGCAGCAGGAGAAGGACCGCGCCGAATGGGGCACCGCCTGGGTCGAGACCGCGACGGATGCGCCGTCCGCTCACGCAAACGGCCCCGGACCCATCGTCCGAGGCCGCCGATCAAGCCTCCGGAGACCCAAAACTGCAGGTCATTTTAGGTGAAGCCGTGAGCCCCCTGTCGGGTTCGAACCGACGACCCCCGCTTTACAAGATCTTCCGCAGGCACGATGTATCTCAGTCGATCGATCCTTGCCGCGTGCTGCCTGGTCCGTAGAGTGCCATCGAGGTTTTCTGATGTACGCCGACGTTGCTGTCAGTCTTCGCCGTCAGGACACGGCCTTCGGTGATGTCACGGCGGCTGCTCTGCGCGCGTCCCACGGGCATATGACCTGAGCCGCCTCGGCATCTTCGTGCAGGACGAATACCTCCTCGCGGAGACAGTCCTGCGGTTGTGGACCAGGCCGCCGGAGTGACCCGTCCGGTGTTCGACCTACGCAGCCTCTACGCGGCGTCCGCAAAGAAGGGCCCCGAGCCGCCCAGCCCTGGACGTCTAATGGTGGCCGCTTCGCGGATTGGGCGATCGGTCGCGTAGCGCACACACCACAGCCCAGGCGACCGACAGCATGGGGACGGCCACGACCGCGCCGATAACACCAGCGACGATGCCACCCGCGACCACTGAGACTGCGATCACCACCGGGTGGAGCCGGACGGCCCAAGCCATCACGAGCGGGTGCAGGACATGTCCTTCGATCTGCCCGATGATGACGATGAGCAGCAGAACGACCACCGCGATGATCGGGCCTCGTCCGGCCAGGGCGACCACGCTCGCTACAGCCAGCGCGATGGGCGATCCGACGAGCGGGACGAAGGAGGCGAAGAACTCCAGGACTGCCAGCGGCAGGGCGAGCGGCACCCGGAGCAGGGACAGGGCGACACCGACCAGGACAGCGTTGGTGACTGCCACGATGATGATGCCGCGGGTGTAGCCGGCGAAGGTAGTCCAGGCTGCCCGGCCCGCGCGGTCCCAAGCCGATCGGGAGGTCCTGGGGAGCTGGAGGTGGAACCAGTGCCACAGCCGCTCTCCCGAGTAGATGAAGAAGATGGAGCAGAACAGCGCCAGAGCCGCTCCGGTGGCCGCCTCCACCACTCGGCTGGCACCGGTGAGTGCGCTGCTGACCAGGAGGGAGCGGTGCGAGGAGATGAACGAGCCGATCTTGCCCTGCAGATCCGACAGCGTGCGAGGGCTGATCCGGAAGGGGGGACGCTCCAGCCATCGTTCGATCTGTCCGATACCGCCGCGGAACTCGGTAGCCAACTTGGCCGACTCGCCCGCCACCAGGTAGCCCGCCAGGGATAGGAGGGCGAAAAGCAACAACAGGCTGCCCAGTAGGGCCAACACCACCGCGAGAGACCGGGGGAGATGGCGCCCCATCAGATCGGTCAGCGGCCGCAGCGCGGACGTCACCACCAGGGCGAGGAATACGGCGACCGCGACCAGCTGGAATCGTCCAAGGATGGTGAACGTCTCGTAGACGAGCACCCCGACAACCAGGAGGCGCCAGGCGTAACCGGCCGCTTTGCGCAGGCCCCGGGAGACCGACTCATCGTCGCCACGCGGCGTGGCCTGGACGGCTGCGGCCGAGCGGGCCCGGTCCACGGCTTTCCCGGAGTGCGCGGGGCGGCTGCCTAGCACCACGGAGCGGGTCCGGGGCCGCGATTGGTGTCCGCGCGACCTCCGTCGAGGGCCGAATGACCCGTCACTCACCTCGTGCCACCGCCTCCCGCCTTCTGACAGGAGGGACGGCAGAGTACGCCGGCGCCAGTCAGTTCCAGAACGTCGCTCAGCGACGACGGCTTCTCCATGGCACGGCTCTTTCCGGTGCCGTCCCTTCCCGCTTGACTGGCCGGCTCCCGGCTTCAGTTCCGGGCCGCCGCCTGGCCGTCCGCGCGGCCTGGGTCGAGCGCACGAGCGGCCAGGATTCACCCCGGCCGGCCTGCGGAGCGGCGGATTCGATCAGCGCTTGAAAGCGTCCTTGATGTTCTGTCCGGCCTGTTTGACGCCACCCTCTGCTTGCTCGCCCTTGCCCTCGGCCTCGAGGTAGGGGTCATCCATGGCCTTGCCGGTGTCCTTCTTGATCTTGCCTTTGATCCTCTTGACAGCGTGCTCAGCCTTCTTGCCCGTACTCATGGCCAACTCCTTTCAACGGGCTTCAAACACCACCCCGTGGGGGCCTTCAGGGCCATCCATGCCCTTACAGCATCACTTAAACCATATTTAGTGGGTTTGGAGTGTTCTGGGTGGGGAACGCGGTCTGTCGGTGATTACCCGCACCACAGGGGGTGAGCCCGATGTCCACAGGGACACTCATCACCATCATCGTCCCCATAGCGGTTGTGGTCGTCCTCCTCGCGTTGGCCACATCGCTCCTCATGCGCCGCCGTCAGCTGCGGAAGCGCTTCGGACCGGAGTACGAGCGGGCGGTCCAGACCACTGACAGCCGTTTGGCCGCCGAGCGGGAATTGAGTGCACGCGAGAAGCGGCACGACTCGCTGAATATCAAGCCCCTCCCCCCGGCAGTCCGAGACCGGTACAGCCATGACTGGACGCGAGTGCAGGAGGAGTTCGTCGACAGCCCTGGGGAAGCGGTACACGATGCGGACCGACTGGTGACGACCCTGATGCAGGAACGCGGTTACCCGACCGAGGGCTACGAGCAGCGACTCAAGGACCTCTCCGTCGAACACGGCCGCACCCTCGAGCACTACCGGACCGCCCACGAGATCGACGAACGCAGTACCCGTCACTATGCGACCACAGAAGAGTTGCGAAGCGCCATGGTGCACTATCGCGCACTGTTCGAAGAACTCCTCAGCGACGGCGGCCAGCAACGCCCCGTCCGGGCCTAGCCGAGGAACCCCGGCCGCCATGAACTGAACGAACACAAGGGCCGGATCGAAACGGAAAGAGCACAGACTCATGCAACGCAAACCAGACACCGCTGAAGTCGGCCTCTCAACCGAGGACCTCGCCAGCACCCAGGGAAACACCGAAGACACGACAGCGCCGCCGGCCGAACAACCCACCTACCCAGGTGAAGGCACGGCCGTCGAGGCGGAACCGGCCGCGCCGAAACCCCAGGAGGGCGGGCCCGCAGCGGCGGAAGAGGAGATGCCGCAACTCCTCAACGAGCATGACCAGGAGACCTTCCGATCCCAGTGGAAGGAAATCCAGAACAAGTTCGTCGACGACCCGCGCGACGCGGTGCACTCGGCTGACGCTCTCGTCGCCACCGTCATGCAATCGCTTGCCACTACCTTCGCCGAGTACAAGCAGGAACTCGAAGGACAGTGGAATCGAGGCGAACAGGTGAGCACTGAAGATCTACGGACCGCACTGCAACAGTACCGCTCGTTCTTCAACCGCCTGCTCAGCACCTGAGTCGAGACGGTGCGGAGCAAGATTCGAACCTACCGCACCGCCAAATTGTGGCAGGAGTTCTCGACGCAAGGTGATCACTGTTCCAGGCGGGGAACAAGAACCACCGATATGGAGGATGCAATGATCGCCCTCGGCATCATTCTATTGATCGTCGGATTCGTGGCCAACATCGCCATTTTGTGGACCATCGGCATCATACTGGTCGTCATCGGAGCCGCACTGTGGCTCCTTGGATCCATGGGGCACGCGGTCTTCGGCCGGCGACACTACTGGTAAAAGGCATGGAAGACGCGGAATTCGGCGCGTTGCTCGGTGCACTGCTGGAGGAGTCGCATCATCTGCCCGTGGAGGGAGTGCCTGCCCTGCTGTCACGGGCGGCCCAGCAACTCGGGCTGGACGAGGCCAACCTCTACCTGGCCGACGTGCAACAGGAGCGGCTGATGCCGTTGGGCACGTCGGCAGACGATCACGGCGCTGGGCTGCTGGTCGATGCCACGCTTCCGGGCTGGACGTACCGCACGCTCTCGTTGCAGGTGGCCGAGAACGACCAGGACGGTCTGACGGCGTGGCTTCCGCTGATGGACGGCATCGAACGCGTCGGTGTGCTGGGGGTGCGCGCCCGATCGCTGGACACCACAATGCTGGGCCGCTGCCGCGCGTTGGCGTCGCTCGCCACCTTGCTGGTGGTGTCCAGGAGCCTGTACAGCGACACCTATCTGCAGGTCCAGCGCGCCCGACAGATGCAGCTACCAGCGGAGATGGTGTGGGCCTTTCTACCGCCACGGACGGTGGGCACCCAACAGGTCACCTCCAGCGCCGTGATGGAGCCGGCCTACGATATCGGGGGCGATGCCTTCGACCACTCGCTGTCCGACAAGGTACTGCACGCCACGATTATCGACGCGATGGGCCACGATGTGGCCTCGGGCATGGCCGCGGCCCTCGCCCTGGCGGGCTGCCGAGTCGCCCGTCGCGCCGGGAGTGGCCTGTCCGAGATCGTGGAGACCATCGACCAGGCCCTGGCTCGGTGGCTCCCGCGTCGCTTCATCACCGCGATCTTTGCCCACCTCGACTTGATCTCCGGACGACTGAGCTGGGCCAACTGCGGGCACCCACCGCCGTTGCTCATCCGTGGCCAGCACGTCATCACCGGCGCCTTGGAGCACCACGCCGAGCTGCCGCTGGGTCTTGGCCCCGGCTACCCCGACGTGCCCCGCCACATTCACCAAACCCAGCTGGAACCCGGCGACCGCGTCCTGCTCCACACCGATGGTGTCACCGATGCCCGCTCCGGCACCGGGGAGGTATTCGGGGAGGAGCGCTTCACCGACTTCATCATCCGTGCCACCGCCGCCGGCGAGCCAGCCCCCGAAGCCCTACGCCGCCTGCTCCGCGCGATACTCGTCCACCAGCACGGACGGCTCGACGACGACACCACCATTCTGCTCTTCGAATGGCATCCCCAGCCGAACACGGGGGTCGGAACGACTTGAACCCGGTAAGGAAGATTCACCGCCGCTCCGGTCGGTCGCCACGTGGGCCCTACACACACGTTGTGCAGGACCGACAGCGGGAAGCGATCAACCACATGGACCGCCTGCTCAAAAGGCGCCGTCAGCAGCGCTGACATCAGCGGTTGCCGTCAACCATAGCGGTCAAAGGCCCCGGACCTTGATCGATCCAGGGTCTTTGGCAGTCGTTTTCCCTGGTCAGGCATGGAGCCCCCTGTCGGGTTCGAACCGACGACCCCCGCTTTACAAGAGAGGGATGGGCCCTGGGCCTTGACCTGCGGGTCTGTGAGCTGGGCCGACGGCTACGGTCTTGACCGTGGTTGTCCGGTGTTGACCGTAGCTGCCCGCTGGATCTGGCGCGGGAGTGAGCGTGCGCAGGTCCGTGATCTCGGCTCCATGGTCGAAGCAAGGGAGGCCGTAATTCGGTTGATGGACTGGCCGCGCGTTGGTAGCAATGCCGCAGGATGCGCGGTGCAAAGATCGGGCTGCGGGCCCGGCACGAGGCTGACGTTCCGGTTCTTCATGCTGGGCTGTACGACGACGTGGCGACCCGATCGCGCGCCGACTCCCGTCCTTGGCGACCCATACCTCCATCTGCCCAGTCTCCCTATGCGGTTGCTGAGCCATCAGATAACGCTGCATGCTTCTCGGTGGTAGAACTCGACTCGCAGGCGCTCGCCGGTGAAGCCTTGCTCTGGCGCATTGACACGCATAACAGAACAGCCCACTTGGGGATTTCCTTGCTCCCGGATTACCGCGGCCGTGGGTACGGCTCGGACGTCGTCCGTGTGCTGTGCGAGTACGGGTTTGCCGTGCGCGGATTGCAACGGCTACAGGTTGAGACCCTGGCGGACAACGCTCCGATGATCGCGGCGGCAACGAATGCCGGGTTCACCATCGAGGGCACGATACGGCGCTCAGCTTGGGTGTATGGCGCATTCGCCGACGAGGTTGTCCTCGGCCTCCTCGCCCACGAATGGACGTTGTAGGCGCCCCCGGTGATCGAGTGGCGACAGCCTGGATGGGCCCATCCCCAGCCATCGACCACGCCCACACACCACCTTGATGACGCTAACAACGCAGACGGCTCGGGGGGCTTGCCTCCCGACTGTTCCAGCAGGTCACGGCGCCTGTGGCTCGTCCACGTGGTACCGCTCGTCCACAGATAGTCCACGGCGCGGCAGTCGGCCTCTCTCCGCGGCTCCTTCGCACCGGGCAATCACGGGGCGGTAGTTAGGCCCGCGGTCACCTGTCGCCGTCGACGTAGTAAGTGGCATACTCCGCCGCCCGACGCACGACGGAGAAGCCCTCGAAGTCTCCAGCCGCTTCACAGCCCAGCAGCCGCTGTAGGGCCGCCTGGGCTTGCTCCGAAGCAGGGTGCCTGCACAGGAACGCCTTCGTCCCGGCAAGGCCAGCTCCGCATAGCAACTGGACGTCGATCGAACAATCGGCGTCCCAGCTGGACGTCTTCGCGCGCCATATGGTCAGAACGTCACTGAGCGCACCCGTGTTGAACAACTGGAAACAACTCAGTCTCATCAGTTCGGTGTCCCCGAGCCCTTGCTGTCGCCGTTCCTTGCGCGTCTCCGCATCCAGCAGCTCGCGCACCTCGTCGAGTAGCGCGCCCGCCGGGCGCAAGCCATAGCGGTCAAGGCTCTCGTCAACGGTCATCACGGTCACGGTGGGGAGCATAGGGCTCAGGGACGAGCAAAGATCCACGCGGGACTGCCGGGACCCTCGCATTACAAGTTCGGTCCCGGGTTCAAGCAACCTGCTTGAACCCATGCTTCCGCTGGAAGGCTGGTCCGCCGATGTCCGCTTCGGTCCGCCGCCGTCCGGCGACGTTGATGTCACCTGGTGATGTCAAAACGGTGCGCTGGAACAGGTGCTTAGAAGATATTGGCGGCGTCCCGGAGTGGGCGTTTCTAGCCCCGAGCACCTGCGTCGATGGCCGCTGGCGTCCGGCTGTGTCGGATTCGTTGCCGTCAGCGGTGCCGCCACGGCCGTCGGCTCCAGCCGCCTCGTCCCGAACTACGAGCCGGGCGGTCGCTGACGTCTGCCGGTTGAGCAGACGAGCGGCCCGACCCAGTGCCTCGGCCGACCAGGCACCGGGCATAGCCCTCCCTAAGATAATCGATCGCGTATGACCACTGAAGACATCGGACTCAGTCACCTAGTGCTCCAGCTGTAGATGGCTTCCGGGCTAGCCGATGTGTTGCATTCCACCGCTGATGTTGCCGCTCTTAAATAGATTCGCGGAGTTTACGGAGTCGTTTACGATAGTGAAATTTCCACTGTTCACTGAATTTCCATAAACGACGAAGTTTCCGCTGTCGACACTGTTACCGCTGCCGACGGGTTCGTTGATGCACCCCGTGGGCCGAAGGTGGGCACTGGCCGGCTCCTGAGCGTGCGAGACCCCCGCTGTCACCGCGAGCAAGCCGCAGGTTCCCGCTGCGGCGGCCGCGTTGCGGACACGTCTCGTCACGGTTGTCTCCCGGCCTTTTACGCCAACAGGTGCCTAGTTCCCCGGACGAGCGGTGCGGAAAACGGCCAGGCGCCGCCGCTCACCTTTCTGGCCGTGAGCTGATGCCGCATGCCACGCGCCAGGCGAGGATGGATGCGCCAGACGGAGGGTGCAGCGAGATTGGGAGAATGCGGTGATGAAACCCATGCGTATGGGCGCTGTCGTCATAGGAGCCTGCGGTCTACTCCTGGCGGCAGCTGGTACCTCGGCAGCTCAGACGGCGGCTGACCATGGCCCCGGATGGTGGCCCCGAGACCGAGATGGTGTAACCAACTCTTACAACTTCTCAAATACTATTAATTCCTTTCGCAGTGGAAACACGTTCAACAGCGGAAATATGGCCAACGGCAACCAGTGGATCGCTGGTGGCGGTCGTCAGAACAATTAGACTGAGTCCGTCCGCAGTGGAGAGGATTGGGCTGACCTGCCTCAACCCTGGCCTGGGCGAACGGCGCAGGGTGCCCGTGTTTCCCCGCCATTCCCCGTGGCTCCCCGCCTCGTCTGGCACGAATTGGCTGCATCACCTCATGCCGAGGAACTGGACCTCCAGGTGAGCGAATTGCTGGATTAGCGCACCGAGGGATCCCGCCGAACTGGAGGAATGAGGTCTCTCTCGGAGGCACTACGGGCGGCCGCCTCAGACCATCGTGGCCACCCCATGCCTCGACACACTCCCCCGCTGGTTATCGAACCAGAAACCGCGCAGCGCCGTCACGGCGGTTGCCGCTCTTGACCCCCAGAGCAGCGGGTTAAGGGTTTTTTGCAGGTCAGAACGCATCTGATGCACGCGCTGTCGTTCTCTTGAGCTGTCGTTGTGTGCTCGCCGCATAGCGCGTGGTCCCCAGATGGTCCCCAAGCGACCGGGGCAAGGCACGCCCGTGGCACGAGTCCGCCAGGGCCCCTCTGCTGTTCCCGCCATCCCGGGATGACCCCACCACCTCCTCCCGGGAGGTCGCACGGCTGGTCACTGGAAGCTCAGGAGCTACCGCCGTACTCCCTCAGCAACTTGTTGAGGTTTCGAATCTTATCCACGTCCGCTCTCGGCAAGGGATCGCTGCTGTTGAAATGCATGACGTTGTTGCGGATCCTGCGGATCTCCTCGAGCCGCCCGATGAACACCTTACGGTCCAACGGCCACCCCAGTTGTTGCCACCGGTCAGGGTTCTCAAGGAGCCGGAGATAGTCTCCGACGGTCATGTCACCGAAAGACGTGACGCGCTCGCCCGCTGGGTCGCACAGGCCGGTCACCTCGGACAAGGTGAAGGTCCCTGCGATGACCTGCCGCAGCCTGCGATCCATCTCTCCGATCAGAAGGAAGTGGCTGGCCAGGTCGCCGTACGCCTGCGCTACGTCGGCGGCGGTGACGATACCGGCGATTGCGTTGTGATGGTCCTTTACAAGTACGAAGTCCAACTCCGCAAGCGCGGGCAGGATATCGATCAGATCATGATCGTAACGAACGTCGCGGGCATCCACGATGGCCTGGGAGAGGGAAGCATCCGGATCGGCATGCCGGGCACGGGCTATGGACTTCCAGGAGAGGGCACCCCGCAGGTTGTGCGGACCAGCGAGGACGGGGAGTTGAGAGAAGTCATGGAGCGCCATCAGCGTGATTGCCTCCTCGAAGGTCGCAGTCGGCTTGACACTGATCACTCCACCAAGGGCGGAAGGCAGCGTGCCCACCGTCAATCCAGTCTCGCGAGATTCATCCTCGTCTGAAGCGGTCGTGAACGCCGGTGCACCGGCGACGAGCCCTTCTGCCGAATTCCCTTCCGCAGCCTTGACGAGCTGGATGGTCGAGGCCAGCGGGACCTTGTCGAATCCCGGCGCGGTAACCAGGCTGTGGTTAGCGAGCTCGGCCTCGATCTGCTCATTGACGAGACCGCGCCCCGTGGCGCCCCACCAGGTCAGGAGTTCCTCTACCGAAAGAGACTGCGGCTGGCCAGCCTCGGCCAGCTCACGGGCCCTCTTCAGCCGAGCGTGCCTTTCACTAGGCGCAACCGAAGTTTGCTGCTCTTCCGCCGTGTCCGGATCGGCTTCCTCGGCAGCCTGGTCCAGCAGTTGCTGGCGCAAGGTGGCGAGAGGTCTGCCGTCGGTCACCGCCCATGCAGTCCACCCGTCGAACGATCCCCTGCCAACGGCGACAGCGGCGGCCTTGGACGGCGAGCGGAACTCTTCCCCGTCGTCCAGGCGAATCCAGCCCTTGGCGGTGACGGTGGCATGATGGGTATCTCCGACGAGGGGCCGTACGAACGTCAGCCGCTCACCTTCCTTGAGCAGCCCGTTGCTCAGCAGGTCGGCGAGTCTCACCCGCCGCCCGTCCAGGAGGTACCGGGCCCGGGAACGTCTTTCGGTCGGCTCGGCTGCCGAATCGCTCATGAAACCTGCCTTCGCTCTGTGACTGGAGGCCGGAATCCGGCACTCAGGCGGGTGGACTCGTGCTAGTGCAGCATCTCATTCAGGGTCCCCGACAGGATTCAAAACTACGCACCCGGCTCCGGAGGGGGCTTGCCTCCTGCCTGTTCCAGCAGGTCAGGGCGGCTGTGGATCGTCCATGTGGTGCCGCTCGTCCACAGATAGTCCATGCCCGGTGAGTTGGCGGCGTCCTTGCTGCCTGTTCGCCCCGGCCGTGGGCTGTGATCAAACTCTGCTCGGCGAAGTGGCCACATCTCAAACCTTGTTGAAAACCCGTGTGAGACTCGCGCGCATCTGACATAGTCTCATCATGGTTAGTACTCCGTTCAGGGACACCGCGCGCAGCAGTGCGCGCAACAAGGACTACATCTCCATGTCGGTGGAGTGCGATCGAGCCCGCTCGCACTCGTGGTGGAAGAACATGGTGGAGTGCGGAGCTTGGGGAGTGACTCCCAGTGGCGCACGCGTGGGGCCTCCTACGCCCGATGAGTTTCCCGGCATCGCCAAGCTGTTCGGAACGACAGTGGAGCAGGTTGCTGCGATGGTCGCCGCCGATTGGTACGGGCAAGAGCCGCACGGCGGCGTTTCTCCGAGGGTGATGAACCTTGCGCCGCTAGTTGATCAGCTCACCCCAGAGCAGGCCGACGCGCTTGGCCTGATAGTCCGGAGCATGGTCGACCGGGGTGCGGAGACCGAGCGGGCGGCGTAGCGGGTTTGGCCGGTGGCCTGCCTGGGCTGGGGTCGGGCATGATCAGGGGGCCGTACGCTTGCTCAGCGAATCGGGCGGGGCGGAGCCCTGCCCGGTGAATCCGGCCGATTGGCCCCCTGGTCTTGCTCGACGCGGGTCCCTGACCAGGGAGGTGGGTAAAGCCGCGGAGTCGACCGCCCCAGCCACGGTGCAACCCTTTCAGGTAAGTCGGCTGTTGCGCTCGCGCGCGGCCGGCGGCCGGGGCCGGAGCGGGGCGGAGACATGAGCGTCGGCCCCGGCGGTGAGCCGGGGCGCGCGCGGCGAGCACGTCAGCAGGTTCAGCAACGCGAACGGGTGGGCTCGCGCAGTCACCGTCGACGCGGCAGGTGCACGGGCGGCGGTCGGCTCCGGTACCGGGGAGATCTCCGTGCGGGACATCGGCAGCGACAGGTTCATTGCGCATCTGGCGGGGCACACCGGACGCATCCTCATGCTCGGTTTCGCTGAGGATGGTGATGGACTGGTGTCGGCGGCTGCCGATGGAACGGTACGACTGTGGTCGCTCAGCGAGCAGCGGCAGACTGCGGAGGTGCGTGTCGATGCCTCGCTCCATTGCGCCGGGTTCGAGCGCGCGACGGGGCAGGTTCTCGTCGGCAGCGCGGCCGGCGTCGTCGCTCTGACCATCAACGACCAAGCAACCCCAGACGGAGGAACTCGGTAGACGATGCCCGAAGCAGCGAACGCGCCCGAACACGGCGCACCCGTGATCACGAGCGAGACGCCGGGCTCCTTCGCCTGGAGCGTCCTCGACAAGCGGCACCCGGCCCTGATCCAGCAGGTGCGCGACGCCTTCCCGTACACGCCGGAGCAGCACCAGGCGCTTGACGCCCTGCTTGAGGAGATCACGGACGGAGTGATCGAGCCGCTGCCCGTCGGTGCGCACGGCGAGAGGGAGTGGGCCGAGTGGGGGAAGGGGTACTTCGGCCGGTCCTGGTTCGAGGTGCCGTTCTTGTGGGCGGAGAGCTACTTCTACCGCAAGCTCCTCCAGGCCGTGGGCTACTTCGAGCCGGGACCATGGCAGGGCATCGATCCCTTCGCCCCGTTCAAACGCGCCGAGCTGCGCGGCTCGGCTGTCGCAGAGGAACTCGCCGCCCTCGACGATCTGGCCGATCTGCCGCCGGACGACCAGGACCGCGCCGTGCTCCTCGGCGCATTGTGGGGCAACCGCGCCGACCTCGGATTCCGCATCTCCTCCGGAGAGGTCGAGGAGAACGCCGGCAACCTCGTCGTGGACGACAGCGCCCAGCTCTGGGACCGCCTGGGCTCGTCGTCGCTTGCCACGGTGTGCCTGGTCGCGGACAACTCCGGTAGCGAACTGATCCCCGACCTGATCCTCATCGACCATCTCCTGCAGACCGGCCGCGCCACCCACGCCGTGCTGCACATCAAGCCGTACCCGTACTACGTCTCCGACGCCACCACGGCCGACGTGATCGACTGCCTGCGCCGCATCGCCGAGGCGCCGGGCCGCGCACGTCAGATCGGCGGCCGATTGCGGGACGCCATGGGCAGCGGCCGACTGGATGTGCGGGCGCACTCATTCTCCTGCGCACCGCTGCCCTACGCCAAGATGCCCGTGGATCTGCGGGCCGACTTCGAACAAGCCACCCTCACCATCTTCAAGGGCGACCTGAACTACCGCCGCCTCGTCGGGGACCAGCTGTGGCCCGCGACCACCTCATTCACCGACCGCACCGTCTACTTCCCCGGCCCGGTGATTGCGCTGCGTACGCTGAAGTCCGACGTGATCGTCGGCCTCGACGCTCAGACCCTCGCCGCGCTGGAAGCGACAGGAGAGGCGTGGCGCACGAGCGGGACGCATGCCGTCATCCAGGGTCGGCCGTAGGCGGAGCTTGTTGTCCGGGCGGCATGGCGCCGCCCGGACAATGGTGCTGCTGTCAGGGTGTCAGCCGGTGCAGGTCACGCGGGAACAGCGTGGTGCGGCGGATGTTGTCGGCCCCGGTGAGGCGGGCAGTCCACCGCTCCAGGCTCAGGGCGAACCCGCCGTGCGGCGGCATGCCGTGGGCGAAGGCGGACAAGTAGCTCTCGTACGGCCCGGTGGATTCACCGCGTGCGGCGAGGGCCTTACTCCTCGTGCCGGTGCAGCCGCTGGCCGCCGGTGACCAGTTCCAGCCCGCGGAAGAGCAGGTCGAAGCTGTTGGAGTACTGCGGGTGGCCCGGCTCGGGGTGGGTGTAGAAGGGGCGCTTGGCCATCGGGTAGCCGGTGACGAACAGGAACTCGCTGCCGTGCTCGCGTAGCGCCCACTCGCTCAGGTACCGCTCGTGCGCCGGGGCGAGGTCCGGCTCGTCCGCGCCGAGCATGGCCATGGCGTCGCCGAAGTGGATCTGCGGGATCTCGGCCGGCACCTCCGGCAGCTTCACGCCGAGCAGCTGGACGGCCTCGGCGGCACGCGACGGGACGGCTTCGACCAGCCCGGCGACGGCCTCCCGCACCACGGCCATGACGTCGCGGTGGTCTGTGATGAACCCGAGTTCGGCGTCGAGGCTGGTGTACTGCGCCAGGTGCCTGGCGGTGTCGTGCGGCTCGGCGCGGAAGACCGGCCCGGTCTCGTACACCCGCTCGAAGACCCCGACCATGGCCTGCTTGAAGAACTGCGGCGACTGGGCCAGGTACGCGGTGCGGCCGAACCAGTCGAGGGTGAAGACGTTGGCGCCGGACTCGGTGGCCGAGGAGACGACCTTCGGGGTGTGGATCTCGGTGAAGTCCAGTGCGTCGAGGGCTGCGCGGAAGCCCGCGACGGAGGCGGCGGAGATCTGGTACGGGGCGCGCAGCTGCGGGTGCCGCAGGGTGACCGGGGCGTGGTCCAGGATCGTCGGCAAGACCGCAGGCACGGTGGGCCGGTACAGGTCGAACGGCGGCGCCTCCGCCAGGCTCGACAGCGGCTCGATCTCGGGCGAGGTCAGCTCGACGCCGCCCGGGGCTTGGGCGTTGGCGGTCACGGTGCCGCGCACGCGCAGCACGGTCTCCTCAGGGAAGTCGCCGCCCGGCTCGGTCAGGACGATCTGGGCGAGTCCGGAGCGGTCACGCAGGATCAGGAAGGTGACGGATTTCAGCTCGCGGCGGCGGTGCAGCCAACCGGAGACTTCAACGGTTTGGCCGACGTGTTCTGGCAACTGGGCGGCCAGCACGCGGGTCGTAGGGTGGATCATCGCGGCCCTCCAAGGGCGTCGTGGTGATCCCTTGGGGGTGCGGGCGAGAAGGGCAACTCGCTGTGCCACCGCACCTTCGCCGCCGCAGCTGGGCGACGGCCTCGTTCGGGCCTGATGACGGGGGCTGGCCGGCGGGGCATTGGACCGTACGGGTCGTTCCTCCCCGCGCTCGGGAGGGTCTTCGCCTCGGGGCGCGAGGCTGCCTTCACAGCTCCCGGCAGCTCTCTCGGCTCGCGTGAGCCCGCGGCTACTCGTCTCCGTCGACGCGTTACGTGCCAGGGTAAAGGCCACCTCACCACCCCGCCAACGAAATCCTTGCGGTGGCTGATATCGAGCTGCCTCCGCGTGACCGGCCTTGGTCAGTTCGTGGGGGTGCGGGTTACCTGTGTGATCGTTACGTGGGGATCGTTGCCGATCAGTCCGTTGGGATCGTCCAGCCTCTCGGAGGAGAAGGCAGAGGTTCCCGGCTGGAGGAGTCCGCTGTCGATGGTGAGGGTCTTGCCGGTTCCGGGAACGTCCCCTGCGACGCGGACGGTGACGCGGTAGTCGCCAGCGTCATGACCGTGGTTGGTGATGCGCACCGGGACGATCACGGAGGGGGCATCGAAGGTGGGTTGCAGAACGGTCACGTCGCCGGAGGTGGCTATGGGAGGCGGCGTGACGTAGGGGGTTGCGGTTACCTCGGCGAAGGCTTCCCCGTCGTTCGGGTTGCTCGAGGTGGGGGATGCGGTTGGAGACGGCTGCGCGGCCGACACCGAAGGGGAGGTCGTGAAGCTTGGACGCGCAGCCGTCTTGTTGAGGTGCGTGTGATGTGCGGAGCACCCCGACAACGTCACGATTGAGGCGACGGCTATAGCCAGCGGCAGTCGAGCGTGTCGGGGTGCCATGAGGGTTCCTCTTTCTTCAGCGGGGCGTCAGTCGCAGGGGCTCGTACCGATGGTGCCGCTCACGATGGTTGTACCGCCGTTCTTCATCAGAACGGTGACAGTTCCGCAGAAGCCCCGCCTCTGGTACACCGGCCCGGCGTAGCTGGAGTAGTTGCCGGCGTCGCTGGTGCACGGGTCGCCGGTGTAGTTGTCGCAGAGGGTGATCTTCATGTAGCGGCTGGCGCCGATGTCGTTGAAGAAGGCGGCGCAGACGGGCTTGTCCTGGTAGTTCGGGCCGGTTGTCTGGCCGTTGGTGTAGGTGTACACGTCGCCGAGCGGGTTGCCCCTGGAGTCGGTCCAGCGCCTGGCTTCTTCGATGGTGGTGTAGCCGGATCCGCAGACGGTCGATCCAGCGGCTTCCAGCTGGGCGTTGGGCCGGACGGTCACGGAGTGGACGGCCGTAGACGCGGTGGTGGCCGCCTGGGCCGGAGGAGTTGCGAAAGCCATGGCAGAGATGGCGGTAGTGGCGCAGGCGACAGCGATGCGCGCTCCAGTGCGTACGGAGTGCATGGTTCCCCCTTAAAGACATGTCTTCCCGCGTAGACCAACTTTCCGTGGAGCGGAAGGGCGTTCGGCGAGAGGTGATGCCAACGGACAGTAAAGGACTGTCCGTATCAGCAAAAGAGATTATCTGATCAAAATTGGAATTTAGCATTCCGGATGCGCGCAACTCGCAACGCTCAGTGACGGAATTCCCTGCAGGTCCCGCAGCTTTACACGATGTTCGGCGGAGGATAAGCCTCCACATGTCACGGAAAGTTGACATGTGATGGTCGTCACCACCTTGCCTGCGTCGTCCGGTTAGGGGCGAGTGCAGCGCCAGAAAACATCTTGTGAGACTCTTTACCGCGCTCATACCTTGAGATCCCTGTGGCGAACGACCGTTGCCAAGCTGAACGCCTGACGAGGTGTCATGCGCATGGCATCCGCCACGGGGATCAGTTAACGGGAAGGACACCTGTGGGAAGACCGAGAAGAGTGCCCACACAAGCGATAGCGGGCGTGGCCACTGCGGCGACGTTCCTCTCGCTGCTGGCAACACCGGCGGCCTTCGCTGCCGCCAAACCATCTCCATCGCCGCAGTCCGCGAAACCGGCGGCCACGAGCGCCCGCATCAGCAACCCGGATGCCACCTTGCCGAAGGGGTGGAGGTCATCTAGCGACCGCGTAGCGGTCCTCGCACCTGACAGTGACGGCATCCACGTCATGACGGCGAGCGCCAAGGAGGCGTACGCCTGGCACACTCTGACAACCTTGTCGGAGCCCGGCTTCAGCACGGACATGTGGATCGGGAACTCCTGCCAGACTGACCCCGGCCACCTTGCGGTCGCTTACGCGCCGCGGGACTTCACCAACTCCGAACAGCTCATGGAGCGCGGAGCGTTCACCGCCATCGTCAACCTCGACGACGGCAGCGTGAAGAAACTGCCGTTGAACGCATCCCTCGCCTACTTCGACCCAACCTGCGACACCACAGCGCACTCCGCGACGTTCACGCAGCTCGACGGCGACAAGACGCGGCTTACCACCGTTGATGACTCCGGCAAGCAGACCTCGAAGGTCGCGGTGAACGCGGAGATCACCAGCGCTACCACCGCTGGGGGAAAGCTGGTCGGGGCGACGGGCAATCAGCTCGTGTCGATTAGCGACGACGGACAACTGTCGACGCTGGCCAAGGGGACGTGGACGCCGTACGACATCCACGCCGACCTTTCCGGCGGCATCGACTTCGTGGACCAGGGACGCAACCAGCAGGCCGCGAAGCGCTACGCCGCAGGCAAGGTCACCGCCTTCGCCACCTCGCCGCTGAACAAGATCGCGCTTCAGCAGAGCGCAAACGGCACGGTCTTCCTGACCGGATCACCGATGAGCAGTACGGCACTGCCCAAGGGCATGGCCAAGGCGGGCGTCTCGCCCGACGCAGTGCTGTCCAGCACCGGGATGCTCGCGGTCAACACCGTCACCGCACCCGGCGTCGCTGCCCGTGTCAAGCAGCCCATCGGCACCCTCCGCCCGGAGGACACCGCCACCACCCCGGTGGAGATCACCGCCACCGTCCCGGCCACAGGGAAGACCGCTCAGTTCGCGGCCCAACAGACGGACACGGCTGGCAGGGGGATCGGGAACGCTGCCTCACCCTCCCTCGCCTCGGCCGGCAGCAGCCGGATGAATCCGAACGACTCTCCGGGCAGCACCTCCCACGACACCACCGACCCGGACCGCTGGTGCGCCGTTGCCCGCAACGACCCGAACATCCAGGCATTGCAGCCGACCTCCAACCAGGTCGAGTGGGCCGTCGACATGGCGGTGCGCGGCGACTTGCACTCCGGTTACCTCACCCAGGGCGACTGGCGTAGCCAGGAAGGGTCGGGGGCGGTCGACCCGCAGGGCATGTTCCCGCAGCCCGCGCTGACCGGAGGCGGCCGTGTCCCCGCTCAGGTCGTCCTTGGGATCCTGGCGCAGGAGTCGAACCTGTGGCAGGCCGAGGGCGGAGCGATCCCCGGACAGACCTCATCGCCGTTGACCAGCCAGAACGGCTTCTACGGCCACCCGAGCGCCACGGGTACCGCGTACTGGCAGATCGACTGGACGAAGTCCGACTGCGGGTACGGCATCGGGCAGATCACCGACGGCATGCGCGTTCCCGCGCACCCGAAGCCAGGTGAGACCGAGCTTCCCTACAATCAACAGCTCGCGATTGCGCTCGACTACACGGTCAACATCGCCAAGGCGGTCGAGCTGATCTCGGACAAGTGGAACGAGATTCACACTTCCGGGCAGACTATCAAGATCAACAACGATGACCCGTCGAAGATCGAGAACTGGTTCGCTGCGGTGTGGAACTACAACGAGGGCTTCAACGCTCCAGGTTCCGACCCGTCCGGGAACTGGGGATTGGGCTGGTACGGCAACCCTGCCAACCCGATCTACCCGGCAAACCGCAACCCGTTCATGGACACCTCGGTGGATCCCAACGCCAACCACGACGCCGCCCACCCGCAGGACTGGCCATACCAGGAGAAGGTCATGGGCTGGGCCGGGTGGTCGCAGGACACCGGATGGTCGTTCGACGACACCGGAAAGCAGCAGCAAAAAGGCGACCCTGGCTACAGCACGATGGGTTTCAACCCCGCGTGGTGGAACGGCGACGCGACCACTGCCCCGGCGAACCGGTCGGCAGTCAAACCCCCGCTTGCGACCTTCTGCACGACGACGGACAACGCTTGCGATGTGAACAACCCGCCACCGTGCGAGACCCAGCACTTGAAGAACTGCGACGTTCAGCACTGGTGGCACTCGTCCGCCACGTGGAAGAGCGACTGCAACCTCTCGTGCGGCAACGAGTCGATCAAGTACCAGACGCTACGCAGCGAGCTCGGGCGCGGACACGGAGGCATCGGAGACCCCGCATGCAATACCGCACCGTTGCCGTCAGGAAGCCTGATCGTGGACTCGGTCCCCGCGTCGGTTCCGACCTACCGCTCCGGCTGCTCCAAGATCACCCAGAACGACGGTAGTTTCACGTTCACCTTCCTGGCTGACTCCGGCGGCAATTACGAGGCGCGAGGGGACCTCCACCAGATCGGCGGCGGCTACAACGCCCACTACTGGTACGCGCACACTCGCGACACCGATACCGGCGTCGGCGACCTGAACTCCACAACCACGTGGTACGACCCTTCCACGGGAACGTTCTCGAAGGACCCTTCAGCGATCGCCCAGTTCATCTCCACGCCCATCCTTCCCGACGGGAACATGGCGATCACCGGCGATTGGAAGCTGAATAACAAGATCTCAGGATGGCGTCGGGTATGGGTCCACGTCCCCGACACCGGATCAACAGCTCAGCAGGAGATCTATACCATCCACACCGGTTCTTCGACGACGAACCGCGTCATCAACGCACATGACCGCATCAACGACTGGATCTCCCTCGGGGCGATCAACTTCACCCCCGGCAGCGACTGGCAGGGCGTGACGCTGACGAACTACGCGTTCGGCGCCACGGCTGACAACACGATCGCCTGGGATGCGGTCGCCTTTTCACCGCTCCCGGGCAAGCCGACCGACATGGTGACCCAGGTCGGTGACTCGTACGCCTCCGGCACCGGCGTCGGCCAGTACTACACCAACTCCGACACCGGACCCCACATCGCCAACGGCGACCCCAAGCCCTCGGACTTCGACGCCTGCCTGCGAAGCTCACGCTCGTGGTCCCGACAGGTAGTCCTCCCCGGCACATCGACGTCCGTCGGCGACAGGGAAGACCAGAGCGACGACACGATGGACTACCACAGCGTGGCGTGCAGCGGGGCAACCACGACACAGGCCACGCAGAAAGGACAGGAGGGAGAGATACCGCAGCTCTACTCCGGCTTCATCAACCCCGACACCACGCTGGTCGACATGACCATCGGCGGTGACGACGCAGGCTTCACCAGCGTGCTCACCGCATGCGCGACGACCGGATGCCCGGCCGACGCCACGGTCAAGGGGCAGATCAATACCGCCGCGCAGAACGCAGCCGACTTCGTGGCCCGGGTTCACGCACTCGCCCCAAACGCCCGGATCATCGACATGGGCTACCCGGTGCTTTTCGACACCCAGGTGAGCACCTGCACCTCGATCGGTCTGGGAACCTCGGAGGTCATCACCATCCACGACTGGGGCCAGTACATGAACACCCAGCTCAGCAACGCCATCGGCTCGCTGAACACGAGCGGGAAGGCAAAGTTCTACGACCCGTCGGGCGAGTGGAACGGACACCTAATCTGCGACTCCAATGAAGGACTTCACGAACTCACTAAAGCACCGTCGTCCGACATCGCCTCCGATCCGAAATTCACCCTTCCGTTCACGTCGAGTATGGAATCCTTCCACCCGAACGAACTCGGTGCAGAGGCATACGCCAAGGCCCTGCACGATGCACTCAGCTAGAACCTGAGCAGTAGCATGGGGGTCGTTGCGACAGCAGCGGCCCCCATGCGCGTCCCCGAGGAGTCTCTGCCATGCCCTACCGCATACCAGGAAAGAACCCGGTTACCCGCGGCATAGCCATCGTCGCATTCGCCATCGGGATCGCCATAGCCGTGCTGATTATCTGGATCATCGTCTCGTACCTGGCAGATCCCAGCAGCTTCAACATGGACCCCGGCGGCTTGTGACAGACGACCGCAACACAGCGCTCTATCTCCGGAAGACGGGAACCGGGTGAAGCCCCGGCTTCCACTGCCGCACGCCGAGCGGACTGCACCCAGAGCGCGACCAATCGCCCGAGGCATCGTCGGCGAGCCGCTCGCGGCGAGAAGGTGGGCGTGCTGTCGCTCGGGTTTAGGCTCCGCCGACGCCGGTCTCCGCCGCTGCGAATGTGCGCGACGGGCATGCTTCTCATCGGGCCGCCCGAGGCTGCGGTCGCGGAGATAGAGGACCGACGGTACGTCGCGCTGGTCGACCTGCTGGACGATCTAGCCGGATGCGAGAACGACGGTGAGCGGGTGTTCATCGTCGCCGAGCTCGCCACCCGTGCGGCCCAACTCGCCCTCATCATTACGGGGGCGTGGCTCGGCGGTGGCAAGTGGCTGGCCCAGGCTTGGCGAGCACGCGCCAGACCTGACGCAGCGCCTGAACACAGCAACGCGCCAGGCGCTCTCAGGACGTTCGGGCCCTCTCGTCAACCTGGTTGAGGAGATTCTGGGGCAGGCGGGAGGGCGGCTTTGGGCCGGATACCGGCGTGACGGCACGCGAGGAGTCCAGGGTTCGCGCCCGACTGGCGAGAATCGTTCGGACAGTTGTGTGCGTTCCGTGGTGACCGTCCGGCGGCATGTCCCGGCTGTCCTATGATCATGTGCTAGTCGTCATTGGTACCGCGAGTGGAGTGTGTTCGGGGGGTTGGGGGATCTCGTGGCGGATCTGAAGACGGAATCTGCATCGTTGTCCAGCGGTTCATCGAAGATGTCGCACGCGTCGGACCCGTTGGTGCAGCCGCTGGGCGATTTCAAGAACGCCTCCAACGACCTGTCCGCCTTCGGGGCTCTCGGGTCGCTGCTGAGCGCGACGGGTCAGATCCGTGACGGCATGGATCAACTCACCTCCATCGTCACCGCGTTGCACGGCGAGTGGCAGGCCGAAGCCAAGGCCATCGGGGATGTGGGCAAGGTGCTGGACCAGGTCGACGAGCAGTTGAAGGACGAAGCGGCGAAGAGGCAGGGCTGAGCATCTGATGGACCTCAACCCGCTCGACATCATCAACGACCTGAACAACGCGATCGGCCACGACACCGCGAGCGTCCTGGAGTTCCTCCACATCACCGACCCCGCCGTCAAGCCCGAAGGGGTCCGTGAGGTCGCGCGGAAGTGGACGGCTCTCGCCCACGCGGTGGAGGACTCCAGCCGCGACGCCCACGACGCCCTGAGCGGCGTGGTGTGGGAGGGCAAGGCCGCCGACGCCTTCTCCCAGCGCACCGCGAAGGTACAGAACCAGGCCGCCGACATCGCGAACGCCCTGCACCAGGGCAGCGGGGCGATCAACCAGTTCGCCGACGCTGCGGAGAGCCTGATCGACGAGATCGGCAAGATCGCGGCAGAGATGATCGAGTTCGAAGTCGCCGGGCTGGCCTTGAGCGTGATCACCGCCGGGTTCTCCGAGGCGGCCTCGACCATCGCTGCTGGCGAGCGCGCCATGAAGATCGTGGAGCTCATCGGGAAGATCGAGGAAGAGGGCGGGATCCTCGGCAACGCGATCAAGGCGGTCATGGAGGCGATCCGTGGCCTCGACCGCGTCCTGGAGGCGCTGAAGGACATCAAGGGCGTCGCCACGGTGGCGAAGATGGCCAAGGACGGCATGGCCTTCTCCGCCTTCAGCACTCTCCTGGAGGACCCCAAGGCGCTGACCGACCCGGGCAAGCTCACCGACATCCTCGCCGAAGGCGCCATCGCCGGCATCGGCTTCGGCGTCCTCGGCAAAGCCCTCGGCAAGGGACTGAAAGCGATGTCCCCAGCGGCGCTGTCCGCGCTGAGCAAGGGCCTGTCCAAGCTTGATGATCTGACACCGGCCCGGTTCAAACTCCGCCCGGAGGACATGGAGAAGCTGCAGTCGGCAATCGAGAACGGCGCGAAGCTGTGCAGGCAAGACCCAGTCGACGTCGTCACGGGCGACATGCTCCTCACGCAGAGAGACGTGGAACTGCCCGCAGCGCTGCCGGTGGTTCTGGAGCGCACGCATCTCTCGTCCTACCGCTCCGGAGGTTGGTTCGGTCGCACCTGGGCGTCTACGCTCGATCAGCGGCTCCAACTCGATGAGCACGGCGTGGTCTTCGCCACCGCCGACGGCCTGCGCCTGTGCTACCCGATCCCGCAACCGAACATCCCGGAGTACCCCGAGCACGGGCCGCGCTGGCCCCTGTTCTGGGACGGGCGCCACGGCGGGCGGATGCACATCACCGACCCGACGGCCCGTCGCACCTACGTCTTTGCCCACCCATTGTCCACCAAGACCGACGGGGTGATCGACCTTCCGCTGCGCGCCATCGAGGACCGCAACGGCAACCGCATCACCATTGCCTACAGCATCGGCGAGGTGCCGGTCGAGATCCGCCACGACGGCGGCTACCGCATCGCCATCGACCGCCACCCCGACCAACCCCGCATCACCGCCCTGCGTCTGCTCGACACCGATGGACCCGATACGAGCACCACCCTGGTCCGCTACGGCTACGACCAGGCCGGCCATCTCACCGAGGTCATCAACTCCTCAGGCTTGCCCCTACAGTTCACCTACGACCACGTCGGCCGTGTCACTTCCTGGACCGACCGCAACGGCACCATCTACACGTACACCTACGACACCCAAGGCCGCTGCATCCGCGGCGAAGGCTCCAACGGCTACCAGTCCGGCACCTTCGTCTACGACGACGCCAACCGCACCACCCACATCACCAACGCCCTCGGCCACACCACCACGGTCGTCTACAACGAGGCGTATCGCCCCATCAGCGAAACCGACCCGCTCGGCAACACCACCCTCACCGAGTGGGACGCCGACAACCGACTCATTACCGCCATAACCGACCCGCTGGGCCGAACAACTCAAAACGCTTATGACGACGCAGGGAACCCCACGACCATTCTGCGCGCTGATGGTTCGGTAACCGATATAACCTACAACGCCCTCGGCCTGATCACTTCGGTGACCGAACCTGATGGCGCCATCTGGCGTTATGAGCACGACGACCGCGGTAACCGGACCTTGGTTGTGGACCCCAGCGGTTCCATGACCAAGTATGAGTACGACGGCCACGGTCGGCCTATGACCGTCACTGATGCGCTCGGCCATACCCATCGGATCGCGACCAACAACGCCGGGCTACCGACAGCCGTCACCGACCCGCTAGGTCGCACCACCACCCTGGAACGGGACGCTTTCGGTCGGCTCACCGAAATGACCGATCCCCTGGGTCACCGGATATGCCACGGCTGGACTCCCGAAGGAAGGCTCTCCTGGCGCGAGGCCGCCGACGGTTCCCGTGAGACCTGGGCATGGGACGGCGAGGGCAACCTGACCGCGCATACTGACGCGGCGGGGAATACGAACCTCTACACCTACTCTTACTTCGATCTCCTTGCCTCCCACACCACACCTGATGGGACGACCTACCGCTTCACCTATGACGCGGAGCTTCACCTCACCTCTGTCGTCAACCCGCAGGGCAGGACATGGTCCTATGAGTATGATCCAGCCGGGCACCTGGTCGCCGAGACTGATTTCAACGGTCGTCGCCTCACCTATGTGCATGACGCCGCTGGTCAACTCGTGCGCCGTACGAACGGCGCCGGTGAAACGGTCACGTATCAGCGTGATCTTCTCGGCAGGACGATTGAGCGACGGGGCGGAAGCCACAGCGAAACTTTCCAGTACGACTCTGCAGGCCGACTCCTCCGGGCGGCGAACAACGCCGCCACCGTGGCCTTCGAACACGACCAACTCGGTCGAGTACTGACAGAGAGCGTGAACGGGCGGCAATCCTCGTATGAGTACGATCTACTCGGGCGTCGCACTTCTCGGCAGCTACCGTCTGGGGCCGTCTCGCAATGGACCTACGATGCGGCCGGCCAGCCCACCGCACTGTCCGTGGGCGGCCACACGCTCACCTTCGACTACGACGCTGCCGGTCGTGAGACGCACCGCCGTCTCGATCACGGCATCCGTCTGGTCCAAGAATGGAACCCCGTCGACCGACTGATCTCCCAGACCCTGGAGACGGAGGGGGCCGGTGAGGCAGAGGCTCGGCTGCAGCACCGCACGTACGACTACCGCGAGGACGGCTTCCTGACCGAAATTCGCGAACTCAACTCAGGCACCCGACGGTTCGACGTGAACCGAGGCGGCCAGGTAACTGCCGTACATGCTCGCGACTGGAGCGAGACGTACGCGTACGACAGCGCCGGCAATCTCAGCCGGGCCTCCGTGCCGGAGTCCTCGATCGGCGACGAGCGCGAGTTCGAAGGAACCCTCATACGACGTACGACCAAGTGTCGTTACGACCACGACGACCAGGGTCGTCTTATCCGCGCAACCAAGCGACTGCTAAACGGTCAAGTGCGCATATGGTCGTACACCTGGGACGTGAATGACCGGCTTACAGACGTCGTGACACCAGACGGTACGCACTGGCACTACGTCTACGACCCGCTGGGACGACGGCTTTCCAAGCAGCGCCTGCAACCCGATGGATCTCATGCCGAGTCGACCAGTTTCATCTGGGACGGAACTCGCGTCACCGAACAGATTCAGGCGACGGGGCAAACAACAACGTGGGATTACGCCCTCGACGATCATCGCCCCTTGTACCAGATCGATCACGATCCAACGCAGGCGGATTATGACGCTCGCTTCTACGCAATCGTCACTGACCTGGTCGGCGCTCCTGCCGAACTCGTCGGAAGTGACGGGCGGATTGCCTGGCAACAACGGAGTACCCTTT
Organism: Streptomyces humicola; assembly: GCF_024436035.1. GTDB lineage: Bacteria > Actinomycetota > Actinomycetes > Streptomycetales > Streptomycetaceae > Streptantibioticus_B > Streptantibioticus_B humicola. The sequence continues at coordinate 62,234 of NZ_JANFNG010000028.1, forward strand.
GGGGATCGACAGCGCCTTCAGCCAGTTCACAGAGCGAGGTCGACTGCCCTCTTCGATTCCCTGGGCAGTATCACGACCCAGAAACAGGATGGAACTACAACTACTTCCGTCACTACGATCCCGACACGGCGCGCTACGCAACTCCGGATCCGCTTGGACTGGAACCAGCCGACAATGACTACGCCTACGTATCGAATCCTCTCTTCTGGTTCGATCCGCTAGGACTCGGCGCCTGCCCGCGAACTGCCTCCGCCGCGCAACTTCAAGACTTCTACCAGCAAGCGGAGAAGTACGGCAAGGGAGGCATACGAGACCTTGAAAGCGGACGGATCAGGTTCTACGGTGAGGTGTCGCTGGCAAGGAATCCAGGCGAGATGATCGGACGACGTCTGGTCCGCGAGTGGGATCCGATGACAGGCAACAAGCGAATCTGGCATGAGACGCTCGACAACGAGGGAAACGTTCGAATCGTGCGCCCCGACGTCAACGTAACCGGCGGCAAGAAAGTGCATTACATGTTCGACAAGGACGGAAAGTTCACGGGGACATTCTGATGGACAGCCTCAAGCAGGAAGTGCACCAACGGCTCCGTCTGCTTGCAGCCGGGCAGGCGGACCCCGGGGAGGTTTCGGATTGGGCACTGGAGAAGATGGAGTCCGAGTCCGACGAGCTGCGGGACGAGCGAACGTGGCGTGCCCTGGATCGACTCTCAGGGGCAGACCTCATGACCGGGCCCGGAGTCTACCTCCACAGCCACGAGGACTTCAGCGACTGGCTTCGTGAGTTCGAAAATCCATAGATGCAGCATCGCCTCTTGCTGCGTCCTTACACCGGACGTGGCGGCACAGGACGAACTGAGCCAAGGCGTCGCGAAGATTGCAGAGCATGAGTGGCACCGAATCCGTCGTGGCCCTGATCGAACTGCTGCACAACAACCCGGCTACCTGCGACTGGACGGGCGGACTCAGCACGCAGGACATCGCCCTGGCTGAGGAACAACTCGACGTACAATTCCCCCCGTCCTACCGATACTTCCTCGCCGAGCTGGGAAGCTGCGAAGTAGGCAGTGAGGAATTTCTCGGTATCTACCGGACGTCTACCCTGGGGGACGCTCTCTTGGGCACCGTCTGCGAAACCCTCGATGCTCGGGCGAACCCTCGATTCCCGCCCGACCTTGTGGTCATTCAGTACGACGGGATGGGAGGGCTCGTTTCACTCGATGTCTCCCGCAAGGACGACCAAGGCGAGTCACCAGTCGTCGTCTGGGACCCCGGCTCCGCTGACCGCGGAGGCCCTGAATTGCTCGCCCAGGACTTCGGCACCTACGCGCTGCGCGAGTGCACCAGAGCCCTGAATCGCCCGGCATGAGCACTTAGAGCGATCCGTCGCCGCGCGCCTCTCGGTGCTCTGCCTCTGAACGAACTCCATAAGGGCGCTGCTCGCAGTCGGCGAAGACTGTAACGACGATGCCGTCGGTCGTGAGACCGGGGCGTACTGACGATGATCTGGATAAGGGTGTCGCAGGCGGCGATGGCCCGAGGGGTCCGCGCCCGACCTACGCACAGAGATCATGTGCCTTAGCACCTTGCCCTTCAGCGGGCGGGCAGGCCGCCGGAGATCGCTCCATACCAAGAAGCCGAAGTAGGTCCGCGGTGACGACGCGGTAGGCGTTGCCAAGCCGCAGGACCTTGACCGGGTACTTCCCCTGCTTGGCGAGACCGTACCCGGTGCTGCGACCGATGGCCAGCGCGCGATTCGCTGTGTCCAGGTCGATCACAGCAGGGAGGGCGAGGAGCTCATCGTTCGTGAGCGCTCGCACCTCTCGCCTGGATCCAGGTGCCTTCATGATGTCCTCCGGACGCTATCGACTGCAGATTCCCGGGAGACATGTATCACGGAGTTGCAGCAGCACTTTTTTCGATCGTAGAGTGCAGCTATGACCTCACTTGATCAATGGCCCGCCGCCTTCACCGCACGAGTGGCACGGGAGATGCGCGAAGCACGCAGGGCCGCCGGCCTGACCATGGCGGATGTAGCCCAAGGCTGCGTCGACCGCGGCTTCGAATCGACCGAGCAGACCATCAAGAACCTGGAGACTGGGCGTCGAACCAGCCTGACCCTCGCCGAGTTCTTCGTCCTGGCCGACGTGCTCACCATCCCGCCGGTGTGCTTGCTCTTCCCCTTGGGCCGCGCCGCCACCGTAGAGGTCCTCCCGAACCGGGAGGTATCCACCTGGAACGCTCTCGCCTGGTTCACCGGCGAGACGCCCATGGAACAACCAGCACCGGAGGGCACGCCCCGCGAGGTGCTGGATGTCTTCCGCATCCACGGCGACCTCGTGGCCGCCGCCATGGCGTCCACCACCCTGGCCAAGGAACGCCGCCGCATGGCCAGCACCACGCTGGACAGGGAGCGCCGGGCCACACTGCTGGAACGGGCCGCAGGCTACGAAGAGCACGCCTTCGAAGACTGCCAGGAACTTCGTGCCTTCCGAGCACGCATGCGAGACCGCAGCCTGGTGCCCCCCGCCCTTCCCCACGACCTGGCGTTCGTCGACCAGCCCGAGAACCACCCCGAGGACAGCGAGTGAAGAACGGTTCCGTCTCCCGCCGCTGCCGTTGCACAGACCCTGCGACCGGGAAGGAATACGGCTCCACATGCCCGAAACGCAAGAACTCCCGGCACGGCACCTGGACCGCCTTCCAGGAACTGGAACCGGCACAGGACGGCCGCCGACGCCGGTTCCGACGCGGCGGCTTCACTACTTCTGCCGAGGCCCAGCAGGAACTCGACAAGGTCCGCGCCCTCATGGCGATACCCGACGAGGACGACGCCTGGGGCAAGACCACGATCAGCGACCTCATCGAAGCCTGCCTCAAGGAGAAGGAACCGCTGCCGGACTACGACGAGACCCGGCGCCGATTCCAGACCGGCCAGAGCCTTAACTCCAAGACCACAGTCGCCGAGTGGCTCGACACATGGCTCGCCGGACGCAAGCGGCTGCGCGTCACCGGTTACGCCCGGTACGAGAGCGATATCCGGATACACCTCAAGCCGCACCTCGGACACATCCGCCTGGACAAGCTCCGCGTGCACCACATCAGCTCAATGTTCGACGCCATCAACGAAGCCAACATCGACATCCAGGAGCAGAACGCCCAGCGGCGAGCCCTCGTCGACCAGTTGAACGCCACGCCGTGGAAGGGGACAGCGAACCGAGCCCGCCGTAAGCAGCTGAAAGCCCAGCTCGATGAAATGCCCCCATTCCGCCGACCCACCGGCCTCAACACCCAGCCACGCATCAAGATCGCACTGCGGGCTGCCCTGAACGTCGCCATCGCCCAGCAGGTAATGCCGCCCTTCAACCCCGCCGCCCACGCCGAACTGCTGCCCGGTACCAAACCGAAGGCCCTCGTCTGGACCGACGAGCGCATCGCCCGGTGGAGGGAGACCGGCGAGAAGCCCTCACCGGTCATGGTCTGGACACCGGAACAGACCGGCACCTTCCTCGACTTCGTCGCCCACGACCGCCTGTACCCGTTGTAGCGGCTGATCGCGTTCCGAGGCATGCGCCGCGGTGAAGCCTGCGGGGCGCGATGGATAGACCTGTCAGCCACGCAGCGATCGCTCACCATCGCCACCCAGCTCGTGATCGACGGCTGGGACGTACACGAGAACGCCCCGAAGACCGACAGCGGCAGCCGTCTCATCGCCCTCGACGACGAAACGATCCGAGTCCTCCTCGCACACAAGGAACGCCAGGAGCAGGAACAGCACGAATGGGGCGAGTGCTGGAAGAACACCGGCCGCATCTTCACCCAGGAGGACGGCTCACTTCTCCACCCCGGCAAGGTCTCCGACCATTTCGAGCGTCTGGTCGCCGCCGCCGACCTACCACCAATCCGGCTGCCCGACCTCCGCCACGTCGCCGCCACACTCATGCTCTCGGCCGGAGTCGACGTCAAGGTCGTCTCAGAGACCCTCGGCCACTCGGACACCCGGATCACCAGGGACATCTACCAGTCCGTCCTCGACGACCTGGCCCGCGACGCCGCCGAGAAGGTCGTCCAGCTCGTACCCCGTTCACGCGGACGGCTCTCCATCGTCGGCAACGACGAGAGCCCCGGCAGCAACCGCAACGAGCGAACTCCTCGGCCTCGCAAGGCGTCGGACGAACGCCCTGCCTGAGCGCCCAAAAGGAGAGCCCCTGCCAGCACAGCGGTTTCCAGGGGCCGTTTCGGAATCTTCCGCTGACGGCATACCGACTGAGTACATCGCCCACCACAACGGCGGGCAGAGGACCGCTCTGACGATGCAGGCGTCCGACCCGCAGCAGCTCGCGAGCCTGATGCCGGAGGCGCCCGTCGGGCACGAGGTGCTGACCTCCCTGGCCCTGGCGCACGCCCTGCCTGGCAGAAGTCCAGGGCGCGCACTGGACTGGAGCTTGATCGGCAGGGACCGTGGCGAAGCTTGAAATCCCCATGGCCCTCAGGTCGCCCGCTTCGCCCTCCGCTCCCTGAGCTCAGGGCAGTGCGGAACAGTGATCTTCTCCAGCCGTGACTTGTAGAAATCGACCACAGTTTCTGCGCGACCCCGGGTCGTGCGTATCCCTTCGCGTCGACCGCTCGTGCAGCGGCCCTGCAGTCTCGTCCACCGGTTGTCCACCGGCGGCCTCCCACGCCGCCCGCTGGGCCCGGCAGCAGCCCCCACCCAAGATCGCAGAAAGGTAAAAGGCCCAGGCCATCGGCTTGGCGACCTGGGCCTTGCGTGGAGCCCCCTGTCGGGTTCGAACCGACGACCCCCGCTTTACAAGAGCGGTGCTCTGGCCAGCTGAGCTAAGGAGGCACGGCCCCCGTGCCGCGTGGGCGGTGGGGCCAAGTGAAGGGTACCAAGGGTCCGGGGTGGGGCCGCCGGGAAATTGCGTGGTGGCGGGTGCTGACAACGGGGGCCGGGGCCGGTAGCGTCGCGGCAAGTCTACGCCAAGTGGACTAGACCTCCCTCTACTCGGATCGTCCGGCACGTTCCTGCCGGTGAAGGGATCAGAGCACCATGGCTACTGTCACGTTCGACAGCGCGACCCGCATATACCCCGGCTCGGACCGGGCGGCGGTCGACAAGCTCGACATCGAGATCGCGGACGGCGAATTCCTCGTACTCGTCGGACCGTCCGGCTGCGGAAAGTCCACCTCCCTGCGGATGCTCGCAGGGCTCGAGGACGTCAACGAGGGCGCCATCCGTATCGGCGACCGCGATGTGACGCATCTGCCGCCGAAGGACCGGGACATCGCCATGGTGTTCCAGAACTACGCGCTCTACCCGCACATGACCGTCGCCGACAACATGGGCTTCGCGCTCAAGATCGCCGGGGTCAACAAGGCGGACATCCGCAAGCGGGTCGAGGAGGCCGCGAAGATCCTGGACCTCACCGAGTACCTCGGCCGCAAGCCGAAGGCGCTCTCGGGTGGTCAGAGGCAGCGCGTGGCGATGGGACGGGCCATCGTCCGCGAGCCGCAGGTCTTTCTGATGGACGAGCCGCTGTCGAACCTCGACGCCAAGCTCCGCGTCCAGACCCGTACGCAGATCGCCGGGCTCCAGCGCCGCCTCGGCACCACCACCGTCTACGTCACCCACGACCAGGTCGAGGCGATGACGATGGGCGACCGCGTGGCGGTGCTCAAGGACGGTGTACTGCAGCAGGTCGACTCGCCGCGCAATATGTACGACCGGCCGGCCAACCTCTTCGTGGCGGGCTTCATCGGCTCTCCGGCGATGAACCTCGTCGAGGTACCGATCACCGATGGCGGCGTGAAGTTCGGCAACAGCATCGTCAACGTCAACCGCGAGGCCGTCGCGGCCGCCGCCGACAAGGGCGACCGTACGGTGACGGTGGGCGTGCGGCCCGAGCACTTCGACATCACCAACGGCGATGCCCAGGGGGTCGCCAAGGACGAGCCCGCTGGCGTCGCCGTCACGGTCAACGTCGTCGAGGAGCTCGGCGCGGACGGGTACGTGTACGGCACGGCCGAGTTCGGGAGCGAGCAGAAGGACCTCGTCGTCCGGGTCGGCGGACGTCAGGTGCCGATGAAGGGCGATGTGCTGCACATCGTGCCGCGGGCGGGCGAGACGCACGTCTTCTCGACCTCCTCCGGCGAGCGGCTCAGCGACTGACGCCGTCCCTGCACCACTGACGCGGTACGGCCACCGGGTGGCCGTACCGCGTCCGCTGTGGCGGTCTGTCGACATTGGGACGGTGGCCGGCACCGGAGGTGTCGATAAATACCCGCACGAATCGGCCCTTTCGAGCAGTGTGCGTCAACGCCAAACCACCCGTCCGGGGATTTCTTTCGCTCGTCAGGGTGACTAAATGTCGCCAAATCATCACCGCTCGCTACCATCACGGACGTGAACCAGGCAGCCCGCCGTATCGGCAAGACTCTCGCTCTCGTCCTCCCGGTCGTTCTCGTCCTGTCCGGGACCCTCGCCGTCACCCGCGTCCCATGGGCCACTTCCGCCTCCGACGCACAGGTGCTCACGGCCTCCGCCAAGCGCAGCGACACGGACACCTCCAACGCGCCGCAGGACGTTCTGCGCCGCCGCCTCCTCGCCGAGTTGCAGGAGAAGAATCCCGGCGTCGCGCTCACCGATCTGCAGACCGAGATGGCCAGGCGCCCCTCGCTCGCCCGCTACTGCACGGCCATCGCTCGTGCGCTGGGACGCGCCGCGGTCGCCAAGTACGCCCGCTACGACGTCGGTTCGGTCGCCGTGCAGCGCGCACAGGCGTGGGCACGTCCGGTGTGCGACACATCCTTCGCCGCCGGCGTCGCCTCCGTCGGGTGACACCGGCCGATCAGGATGGACGGCACGCCCTCCGGACGCCAACGGATGGACGTATCGTTCGCCCCATGACGACAGGTTCCCCTACCGCCCCGCCCGCAGCCGTCACACAAGCCGTCGTCCTCGCCGGCGGCCAGGGCTCGCGGCTGCGGCCGTACACCGACGACAGGCCGAAGCCGATGGTCGAGATCCCCGGAACCGGGACCCCGATCATCGGCCACCAGCTGGAGTGGCTCGCCGCGGAGGGGGTGACGGACGTCGTCATCTCGTGCGGCCACCTCGCCGAAGTGCTCCAGCAATGGCTCGACTCGACGGACCTGCCGCTCAAGGCCAGCACCGTCGTGGAGAAGGAACCGCTGGGACGGGGCGGCGGGCTGAAGTATGCGGCGGCCGCCCTGCCGCGGCCCGAGGAGCCGTGGTACGCCACCAACGGCGACATCTGGACGCGCTTCTCGCTGCGCGACATGGCCGCGTTCCACGCCGAGCGTGCGGCGACGGCGACGCTGGCGCTGGCACGGCCGAACATCCCGTGGGGCGCGGTGGAGACCGACGAGTTCGGCCATGTGCTGGACTTCATCGAGGCCCCTCCGTCGCCGTATCTGATCAACGCGGGTCTGTACGTCTTCTCGCCCGAATTCACGGCGCTGCTGCCGGATCTGGGCGACCACGAGCGGACGACGTTCCCGCAGCTGGCGCGGGAGCGCAGGCTTGCGGGGTTCCCTCTGCCACAAGGGTCGTACTGGAGGGCCATCGACACGGCGAAGGACCTCAGCGAGGCGGCAAAGGAGCTGGCACGGGCCACGAGCGCCGACGGCTCACGTCGGGACGGCTGACGTCGAGACGGCTCACGTCGGGACGGCTGACGTCGGTCAGCCCGTCGCCGTTGCCGCCGTTGCCGCCGTTGCCGCCGCGGTCGCCATTGCCGCCTGCGACGCCGCGCGGGCGTAGTCGTGGACCAGCGGGCGGCGGTCGTCGGCGCGCCAGGCCAGGGCGAGTTGGCTGGGCGAGATGCCACGGACCGGGCGGGTGACGACGCCGCCGAGCGTCAGCAAGGGCGCGCTGCCGGCGGCCAGCAGGCAGACACCGCGGCCGTCCACCAGCGCCTCGTAGGTCTCGCCGGTACCGGCGATCTCGGCATCGATGCGCGGTGGCCGCCCGCCTCGCGCGTCGAGGGCGAGCCAGTAGTCCCGCAACTGCCCCGCGCTCTCCGGCAGGGCGAGGAACGGCTCGTCCAGCAGATCGGCGAAGTCGACGACATCGCGACCGGCCAGCGGATGCGTATCGGGCATGGCGACACGCCGGGGCTCGACGGCCACTACGACCCACCGGTAGCGGTCCGGCTCCGGGAGGGGCAGCCACACGAACGCCACGTCGCTCGCCCCGCCCGCGAGTCCCGCGGTCGGGTCCTCCCAACTGACCTGACGCAGCTTCACGGTTGCCGCCGGGTGCGTTCCGGTGAAGCGGGATCTGATCGCCGGCAGCAGCCCGCCGCGCCCCGGGCTGGTGCTCATCCCCACCACCAGGATGGCCTGCTGCTCGGCCTTGGCGCGCTCAGCCGCCTGCCATGCGGCGTCCCAGTCGGCGAGTACCCGGCGAGCGTGCGGCAGCAGCGCCGCCCCGACGGGTGTCAGCAGCACCCCCTGGCGGTCCCGATCGAAGAGCGGCGCGCCCAGCCGGCGTTCCAGCATCCTGATCCGGCGACCGCCGCTTCTACGCCTCCGTTCCGTCCTCGCCGGACGCCGCGGCCGGCCGGCGCTCTCCCGGCATCCCCAGCAGCCAGCCGGTGGTCGACTTGCTGCCCAGCAGCCCGCCCAGCGAACCGCCGCCCGACGTCGAGCCGCTGCCGCCGCCCGTCGAGGCGGAGGCGGCCGGGGACGTGGTACGCGGCGTCGGCGCGGGGGCGGGCGGCACCTGGACCGTCTGCTGCTGGCCGGGCTCGCCGTAGCCGCCCAGCGTCCCGCCCTCCCCGGCACCGCCGGGTGTGGCGGTCGAACTCAGTCCGGGCACGGCCTTCTTGGACGCCGACGTCGAGGCCGACGACCGCGAGTGGCGGCGCGCGTGGAGGCCGTGGGTGAGGCTCGGCTGCGGAAGCGGCGAGCCCGGAAGGTTATTGGTCGGCGTCGGGAGGGGGGTGTCGGGGCGGTTGGTGACCGTCTCGGCGGAGCGCACCGCGCTGCCGAGCAGCGCTCCCAACAGCAGCGTGCCACCGCCGACGAGCGTCACCAGGAACGCGCCGCGCCGCAGCACCCGGCGGCGCAGATCCCACAGCGGGGCACGCGGCCCGAGCGTGCGCCAGGCCTCCCCCGCGAGCCGGGCGTCCGCCGAGTACACCGGGGCGCCCGCGATGACCAGCGGGCTCCATGCGGCGAGGTAGATGATGTCCGGCGCGTTGTAGACGGGGACGGTGCGCCAGCTGACCGTGACCAGCAGCGCCACCGAAAGGATGGCGCCGATCGCGGCCGCGACCCGCTGCCACAGGCCCATGATCGTCAACACGCCCACGGCGATCTGCAGGAACGCCACGGTGAGCCCCGCGCCCACCGGATGGTCCAGCGCGGCGGCGCGCAGCGGTTCGGCCACCGACCACGGGTGCAGCGAGGAGAGCCACTGCACCATCGAGCCGCGCCGCCCGCCGTCGAAGTAGACGGGGTCGCAGAGCTTGCCCATGCCCGCGTAGATCGAGATGCAGCCGAGGAAGATCCGCAGCGGGAGCAGGACGACGCCGAGGTTCATCCGGCGTCCGGGATACCAGGCGTGGCGAACCGCTTCGGCACCGCGGCGCCGGCCGGAGCTCACGTCGGCGTACGCGTCCTCGTCGGCGTCGGCGTCGGCGTCGGCGTCGGCGTACGCGAACGGCTCGTCACCGCTGTAGCCGTCGTAGCCGTCGTAGCCGTCCCCGGCGTACGGGTCGTACTCGTCGTGGTCCCCGTGTTCGCCATAAGCACCCGCCCCCGCGCCGCGCACCAGCCGGACCGCGCCGAGCAGGTCGCCCGGCGGCGGCGCGGGCGCGCCGATGACAGGCCGGCGCGGCGCGACGACCGCAGGCCGCACCGGCGGCATGCCGTCGTCCAGGTTGTCGGGATGCAGTTCCTCGCTGGGCCTGGGCAGCAGCTGTGTGGCACTCGCACCGCGCACCGCCTGGAGCAGCTGCGTCGTCGCCGCCGGGTCGCCGGGCGCCGTCTGCCCGGACCACACCACGGGCGCGGCGCGTCGCCGTCCCGGCATCCTCACCTCGGCGGCGGAGCGCACCGACGTCGGGATGACGGGCATCGGCGTGGTGTCGTCGGCGCCGTAGCGAGGCGGTGGCGCGGCGGATCCCAGCCGTACCCGGAAGCTCGCGTGGTTGACGATGACCTGGGCCGGGTCGCACGGCACCTTCACCGTGTTGAGCGTCTGCTCCTCGAATCCCGGCGTCCGTCCCCCCGAAGGAGAGCGGGGTGTTCTGGTGTCCACACTCATCTAACCGAGTGACGCCCGGATAGGACACTGCCTGACGACTGCCGAAATGTCCGAGACCCGTCAATGTCCCGGGCAAATGTCCCGGGGACGGGAGGCGAGCGGAGGCTACGCGCGGCGGCGCGCCGACTCGTACAGCACGACGCCGGCAGCGACACCGGCGTTGAGCGACTCCGCCGCCCCGCCCGGCATCGGGATGCGCACCCGCAGGTCGCACGTCTCGCCGACCAGCCGCGACAGCCCCTTGCCCTCGCTGCCGACGACGATCACCACCGGCCCGTCGAGCACCTCGACGTCGGTCAGCTCGACGTCGCCGTCGGCGGCGAGGCCGACCACCATCAGGCCGTCCTTCTGGTACGCCTCGAGCGTGCGGGTGAGGTTGGTCGCCCTGGCGACCGGGACCCGCGCCGCGGTGCCCGCCGACGTCTTCCAGGCGCCCGCCGTCATCCCGGCGGCGCGCCGCTCCGGTACGACGACGCCGTGGCCGCCGAAGGCCGCGACGGACCGGACGACGGCGCCGAGGTTGCGCGGGTCGGTGACACCGTCGAGGGCGACGATCAGCGGCTGCTCCCCGCGGTCGTAGGCTGCCGCGGCCAGGTCCGCGGGGTGTGCGTACTCGTACGGCGGGATCTGCAGCGCCAGCCCCTGGTGGTTGAGGCCGCCGGTCATCCGGTCGAGCTCGGGCCGCGGCGCCTCCAGCAGCGGGATGCCGCGCTCGGTGGCGAGTTTGATCGCCTCGCGCACCCGGTCGTCGCTGTCGATGTACTGCAGGACGTACAGCGCGCTCCCGGGGATCTCCGCGCGCAGCGCCTCGACCACCGGATTGCGGCCGACGACCATCTCGGAGGCCGACTTGCCGCCGCGCCCGCCGGACGCCCGTCGCTGGGCGACGGCGGCGCGCTTGGCCTTCGCCTGCGCGGCGCGCTGCTTGGGGTGACCCTTGCGCATCTCGGCGGGCGGGGTCGGGCCCTTGCCTTCAAGGGCGCGGCGGCGCTGCCCGCCGCTACCGACCTGGGCGCCCTTCTTGGACGTGGTGCGGCGATTCCGCCGCTGGCTGTTCCCGGCCATGGGGCACCTTCACTTCTTCCTACGAATACACGTCATACACGTACAGACGGCGGTGACTCAGTGTGCGCCGAGCGACCAGCGGGGGCCCTCGGGGGTGTCCTCGATCACCAGGCCCGACTGCTGGAGCTGGTCGCGGATGGCGTCGGCGGTCGCGAAGTCCTTGCGCGCCCTGGCCGCCTGGCGCTGCTCCAGCACGAGCCGGACGAGGGAATCGACGACTCCGTGCAGATCCTCTCCCCGGTCCTCGCCCGACCAGTGCGCATCGAGCGGGTCCAGACCCAGCACCCCGAGCATCGCACGCAGCTCCGCGAGCCGGGCGACCGCAGTTTCCTTGTCGTCCGCCGTCAGCGCCGAGTTGCCCTGCCGCACGGTGGTGTGCACGACCGCCAACGCCTGCGGGACGCTCAGATCGTCGTCCATCGCCTCGGCGAAGGCGGGCGGCACCTGCTCGGCCGGCTCGACCGGCCCGCACTTCTCCACCACACGCTGGACGAAACCCTCGATCCGCGCAAACGCCGACTCCGCCTCGCGCAGCGCATGCTCGCTGTATTCGATCGTCGAGCGGTAGTGCGGCGAGCCTAGGTAGTAGCGCAGCACGATCGGCCGCCATCGCTTGACCATCTCGCTCACGAGCACCGAGTTGCCGAGCGACTTGCTCATCTTCTCGCCGCTCATCGTCACCCAGGCGTTGTGCACCCAGTACGCGGCGAAGTCGTCGCCGTACCCCTTCGCCTGCGCGATCTCGTTCTCGTGGTGCGGGAAGATCAGGTCGATGCCGCCACCGTGGATGTCGAACCGCTCACCGAGATACTTGTGGGCCATCGCCGAGCACTCCAGGTGCCAGCCGGGACGGCCCCGTCCCCACGGCGTCTCCCAGGAGGGCTCACCGGGCTTGGCCGCCTTCCACATCGCGAAGTCGCGCGGGTCGCGCTTGCCGGTCTCGCCCTCGCCCTCCGGCTGGCGCAGGTTCTCCAGCTCCTGGTTGGACAGCTCCAGATAGCCGGGGAAGGAGCGCACGTCGAAGTAGACGTTGCCGTCGGCGGCGTAGGCATGGCCGCGCTCGATCAGCCCGCGCATCATCTCGATCATCTCGGGGACGTGGCCGGTGGCGCGCGGCTCGTAGGTCGGCGGCAGGCAGCCCAGGACGTCGTAGCCGTAGGTGAAGGCCCGCTCGTTCTCGTAGCCGATCGCCCACCACGGGCGCTGCTGCTCGGCCGACTTGGCCAGGATCTTGTCGTCGATGTCGGTCACGTTGCGGACGAACGTCACCTCGTAGCCGCGGTAGGCGAACCACCGCCGCATGATGTCGAAGTTCAGCCCCGACCTGATGTGCCCGATGTGCGGAGCAGCCTGCACGGTCGCGCCACACAGGTAGATCGAGACGCACCCCGGCACAAGCGGGGTGAAGTCACGGATCCGGCGCGCGCTGGTGTCGTACAGGCGAATGGTCACGTGACAAGGGTAGTGGGCGAAGCAGGGTGCCCCGCGCCCGAAAGGCCACGAGGACACATAGAAGACATAACGAGAGCGGCAAGCGAGGGCTACGAGAGCGACGAGTGGCGCGGGCGCCGCGGGCGCCGCGGGCGCCGCGGGCGCCGCGAGAGCGCGTCAGCCGCGGTCGACGACCTTCTCGGGGCTGATGCGGACGACCACGCGCACGGTGTCCGGCGTGTCCATGTCGTAGTCCTTGCCCATGTACTTGTGGGAGAGCGCGTTGATCAGCTCGCGTCCGCCCTCCGTGGTCATCGAAGCCCTGCCGCGGATCTCGACGTACGTGTACGGGTTGTCCGGCGGGTTGATCATCACCGACGCCCGCGGGTCACGCGCCAGGTTCTGGTGCTTGCGGCGGCCCTCGACGGTGGAGATCAGCACGTCGTCGCCGTCCCGCGCCGCCCAGACGACGGTCTGCTGCGGACTGCCGTCGGCCTCCAGTGTCGCGAGCGTCACAAAGCTCTTCGCGTCGAGCAACCGGCGTGCGTGGTCGGTGAGTTGGGCCGGCATCGGACACCCCTTCCCGGTACGGGAGTACGGATCACCTGCACCGTACCCAACGCAGCGTCAGCTGCGGTCATTCCCCGCGCCGGGCAGATGGGGGAAGACCACGGCGGTGGCGATGGCTGCGAGGCCCTCGGCGCGTCCGGTGAGGCCGAGACCGTCGGTCGTCGTGCCGGACACCGAGACCGGGGCGCCGGCCGCCTCCGTCAGGGCCTTGTTCGCCTCGTCGCGGCGCTTGCCGATCTTCGGGCGCACGCCGATCACCTGGATCGCGACATTGCCGATCGCAAAGCCCGCCTCGCGTACGATCCGGGCCGCTTCGGCGAGCAGGGCCACGCCCGAGGCGCCGGACCACTCGGGGCGGTCGGTGCCGAAGTGTGCGCCGAGGTCGCCGACGCCCGCGGCCGAGAAGAGCGCGTCGCAGGCGGCGTGGGCCGCCACGTCACCGTCGGAGTGACCGGCGAGGCCGTACTGCTCGCCCTCCCACAGCAGGCCCGCGACCCACAGGTCGCGGCCGCGCTCGAAGGCGTGGACGTCGGTGCCGATGCCGACGCGCGGCGCACCGTACGCACCGCAGGCGAGTTCCGGGGCCGGCGGCTCCGGGGCGTCAGAAGGCATCGGCGGCCCTTCGGCGGGCGAGCACGGCCTCGGCGAGGACGAGGTCGATCGGCCGGGTGACCTTGAAGGCCTCCTCGTGCCCGCGGACCACGACCACCTGGACGCCGATCCGCTCGACCATCCCGGCGTCGTCGGTGGCTCCGTGGCCGTCCGTCGCCTGGTCGGCGAGCTTCTCGTGCGCCTCGGTGAGCACGTCCCGCCGGAAGCCCTGCGGGGTCTGCACGGCACGCAGCCGGGCCCGCTCGGGGGTGTCCACGACCCGCTCGGGGCCGCCCGCGGCGTCCGGCTCGACCTGCTTGACGGTGTCCGCGAGCGGCAGCGCCGGTACGACGGCGGGGGCGCCGTCGCGCACGGCGGCGGCGACCGCGTCGACGGTCTCGACCGGCACCAGCGGGCGTGCGGCGTCGTGGACCAGCACGACGTCGATGTCGTCAGGGAGGGCGGCGAGGCCGAGGCGCACGGACTCCTGGCGGGTCCCGCCGCCCGCGACGACCTTTATCTCCTTGGACTCGGGGAAACCGTGGGTGCCGAGCAGGGTGCGGACCTCCGCTACCCCGTCGGCAGGGGCGACCACGACGACAAGGGCGACCTCACGGGCGCGGGCGAGCGCGCGCACCGCGTGCACCAGCATCGGGGTGCCACCGAGGGTGCGCAACGCCTTGGGCGTGCCGGGGCCGAGCCGGACTCCGCGTCCGGCGGCGGGGATGACGGCTGCAGTACTCAGGTTTGTGTCCTTGGCCGAATTGGGTATCGCCTAGGCGTGCCGGGTACTCCGTCACCGCGGTCCCTTCCGTGAAGCCGCAGTGGCGCAGCCCCGCGGGGCCTGCCCGGACCCGGCACGCACATGAGCCCGTCCGAGCATGAGCATGGCCGAGCACACCGTCGTCGATCAAACATCAAACATGTCGTTGATCAAACATGCGCAAAGCGAACACCGCACAAGCACGGCATGGACAGCATGACAGGCGTGTGAGACCAGCGTGTGAGACACACATGCCGCAGCGCCCGGCGTCGGCCGGGCACCGCGGCAATTGTTGCGTCACCTGCGGGGGTCGCCTTCGCGTCTTCGCGTCAGGACGCGAGGACCTCGTCGAGGAGCGCCTCGGCCTTGTCCTCGTTGGTGTTCTCGGCCAGCGCGAGCTCGCTGACCAGGATCTGCCGCGCCTTGGCGAGCATGCGCTTCTCGCCGGCCGACAGCCCGCGCTCCCTCTCGCGGCGCCACAGGTCGCGGACCACCTCGGCGACCTTGATGACATCGCCGGAGGCGAGCTTCTCCAGATTTGCCTTGTAACGACGCGACCAGTTCGTCGGCTCCTCGGTGTACGGCGCGCGCAGCACCTCGAAGACCCGGTCCAGCCCGTCCTGACCGACCACGTCGCGTACGCCGACGAACTCCGCATTGTCCGCGGGTACACGTACAGTCAAGTCGCCCTGCGCGACCTTGAGCACCAAGTAGGTCTTGTCCACGCCTTTGATCTGGCGAGTTTCGATGGCCTCGATCAGCGCGGCCCCGTGATGGGGATAGACCACGGTGTCGCCAACCTTGAACGTCATGTGACAGGTACCCCTTCCGTGGCTATCCAGGGTAACACGGGAACGGCCTCATCTGAATGGCGTTTTCGCAGGTCAGGGCATATCTCGGGGCTTGACAAGAACGGGCGGAACGTGCTCGGGGGTGGGTCGGCGGACAGGTATTCGCAGGTCGGAGCGCATGTGCGGGCGAAGTGAAACGCGCACGTTACACGGCTTCACCCTCCGAAGAAGGGGTGTTTCATCCCGTTTTGGCGATCCCTCACGAGTGGATCCCCGCTACTCCGTTCGGAGATCCATCCGGAGATCAGCGGAAGATCCACGGCGAGATCCGCCGCGAGATCGGACTGTTCCCCTCCGCCGGACAGCCGGCACGCGGCCCGCTCGTACGAAAACGCGAATTACCCATCCCGAGAGTGATCCAATTTTGGACAGTCCGGATTATCGTCCGCGGGTACGGAAAATGGATCATCGCGACGAAGACCGACGAAGATCGGAACGGCGCGGAACTGTGAAGACAATGTGTAAACGCATTACATCCGCGGCAACACACGGTGCCGCCGTCGGCGCACCCAGCAGGCCCGCCTGGCCCGCATGCGCAGCCCGCGCGGGTGAGGTCGGCCCGGGAAGGGGTAGCCGGGTGCAAGGCGGCCGGGACGGCTCGGTAACCTAAGCGCGCTGGAAGATCCTCAAGTAGCGGCCCTGTGCGCCGCCGCAACTCGTCCAAGGAGAAGCCGCCGCCGTGAGCCGCAGCTATCGAAGCGGCGCCCTCGCCGCCGTCCTCGCTCTGTCGATCGCCCCGCTGGCCGCCTGCGGAGCGGGCACGGACGCCCAGACCCAGCAGGTGAAGCCGGATACCGCGATGACCAGCGCCGACGACATCAGCATCCAGAACGCCGTCATCGTCACCGACCCGGCCAAGGCAGGCCCTGCGGCGGTGACCGCGCGCATCTTCAACAACGGCCAGTCGGCCCAGCAGCTGACGGCCGTCTCCGTGCCGGGACTCAGCCAGCCGGTGCAGCTGACCGGCGCCGACGGCAAGGCGGGCCCGCTGACCATCCCGGCCGGCGGCACCATCGCACTCGGCGGGCCGGGCAACCCGTCGGCGGTCGTCCAGAACAGCCAGAGCGTGATCAAGGACGGCAACGTCCAGAACGTCGTCTTCACCTTCAGCAAAGCCGGGCAGGTCTCGCTCGCCCCGACGGTCGTCCCCGCCCTGCACTACTTCCAGGGCTACGGTCCGAGCGCGCCTGCCGCACCCTCCTCGCCCTCCCCGTCCGCGAGCGGCAAGCCGGGCACCCCGGCGGGCAGGACCGGCGCCTCCCCCTCGGCCACCGCTTCGCCGTTCGCGTCGGCGAGCACCCGCCCCTGACCGCACACGAAGGGCGCCGCGGGATGCAGGCCATCCCGCGGCGCCCTTCGGCGTTCGATCACGGCTCGAACTTGTAGCCCAGTCCGCGCACCGTCACCAGGTAGCGCGGCGCGCCCGGGTCCGGCTCGATCTTGGCACGCAGCCGCTTGACGTGGACGTCGAGCGTCTTGGTGTCGCCCACGTAGTCGGCGCCCCACACCCGGTCGATCAGCTGCATCCGGGTGAGCACCCGGCCCGCGTTGCGCAGCAGCATCTCCAGCAGGTCGAACTCCTTCAGCGGCAGGTCCACCTTGCCGCCGGAGACCGTGACGACGTGCCGGTCCACGTCCATCCGCACCGGGCCCGCCTCCAGCGCGGTCGGCACGACCTCCTCCGGCTCGCCGCGGCGACGCAGCACCGCGCGGATGCGGGCGACGAGCTCGCGCGAGGAGAAGGGCTTGGTCACGTAGTCGTCGGCCCCTATTTCCAGGCCGACGACCTTGTCGATCTCGCTGTCCTTGGCGGTCACCATGATCACGGGCACGTTGGATCTGCCGCGCAGCTGGCGGCAGACCTCCGTCCCCGGCAGGCCGGGCAGCATCAGGTCAAGGAGCACCAGATCGGCGCCGTTGCGCTCGAACTCCTCGAGTCCGTCGGGCCCGGTAGTCGCGATCGCGACCTCGAAGCCCTCCTTGCGGAGCATGTACGACAGTGCGTCGCTGAACGATTCCTCGTCCTCGACGACGAGCACTCGGGTCACGGAAGGACCTCCGGAGCAGGAAGGGTTTTGGTGATGGCCGCGTACGGCGATGAGGACTGCGGAACGTCGGCCACGTCGCCCACGTCCCTTGCGTCATCAAGACCGTCCGCGATGCCGGAGTCGTCCGGCGCGTCCCCCGTGGCGTGGTGGCTGTCGTCGTCGGCCGACTCGTCCTTACGGCTCTCGCCGCTACGGACGCTGCCGGCCTCGGGCAGCCGCAAGGTGAAGGTGGAGCCCTGTCCCTCGGCACTCCACACCGTGACCTCCCCGCCGTGCGAGGCGGCCACGTGCTTCACGATCGAAAGTCCGAGCCCCGTTCCTCCAGTGGCGCGCGAGCGCGCCGGGTCGACCCGGTAGAACCGCTCGAAGATCCGCTCCCGGTCCGCCTGCGAGATGCCCGTGCCCTGGTCGGTCACGGAGATCTCGATCAGGTCGCCGCCGGGGCCGGGGACCCTGCGGCCCGCGATGCCGACGCGGGTGCGGGCCGGGCTGTAGTTGACGGCGTTCTCGACGAGGTTGCCGAGCGCGGCCGCGAGCTGGCCGCGATGCCCCCATACGTACAGGTCGGGGGCGCCGCCGGTGGCCATGGTGATCTGTTTGGCGTTGGCCGGGTGGCGGCAGCGGTCGACGGCCTCGGCCACGAGATCGTCGACGGCGACCGGCTCCGCGCCTTCGAGCGGGTCGTCGTTCTGCACCCGCGACAGGTCGATGATCTCCTGGACGAGGCTGGTCAGCCGGGTCGCCTCGACCTGCATCCGGCCGGCGAAGCGGTTGACCGCCTCCGGGTCGTCGGCGGCGTCCATCACGGCCTCGGAGAGCAGCGACAGCGCGCCCACCGGCGTCTTGAGTTCGTGGCTGACGTTGGCGACGAAGTCACGCCGCACCGCCTCTGTGCGCCGCGCCTCGGTGAGGTCCTCGACGAGCAGCAGCACCAGCCGCGAGCCGAGCGGAGCCACTCTGGCGGAGACCGCCAGCGGCTCGCCGCGCCCGAAGCCGCGACGCGGCAGATCCAGCTCCACCTGTCTTATCTCGCCGTCCCGCCGGGTCTCACGGGCCATCTGCAGCATCTGGTCGACGGCGAGCCGCCCGCCCCGTACCAGACCGAGGGCGTACGCCGCCGAGCTGGCCTTGACGACGGTGTCGCCCTCGTCGAGGACGACGGCGGAGGAGCGCAGCACGGACAGGACGGTGTCCACGCCCGGCGGCAGCACCGACTCGGTGTGCAGGGCGCTGCGGGAGGGACGCGCCTGCTCGCGCTCGCTCCAGCGGAACGCGAGAACGGCGACCGCGCCGGTGCACACACCGCCGATCGCGCTCGCTGCAGCGAATGCCGCATTCACGTCCATGACGTCAAGGCTAAGCGGGAGACCGTGCTGGTCCACAGCCATCCAGGGGCGGACTCGAACACTCGTTGCCAAGAGTTCACCCTGGTGTCGTGGATGGTTCACTCCGGATGTCCGGCCGGTACGCGTGCGCCGCGCACGGTGGGGTGGACACGGGTGGAGACTCGTCTTGGTACCGCGGTACTGCCGTACAGGGGCGTACAGGGGCACGGAGAGCCGCAAGGCCGCAAGGAGAGGAAGACGATGCGGGACGCTTACCACGAGGAGCTGGACTCGATCGGGGACGGGCTGGTGGAGATGGCCCGGCTCGTCGGCTCCGCGATCGGCAGGGCCACCACCGCGCTGCTCGACGCAGATCTCAAGCTCGCCGAGAGCGTGATCGCTTCCGACGAGAAGGTCGACGATCTGCAGCGGGAGCTGGAGAACCGAGCCATAGCCCTGCTCGCCCGGCAGCAGCCGGTCGCCACTGACCTGCGCATCGTCGTCACCAGCCTGCGCATGAGCGCGGACCTGGAGCGCTCGGGGGATCTGGCCCGGCACGTTGCGAAGCTGGCCCGGCTGCGCTTCCCCGCCTCGGCGGTGCCGCGGGATCTGCACAGCACGGTGCTGGAGATGGGGCAGCTGGCGCAGCGGCTGATGGCGAAGGCCGCCGAGGTGATCGTCTCGAAGGACGTGGACGCGGCGCTGCAGCTGGAGACCGACGACGACCGCATGGACGAGCTGCACCGCACGCTCTTCCAGCACCTGCTCGACGACCGCTGGCAGCACGGGATCGAGACGGCCGTCGACGTGACGCTGTGCGGCCGGTACTACGAGCGGTTCGCCGACCACGCGGTGTCCGTGGCCAACCGCGTCGTCTACCTGGTCACGGGTGAGCACGCGGACGAGCTGACACCGGCGTCGGCCGGTCCGGACGAGGGCTGACAGACACGGGATGAGAGTTGAGGCGTGAGGGGCCTGAGAGGCGAGGCGTGCGGACGGCGGGACCACCGCGCGTGCTCACGTGTGCTTCTACGCGCCGTTGATGCGCCCTCCGGCCGCCGTCTTCACTGGGAGGAGGCAGGCAGCTTCGCACGAGCTCCAAGGAGGGCATCGATGACGAACTCCCCCACTTCGCCGACCGCCCGCGACCAGCCGTCGATTAATCAGGACTCGCAGCTCATCCGCATACCGTTGCCGCTGCTCGGTGCGTGCGGATGCGGTCCCGGGTGCAGCTGCGGATGTCAGTCGGGTGCCGCGTGCCAATGCGGAGGGTGCTGCGGCTGACCCGTTGATGACCCGTTTGCGTGCGAAGGGCCCCGTCCGTACCGGACGGGGCCCTTCGTGTGTCCGTTACTTCTTCCTGCTACTTCTTCTTGCCCTGGTTCTTGACCGCCTCGATGGCGGCGGCGGCCGCCTCCGGGTCGAGGTAGGTGCCGCCCGGGTTGAGCGGCCGGAAGTCCGCGTCCAGCTCGTACGAGAGCGGGATGCCGGTCGGGATGTTCAGGCCGGCGATGTCGGCGTCCGAGATGCCGTCGAGGTGCTTGACGAGCGCGCGCAGTGAGTTGCCGTGCGCGGCAACCAGGACCGTGCGGCCGGCGATCAGGTCGGGCACGATGACGTCGTACCAGTACGGCAGCATGCGCACCACGACGTCCTTGAGGCACTCGGTGCGCGGCCGCAGCTCGCTGGGGATCGAGGCGTAGCGCGGGTCGTCGCTCTGCGAGTACTCGCTGCCGTCCTCGAGCGGCGGAGGCGGGGTGTCGTAGGAGCGGCGCCACAGCATGAACTGCTCCTCGCCGAACTCCGCGAGGGTCTGGGCCTTGTCCTTGCCCTGCAGCGCTCCGTAGTGACGCTCGTTCAGCCGCCAGGTGCGGTGGACGGGGATCCAGTGCCGGTCACACGCTTCGAGTGCGATCTGCGCGGTGCGGATGGCGCGCTTCTGCACCGAGGTGTGGACGACGTCGGGGAGCAGGCCGGCGTCCCTGAGCAGCTCGCCGCCGCGGAGCGCCTCCTTCTCGCCCTTGTCATTGAGGTTGACGTCCACCCAGCCGGTGAACAGGTTCTTCGCGTTCCACTCGCTCTCGCCGTGGCGGAGCAGGATCAGCTTGTACGGAGCAGCAGCCATGGAAGCGAGCCTAATCGAAAACCAGTGGTGCGGACGCGGGGGCATCGGTAAGCTGCGGATGCCGCAAGCGCCTATTACATCGGGGGAGATCCGCCATGCCCGCCGCACAAACCGCTCGACGTGTCGTGCGAGAGACGGTCTCCGGTCTCCCTCGCGAGTTCTGGTGGCTGTGGACGAGCACGCTGATCAACAGGCTCGGCGGCTTCGTCGTCACCTTCCTCGCCCTTTACCTCACGGTCGACCGCGGCTTTTCCGCGTCCTACGCCGGACTCGTCGCCGCGCTGTACGGGCTCGGCGGCTCGGCCGGGGCGGTGGCCGGCGGAGTCCTCAGCGACCGCGTCGGGCGCCGCGCCACGCTGCTCATCGCCCAGACCGGCACGGCGGTGACGACCGCAGTGCTCGGCTTTGTGACCGCCCCTGTGGCGATCGCCGTGGTGGCCGCGGCGCTCGGCGTCGTCAGCAACGCGTCACGCCCCGCGGGGCAGGCGATGGGACGGCGGGAGCCGTCGGCTACTGGGCGCTGCTGCGCAGCCGGGGTGCGGCGACGACCGCGGCCGGCGTGGTCAGGACTGCGCGGGATCCGCGGGATCCGCGGGAACTGACGGAGCGTCCGCCCGCCGCCCCGCGCCCGTCAGATGCCTGAACGCCTCGAGATTGCGGGTGGATTCGCCCCGGGCGATGCGCCACGCGTACTCCTTGCGGATGGCATTGGCGAACCCGAGTTCCAGCAGGGTGTTGAAGCTTCCGTCGGCGTTCTCCACGACGGCGCCGAGCAGCTTGTCGACCTCGTCGGGCGTGACGGCTGCGAGCGGGAGGCGCCCGACGAGGTAGATGTCGCCGAGCCGGTCAACGGCGTAACCCACCCCGTACATACGGAGGTTGCGTTCCAGCAGCCAGCGGTGGACGGCCTCATGGTTCTCGTCCGGGCAGCGCACGACGAAGGCCTGGACCGCGAGGGTGTGGCGCCCGACGACGAGCGAGCACGTGGTGGACAGCTTGCGCGTGCCGGGCAGTTGGACGACGTACGTGGTGGTGGGGCCGTTGGCGCCCGCCGCGGCGGGCCCCTGCGGCGTCTCGGGCGTCTCCCACGAGAGGCCGGCTCCCTGCAGCGCCTTCTCGATCGCGGCGCGTGCGGCGTCCTGTGCCTGTGCCATAAGGCGATCGTAGGCGACGGCGGCTAGCCGTGCGCCGCCAGGCGCCGGTGGTCGTCGAGCGCGCGGGTGTAGACGTCCGCGGTCGCCGCGGCAGCCGTGTCCCAGCCGAAGGCCTGCGCATGGGTGGCCGCGGCCGCCCCGAGTTCGTCGGCGAGACGCGGCGCGTCGACGAAGCGGCGCAGCGCCCGCGCATAGTCCGCCGGATCGTGGCCGGGGATCAGCAGGCCGCTCACCCCGTCCCGTACGGCGACCGGCAGGCCGCCGACCGACGCGGCGATCACCGGCGTCCCGCACGCCTCGGCTTCGATGGCGACGAGGCCAAACGATTCGCTGTACGAGGGCATGACGAGCACGGTGGCCGCCCGGTACCAGTCCGCCAGCTGGTCTTGTTCCACGGGCGGCTGGAAGCGCACGACGTCGGCGAGGCCCAGGCGCGCGGCGAGCTTGTGCAGCCGCTCCGGCTTGGCGAGGCCGCTGCCGCTGGGACCCCCGACCACCGGTACGACGAGGCGCTCGCGCAGCGAGGGGTCCTCGTCGAGCAGGATCGCAACGGCACGCAGCAGCACGTCGGGGGCCTTGAGTGGCTGGATGCGCCCTGCGAAGAGCGGGACGAGCGCATCCGCGGGCAGGCCGAGCCGGGCGCGCGCGGCGGCGCGCCCGTCAGCGGGGCGGAAGCGGTCGAGGTTCACGCCGGGGTGGACGACGGCGACCTTCTCGCGGGCGGCCGCGTAGTGGTGTACGAGGTCGTCCGCCTCTTCCTCGGTGTTGGCGATCAGGCGGTCCGCCGCCGCGACGATCTGCGTCTCGCCGATCACCCGGGCGGCGGGTTCCGGCTTGTCGCCCTTGGCGAGGGCCGCGTTCTTGACCTTTGCCATGGTGTGCATGGCGTGGACGAGGGGCACGCCCCAGCGCTGCGCGGCGAGCCAGCCGACGTGGCCGGAGAGCCAGTAGTGGGAGTGGACGAGGCCGTAGTAACCGGGCCGCTGCGAGGCCTCCGCCTGCATCACGCCGTGGGTGAAGGCGCACAGCTGAGCCGGGAGGTCCTCCTTGGCGAGGCCCTCGTAGGGGCCGGCGTCGACGTGGCGTACGAGCACGCCGGGGGCGAGTTCGACGACGGGCGGCAGTGCGGCGGTGGTGGCGCGGGTGAACACCTCGACCTCGATGCCGAGATCGGCGAGGCGCTTGGCGAGTTCGACGATGTAGACGTTCATGCCGCCTGCGTCGCCCGTGCCGGGCTGGTGGAGCGGGGAGGTGTGGACGCTGAGCATGGCGATGCGGCGGGGGACAGGTGCGCCCGCGGCGCGTCGGAGGCGCCGGGATCCGTGGGTTCGGCCGCGTCGACCGCCGAAACGGGCCACGTACTGGCTCACGGCGCACTGCCTCCTCACTACGGCCTGGTCCCTCGGAGCGGTAACCAATGGGAGGGGCCGGGGCATTTCCGCTTTGCCAAAGCGTTACGCACGCGGCGCGCCCGGCCCCGTGACTGGCCTGATCACGTGCGCCTCGCGCTGCGCGCCGCCTGCCCGCCGGCGTGATCGGTCCGTTCACGTGCGCCTCGGCGCCGTTGCCGTCACTGGCCTGATCACGTGCCCGGGCTCACGTTGCGCCGTGGCGTCGTTGGGGGGTCGGTGCCGCTGTGGGGT
>NZ_JANFNG010000029.1 GCF_024436035.1 Streptomyces humicola
CTTCGGTGCCGACTTCGCGGGCGACGCGCGTGACTTCGTCGGCGAACGCCGACAGTTGCTCCACCATCGTGTTCACGGTGAGCTTCAGCTCCAGCAGCTCACCGGTCGCCTCCACCGTCACCTGCTGGGTCAGATCACCGCGCGCCACCGCCGTAGTGACCACCGCGATATCGCGCACCTGCGCCGTCAATCGAGCCGCCATCGTGTTGACGGCCTCAGTGACGGAACGCCAATCACCTGACAAACCCTGCAGCTTGGCCCGTCCACCGAGGCGTCCCTCGGTGCCCACCTCTCGGGCGATCCGGGTCAACTCGCCGGTGAACAGGGCGAGTTCATCCACCATCCGGTTCACCCCGCGGCCCAGTCGCCTCAGATCGCCACGGAGCTGCCGACTGCCGTCGCGCATGTCGACCCGCTGCGTCAGATCGCCCGCCGCGACCGCGTCCAGGACACGGGTCGCGTTGGCAACCGGCACGACCAGCGCGTCGAGCAGCGTATTGGCCGCATCGACAGTGGTCGTCCACGCCCCCTGCCCCGGACTCGACGTGATCCGTTCGTCCAGCCGGCCCTGCCGTACGACATCGGCGCGCACCCGCTGGAACTCGGCGGCGAGGTGCGCATTGCGCGCGACGATCTGCTGGAAGACCCCGGCCAGCTCGGCGGTGACACCTTCCGGTACGTCCTCCATGCGTACGGTGAAATCTCCGTCACGCAGTGAATTCATGGCCATGAGCAGCGGCCGCAGATCGTTGGCGCGTACCCATCCGTCCACTGCCGGGCTCGGTGCGTCCGGGCGATCGGGAAAATCTCCCGGTTGGGCCACAGGGGAAACGGATTCGCGTTCCGCAGGGTCGATTGCCATGAGTAGCCCAATTCCAATAATAAGTTGATATGATGCTCTGTATAGGTAGGTTAACCCTGGGCGGCTGACCGCCGGAAGCCAAGGAGTGGCCCATGGCGCCGCTGCCTTCTCGTTCTCACCGCGGCGACAATCCCGACTGGGTCGACCGCTCGGGGGCGTCTTTTCTTGCCGAGGCGAGCGAGCTCCTCGCCGGCCAGCTCGACGAAAACCTGGTCGCCGCCCTCGCCGGTCAGCTCTTGGTTCCCACACTCGGCGACTGGTGCGCCGTATGGCTCAGCACCGAAGCCGGCGCACTGCGGCTGGCCAGCGTGTGGCACGCGGACGAGCGGCGCATCGGCGTGCTCACCGCGGTGCTGGAGCGCGATGCGCCGCCTGCCGGACTCGGCACCGCCGGTATCCCGTGGCCGTGGCCCGAGAGCGCCGACTCCACGGGCACCGGCGGCTCAGCGATCGCCTTCCCCCTTGTCACCGGCGAACGGTGTCACGGGGTGCTGCTGCTCGGCCACGCCGGGTCGCAGCAGATGACCGAGGGCGCGGTGCGCCTCGCGCAGGACGTGGCCAGGCGTGTCGCCCAGGCGGTGGTCACGGCCCGCAAGTACACCCGGCAGACCACCATCACCCAGGCGCTCCAGCGCCGGCAGCTCCCCAGATTTGTCGCCGCCGTCCCCGGCGTCGACACCGCCATCGTCTACGAACCGCACGGTCCGGGGCTGACCGTCGGCGGTGACTTCTACGACCTGTTCCGGGTAGCGGACCACCGCTGGTGCTTCCTGCTGGGCGACGTATGCGGCAGCGATCCGGAGGCCATGGCGATGACGGGACTCGCCCGCCATCTGGTGCGTCTGCTCGCACGCGAGGGCCACGGCGTCGAGTCGGTGCTCGGCCTGCTGAACTTCGCCATCGCAGAGGAGAACGCGGAGGCGGTCGCCGCCTACGGCGACGCGGCGCGGCCACGCTTTCTCAGCCTTGTCTATGGGGAGTTGGAGACCGACGACGCCACCGGCTGCGTCGAGTGCACGCTGGCCAGCGCCGGCCACCCACTGCCGCTGCGACTGAGCGGTGACGGATCGGCCGCCCCCGTAGCCGACCCTCAAATGCTGCTCGGAATTGACAAGGACACAGAATTTCACTCCAACACCACCCGACTCGCACCGGGCGAAATCCTGCTCTGCGTAACCGATGGCGTAACCGAACGCCGCAGCGGCTCGAGGCAATTGGACGATGACGACGGGCTCTGCCAACTTCTGCGGGAATGCTCAGGACTTGGAGCCAAGGCCGTGGCGGAGCGCGTTCGCTGTGCGGTCCACGACTTCGATCCGGAACCGCTCGATGACGATCTCGCCGTGCTGGTGATCGAAGCGACCCCGATTTTCGGACAAGTCCCTGGACCGAGGGGCGGTACAGCACCCGAGGGGAAAGAACAGGAGGGACAGCAGGAGGACAAAGAGGAGAGGAAGGACGAGGCACCATAGCCGCGGCGGTTCGCCGGATGACGCTGGACGAAGGGAGCGCAGCAAAGCAGTGCTCTGCGGAGCACGCTGTCGACTACATGGATGTGTTGAGACGACGGCTCGGTGCGCTCCGGACGGGCCCGGACTTCGACGGAAATTGCTACCTGGCGTCGCCGCATTCACTGCGCCTTCGTCGCCGAGCGCTACCGCGTGGCGAAAGCCGCCGGCGGGCCATTGTGCTTAAGAACACTTCTGGCCTTCGACCCATCCGAATGTTCGCCGCACAGCGCGTTGCCAGTTGTCGTACTCCTCCTCTCGTCGCTGCGGGTCCGTCCTTGGCGGCCATTGGGTGGCCCGGTGCCAGTTGCGACGGAGGCCTTCCAGGTCCGGTCAGTATCCGGTGGCCAGCCCAGCCGCGTAGGCGGCTCCGAGAGAGACGGTCGTGTTGTCGGCGCGACCGAAGGTAAAGAAAGTGATGCCGGCCCTCTGGCTGCTCCGCCGGCCAGAGGGTCCATCGACCCCGGCAGCCGCAGGCGGCCACGCCCGTGTTGATCCTGCGGGCTCGCAGCTCAACGCATCGAGGGCCGCCCCCCAACTGGAGACCCTTATAGCAGAGCTGACACCAGCACTTGCGGAAGCACGCGAGAGGTTCCGGCACCAACAGCGCGGCGGCGAGCGCCTCCGAGCCCCCGGAGCGGGAGCCAAACCCAAGCTCTCCACGTCGGACCGGATCCTGGCCACAGTGCTCTACCTGTTGGCCGAGGAGTTCTTGGGTGCCGAGTTTGAAACGATCACGAAAGCGGTCGGCGAAGTCCGACCCCTGCTGGAGCAGCACGGCCACCACATCACCGCCTCAACAGCCCGCTTCCACACCCCCGCAGACGTGATCGCCTTCCTCGTACCGGTAACGCCCAACCCCCACCAAACGAAGATCAAATCAGCGTGTTGATTCTCCACGAGCCCTTAATCGGCACCCGCAGACTTCCACAACGGGCACCGGCCCCACCGAGCCCTGAATCAAGCCGCCCCGCTCCGACCACTACCCGGACCGATCACCGAAGCAGAGGAGACCGGGAACCTGCAGGTCTGTTGCCGCGAGCGACTCGGCGGGACGCTATACGAGTACGAATGTGCCGCTTGACCAGGCCGGATGATTTATCGGCACCCGCAAGGCCCGTCAGCTCCAGCGACCTGCGCGCCACGAGATAGATCCATGACCACCGCATGGACTCGATCATCCTCGGGTCGAGACCGCTCCCGCAGAGGAACGGTCCAGCTCAGCAACAGAACCGCGGACCCGTACCCGTACGCTCCATCGTCCTGGCCGCGGGTGCCGAAAAATCATCCGGTCTGGCGTGATCAGTGATCTTCTGCGGCAGTCGGATCCAGTGGGGGAGTGCCCGCAGCGCCGCTTCGCGCACTGACCGGATCGCCCTAATGATGAGTGTATGTATAATAGGTTTGCTAATCATTGTCGGTGTACTTGGTGGAGGTGTGTGGTGGGCAAGCCGACGGGGATGTTCGACCGGGACTTTGAGTGGGGGGAGCTGGTGCGGTTCGCCTCCTATGCGGGGGCGGAGGCGACGCTTGGGGTGGTCTCGGGTCGGCGACGTCAGGGCAAGACGTTCCTGCTGGACGGGCTGTGCCGAGCGGAGGGAGGTTTCTTCTTCGCGGCGAGCGAGGCGACCGAGGCAGAGTCGCTGCGCCAGTTCGGGGCGGCACTGGCGCGGTTCGAGGGGCGCCGGACGCCCTATCGATTCGCGCACTGGGAGGAGGCGGTCTCCGAACTGATGGGCTTGACGGCACCTGGCGGTGCGCCACTGGTAGTGGTGCTGGACGAGTTCCCCTTCCTAGCGAAGACTTCGCCGGAGCTGCCCTCGCTGCTGCAGCGAGCCCTGGGGCCGCAGGCTCGGCACGAGAGCGGGCCGGTGCGCCTGCTACTGTGCGGATCGGCCCTGTCGTTCATGGGGAACCTGCTCGCCGGCACTGCCCCATTGCGCGGCCGCGCCAGCCTGGAACTGGTGGTGCCGACCCTGGACTTTCGCCTGGCCGCCCGCTTCTGGGATCTGACTGACGATCCGCAGCTGGCGCTGCTGGTCAACTCCGTGGTTGGCGGCACCCCCGCCTACCGGCGTGAGTTCGTCCTCGGCGACACTCCAGCCAGCCTGGACGACTTCGGCCCGTGGGTCCTTCGCAACGTCCTCAACCCGGGGCGCCCGCTGTTCCGTGAGGGCCGCTTCCTTCTGGCTGAGGAGCCCGACTTGCGGGACACCGCCCTCTACCACGGGGTGCTCGCGGCCATCGCTCAGGGCAACCACACTCGCGGCGGCATCGCCGGCTTTCTGGAGCGAAAGTCCACGGACCTCAGCCACGCGCTGACAGTGCTGGAGGACACCGGCATGATTGTTCGCGAGCCGGATGCCTTCCACGGCAAACGCTCTGCCTACCGTATCGCCGAGCCGATCTTGACCTTCTATCACGCGCTGATGCGCCCGGAGTGGAGTGACCTGGAGCGTCCCGGCCAGGCACTCGCCGTTTGGGAACGCTCGCAGGCTACTTTCCGCAGCAAGATCATCGGGCCCCACTTCGAACAGGTCTGCCGCACCTGGACCCGTTGGTACGCCAGCCCCGACACCCTCGGTGGGCAACGCACCCGCGTGGAATCCGGCACCGTCCCGGACCCGGCCGCCAAGACCAGCCATGAAGTCGACCTAGCCACCTTCGGCCGTGACGAGGACGGCCGCGAGGTCCTGCTCGCCATCGGCGAAGCCAAGTGGAACGAGACGATGGGCCTAGGCCACCTGCAACGCCTCGACCGCATCCGCACCCTGCTGCGCGCCCGGGGCGGTGTGCACGCCGAGCGGACCCGGCTGCTGTGCTTCAGCGGTGCCGGCTTCACCGATGACCTGCGCGACCTCGCCCATCGTGATCCCACAGTCCAGCTCGTCGACCTGGACCGCCTCTACACCGGAGACTGAGCGCCGCCTTCCGTGGCGTGTAGGAGGGTGCTCGACGGCGGTCGAAGGCCGGTGATTCGCGGACACTCGCCTGCCAGCGCTGGTCGAAAACTCGGCCACCCGGCTTGACCTGCGTCTTCTGCCTCGACATGATCCGTGCCCGTGCTTGTCTCCCTGGCCTACCGACTATTCGTCACCGTGCTGTCCTGGCTGGCTTTGTTGGCCCGGTCCTCGGCGTCCAAGGACGCGGAGATACTCGCGCTGCGGCGCGAGATCGCCGAGCCGTCCTCTCCGGCCTTACCAACGAGTACCAGCGCACCGCATAAAATCCCTGGTCACGCCCGAAGGCCGAGTTTTCGACCAGCACAGGCGTCCGGAGCGCGGCGTGCTGTTGCCATCCTGTCGGAGGAAGGCGCGTCACTCGGCGTTTTCCGGCGAGGTGCCTGCAACTTTCGCACCTACCGCAGATCATCCTCATTTGCACGAGCAACCCACTGGGAGAAGGTCTCCCTGTCTCTGCGTGCGCTGTCGAAACGCCGTACCAGGCGTTCAACGTAGTCGGGGAGCTCGTCGGCAGTCACCTTTGCGATGTTCCTTTGCTCTCCGCTCGGCGAGCGCAGTAAGCGGTCGGACGAGTGTGTGTTCCGGCCCGGCGGGCGCCACGCGATCGGAACCGCGCGTGCGGTCAGGCGGCGATGGGCAGGGTGATCGGTACGCCCACCATTGAGCCGTACTCTGCCCAGGAGCCGTCGTAGTTCTTCACGCTCTCGTGACCGAGGAGCTCGTGCAGGACGAACCAGGTATGCGCGCTGCGCTCGCCGATGCGGCAGTACACGATGGTCTCCCGCTCAGTGTCGACGCCGGCACCGGCGTAGAGTGCGGCGAGTTCCTCGTCAGACTTGAAGGTTCCATCGTCGTTGGCGGCCTTGGACCATGGGACGTTGACCGCGGTGGTGACGTGGCCACGTTGCATGGCCGCTTCCTGCGGCAGGTGCGCCGGGGCGAGGAGGGCTCCGGAGAACTCTTCCGGGGAGCGTACGTCGACCAGGTTCCGGGTCCCGATCGCGGCCAGGACATCATCACGCAGGGCGCGGATGGCCTTGTCGGGCTCGGAGGCGACGTACCGGGTAGTGGGCCGGACGACCTTCGCCGTGACCAGCGCGCGGCCGTCCAGTTCCCACTTCTTGCGGCCGCCGTCGAGCAGCTTCACGTCCTGGTGACCGTAGAGCTTGAAGTACCAGTAGGCGAACGCGGCGAACCAATTGTTGTTGCCGCCGTAGAGAACGACTGTGTCGTCGTTGGCGATGCCCTTCTCGGACAGCAGTGCCTCGAAGCCGGCCTGGTCGACAAAGTCGCGGCGAACGGGGTCTTGCAGATCATTGCGCCAGTCGATCCGCACCGCGCCGGCAATGTGGTTCTTGTCGTAGGCCGCGCTGTCCTCGTCGACCTCGACCACGACGACCTTGGGATCATCCAGGTGTGCCTGGACCCAGTCAGCGTCGACGAGCACCTCTGAACGGCTCATGATGAATATCCCTCCGAAAGCCCGCGCCGGGCGCGGATCTGTGGAATTGCTGATTGCCTGCTGATACATGCCGGTCGTGCCGTAGGCGCGGGCGAGTCGAACAGCATTGGGGCGACGGCTGCGCCGCCCTGTTTCGAGACGGACTGGTACGCGGTTGACAGGACTTCGAACAGTGCGTGGCCGAAATCGACGGCGAGGCGCCTTGGAGACAGAATCCCCGGCGTCAAAGTTCGTGCACCGATTGAAGCCAACATGTGCCTTCTAGGCAAGTTTCTTGCCTAGAAGGCAAAGAGGGTCAACGCTGTCGACGGCTGCCTGCCGGACAGACATCGAGCCGCGACGCTCGCAGCACAGCGTAAAGAGTGGTTCCCCGAGATCCAAGAAGGGCTGCTTTGGCACCTAAAGGATGTCCCGGTGCTTGGCAAGGACCAACTGCGCAACGACTACGGCGAACCGGGGCTCATCGGCTCCGTGTTGGTCGCGCGGATCGCGGTCCAGCTCGCCCGGGGCAAGAGCACGGCGAATATCAGTGAGATGCTCGCCTCCAGTCCAATCTTCGCCGCGCCTGGCCCTGACGTTGACCAGCTCACCGAGCTCATCGCCAAGGTCCAGTTCGGGTTCGAGCAGGACGGGCAACCGGATCGCCGCGGCCGGCGACGGGTCCGCCGAGGGCGCGCAGACCGTCCACAGCGTACGGCCGGTCCGCGTCGACGAGCGCACGGTCTGCGTGCCGCGCTGGGTCTGCTCACGCCCGCTGATGGCCGTGTCCCAGGCCGCCAAGTACGCCGCGAACAATGGCGACTCCCGCACCGTGTAGCACGCCCTCGATCGCATCTTCGAGCTCGGCCTGGTGATCGGGGCCGACCCGACAGCAACACCGCGGACATTGCCGTGGGCATTCTGGACGAAGCCGCCCAGTTTATCGAGCACGTCGCCGACCGGATCGAGAACAGCGGCTGGAGTCTGTGCCCGTGCGGCGAGGACCACGGGCAGGCCCGCCTCGATGCCGAAGTCCCCAGCGTCCTGCGTAGTGATGCCGAATTCGCCCCGAAGATGCGGGCCACGGCCGACGGGTAGCAGGCCGACCCGGCTTCCGCTCTCACTTCTCCTGTGGCCCGGGGCTCACCTGTCCTGGCGGGACGTCTGAAATGATTGCGTCGCGCATTGGTGCGTTGACAGGTAGTAACATACGCTTGCTTACCTCCTCCGAGCTTTGAGAGGGTCAACCGGGCGAAGGACAAGAACCGAGACCGGCGACCCTGCCCCGGATGGGATGTGCCCCGGTCAGAAGGGAGCAGCATGGGTTGCTCGCACGCCGTAACATGTCCCCTTTTCCCCTTCCTCAGGTCGAGTCTTCAGGGTTGGCGGGACTACTACTGCGACAGCGAGGATCGGTGGCGCGAGTGTGCGCGCTACAAGGTGTCACATACCGGCGGGCGCGTGCCGATCAGCCTGCTGCCCAACGGACACCACGCGCGATACCTCAAATACGAAGCCGAGTCGGAACGATCCGGTGTGACCAACCCAACACAGGCACCTGGGCAGGCCCCGCCGGCTCCGGCCGGGCATCACCAGCCGTCGCCCAGTCAGATTCCCCAGCGGCCAGACCCACACACCCTACGCACGCGGCAAGCGCGCAGCTCGGAGGGCGGTTGGCGGGCTCGGCTCGTCGATTGGATGAAAGGTCCCAAATGAGTACCTACTGGCCCTGGTGGGCGGGCGCTATCGGGCTCGCTCTGGTCACCATCGCCTACACCCTCGCCACCGATCGATCTTTCGGGGTGTCGTCGGCGTGGGATCGTGTGGTGCACTGGCGCAGCGAACGCCGTCTCGAGCGGTTGGAGGAGGAGTTCACCGACGAGTATGCGCTCGCCGAGGCACTCGCCGCAGCCACCGCCGAGCACTTCGGAACCAGCCCCGGGGGGCCAACCTCACCGCAGATTCCGCATGGAGAGACCCAGCCGCTGGAGCCGGACGTCGAGCCGACGGCGGGTGTCAGCCCCTCGGCCGCGAGCCTGCGCCCGGTCCCGGTAGTCACCCAGGCCGCCCTGCTGGTGTCGATCTTCCTCGGTGGATGGATCGCTGCGGTCACTTCCGGGCGATTCCAGCTCCGTTTCGATATGGGCCCGGGCTTTCGGAATGTGGTCACCGCCAATCCGCTCGCTATGATCGCCCTGTTGTTCGCGGGAGGCGTACTGGTCGGCTTCGGCACTCGACTGGCCGGCGGATGCAGCTCTGGCCATGGGCTCAGCGGTTGCGGTCGGCTAAGCCCGGTAAGCATCGTCGCGACCACCGTGTTCTTCGGCACTGCCGTCGCGGTGTCGTTCCTGTTGTGGAAGGTGATCTGATGCGTACCCGTGGCGCAGTTCTGCTGGCCAACATCATCACCGGATTGGCCCTCGGCTACACCGTCGCCAACATCGGCTTCGGCGACTACGCCGAACTGAACCGCATGTTCACCTTCCAGGACCTGCGCATGCTGCTCGCCTTCGCCGGCGCCGTCGTGATCATCGTGTGCGTGTTCGCTCTGCTGCGGGTCCGTCGCACACCAGGGCGCATCCACGCCGGTGTGATCCCCGGCGCGGCGTTGTTCGGTACCGGCTGGGCGATCTCGGGTGGATGCCCGGCAATCCCCATCGTCCAGGTCGCAAGCGGGTACTTGCCCGCCGTGGTCACCATCGCGGGCGTCGTTGTCGGTATGCGGCTGTGCCGTTGGGCCAACGCCCGGTACTTCCAACTCGACAGGGGCTCGTGCGGGCTGTAACCACGAGCGCCCGTCGAACTGCCCTTAACTTAAGGGCGATTTGACGACCTTCCGGGCGGGTGTGCCGGTCGGCGGTTGCTGTTGATCACCATCTCGGCGTGGCGTCGGGCACAAGGTAGCTGCTGGTTGGACATGGGTGTCCAGTTTCATGGTCGCCGTGACAGCAGCAGCACTCGGCCTGTCCACGGCGCTTGGCAGCACGGGCACCCGTGCGCCGCAACCGAGCACCGCCCCGCCGACACTCGCACCGGACAAGACGGTTGTCGTCACCGCTACCACCGCACCTGCCGAAACCACGGCGCAGCCCGCCACGGACCACAACCCGAAACCCGCAGCCAAGAAGGCCCAACCAGCATCAGCACCTCCGCCAGCCAAGCCAGCCAAGCCAGCCAAGAAGGCTACCCCGGCACCTCCACCAGCCAAGAAGTTAGCCGCAGGACCTCCTGCTCCGTGACCCCGCCGAAGAACGATGGCCGCGTTTGAGGCTTTTAGGGAAAATGGTTCGGTCGAACCGTTTGAGAGCCGGAGGCCCCTTCCCGCCACAACAGTGCAGGTCCTCGACCAATGGTTACCACGTCCAGGGCCTGCTGCTGGTAGTGCAAGAGCACCGTGCCTACAAGGACGCATCGCCCTCATGCGGGCCTCCCGATCGGGTTCCTCCGCGATGTCGGAGAAGACCGGCTCGCCGAACTCAAGATCCTGTGGGCCTGATTGCCGGCAAGCAGCGGAGGAAGGTGCTGGGGTCTGGGAAGGGCCGGCGCTCCGGATCTTGGTGCGCTTCGACCTGGTGACAGCGGCTGTGACGTTCGTCATGTACCGGCTAACTCTTGACGAGTAGCGTGGCGGACTGCCCAATCTCGCGTGAGAATCTGGACTTCGCTGATGGATTACTGCTCCTCGTGCCGTCGATACCTCAATGGGGCGCTGATGTGCCCCGGGTGCGGCGCATACGCCCCGGATATCGCCCCGCCCACGCAGCAGCTCCCCAGCTCGGCGGCGATGGTGGCGCTTCCTGAGGTCTACCGCACGACGGAGATTTCGCAGGCGGCGGAGCCGTACCCGGCAGGCGGTCCGGCCCCCGCTCCCGTCGCGCCAGCGGCGGGAGGGCGTGCGGCGCGGCGTAAGCGTCTGGCGCGCCTGAAGAAGTACCGGCGTCGGGCCGCTGCCGCGACCGCGGTCGCGCTCGTCGGCGGCGGTGCGACCATTGCCACGCTGCCGGGGAGTTCGTCCGCCGGTCACGTCAACGCGGTCGCCGAGCCGCAGACGGTGAACCCGGTCGCAGCCCCGACGCAGGTCACCAGCCCGACACCTACGTCAACGGCAGAGCAGGCCCCGCCGCGGCCTGCTGCGGCCCCGGCAGCGCAGGCAGGACCGCAGACGCATGTGCCCGCGCAGGCACCGACCCCGACCGGGACAGCGACGCAGCTGACCGCCGCCACTGCGTACCCGATGCCCGCAAGCACGCCCCATACCACCGCGGCCTACCAGTCCGACGTCACCCACACCAACTCGGCGCCGCAGGCGTCCACACCCAGCTCCGCCACCAGGCCTGCGTCCACGCCGACGACGACGGCGCCGGCCGCACCTTCCGGAACAGCCGCATCCACCGCGCGCCCCACACCGAGCACGGCATCGCCGGTACAGGTCTGCCTGCTCGGGGTCTGCGTCGGCTAACCGTCGCCTTCCCGCGGGAGAAACCGCACCCCCGACGCAGACTCTGTCCACACACTCGCAGCGAGACGGGCAAGCTGCCGAGGCTGAGAAAAGGGGGATCGAGGTGACCACCGCCGAACCGATCTACCCCCGGCTCGTGCAAGAATGCGGCGACACCCCACGCGAAGTACGCCAGAGCGCGAAGAAGGCCGGGCGCGAGGCCAGCGACAAGACGCGTGACGCCCTGGCGGAACTCGGCTTCACCGGCGAGATCGCACGCGCGGCCTCCTCTTCGTGTCGTCGGCAGTCAGTCGATCACCGAATCGATAGCCCCGGCAATGGATGCGGCGAGGTCGTATCCGGGGCTGTCATCGAGCAGGCTCCTTGCGGCGGTTGTACCGCTGCGTGGTCCGGGAGTCCTATGGTCGGCCCACTGCTGGATCTTGTCGATCCGCGCGATGGGCCGCCCCAGCGCGTGGGTGATCGCCCCGTGTTTCATCACGTGCGGATGGATCGAGTCGACCTGGGGCAGCCCAGCGCGTTTCGCCACCGAGCGGATCAGTCGCCACACCGCTGGCGTGTCCAACTGTCGGCCGGAGGCGGTGCAGAACAAGAACCCCTCGGTGCGGCCGTTGAGGCAGACGATCAGCGCGTAGTACACGTACGGCGGGACCGGCTTGGGCTTGCGGGCGCCGCCCTTGAGACGGACGTCGAGGTCACGGTGGCCCTTTTCGTAGCCGAGGTCATCAACCCCTGCGGCGAGCAATGAGTCAACGCACAGGCAGAGCGCGTACAGCACGAGCAGCAGCGCGTACGCCCGCGGCCAGTAGGCGGCTGGCTGGTGGTGGTCCCGGGCGGTGCGCAGCAGCAGTGCCATCTGCTCCTCGGTAAGCCCTCGGTCGCCGAGTAGTCCGGATCGATCACCGGGCGCAGGACCGCACCGAACGGGTTCTTCACCGCCTCGTCGCTGACCTTGTCGACGTAGTCGAAGAACGACGACGCCGACGACAGGATGTTCGCCCTCGACGCGTCCGAGTACGGTCCGCTGGTCTGCGCCATCTCGCCACGCGCACCTCCCTTGACCCGCACCCAGGTGGGCGCGGTGGTCAGGTACTCGGCGAAAGTATCGGCGATCATGAACGTCACTCGCAGCGGGCGCACCCCGTGCTCCCGGGCGTACTCCTAGACCTTCAAGCCCCGCACGTATGCCTTCTACGTGTTGGCCGAGCGCTGGTGCGCGACCCAGCCAGCCGCCACGGTCGGCAGCGGGTCATCCTCGCCGTAGAGCGCGGCCAGGTGGTCGAACAGCTTCTTCGCGTGTGGCGGCCACTGCTTGCGCGGATCGCGGTGCACGCATGGGGCGTGGCACGGTTCCTGTCGAGCGCCGGCGAGCAGCAGCGGCCGGTTACCTGGCTGCATTGACGGTGACGGCATGCTCGCCCCGGGCGCCTCCCGATCTGGTGGTCCTCGCCGGTCGTCCGGATCTCGGCTGGGTGACGTCACGGGCGCTCGGTCTGCTGCCCGACGGATCGACCGCGGGCTTCGGCCAGGAGCCCCGCGAGGGTGTCGTCAAGCGGGGGACGGTGCTGGGGCACTGGGCGGCGCACGACTCTTGGGCGCCGGTCCATCCGACGATGCTTTCGTCCGCGGGTAACCCACCCGCTGGGATCTCCTACTGTGCCTGACGGCACGTCTTGCCGTCAGACGTGGCGATCCCCTCAAGGAGTGTGCGGGCGGCAGGTAGGACGAGGGCGCAGATGGAGTCGGGGTCGGCGTCGGCGAGCGGTGCCTTGCGGACGACGACCCGCATCAGACCGACCCCGAGTAGCCATGCCAGGACCAGGTCGGCCCGCAGCGGCGCATCGGGCGCATCGCTGAGTGACTCCAGCACCCGGGCGTACTCGTTGCCGAGGAGACGGCCCGCGGCATCGATCTCATCGCTGCTGCCGGTCGAGCGCAGAAACGCCTCCAGTGCCTGGTGGCCACTGCTGTCGGCGCCGGCGGGCAGCATGCCGCGTAGCGCCATCTCCAGCAGCCGTTCGGGTTGCGTAGTCAGCAGCTGCCGATGGCCGCTGCGTTCGACCACCTCGCCGAAGAGTGCTCGTTTTGAGCCGAAGTAGCGGAAGAGCAGTGCCTGGTTGACCCCTGCGCGGGCGGCGATGGCGCGTACGGTGGTGCGGTCGTAGCCGCGTTCGGTGAACAGCGCCGCTGCCGCGTCGAGCAGCGCTTGCCTGGTGGCCTCGGCGTCCCGCCGCCGCCCCTGGCGGTCCTCGCCCATCTCGCGCCCTTCTGCCCGCCGGAAAACCCGAAGGATAACCGTGCGCGAGCCGCCGCGCCTGCGCGCCGGCGTCCCGCACTCCGCGCCTGGGGCCTGCGACCCGGTTGGCGGAACTTCCCGTTGACCGTCCCGCGGGCTGCGTCTACCGTTGTAAGCATGCGCTTACAAGCAGAAGCAGGGGAGCCCTCGGCGGCGCCCCGACCGGCCTGCGAACCCATGCCCTATCCGTTCAACGAAGCGGCTGGTCTAGCCCTCTCCGATGCCTACGAGCAGGCCCGCGACCAGCACGGCCTGCTGCGGGTGCGACTGGCCTATGGCGAGCCCGCCTGGCTGGTCACCCGGTATGCGGACGCGCGTCTCGTCCTCGGTGACCGTAGGTTCAGCCGGGCCGCAGGTGCGGAGCACGACGAGCCGCGCCAGTCCGAAGCGCGGCGCACCAACGGCATCCTGAGCATGGACCCGCCCGACCACACCCGGCTGCGCACCCTGGTGGCGAAGGGCTTCACTGTTCACCAGGTGGAGAAGCTGCGCCCCGGAATCCGGGATCTGGCCTGCGCACTGATCGACGAGCTGATGGCCGCCGGGCCCCCCGCTGACCTGGTGGACCGGTTCGCGCTTCCGCTTCCCGTCGCCGTGATCTGCCGTCTGCTCGGTGTGCCAGAGCGGGACCGGCCGCGCTTTCGGGTGTGGAGCGATGCGGCGCTGTCGACGAGTTCGCTGACGGCCGAGGAGTTCGAGGCAAGCCGTGAGGCGCTGCGTGCATATATGCGGCAGTTGATCGACGAGCACCGGCGCAGCCCGCAGGATGACCTGATGACCGGGCTGATCGATGCGCGGGATTGCGACGACGGCCGCCTCACCGAACTCGAGTTGGTCGACCTTTGTGTGGGCATTCTCGTCGCTGGCCACGAGACGACGGCGACCCAGATCCCTAACTTTGTGCTCACCCTCCTTGCCCACCCCGACCAGCTTGTCCGGCTGCGTGATGACCCGTCCTTGATCCCGGGCGCCGTTGAGGAGTTGCTGCGCTTCGTACCGCTGGGCAGCGGGGCGGGCTTCCCGCGGTACGCCACGGAGGACATCGAGGTCGGCGGCACCGTGGTGCGCGCTGGGGAGCCGGTCCTGGTAGCGGTGGGTGCGGCGAACCGGGATGCGCTGCGTTTCGAGGCCCCGGAGCGGTTGGACATCGAGCGCCAGGGCAATCAGCACCTCGGCTTCGGTCATGGTGTCCATCACTGCCTGGGCGCGCCGCTGGCACGCGTGGAACTCCAGGAAGCTCTGCGGGCGTTGCGGCTGCGGCTGCCCGGACTGCACCTGGCCGGAGATGTCGTGTGGAAGACACAGATGCTGGTGCGCGGTCCGCGCTCGCTTCCGGTGGGGTGGTGACGATGGCCTGGCAGGTGGAGGTCGACGGCAGGCGGTGCATGGCCTCCGGGATGTGCGCCGGGATGGCCCCTGAGCTGTTCGTCCTCGCCGGTGAGCATGCCCGGCCGGTGCATGGCGAGATCGATCCGGGTAAGGTGGGCGGGACGGTCTTGGACGCGGCCGACTCCTGCCCGGCCGGAGCGATCACGGTCAGGGACGCAGAGAAGGTGATCGGCCCTCGCCCCTGAGTGCTCCGAGACCCTGAGCTCCCTAAGCGTGCCCCCAACCGTCAACCTTGGCTTGAAACACCCAGGCCGACGACACCGCGGTGGCGGACAACACTCAGGGCACCCCTCATCCGGGCCACCGGCAAGGCCGGCGGTTCGCCATGCACGAACGACACGTTCACGCGAGAGCCGGAGTGGGAACCACCCCTGATCCTGGGTGCTGGCTCGGCGCCTCGAGTTCTGCGGTGTACGTGTACCAACAACGGCCCGCCGATGGCGGGCGGCATCGTGCAGGGTCGCCACGGCCAAAAAGGTGCAGGCCGCCCTTTCTCGACGGCCTGGCCGTCACTCGGGTGGCACCACGACCATGCGGCATACCGCCTGACCTCGCCGGTCTGGGTCATCCACCGTCCGATACTCAACGATGCCCCGCTCAACCATCCCTGCACGCGACACGATCCAGGTGCGCACCGCGGCCACGCCCTCGGCCGGCCCCCGGATCTCCACCACCACTTCCCTCGGATCCCCCGTCACCGGCAGAGCCTCCGTAGCGGCTGCCACCCCGACCGCCCTGCCGTGGATTCGCACCCGGCGCCGCCAGATGCCCACACCGCCGCTTCGGGTCGGCATCGCGGTGGATGTGTCCGGTCGATGAGCGCAGCCGCCGCACAGCGGATCGTGGGACGCCTGGCCTGACGGCTACGGAACCACGGACACCGACACCCTCTCCCAGGCCATCACCATCCCGAGCGGTTGCTCCGGCTACAAGTTGAGCTTCTGGCTGCACATCGACACGGCCGAAACCAGCACCACCTCGGTCTACGACACCCTGAGTGTGCAGATCCTGAACAGCTCCGGCGCGGAGCTCGGCACGCTGGCCACCTACTCGAACCTTGACCACATCACCGGGTATGCCCATCACACCTTCGATCTGTCGGACTATGCCCGGTCAGAACGTGACGATGAGATTCACGGGCAGCGAGGACTACGAGTTGCAGACCTCGTTCGTCATCGACGACACGGCCATCAACGTCAGCTGAGAGTTCCGGCCACAGCTGTGATCGAACAGCTCCCCATCTCGACTGCGAGGTGCGGAGCTTCGCCGCGAGATGGACGAAAGCGCAGCGGGCGGGCGTCCGCTGCTCGATCACTGCTCGGAATGCGCACGGGAAGGAGTGCCGCTTCTCTTGTGGCGTGGCGAGCACGCCGCTATCTTCTGGACACCGGACACCACTCTCGGTGGTGGCAACTATGTCATGCCCCTGACAGCCCGCAGCCCAAGCGCCCTTCCCATGCCGGTGGCTGGCCCGGCTGAGCAGGCGACAGCACGTGCGTGAGTTCTCCCCCACCCAGCGCGGCACGCCCCTCGGCTCCCCATGAAGGCAGGCCGAGAGCTGCCCGCCAATCGCCCAGGAGGGCCGCCCGTTGCACACCCCATCTCTCACCACACCCCGGCGAAGATTCAGAAGGGCCGCCGCAGCGGCCGTCTCCGTCACCACACTCATGGCGGGGGCTCTCGGCGCCGCCTCCCAGGCAGCAGCCGCACCGGCCGTTACGCACGGCAGCGCGGTCACCAACCCCTACAGCCCCGCGTATCATCACGCGTACCGGCACGGCGTGCTGCCGACCATCCAGCAGAACGCCAAGATGAAGGCCTGGGCGTCCGACCAGGCGTCCCCGAATGTCGCGACCGGGCCGGAGACGCTGTCCTACGGCGGCGGCACCAACGGCGTCGGTGTCAACGACGGCCACGCCCAGGTCTACCTGGTCTTCTACGGAAGCCAGTGGGGCACGCAGAGCACCAACAGCAACGGCGACGCCACCTTCTCGGGCGACCCGGACGGCGCCGCATCCGTCGCCCAGGAGATGTTCAAGGGCATCGGCACCGGCAACGAACTGTGGTCCGCCGACCTGACCCAGTGGTGCGACGGCCCGAACGTGTCGGCCGGTGCGACCAGCTGCCCGTCGAACGCCAGCTTCGTTCCCTATCAGAGCGGCGGTGTCCTGTCCGGTGTCTGGTACGACAACTCCGCCCCGTCGCCGAGCGCCGCGAGTGGCAACCAGCTCGGCCAGGAGGCGGTCAACGCGGCCGCGCACTTCGGCAACACCACGGCGGCGTCGAACCGGCACACGTACTACGTGATCCTCTCACCCACCGGCACCAACCCGGACAACTACCAGGGCCAGTACTGCGCCTGGCACGACTACACCGGAGACAGCTCCCTGACCGGTGGTGCGGTGAACTCACCCTATGGGGACCTCGCGTTCAGCAACCAGCCGTACAACATGGACTCGGGCGCCGGCTGCGGTGTCGGTTTCCTCAACTCACCTGGCACCCTTGACGGCTGGACCATGACGCTGGGCCACGAGTGGCATGAGATGATGTCGGACCAGTTCCCGGCCGGCGGTTGGACCAACAACACCGGAAGTTCCTACCAGGGCCAGGAGAACTCCGACGAGTGCGCCTGGATCTCGCCGGGTACCGCGGGCGGAGCTGCGAACGTGACCATGGGCACCGGCACGTTCGCGGAGCAGGCCAGCTGGTCGAACGACACCAACGCGTGCGCCATCTCGCACCCGATCGTGGGTGGCGGCAGCACGGGTAACACGGTCAGTGTGAACAACCCTGGCAACCAGAGCACCGCGGTCGGCACTGCCGTTTCCCTGCAGATGTCGGGCTCCGACTCGGCCTCGGGCCAGACCCTCACCTACACCGCGACCGGGCTGCCGGCCGGGCTGAGCATCTCCTCCAGCGGTCTGATCAGCGGCACGCCGACAACGGCCGGCACCTCCTCCGTCAGCGTCACCGCCAAGGACAGCACAGGAGCATCCGGCAGTACCTCGTTCAGTTGGACCGTCACCAGCACCAGCGGCTGCGCCAGCGCAGGGCAGAAGCTCGGCAACCCCGGCTTCGAGACAGGCACGGCGTCCCCGTGGACAGCCACCAGCGGTGTGATCAACAATTCCAGCAGCGAGCCGCCCCATTCCGGCAACTGGGATGCGTGGCTCGACGGCTACGGCACCACGCACACGGACACGCTCTCCCAGTCGGTCACCATCCCGGCCGGGTGCAGCGCGAGCTTCTCCTTCTACCTGCACATCGACACCGCTGAGACCACCAAGACCACGGCCTACGACAAGCTGACCGTCCAGGTCGGCAGCACCACCCTGACCACCTACTCCAACCTCAACGCGGCGAGCGGCTATGTGCTCAAGTCCTTCAACCTGTCCAGCTACGCCGGGCAGACGGTGACCTTGAAGTTCACCGGCACCGAGGACTCCAGCCTGCAGACCTCGTTCGTCATCGACGACACCTCTCTGAACCTCTCCTGACGTCATCTCACTTGCAGAGCTGTGGGGGCGGCCCGGACGGGTCGGCCCCCACAGCCGCACGAGAGGGGAGTACTCCGGCTTACAGGAGAAGCCATGCTTCCTCGATCAGTCCGTAGGCATACCCCGCCCGCCTTCGACCTCCTGCTCACCATTTCCCTGGTCACCGGCAGCATCAGTGCCTGCTCAGCGGCCGCCGGCCTCCACTCGCCGAGCCCCCGGTCACCGGCGACGACAGGGAGCACAGCGACAGCCACGGAATCGGCGCCGGGTACGGCGACGCCCGGCCTGATCGCCCTCGACGAGCACGCCGATGCAACCACCGTGCAGGTTCGCATCGGCGAGGCCGTTGTTGTCCGGCTGCACAGCGCCTACTGGTCAACCCCCGCCAGCTCCGACCCGCGGGTACTCTCGCCCGACGCCAAGGGCGGTAGCAGCCACAACGGGACCTGCCCGCCCGGGGGCGGCTGCGGCGTATCCTCAGCACACTTCACGGCGCGGCGGCCTGGCATCGCGCATGTCACCGCCTCCCGGAGCTCCTGCGGCGAGGCGATGCGGTGCTCACCGGGCCAAGGCAGCTACGACGTCACATTGAGCGTCAGCGGATGAAGCCGACCCTGCGGGACTCTGTCGCCCGATTCGGGGTCAGTCACCGCGACCTGCGCCTTCCTGCGATCTTGTCCGCGTCGGTCGGCGGGTTTCTGCAGGTGCGCCGAATCGGGCGACAGAGTCCTGCGGGTGCCGATAAATCATCCGTCCAGGTCGCGGCCTTGATCGCCACTCTCCGGCCCTCGCCCGAACCGGCCGGGCCGACCGCCCACCGTCCGCAGCATCCAAGACCTTGTCCTGCGCCTGGCCCGGGAGAACCCCAACTGGGGCTACCGGCAAATCCACCGCGAACCTGGCCGCCCTGACGATCACCGTTTGTTCCCTCCGCCCTACGAGCCGCTGGATCAACCCGCCCAACAACATGAGGCAGCCTGACCTCGGTGGATGATGGTTTCGGCAGGGGCACCGTT
The DNA here is from genome assembly GCF_024436035.1 of Streptomyces humicola. Lineage (GTDB taxonomy): Bacteria > Actinomycetota > Actinomycetes > Streptomycetales > Streptomycetaceae > Streptantibioticus_B > Streptantibioticus_B humicola. The sequence continues at coordinate 19,432 of NZ_JANFNG010000029.1, forward strand.
GAGAGCCCAAGTCGGGCGCGTGCGGCCTGATCTGGGGTGCGGGCGTGAAAGTCAGCGGCGAAGTGTCTGCGACGGGGACTCGCCGAAGCGCTCTCGGTAGGCGATGGAGAACCGGCCGGCGTGGAAGAAGCCCCAGCGGCACGCGATATCGGTGATGGTTGTGCTGCCCGGGTCGGAGGCGGACAGGTCGGCCCGCACCCGCGCCAGGCGCACATCGCGCAGATAACGCAGCGGTGTCGTATCGACATGGCGCCGGAAGCCCTCCTGGAGCGCGCGCACGCTCACCCCCACCGCCTCGGCGATGTCCTCCACGGTGAGTGGTTCGGCGGCGTGTGCCTCGATGAGTTCCATGGCCTGTCGGACAGCGAGCGGGGCAATCCGAGGCTGCTCTCCGAGAAGCGCTGCGGTGTAGTTGCTCGGGTGCGCCAGCAGCAGCTGCGTCATTAGCAACCCTTCGAACTGCCGGACGGCCGGCGGTTGGCTCAGCATCCCGCCGCCGTTGTCCGCCTCCTGCCGGAGCAGGTTGACGATCCCCAGCCAGGAACGGGAGGCGGGCAGGGTCAGATCCATGCCGAGCGAGAAGGTGATCGGCCTGCTGGGCTGACGAGCCAGCAGCTGGCCCAGATGGGCTTCGAGGGCGAAGCGGTCGATCCATACGATGAGCTGCGGGTTTCCCGCTGCCCAGTGCATGGACAGATGCTCGGTCGGCGCTGGTACGGAGGCAAGCTCGGGTGTGGATACGATGCGCTCGCGCCCGCAGGCGATATCGGCGGCACCGGCCAGCGGTATCTGGACGAGGAAGAAGCTTTCCAGTTCCCCGGGGTTGATGCGAACCTCGGCCCCATAGTCGAGGTAGTACAGGCCGGTCCGCTCCAGGGCCGCCGCATGTAGTCGGGCATCGAGCTGCGCCCCGCGTTCCACCAGATGCAGTTCGTGCGGACAGAAGGCATCCCCGACCTCGGTGCGGGCCTCATCGAGATCGTGCGTATGGAAACGCTCGTGACCTGCGAGCGGCAGCGCTCGAGCGGGCACATCCACCTCCAGCAGCGGTCTGCGCGATCCGGACAGGGAACCGCGTCACGCGGATAGCGAGGCTGTGCCGCCGGACCTATGTTCTCCTCACGTTCCGTTGATCCAAGGAGACAACATGCAGGGTTCGACAGGCAAGTTGTCCCACGTGATTGACCCCACCGACACCCGCAGTCGGGGCGGCGAAACGCAGGCGGCGCCCTCGCCGTGGCCCTTGGCCGCTACGACTACGCGGCCTTGGTGACCAGCGCCGACTGAGCCGTCGACGGCTGCGGTTATGCTGCCGACCCGGCGCGAACCGTACACGCGATCCCTCAATTGTCCCTGTACTCAACGACCGGAGGCCGTCCAACCATGCGCAAGATCACCATCATCGGAGCAGGCCAGGCCGGCCTGCAGATCGGTATCGGCCTGCTCGGCGCGGGATATGACGTGACGGTGGTGTCCGATCGCACGGGGCAGCAGATTCACGACGGCAAGGTCATGTCCAGCCAGTGCATGTTCGGCACGGCTCTGGCCCACGAACGGACGCTGAACCTCAACTTCTGGGAGGTGACGTGCCCGGTGGTCGAAGGCATCGGCTTCACCGTGCCGGACGGCAGTGGCGGCAAGGCGATCGACTGGGCCTCGCGCCTGGACGCCGTGGGGCGCTCGGTCGACCAGCGGGTCAAGATGCCGGTCTGGATGGAGGAGTTCCAGCGGCGTGGTGGCACGATCGTGCTGCACAAGGCAACGGTCGGCGACCTGGAGGTGTACGCCCGCGAATCGGACCTGGTGATCGTCGCGGCGGGCAAGGGCGAGATCGCGGGACTCTTCGAGCGCGACGCACGACGATCGGTCTACGACAGCCCCCAGCGCGCCCTGGCCCTCACCTACGTCACGGGGATGACCCCGCGGCCGGAGCATTCCGCCGTCGACTTCAACCTCGTCCCGGGTGTGGGTGAGTACTTCACTTTCCCCGCCCTCACCACCACCGGCCCCTGCGACATCATGGTCTTCGAAGGCGTCCCGGGCGGCCCGATGGACTGCTGGGACGACGACATCACACCCGAGCAACACCTGGAGCGCTCCCTGCGGATCCTCGCGGACCACCTGCCCTGGGAAGCCGAGCGCTGCAAGGACATCCAGCTCACCGACGCAGGAGGAGTTCTCGCCGGCCGCTTCGCACCCACCGTGCGCAAGGCCGTCGCAGCGCTGCCCTCAGGCGCGCTCGTGCTCGGCGCCGCCGACGTGGTCGTACTCAACGACCCGATCACCGGCCAGGGTTCCAACAATGCGAGCAAGTGCGCAGCCTCGTACGTCGCCAGCATCCTGGAGCACGGGGACCGACCCTTCGACCAGGCCTTCATGCAGGAGACGTTCGAGCGGTACTGGGACTACGCACAGTACGTCTCGGCCTGGACCAACGCCCTATTGGCGCCCCCGCCGCCGCACGTTCTTCAGCTCCTGGGTGCGGCCGGCGGCCATTCGCGCATCGCACACCGATTCACCAACGGCTTCGACGACCCGCGCGACTTCTTCCACTGGTTCATGGACCCTGCGAGCGCTGAGGCGTACCTCGCCGCGGTGACCACCTGAGCGCGAAAGGCCCCCCGCCATGAGACTCCTTGTCCGGACCGGGGCGCGCCATTTCGGTGTCCGACTCGCCGAACGCTTCACCGCAGGAAGCCGCCGCAAGCGGCATACCCCCTTCGAGCGGCGGGACTTTCGGCGCGCGCTCGGCCAGTACGCTACCGGCGTCACGGTGGTCACGGCGCGCACCACCGATGGCCGCCCGGTCGGGATGACCGCGAACTCCTTCGCCTCGGTCTCCCTCAACCCACCCATCGTCCTGTGGTGCCTGAGCAAGAACGCCCCCAGCCTGCCGCACTTCACCGCCGCCTCGCACTTCGCGATCAACGTCCTCGCCGCCGACCAGCACCACCTCTCCCGACAGTTCGCCACCCCGGCCACAGACAAGTTCGCCCGCGCGCCGGTCACCGTAGGCACCGCCGGAACGCCCCTGCTGGACGGCGCCGTCGCCCGGTTCCAGTGCCGCACAGTGCAGCACATCGACGCCGGCGACCACGTGATCGTGCTCGGTGAGGTGGAGCAGTACGAGGCGCCCGGAGGCGAACCACTGGTCTTCCACTCCGGCTCCTACCACATGACCACACGACACCCCGACCTGTGACGGCGGTAGGACGGCGCGCGGCCCCCTTGGCGACCCCAAGCGGGCAATCGAGCGGCTGACGCCTTCAGCGATACGTACGAGCCCGACCTCGGCGCCTGCAGGCCTTCGCGGACCGCAATCAACCGCAGCGAGCGGCCCGCGCTGGTCTTTCCCGTGCGCAAACACGGCATCAACCCTGTGGGCCGCCGAGGCCGCCCGGACCTCCCCGTCGCGGCGGGGCCAGAGTCAAGGACGTGACCTTGCCGGATGATTTATCGGCACCCGCAATGCTGCCACCCGATGAACCGCCACCGCTGCACCTGCGACGGCGGAGGCGAACCGGGCGTACGGGCCGGAAGGAGTAGATGAGGACCGCACACCCGGCGGCGACGGCCGCCCCCGCGCGCCGGCCGCGCACGGCGGCAGCTGCGACCGCGCCGGTGCGCCGGGCACGCGCGGAAACGGCGCCGACAGGAGTGCCCTCGGCATTCATCACGTCGGGAACCACCGGCTGACCACCCCTTCCCGCAGAGCACGTCCGTCATGTGCTCTACGGGGACGGAGGTCTCGTCCGTCGCCGGGATCTCAAGAATTTTTCGGCGACGCCAAGGCACGTCAGCGACCCCCGGGTGGAGTCACCGGACCAGGCGGCCTCAGCCGCGCGGTACTGGCACGCCGCGGACCACCGACGACACGGCGCCATGCCCGGAAGGGGCAGGCGGATGCGGGACCGCCGGGAACGAGGGCGCCGACGGCACAAACGGGACCGTAGAGACCCGCGGCGCCGTCGGGACCCGTGGCACCGCGTCAAGGGGCTGCGAGGGGAGCGTCGGCAGCGGCAGTCGCACCACCTCCGGCGCGGCGGGCATCGGTTGCCGGACTCTCGCAGGTGTCGTCGTCCCCGCCGCCGTGGCACCGACGTGACCGGGGGCAGCAGGGCGGCCCCCGCCGTGGTGCGGTGCGGCGGTGCTGTACGAGGACGAGGACTGTGGCGCCGGCAGTTGTGCCGCCTCGTGATGGGAGTGCGAGGCGACCAGCACGAGGACGACGACCGTCGCCGCGGAGGCCGTGGCCGCCGCCGGTGCGCCCCCGCCGGCCCCGACCTTTCCGCGCCCCCACAGCCACGCGGCCGCGGCCATGGTCCCGGCGAGCGACCTGCGCAGCGCCCGCCGCGCCCTGGCCAACAGCGATTCGACCGCCTCGTAACTGAGCCCCATCTCCCGCGCGATCTGGCCGACGTCCCGCCCCTCCGACTGCAGCCGCAACGCCTTGGCCTGACGGGCAGGCAGCTCCATGCTGCGTTCCGCGAGCCACTTCGCCTCGGCCCGGTCACAGACGACCTCATCGACGGGCACCGGACCCGAGGGAGCGAGCACCGACCGACTATGCACCGCGTCGTCACGCCGTACCTGGCGGTGCCGGTCGACGCACAGCCGCATGGTGACCGTGGTGAGCCATGCACCCAGCCGCTCGTCGTCCACGTTGGGGTGCTCGGCCGCGCGCAGCATCGCCTCGTGCACGGCGTCTTCGGCGTCCTCAAAGCTGGCCGAACGCCGCCTCGCCACCTTCAGCAGGTCCTCGCGGTGGCTCCACACGCGCTGCCACCGTTCGCTCCCCCGATCGTCAACCGGATTCGCACGCGCAGAACGCATCTCGACCATCGCCCTCCCTGCCGACTCACATACCCCCGTATCGCCCGTTCCTGGCGCACCGCCCCGTCTGACCGACGGACGAGACGACGTACCTCCGAGCTGATACGAGAGCACTGACGGGAAGGACATTACCGCCGAGTAGGCATGCTGGGGAGGGGGACGGAACGACCCAAGTCGCGCCCTGCGGCGACGCGGGCGCCACCGCTGGGCTGCAACTCACCCGGCCGCAGAACGCCGCCCACTCCGCAGACACACAAGACCGCAGGACACCTGGGGCGTCCGACGGTTCCCCTGGGCACCAGAACAGGATTCGAACCTACATCCACCGGGTCCCGAGCCGCGCGCTCCACCGCAGTCCTCCCCGGTGCCCATGAGTTGTACAACGAGGGAAGGGCTCGAACCTTGCGAATGCCGATAATTCATCCGAGCTGCTCAGCGGGCTGATGACTGGTCGGCGATGCGCTCAATCACACCGGGAATTGAGCACGTTCAACATGCCGCAGCTCGAGACTTGAACGCGTTCAATTCCAATCTCGCCGGAGCGATCGCTGCTGCCGTCTATCGGTGCGCTGACCTGGTTGGACGAGGTTATCGGCAGGCGCAAGGCCGGTGAGCATTGCGCGGTCGGTGCCGGTGAACGTGGGCTTGCCGACCTGGCGTTGCGCGGCCAGCAGTTGGTGGCGAAGCGACAGGATCTCGATGTCTTTGTTCCGGTCGCTCATCGGGAGCAGGCTCAGGAGGGCGAAGGTGTTGGTCGCGGCGAGGTAGGCGGGGCGCAGCAATATGACCGATCATGATGCCGTCAACTCCTGTCCACGTGAAGACAAAGAGGCGGTCGGCGGTCGTATCAGAGATCGCAGATCAAGGCGGTGACCTGGGCGGTGATCTATCGGCACCCCCAGAGCCGTTCCTCCAGCCCGGCGTGGGTGGTGGCACGCATCAGCGGATCGTTCAGCCCCGAGACGATCGCCTCGAACCGGATCCGAGATCGGTCAAACGCACCTTCTGGCGTGGGAACCTCGTAGGCTTGCACCGAGGGCTCCTGTCTTCCACGTTCTGGCCTCGACACCCCGAACGTATCGGGAAGGAGCCCTTCTCGTCGCAGAGCTCAAGCAGCGCAAGGTACATCTGCGCTGATGACCGGGCCTCCCGCAGTCACTCCAGCCGAACCGCACCCCCATCGAAATGGGCAACAGGGGCGGACAACGTCTACTCCGCCGTCGCACTCAACCGGATCAGACTCCACACCTGGTGGCAGAGCCGACCTCTCGACCGCACCCGCACAGCCACCTCGCTCCTCTCGAACTCGCCCTCACCGCATAGACCAATGGGCAACAGATCGCGCGGCGCGGGACATCCTCAACGTCGAGCAGGTGCCGCACCGCGGTCCTGCGGCCTCGAGAGCGGCCCGTCCGGTTCCCAAACGGGGTGCCGGACAGGCCGCGGTCGCACCGAGCCGCGGCGGCGGTCACATCACCGGGTGGGAGACCTCACAGCCGCCGGAGCCGTTGTTGTAGTCGTTGGCCCAGGTCGACTGTACCGGGAATGTGCCGGTAGTCAGCGTGATGTTCTGCGCCGCTCCCTGACCGCTGGAGATCCAGGCGCATTTGTCGCCGTTCTCCTGGCCAGTGAGGTCGGTCCAGCCGCCGGCCGGGTTCTGGTCGGTGAGGGTCTCGGCGTATTCGTGCCCCTCAACGATGGTCACGCCGTCCAGGGTGCCGGGGTTGTTCACGAAGCCCTGGCCGCAGCTGCTGCCGGCGTCAGTGACGTAGGGCAGGTTGGTGAACGCCAACTGCCCGTATGGCGAGCTGACCGCGCCGCCGGACATGGACGAGTCGCCGGTGTAGTCGTGCCAGGCGCAGAACTGGCCGGTGGGGGTGTTGAAGCCGTCCGGGTGGGTTCCAGTGGGCGAGACGACGACGTACTGGTTGTTGCGGTTGGCCGCGGCGGTGGTGTTGCCGAAGTGGCCGGAGGCCTTCACCGCTTCCGCGCCGATCTGGTTTCCTGTGGCGCTGCTCGGCGCGGCCGAGGAGGTGTCCACCCACACTCCGGCGAGTGCGCCGCCGGTCGGGTAGCCCACGTGTGGCGCGGTGCTCGGACAGGTCTGTGTCCCGGTAGATACACCCTGGCAGTACTGGGTCATGACGCCGGACCAGGTCTCGTTCCCGGTGCCCAGTCCCTTGAGGAAGGCCTGCAGACGCGGCGCCATGCCGACGGCGTCACCCGACAAGGTGGTGTAGCCGCTGGAGTTGGTGCCCGAGCTGCCCCATTGTGATCCCCAGAAGACCAGGTAGACCTTGGGGGCGCCGGTGGTGACGCCGATGCTCGGGCTGCCCGCACCCCCGCCGTATTGCAGGTTGTTGAGGGAACCGGGCAGCAGGGCCAGGGACTTTTGCACGGCAGCGCGCAGGGGGACGGCGCCGTGCCGGTAGGCGTGGCTTTGAGCCGCGGCGGCCTGCGAGGAGGTGGCACCGGAGAGCGCCTGTGCCGGGCCGGCGACGACGACACCGGCGCCGCCCAGGGCGGCAGCGGCCAGCGCAGCCGTAGCCGCGCTCCGTGTCCTGCAGGTGAAGCGGAACATACCCATCGGAGTCCTCTCTAATACTGTTCAAGGACGCGGTGGTCAACCACGATCTTTGGTCCGGCAGCAAATCCGGGAGGAACCGGTACCGCCGGACATTCACGGCACGCTGTTCCCAGCCGTATCCCCGTAGAGCTGGGAGCAGCGAGAGTTGCTGCGGAAAGCTGATGCGGGAGCGAAGAGGGCTCCGTACACATCCGTGTGGCAGGTTGTCTCGTTGCAGGCGTCGCTGGATACGAAGAAGATCGAGTCAGGTGCGGTGTGACGTTTTCGCTTCTCTTACGGCCTGTCACCCCGGGCGGTGGTGCTGCTTACCGGCAAGTAGGAAAGCAGAGCGCTGGAACGCCCGTCAACAGCCGATGCGGAAGTTCCTTTTACGCGGGGACGGCCTCGGCGGTGGCGGCACGATTCCGCAGAGGCGAGAGATTGGCGCTGGTGAGCCGGGAGGCACGCGGTTCTGTGCAGGCCTCCCCATCCTGCGTACCTGGCGGTAATGTCGGCTGGTGCCTCGTCGGCATACTGCCTCGCCAGGTGCCTTGTGCAAGCCGTGTGGATCGTGCGCGGTGCTGGGGGCGTCATCGGCGGGTCTTCCTGACGCGCCGACAGCCGAGCGCTCGGGAGAGCGCCGATCGATTGCCGCTGCGGAGGGCAGTCATGGCGGCGCATTCGGTCCGTTCCGGTGGATCGGACGGCGGCTCGCATGAGCGATGGAAGCGCACGTGGGGTCACCGCGAGGCACTGCTCAAGGTGGCACTCAGGCGTCCACGAACGTGGAGGAGGCCGAGGACGAGGTGTATGAGGCCATGCTCCGCGCCTGTGCGCCCGCCCCTGCGCTGACCTGCCCTTGGCCGGGCCGCTCTGGGCTCCCGGCCGGTTCACGGCCAGGTCGGTTGAGCAGTTGCGGCCCTCTCCCGCTGCCGGCGGAAAAAAAATCGCTCTTTCCGCGACGGACCCGCCGTCCGCCCGCGTAGAGCAGACGACGGCCCTGCTCCTCCATACGGGGCGTGGCGCAATAGGGCGCGGGAGGGAGGGCGCCGGATGGGTGTTGAGATCTGTGTGGAGGGACTGTCCAAGTCCTTCGGCCACCAGGTCATCTGGCAGGACGTGTCGCTGACACTGCCCGCCGGGGAGATCTCGGTCATGCTCGGCCCTTCGGGAACGGGCAAGTCGGTATTCCTCAAGACGCTTGTCGGCCTGCTCAAACCGGACAGGGGCTCGGTCCTGATCGCGGGGCGGGACATCACCCGGCTGCGCGAACACGACCTGTACGAGGTGCGCAAGCTGTTCGGCGTGCTTTTCCAGGACGGCGCGCTGTTCGGCTCCATGAGCCTCTACGACAACATCGCCTTCCCGCTGCGCGAGCACACCCGCAAGCCGGAGAGCGAGATCAAGCGGATCGTGCTCGAGAAGATGGAGATGGTCGGGCTCCTCGGCGCGGAGGAGAAGCTGCCCGGCGAGATATCGGGGGGGATGCGCAAACGGGCCGGGCTGGCACGGGCGCTGGTACTCGATCCGGAGATCATTCTGTTCGACGAGCCCGACTCAGGTCTTGACCCGGTGCGCGTGGCCTACCTCAACCAGCTGATCGTGGACCTCAACGCGCAGATCGACGCGACGTTCTTGATCGTCACTCATGATATCGCCTCGGCCCGCCAGGTTCCGGACAACATCGGGCTGCTGTTCCGGCGCGAACTGGTGATGTTCGGGCCGCGCGAGCAGTTGCTCGCCAGCGACGAACCGGTCGTCCGGCAGTTCCTCAACGGCCGTATGCAGGGGCCGATCGGGATGGCGGAGGAGAAGGATGCGGCCCAGATCGAGCAGGAACTCGCCGAGCTCGACGCCGGCAATCATCGCGGTCCGATGGGTGGCGAGGGCGCGTCCGATGCGGGAGTGACACCGCGCCTGCTGCCCAGTGACGGCGTCGCCCGCCCGCCCCGATGGCAGGCGATCGCCCAGCGCGAAACTAGGTCGCATCCTCACCAGGTGGCAGACGCATGAGCCTGTCCCCTACCGCGGCGCTGCGGCACTCCGGCAACCTGTTCGCCCTCGCACTTGATGTGCTGCGCACCCTGCCGCGGCGGCCCTTCCAAGCCCGGGAATTCATCCAGCAAGCCTGGTTCGTAGCGGGCGTCACTATCCTGCCGACCGCGCTGGTCTCCATCCCGTTCGGGGCCGTCATCGCGTTGCAGATCGGCAGCCTGACACGGCAGCTCGGCGCGCAGTCGTTCGCCGGCGCCGCGTCCGTGCTCGCGGTGCTGCGGGAGGCCTCGCCGATCGTCACCGCGCTGCTGATCTCCGGGGCCGGCGGCTCCGCCATCTGCGCGGACCTGGGGGCGCGCAAGATCCGCGAGGAGATCGACGCCATGGAGGTACTGGGCATTGACCCGGTGCACCGACTGGTCGTGCCCCGGGTACTGGCCTCGATGGTAGTGGCCGTCCTGCTCAATGGACTGGTCTCGGTGGTCGGCATTGCGGGCGGCTACTTCTTCAACGTCATCCTGCAAGACGGCACACCCGGTGCCTATCTGGCATCCTTCACCACTCTCGCCCAACTGCCCGACCTGTACGCAGGCGAGTTGAAAGCGCTGGTCTTCGGAGCCATCGCCGCGATCGTCGCCTCCCACAAGGGGCTGAACGCCAAGGGCGGACCCAAGGGGGTCGGCGACGCGGTCAACCAGTCGGTGGTCATCACCTTCATGTTGCTGTTCGTGACCAACTTCGTGATGACCGCCGTGTACTTCCAGATCGTTCCGCAGAAGGGATGACGATGGCGCCCCCTGACCGGCTGCTCGCACGCCCGCTGCGCTCCCTGGAGGAACTCGGCGCCCAGATGTCTTTCTACGGGCGCTCAGTTGCCTGGACCGGCCGTACGCTGCGCCGGTACAAAAAAGAGGTGCTGCGCCTGCTGGCCGAGGTCAGCTTCGGCCGCGGTGCCCTGGCCGTCGTCGGCGGCACCGTCGGCGTTATCGCCTTCCTCTCCTTCTTCACCGGCACGGAGGTGGGCCTGCAGGGATACGCCGCGCTCAACCAGTTGGGCACCACCAACTTCGTGGCGTTCCTGTCCGCCTACTTCAACACCCGTGAAATCGCGCCGCTGGTGTCCGGGCTCGCCCTGTCCGCCACCGTCGGTGCCGGTTTCACCGCGCAGCTGGGTTCGATGCGCATCAGCGAGGAGGTCGACGCTCTCGAGGTGATGGGCGTTCCCTCGCTGCCGTTCCTGGTCACCGCCAGGATGATCGCCGGGTTCGTGGCGGTGATTCCGCTGTACGTGATCGGACTGCTCTCCTCCTACCTCGCCTCCCGCACCATCACCACCTACTACTACGGGCAGTCGGCCGGCACCTACGACCACTACTTCCAGCAGTACCTGCCGCCGGTCGACGTGCTGTGGTCGTTCGGCAAGGTGATCGTCTTCGCCATCGTGATCATCCTGATCCACTGCTACTACGGATACCACGCCAAGGGCGGCCCAGCCGGAGTCGGGATCGCGGTGGGCCGCGCGGTCCGAGCCTCCATCGTCACCGTCAACATCCTTGACTTCTTCCTCAGCTTGGCTATCTGGGGAGCCACCACCACCGTAAGGATCACGGGGTAGCCGATGACGACGACACCGAAGAGCCCGGCACAGCGGCCGGGCGACGTCCCACCCCCGCCCGGCGGCCGACGTGAGTGGTGGCCGAGGCGTCCCTTGTCGCGGAGCACCGTGCTGCGGTGGTACGGCGTCATCTTCCTAGTCGTCATCGCGACGCTACTGTCACTGGCCGTGGCGGTCTACCAGCAGGTCTTCACGTCCGTGGTGCCGATCACCCTGCAGGCATACAGCATCGGAAGCCAACTGGAGCCGCAGGCCGACGTCAAGATGGACGGCCTGATCGTCGGCGAGGTACGCCAGGTGCATGCCGACGGTCAGAAGGCGACCCTCGACATCGCGCTCAAACCGGAGGACACCGGACTCATCCCCGCCGACGTCGACGCACGCCTCCTGCCCAAGACACTGTTCGGCGAGGAGTACGTCGATCTGGTTCCGCCCGCACACCCGTCACCACGACACATCCGGGCAGGGGACGTCATCACCCAGGACCGTACGAAGGCCGGCATCGAGCTGCAGCAGTTGATGAACGATCTGCTCCCCCTGCTGCGCGCGGTGCAGCCGGGCGAGCTCAACGCCACCTTGTCCGCGTTCGCCGACGCCCTCGAGGGCCGTGGCGACGCCATCGGCGCCAACCTCTCCCGAGTCGAGAGCTATCTGCGTCTACTCAACCCGCACCTGCCGGCGCTGATGACAGACATCTCCCGCCTCGCCGACACCGCCGAGGTGTACAGCAACGCCGCCCCCGACCTGCTGAGGATCCTGGACAATACCATCACCATGAGCCGCACCGTGGTGGCCAAGCAGGACGCGCTGCGCTCGTTTCTGACCGGGACCACCACCTTTGCCGGCACCGCGCAGGGCGTCCTGAGCGACAACGCCGACAGGATCATCACCCTCGCCCACGTCTCACGGCCGATCCTGGCCCTGCTCGCACGCTACGCGCCCGAATATCCCTGCCTGCTGAGCGGGCTGACGGCCTCCGAGCCACTGGCCGAACAGGTATTCACCGGTGGGCAGATGCACATCACCTTGGAGTTCACCTTGCCACGCCCCGGCTACCACCCCGGCGAGGAACCACGATACGCCGAACACCGCGGCCCGAACTGCGAAGGGCTCCCCCATCCGCCCGTACCCGCACCGGCCCTCCACTTCAACGACGGCACGTCGGCACAGAGCGGCCAGGGCAGTCTCCCACCGGGCACCAGCCCGCTCAGCACTGTGTCCGGCACGCCGGCCGAGCAGCACCTGATCAGTTCACTCGTGGCACCGGTCATGGGCGAACCAGTCGACCAGGTTCCCGCCGTCGCAACCTTGCTGTTCGGTCCCATGGCCCGCGGAACGGCGGTGAGCGTCTCATGAACGCACGGGCATCCACCGCACCCCTGATCAAGTTCACCGTCTTCGCCGTGGTGACGATCCTCGCCACCGCGCTGCTCGCCGCCACCATCGTCAACATCGACTTCACGCCCACGGCCACCTACAGCGCCGTCTTCAGCGACGTCACCGGCCTGGAGACCGGCGACGACGTACGGGTCGCGGGGGTCAGGGTCGGCGAGGTTCAGGACATCCGCATCAAGGACCGGACACTGGCCGAGGTCACCTTCACCGTCACCCGCGACCGGCCGCTACTGACCAGCACCGGAGCCGTCATCCGCTACCGCAACCTGGTCGGACAGCGGTACATCGCGCTGACGGAGGGGCCAGGAGACGGCTCACAGCTGGCGCCCGGCAGCACCATCCCGCTCTCCCGCACACAGCCCGCCCTGGACCTGAACGCACTCCTGGACGGGTTCAAGCCTCTGTTCGCCGCGTTGAGCCCGAACGACGTCAACCAGTTGGCATTCGAACTCATCAGCACCCTCCAGGGCGAAGGCGGCACAGTCGACAGCCTGCTCGCCCACACCGCCTCACTCACCTCCACACTCGCCGACCGCGACCAGCTCATCGGCTCCGTGATCGACAACCTCAACACCATGCTGACCACCCTGGACAAGCGCAGCGTCCACTTCTCCGCCCTCCTCGACCAACTGCAGCAACTTATCTCCGGGTTGTCCGCCGACCGCACCGCCATCGGCGACTCACTCACCGCCATCAGCAACCTGGCCGGCGCAACCTCAGACCTGCTCGCCCAAGGCCGCCCCGCGCTGCGCTCCGACATCGCCGGTCTGTCCACCCTCGCCGGAACCCTGCAGAGGAACGACCCCACCGTGGAAGGCGTGCTGCAGCGGCTACCGCACAAGCTCAACACGCTGACCGGCACCGCGACCTACGGCTCCTGGTTCAACTACTACCTGTGCGACTTCGACGGCCGCATCGTCCTGCCCAAGACCGCCCAGATCCTGATACCCCGCATGAACATCGGCCAGGGGAGGTGCGGCAGTTGATCCCGTTCCGCGAACGCAACCCCGTGATGATCGGAGCCATCGGCCTCACCGTGCTCGCCCTACTGACCTTCGGAGCCTTCAACATCCAAGACCTCCCGCTGATCGGCGGCGGCGACACCTACAGCGCGGCGTTCTCCGAAGCAGGCGGCCTCAAGCCGGGAGACGAGGTACGCATCGCCGGAGTCAAGGTCGGTCAGGTCGACGACGTCGGCCTGGAAGGCGACCACGTACGCGTGGGATTCCGGATCACCAGCGACGCGCAGTTCGGCACCTCCACGGGCGCCGCCATACGGGTAAAGACGATCCTCGGAGCGAAGTACCTCGCCCTGGAACCCGCCGGCTCCGGCCAGCTCAGAGCCGGCAGCGAGATCCCACTGAACCGCACCGTCTCCGCCTACGACGTTGTCCAGGCCTTCAGCGACCTCACCACGACCAACGAGCAGATCGACACCCGGCAGCTGGCCACCGCGCTGGACACCGTCTCCTCCGCGTTCCAGGACGCACCGGACGAGGTCAAAGCCTCCATCAAGGGACTGTCCGAACTCTCAGTGACCATCGCCAGCCGTGACGCGGCCCTACGGGACCTGCTGCAGCACGCCAACGGCGTCACCCGCGTGCTCGCCACCCGCTCGCACCAGCTGACCACCCTGGTCAACGACGGCGACCTGCTTTTCCAGGCGCTGTACGACCGCAGCCAGGTCATCGGCGACCTGCTGCGCAACGCCGCCGACCTCGGCATCCAGCTCTCCGGTCTCGTCACCGACAACCGGGCCCAGATCGGCCCGGCGCTCAGCCGGCTCAACGCCGTGGTCGACATGCTCAAGCGGAACCAGACCAGTCTCGACCGCAGCATCGCTTTGCTGGCTCCCTTCCTCCGGCTCTTCACCAACACCCTCGGCAACGGCCCCTGGTTCGACAGCTACATCCAAAACCTCACCGCCGCTCCAGCCGTCCCGACACCCTCAGGAGGGCCGCGGTGATCCCGCTCCGCGTAACCATCCCGCCGCGCAAGAGCCTCCGCCTGGTGTCTGTCATCCTGGTCCTGCTGCTCGTCGCCGGCCTGACCGCCGTCCTGTGGCCGCGTTCCCAACCGGTCCAGGTCACCGCCTACTTCCCGCGCACCGTCGGGCTCTACCCGGGATCCGACGTACGCGTCCTCGGTGTCCGCATCGGCGAGGTGAAGAAGATCACCCCGCAGGGCGACCGCGTCCGCGTCGACCTGGAGTACGACGCCGGCCGCAAGGTCCCCGTCGACGCGAAGGCGGCCGTCATCAACTCCTCCGTGGTCAGCGACCGCTACCTCCAACTGCTCCCGGTCTACCGCGGCGGCCCCGTAATGAGGAGCGGTGCCGTCATCCCCGAAAACCGGACAGCGGTCCCCGTCGAGCTGGACCGGATCTTCGACAGCCTGAACACCGTCTCCCAGGCCCTTGGACCACACGGCGCCAACACGAACGGTTCACTCTCCCGGCTGCTGTCGGTCAGCGCCCAAAACCTCAGCGGGCAAGGCGCCGACCTTCACCAGATGGTCCAAAACCTCTCGCTGGCCGTCACGACATTGTCCGACGGCCGCAGCGACCTGTTCGGGACCGTGAGCAACCTGCAGGTCTTCACCGCCGCCCTGGCATCCGACGACGGGCAAGTCCGCGCGTTCAACGACGACCTGGCCAAAGTGGCACAGATGCTGGCCGGCGACCGCACCGAACTCGCGGCCGCCCTGAACCAGCTGTCCTCCGCACTCACCGATGTAGCCGGCTTCGTTCGCGCCAACCAGAACTCGCTCACCACCAACGTCAAGGGCCTCAGCCAGGTCACCGGCGTCTTGGTCAAAGAACGCAGCGCCCTGCAGGAAATCCTCGACGTGGCACCCACCGGGCTGTCAAATCTCATGGACGCCTACGACCCGGCGTCCGGCACGCTCGACACCCGCAACAACGCCGAGCAGGCGCAGGATCCCGCAAGCCTGGTCTGCTCCCTGCTCAAGACGACCGGTCAGGGCGGCGACTGCAGCCAGATCCAGCAACTCATCGGCTCACTGCCCCCGCTGCCCCAAGCCGACCCGACCACCGGCCTTCCACTACCCGCAGCGGGCACGGCACCGACGGACCGGACGCTCGGCGGAATCCTCGGAGGCCGCGCATGATCCCCCGCGCCCACCGCGAGCCGCCGCGGCGGCGGCTCGCACGTATCACCGCCGCCGCCTGGCTCTCCGCGGTCTCGCTGCTGCTCACCGGCTGCGAGTTCCACGGGCTCGCCGACGTCCCCCTGCCGGGCGGCGCGGCCACGGACCACGCCTACCACGTCACGGTGGATTTCCAGGATGTCCTGGACCTGGTGCCGCAGTCCGCGGTCAAGGTCAACGATGTGACCGTGGGCGCCGTCGAGAAGGTCGAGCTGAACGGCTGGCAGGCCCGCGTACGCCTGCGCATCTCCGACTCGGTCAGACTCCCGGCCAACGCGGTCGCCCAGCTCCAACAGACGAGCATGCTGGGCGAGAAGTACATCTCCCTGTCAGCCCCGACTGACGTCCCCGCGGTCGGGCGGCTCACCGACGGCGCGCGGATCCCGTTGTCCCGCAGCGGCCGCGACGTGGAGGTCGAAGAGGTGCTCTCCGCCCTCTCCGCCCTGCTCAACGGCGGCGGCGTGGCCCAGCTGCACACCATCACCTTGGAGC
Organism: Streptomyces humicola; assembly: GCF_024436035.1. Lineage (GTDB taxonomy): Bacteria > Actinomycetota > Actinomycetes > Streptomycetales > Streptomycetaceae > Streptantibioticus_B > Streptantibioticus_B humicola. Next base: position 35,496 of record NZ_JANFNG010000029.1, read on the forward strand.
TCAACCACGCGCTCCAAGGCCGCGAGCAGCGGGTCAGGAGCCTGATGAGCGAGCTGGACACCTTCATCGGCGGGCTCGACCAGCAGCGCTCCGAGATCGTCCGAGCCATGCAGGGCATCGACAAGCTGACCAGGACCCTCAACCAACAAAGCGGCGTGATCGGCGAAGCCATAGACAACATGCCGCCCGCGCTGAAGATCCTGGCCGATCAGCGCCGCAACCTGACTGCCATGCTGACGGCGCTGTCCAACCTCGGCACCGTGGGCACCCACGTGATCAACGCTTCGCGCGACGACACCGTCGCCGACCTGCAGCAACTCCAGCCGATCCTCGACGAGCTCAATACGGCCGGCAACGATCTGCCCAACGCACTGGAGTTGCTGACCACCTATCCGTTCCCCCGCAACGCCGTCGACGCCGTCAAGGGCGACTACACCAACCTGCACATCACCGCAGACCTCAACCTCAACAACCTCTACCACAACGTCGGTGGTCCCACCCCGACGCCCGGACCTAGCTCGCCCGTGCCAGGGCTACCGACACCGACCATACCGACCCTCCCGCCGCTGCCCACCCTGCCACCCGTCCCGAAACTACCGGTCCCGACGCCGACCACCTCCTGTATGCCGGGCGCCACCTGCGTGCCCCAACCGGCACCGTCAGCATCGAGCGGCGGAACGCTGTGCCCGCCGGTGTGCACCGGAACCGGCATCGCCTACTACACCGGCGGATCCGGTACCCCGATCGGTGTCGACATGCCGCTCGCCGAGCTCATGACCAGGGGGATGCAACCGTGATCACCGCCGGGGTCAAGACCCAACTGATCGCCTTCGCCGCCATCACCGCCGTCGGGATTTCCTACGTCGGCGCACGGTACGCCGGGCTGGCCGATGCCATCTCGCCCAGCGGATACACCGTACGGGCCGACTTCGCCGACTCCGGAGGTATCTTCTCCGGCGCCGAGGTCACCTACCGCGGCGTGCCGGTGGGCCGGGTCACAGCACTGCAGTTGGCCTCGGCCGGCGGCGTGTCGGCGCAGTTGCACATCGACGGCGGCCCGCCCATCCCCTCCGACACCCTCGCCGTGGTGGCCGACCGCTCCGCGGTCGGCGAGCAGTACGTCGACTTGCAACCCCGCACCAACGACGGCCCCTACCTGCACAACGGCAGCACGATCGCCCGCCGCGACACCCGTACCCCGCTGCCCACCACCACGCTCATCCTCAGCCTCGACCGGCTGGTCGGCTCGGTCGGCAAGCAGGACCTACGGACCACGGTCGACGAGCTGGGAAAAGCCTTCGCCGGCACCGGCCCGGACCTCACCCGGCTGGTCGACTCGGGCAACGCGCTCGTCGAGTCGGCGAACGCCGCGCTGCCCCAGACCATCTCGATGATCGACAACTCCCGTACGGTCCTGAAGACCCAGACAGACGAGGGCTCGGCGATCACGTCGTTCTCCCGGAACCTGGCAGCCCTCACTGATCAGCTCAAGAACAGCGACAAGGACATTCGAGGAGTGCTGGACGGCGGCAGTTCCGCTGCAGGCGCGACGGACGCGCTGTTGCGCGCCAACAGCGGCGCACTCCCGGTCCTACTGGACAACCTCATCAGCGGCGGCCAGGTCACCCTGGCCCGGCTGCCCGGTGTGGAGCAGGCTCTCGTCACCTTCCCCGCAGTGGTCGCAGGGAGCTTCACCGTGCTCCCGGGGGACGGAACCACACGCTTCGGAATGGTCCTCAACGCCAGCAATCCGCCCCCGTGCCGTCAGGGCTACGACACCCAGTGGCGCGACCCCAGCGACACCTCGGAGCGCCCCGCCAACACCGCCGCCCGGTGCACCCTCCCGCGCGGTAGCCAGTCCTCGGTCCGCGGAGCCCAAAATGCCCCCCGGCCGGCGGATTCCTCCGGCTCCGGCCAAGCCGAGCAATCGTCGTTCCTGACCCCTTATGACCCCCAGACCGGCTCCGCCAGCGGCCCGGACGGGCAGCCCTTCGAGATCGGCTCGACAGGCGGAGAGCAGAGCACGTTCGGAAAGGACTCATGGCAATGGCTGCTCGTCGGACCGATGGTGTGACCGGCCGGCTTCTGGCTCGTGCACGTGGGACGCTGCACGAGCTGCGCACCGTGGGGGCAAGCCGTACACGCCGCAGCAAGTGGCTCCTCCCGACCCTCGCCCTCGCGGCGCTGCTGTCGGCAGTCTTGCCAGTTTACCTGGGTGTACGCGTATACCAGCAGCGCCAGGTGGAGCAGCGCAACCAGGACATCCTGACAGCGGCCAGGCAGTTGGCACTGAACTTCACCTCACTCGACTACCGGCACTACGACCAGGACGCCAGAAACGTGCTGAACATGGCCACGGGCGACTTCAAACAGCAGTTCGCCGATCAGACCTCGAACCTCACGAAGCTGGTCGCCACCAACAAGTCCGTCTCCGAAGGCCAGATCCTCGACGCGGGCATCGCCGAAGCCGACGCGCGGTCCGCCAGCGTCCTGGTCGCCGTCGACAGCAAGGTGACCAACGTCGCCGCGCCGCAGGGACAAGTACGCAACTACCGGCTCCAGGTCGACCTCGTGCTCCAAGGCGGCCGATGGCTCGCTTCCAACGTCGAGTTCGTCGACTGAACGCACAACCGCCAGCTGCACAAAGACACACAACAATGCAGGGGAGATATCGTGGTGAATCACACCGCCGGAGGGCGCGGCCGCAACGGCTCGCCGCGGCAGCGTTCCGTGGCCGCAGCCGCCCGCGCCGCAGCCAGGCGATCCGAGCGAGCTCACCGCCCCCCGACAGGTCCCGACGAGCCGGGCGCGACACGGAAGATCCTGACCACCTCGGTCTCGGTCGAGACACGGTCTCGGGCCGCATCCGCCGAGACACGTGACCGGATTCCCCCTCCGCTTCAGGCCATCAGAAAGCTGCGGGAGCAGATCGACCGGATGCCCACGTCCCGCTCCGGGACAGCGGCGGAGACGGACACGCAGCCGCAGGCGCCACCTCGTCGGCCCAGTCGTCTCGTCCTGGTCCTCGTGCTCCTGATCCTCGCCGGATCGGCCGCCACCGCAGTTCTCGGCTTGCAGCACCGCGACGCCGACAGCTCCCGCCAGGCACGGGCAGACGCACTGGCCGCAGCCCGCACAGCCGCCCCAGTAATCCTTTCGTACGATTACCGGCATCTCGCCCGCGATTTCGCCGCAGCCGACAGTCACCTCACCGGCCCCTTCCGAGACCAGTACCGCAAGACGACACAGACAGTCGTCGGCCCCACGGCGGCGAGATACCACGGCATCGTCAAGGCCACGGTCGCTCAGCCGACGGGCGGCCTTCCGGCAGCGTCGGTCGTGTCGGCCACCCCGGACAGCGCCGTCGTCCTGCTGTTCATGAACCAGGTCACCACCAGCACTCAGATTTCCGGACCCCGTCTGGACCTCGACCGGGTGCGGATGACACTGACGAGTACCCCCGGCGGATGGAAGGTGAGCGCCGTCGACGCCTTGTAGTAACTCGCCTGCCGAGAGCGGCTCGCTGCCGTAGTGGCGCGCTCACTGCCGGGCTCGGTTCGAACGCCTCGCCCCGATGCGGTGGCCCAATCGGCGCAGTTCGCCCTGGATGCGGGCGTAGCCCCAGGTCCGTTTGGACTTCGCGAACCGCTCCACCAAGGCGACGAGTTAGCCCGCGAGGGGCGGAGCCCCTGACCCCGTAGCGGACAGGTCCGCGCGTCCGCCGCTTCCGCATTGCAGCGGTTCGTACATGGTTCCCGAACTATTTTGGGTGCGGCTCTGCTGGAGGCAACGCTGGGCAGCGGCGACGTCCAGGATCTGCGGATAGAGGAGGCTCCTTCTCGCTACGTTCGGGGTGCTGAAGCCTGAACGAGAAGAAGGAACCTGGTGGAAGGCTACGCGGTCGCGTCTGCTGATGGACACTTCGTCCGCTCGCGGGAGCGGTTCGAGGCGATGGTGGCCCGAGCCCTAGGGCTTGTATCGAATGTGCTGGTCACAGCCACTCGTTGATGGCCGCTACGAGGACTGCGCACGTTGTTCACCGCGTTCATCCGGTCTGCCGCGGCAAGGTGGGCACCGGCGAGATCATGGTCCACCACCATCCCTGGAAGGACCAGGAGCACGACGAACAGCACGACCAGCGCGGCCACCACGACCGACGCCACTGTGACCGCGCGAGTCGCGCGCCAGCGGCTATGAACAGATCCCCCCATAGCCATCGGATCCTAGAGCAAGGCCGAACCCGGCGAACCTATGCGGTCACGGCACTAGACACTCCCGGGTCGGGAGCCGTTGGGGTGCATGACGACCTTGGTCCAGCCGTTGTCGCGGTTGTCAAAGTGCTGGTAGCCGTCAGGGGCGCGGTCCAGCGGCAGTTCGTGGGAGACGATCCAGGAGGGCTTGGCCTTGCCTTGTTGGATCAGGTTGCAGAGCTGACGGTTGTATGCCTTGACGTTGGCCTGTCCGTTGCCGATGGACTGGCCCTTGAACCAGAACAGTCCGTAGTCGAAGGCGACTTCGCCTTGCCTGTAGAGATTATCGGGGCTGCCGGGGTCCTGGGGGATGAAGACGCCGACCACGCCGATGGTGCCGGTGAACTTCACCGAGTGAACCAGGTTGTTCAGCGTGAGGTTGGGGTGTTCACGGCCCCCGGGGTCGTGTGCCTGGTAGCCCACGCACTCACAGCCCCGATCCGCCCCGAGGCCGTTGGTGTGCTCGTTGATCTGGTCGATCGGCGATCCTTTGAAGTCGTCGATAGGGATGGCGCCGATCTGCTCGGCCAGGGCGAGGCGGTCCGGGTGGCGGTCCACGACCATGACCTTGGCGGCGCTCTTGAGGTTCGCCGACAGGGCGGCCATCAGCCCGACCGGGCCGGCGCCGTAGATCGCCACGGTGTCACCGGGCTGCACCTTCGCAAGTTCGGTGCAGTGCCAGCCGGTGGGGAAGATGTCGGAGAGCATCACGTAGTCGGTCTGCTTCTCCCATGCCTCCTCCGGCAGTACGAGGCAGTTGTGGTCGCCGTAGGGCACGCGCAGCAGTTCGGCCTGCCCGCCGTCGTAGGGGCCCATGTCCGCGAAGCCGTACGCGGCGCCAGCCATCTTGGGATTGTCCGGGGTCGTTAGGCAGTATGCGGTCAGGCCCTTCTCGCAGTTGCGACAGAAGCCGCAGCTGATGTTGAACGGCAAACAGACCAGATCACCAACCCGCACCCGGTCCACAGCGTCACCGATCGCGACGACCTCGCCCATGTTCTCGTGACCGAAGATCCGGCCTTTCTCGAAGTCGGTGCGGCCTTCGTACATGTGCAGATCGGAGCCGCAGATGTTGGTGCTGGTGATCTTCACCAGGACATCGGTCGGGCGCTCGATCCTCGCGTCCGGCACTTCCTTCACGCTCACCGAGCGTGGCCCTTCGTACACTGTAGCCTTCATGGCGTACTCCCTTCGCTCCCCCGCACACGTGGGCGCGCTACCGCTCCTGCGTTCGCGCAGCCGCAAGTTGGCAACCGGGAGTGGACGGGTCGTGACTCGCAGTCCGCGCAAAGATGTGCGGCTATCTTGCTGCCGATGGCGGCTGCGGCGTTGTGGTGCCTACCGTTCGCAGAGGCAAGACATCTTCTTACCGTCCACTCTCCCACCGGGGATCTCCCTGTCAAAGTGACCATGGAGACCACATCGCCCCATGCCGGAGACAGTCCCTGTGCTGCAGGTCCGGTTGACCAGACGGCCGGGGATGTAGAGGACCTCCTGGCCGTGGTTGACCAACAGGGCCAGCAGCAGTGCGGGCTCGCTGCCGGTCATGTCGATGGCCCAGGCGACCCGGCGGCCGTCGGCCAGGGCCAGGACGTCGCCGATCAGCTTCATCAGCTCGAGCTCGTCGTTGGCGACCCGCCGCGACAGCAGGGTCTTCCCGTCGGCGTCCAGTGCGAGGCCGTGGTGGTGGCCCTTTCCGCTGTCGATCACAGGAGCAAGACCAGACGCCTGTTCACCCACCTGTGCATGGGGCTCAGTGCGCTCGCCATCGCCGCTACTGACCTTGTAGCTGTGTTGTCGTCGGGGTGAGTCCGGTTGCGGCGAGGCATCCGTCGATGAGATCGCAGCGGTATTGAACCTGGCGGAGTCCGTGTCGCAGGGAGCGCATGAGTTGGACGGGGTCGGCGAAGGCGGTATTGGCTTGGCTGTGGCGACGGAGTAGAGACCAGATGCCTTCGGCGGGATTCAGCTGAGGCGCGTAGGGCGGCAGATGATAGGCGGTGATCCAGTCGTGCGCGTCGATGAAGCCACGCATCCGGGCGTCCCGGTGCACGTTCAAATTGTCCCAGATGAGAACGATGGGGCTGTTGAGTTGTTGGTGCGCCGCGATCAGAAGGTCGCGGTAGTCGCTCCACGCGAAGCTGCGACGGCCGGATGTCTTGTGATCCCGGTGGATCATCGGCCGGTGGATCAGGCGCGAGCGTTCCCCTGGCTTATAGCAGGCCAGGGCAGCGATAGAGATGCGACGCTGGGAGCGTCCGCAGACCGGGATCACAGGAGTATTCCCTCGCCGGGCCCAGGTCCGTGCGGTCGGCGGCGTCATCGAGAAGCCGGCCTCGTCCTCGAAGACGAGGAAGGCCCCGAGCGCCGCCGCGGTGCTTCCAGCGATGGCCAAGTCTCCTTCACTCAACCCGCCACGGCCGCGTCGTTGCGCTCGAGCGGGCGCCGGGCGGGAACCTGGTGATTCCAGCCGTTGCGCCGCAGCATCTGGGCGGTTCCGGACAGCGTCATGCTCTTGTGGAACCGTCTGCCGATCAGTGTCTTGATTCGGGACAATCATTCACTGCTTGGCTTTGCCGCCCTCCCTCCTTGCGGTCATCCGTGACGACCTACGGCAGCTGACTTGGGCTCAGTGGAGTGGCGCTGAGGCGTCGGCAACACGGTCAGCGCGCCAGTGACCTCATCGTTCTCGCAGGTGCCGACACCACTTCTGACGCACATCAACGGGCCGGTTTCTCAAGTGAGTTGATTCCTGTGTCTGCACTGTGAATCGGTCAAGCTTCGTGAGTGGCTGACCACCTGATGGAGTGGCGTCGTGCCGCTCGCCGCATGGGCAGACTCTCCATAGCAATACAGGCAAACCGTCCCATCACATTGTATGTGCCTGTATTGGTGAAAGGAGACGAACGTGTTCAGTCGTCACTCCATCTCCAAGTCCATCGCCGCGATTCTGGTCGGCGGCAGCGCTCTGGTCGGCACGGTGGCCGCTGCCGGCTCTGCTCAGGCCGCCCCGGCCTACTCCCCGGAAGCACCGGGCAGCTACCTGTCCCTCAGCCCGTCGGACTACGGCAACTGGGGCTACGGCGACGGCTACTCGCCGGACGCCCCCTCCGGGCAGGTTGTCTCTCCGGTGCCGCTGAACGTCCGGTCCGGCCCGGGCACCGGCTACTGGACCAACGGGACCATCCCCAATGGCACCGTGATCTCGGTCAACTGCAAGACCGACGGCACTGACGTCGGCGGCAACTACCGCTGGTACCAGCTGGCCGACGGGCAGGGCTGGGTCTCGGCCCACTACGTCAACAACTTCGACTACGTCCCCTGGTGCAGTAACTGAGGCATCAGAAGAAACGTACCTGTTCTCGCCCGGGGTGCCGCTTCCCCGGGCGAGCGCACATCGCATGACTCATGATGGGACCACCGCCCGTGTCCGCACTCTCTGCCGTACTCCCTTGCCCTGTCCACCTTTGTTCCGGACAGGTGCCGGTCTCGCCGAACCTCGGCCGGCCTGGCTGGTGCCGGCCGCAGCCCAGGCAGATCTTCGAGGTGAGCCCTCCATGTGGCGGCGTCGCGTCGTCGTACGGCTCGGGGAACTGTCCTTCGCCTTCTACCTGATCCATTTGCTCGTTCTGCACACCGGAGCACGGCTGTTGATCGCGCCCCACGCCTGCCGCTGCTGCCCGGCCTCGGCGCCGTGTTCCTCGCCTTCGCGATCTCCCTCGCCCTGGCCTGGGCCTTGCACGAAGCGATCGAACGCCCGGCCCGGCGACTGCTGTTGCGCCCTGGCGCAGGCGTCCGGCCGCGCCTGCCGCCGATCCGTCGTCCGTGGACCTCACCAGGCCGCCCGGCTGGACGCCGCTCCGGGCAAGTCTTGACGACTCCGACCGGCAATTCCGTCGAAACTCCTGCAGAGGACTGATGACATGACCAACCAGCAGCGACCGAACAGGTTCCTCACCCTTGTACTCGCCCTCGCCCCCCTCGTTCTGCTCGCGCTCATCGTCCTTGTTACGTTCCTCGCCATGCGCACGTTCGCTGAAGAACCCACCCGATTCGGCGTACCGATCGTGCCATCGAGCCGGGCACCGATCGCTTTCCCCACCGTTCCGGATCCGAAGAGGTGTCCTGCCATCAAGCCGGCGTCGGCGGCCCCGGCCGACGGCGACGTGGTGGTGCTCGGCGCCTCCATCGCGCTCGGCATGCGGACCTCGAAGGGCACGGAGACGGCCTGGCCGCACCTCCTCGCGACCAGGCTGCGCCAGGCCCACATCCCCATCGACGTGGTCAACGACAGCATCGGCGGCGAGCGGCTGCTCACCGACAACGCGGGCCACAAGTGCACCAGCGCGCTGCTTCGTCAGGTGCCGGGCCTCGCACTCCCGGGCGTGCGTACCCTGATTCTCACTGACGTGATCAACGATATCCAGCAGCCCCCTCACGTGAACAGCCCGCAAGAGATCATCGCAGGGCTGAAGCGGTTCGTGACACGCGCGCATGCCAACGGCGTCCGCGTCATCGGCACGACCATCACCCCGTACCGAGGGCTTTCCACCTACCAGACTGCGGGCGATCGGTGCCGCCATGAGGTCAACAAGGCCATGCGGCACGACCATCTGTTCGACGGCTTGGTCGACTTCTCCGCGGCGCTTCGCGACCCCTCCGGCACCTCAAGGATCCTGTCCGCGTATGACTCCGGTGACCACCTTCACCCCGACGACGCGGGGCAGGATGCCATGGCCCGGGCCATCCCGCTCCAGTTGCTCACCTCTGCACCGTCCGTGTGAACGTCCGTACGCCCGCCTTCACACGCGATGGGGTGAAGGCGGGCGTACGGACGCTCAGACGGCGAGGGTGCGGGCGAAGAATTCCCGGATGCGCCGACGACCGTCGAGGGCCACCTGTGGACGGAAGCTTGGCCGGTCGACGGCGAAGAAGCCGTGCCCGGCCCCGTCGTAGGTGTGGAACTCGTATGGTTTTCCGTGCCGTGTGAGTTCGGTTTCGAGCTCGGCTGTCTCGGCCGGTGACGGGAAGGAGTCCTCTGCGCCGAACAAGCCCAGCAACGGGCAAGAGAGTTCCTTCACCAGGCCGATGACCGGCTCGACCAGGAGAGGAAAGCCGTCCGGGGGCCTGCCGACGACAAAGGGCCCATAACAGTCTACGGCCGCATCAAGCGGCAGACGGCACGCGGTCAGGAACGCCTGCCGCCCTCCCGAGCAGTAACCGACTACCCCTACCTTGCCGTTGGACGAAGGGATCGACCGCAGAACGGCCACCGCCCCCTCGACGTCACCGACCACTTGCTCATCAGGCGCGATCAGCACGGCACATGACGGCGCGAGCGCTGCGGAGCCGTCGGATGCGAGGCCGGGCACGTGGCGATGATGGAGATCGAGGCAGATCGCGGCGTAGCCGTTGACGGCGAACCAGCGGGTGATCTGCTTCGTCGCGTTGTCGTAGCCGGACATGGAGTGCAGCACCACGACTCCGCCGTGCGTGCCGGGCGTCAGCGGCCAGGCCAGGTAGGCCTCGAGCTCGTCACCCTCATGACCGGTTATCCGGACCGTCTCGGCCATCATCGCGTCGTACATCTGATCTCTCTTCTTCCCAGGGACTGTTCAGGACTTCCGGAGGGTCGAGCGGTGTGTCCGTCGATCGGGCTGCTGGTGGGGCGGGTTCTGGCGGACAGATGGGACCGTCGGGTGCGGGAGCGTGGTGACCTCCTGCTGCGTCTGCGCCAGTTGACGGGTGGTGTCACCGGGCAGCCGCGGCGGGCGCCGAGGTGGCGGTCGAACGAACGGTTCTCCTGGATCAGCAGCACCACGTGCTCGACGTCGGCCAGTGAACCCGGACGCGGTCCGGCCATGGCGGCTTCTGGATGCCCGCGGGCAGCAGTGAGACCGCGGCGCCGCCAGCCGGGCCCGAGGGCTTGCGCCGGCTCATCTCGGACATGGCTGGTTCCCCCTCTTGCGCGGCGTGGAGGCGGGGGTGTCAGCGGATGCGCATGGCGTTGGCGCGAGACTGCGCGGCCGCACCGCGGCCGCACCGCGGGCGATCGCGCGTCTGTGCTCGGGCCGTTCGTGCGTAGCCCCATGGCCCGAGCCATGGGAAAACAGTGCGTCCACGGATGGAATGACGTTCCGCCATGCCCCCACTCACCCTATTCGTGGTGATATATACCATTTTTCCGCTCCATCGGTATTGCTATAGAGATGCTCTCCATAAGCGCATATAGATGACACCGTCTGATGGGGTGAACGATCACGGGGGCGCTTGACGGTGCCATAGCGGAAGCACAGCTCTCTCTCAGAGGCGCCAAGGCCGGCACACAACGCGCCGATGTACGCCTGGCGCGGCCACGGTGATGTCCGGCCGTTGCGTCGGCGCTGTGTCTGCGCCTGGTGGCCTGTTGGCAATTGGGGGCCGGTGAAACCTCTGGAAGGGAGGCGGGATGGACTGAGCGGTTGTAAGGTGATCGCGGGCCGGTCTCGTCGTAGCCAAGAGACCGGCCCGTTGGTTTGCGTGGCGTGACTCTAAGGTGCTGTGCCGCGAATCCGGTTGCGGCTGTTCAGAGTTCGAGGTTCGCCGCAGCCTTCGGGGAGTCGGCTTCTTGTGGGCCGAACCAGGCGGCGGCCACGGTGAGAAGTGATCGGCCAGCAGGAGGGACACGGCGGCGCGCGCGCCGCCCAAGAGGCCGCTGTGCGGGGCGAGATGGAGGGCGAGGGTGACCAGGGCGACGCCGAGTGCGGTGCCCAGGCCACGGGTCATGTTGACCAGGCCGCCTCCCGTTCCGGAGGAGCCGGCGGGGATGGACCCCATGACGAGAGCGTTGTTGGCGGGCGTGAAGGTGCCCAGCCCCAGCCCGAGGAGTGCGAGCACGGGTGCGAGCGCCGCGGGTGTCACCGGGACGAAGAGCAGTCCGCCGAGCGCGCCGGCGCAGATGACCGTACCCAGTACGCAGCGCCCCCGGTCGGTGAGGGAGGAGGGCAGGACCTTGTCGGCTGCGGTCGCGGCGATCGCGAATCCGGCCGGCAGCGCGGTGAGTACGGTGCCGGCGGTCAGTTCGCAGGAGCCGGCGTCGGTGAGGATGACGGGGACGAGCACGAGGGGCCCGAACAGGACGAGGTAGCCGCTGAGCGCCCTGACCAGTCCTGACGAGACCGCGCGCACCCGGAGGAGGGCGAGGTCGAGCAGGGGAGAGGTGCAGCGGCGCTGCCGGGCGGTGAACGACGAGCCGGTGACCGCCGACAGAGCGAAGAGCAGGCCGACGCCCCATCCGGGGACGGGGAGCCCGGAGGCGGCCGAGATGGCCAACAGCCCGCAGACGGTGGCGGATGCGAGCAGCAGCAGTCCGGCCCAGTCGAATCCCTCTGTGTGGTTGCGGGTCCGGGTGCGGGGGAGCAAATAGTGGCCTGCGGCGAGGGCGATGATGCCGACGGGGACGTTGACGCCGAAGACCCAGCGCCAGCCGAGGGTGGAGACCAGGGCGCCGCCGACGGTGGGTCCGAGGGCGAGGCCGAGTGCCTGTGCAGCGGCTTGCACGCCGAGGGCGGCGCGCATGCGGTCGCGTGGTGCGCTGGTGGCGACGAGGGCGACGCTGTTGGCCTGCATCATCGCGGCGCCGGCGGCCTGGATGACGCGGAAGGCGATGAGTGCGCCGAGTCCGGGTGCGAGTCCGCAGGCGGCGGAGGAGGCGGTGAAGACCACGAAGCCGTAGAGGTAGAACAGCTTGCGGCCGTGTGCGTCGGCCAGGCGGCCGACGGGGACGAGGAAGACGACGAGGGTGAGGAGGTAGGCGAGGGATACCCATTCGATGGCGGCGAGCGAGGCGTGGAACTCGGTGCGGAGGCTGGCGTAGGTCAGGGTGACGATGGAGGCGCGAGCTGTCCCATGAAGGCGCCGAAGCACACCGTGGCCACTGCGAGCCGCGTCAGACGCGAGCGAAGTCGCGCGGGCGGAACTTGCCGCTCTGCAGGTGCCTCTCGATGTCTTCGAGGCTGTGTCCGGTGAGCTCGGGCATCCGCCGCCACACGAACAGCCACGCTGCGACGTTGAACATCCCGTAGATCCAGAACACCTGGCCTACACCGAAGATGCTGATCATCGTCAGCAGTGTCAGCGTGATCAGCAGGTTCGTGCTCCACAGGGTGGCCGACTGCACGCTTGTGGCAGCCGCACGCACCGCCAGGGGGTAGATCTCGGAACCGGTCAGCCAGCCCATCAGCTGGAGCCCGCCGGCGTTGAAGAACATGAAGGTCAGCAGGCAGGCGACGATGGATGGCACGTAGGCGCGGCTGGAGTGGCCGGTGACGAAGAAGGCGCCGAGCGCGAACAGGCTGAGCGCCGCGCCGGGCACCATCACCAGAGTCAGCCGGCGGCGCCCGACCTTGTCGACGATGACCAGGCCGACCACCATCATGACGAGGTAGACCGTGCCCAGCGCCACGCTGACCCAAAGCGCGGTCGTCTTGGAGAAGCCGTTGTCGGTGAGGATGGTCGGGGCGTAGTAGATGATCATTTCGATGCCGGACAGCTGGGTGAACACGGCAATGCCACAGCCAACTGCCAAGGCCGGCCGTACCCATGGCTGCCGCAGCCCGCTCCAACCGCGGTTGCGTCTGCTGGTCCGCTGCTGGCGCCCCTCCAGAGCGACGATCTCCTCGAGCTCGGAGGAGATGTCGTAGCCGTCGGGCCGCAACCTGTCGAGCACCTTCTCCGCCTCGTCCACGCGGCGGCGGCCGAACTTGAGGACCAACCACCGCGGGCTCTCGGGCAGGCGCAGCTGCAGGAGAAGCATCACCACTGCCGGTGCGGCGGCCACGCCGATCGCCTCCCGCCATGACACCGTCTGGCTCGCGCCCACGAGCGTCGCGATGACGATGCCAACACCGATGGCGAGCTGGAAGCAGAGCACCAGACGTCCGCGGATCGACTTGGGGGCCAGCTCGGCGACGTACATGGGTACGGTCTGAGTGGCGCCGCCGACGGCGAAGCCGAGCAGCACCCGGGCCAGGGCCAGACCGACCGCAGTGGGGGCGAGTGAGCTGGCCAGGCTACCGAGGACGAACACCACGCAGATCATCAGGATCGTGCGGTGTCGGCCGATGCGCTCGGACAGCAGGCTACAGGCGAGGGAGCCGATCACGGCACCCAGGAGGATCGCGGCCGCGATCACCTCCTTCATGTCGTTTCCGATGTGGAACTCCTTGGAGATCTGCAGCAGCCCGCCGGAGATGATGCCTGTGTCGTAGCCGTACAGCAGTCCGCTGATCGCGGATACCACTGCCGCCATCAGCATGCGCCCGTTCAGGGCCCTCACCGGTGGCGCCTTGTCTTCGGCTCGGGTCATGATTCCTCCAGGACGGTGAATGGTCCTGGCCCGCGTGGCTCACTCGGTGGCAGAAAGGGTGGCACCACACCCGTCCGTGGTGTCAGCGGCGGACTCGGTGTCATCGCCATGCTCTACTCAACGACGCCCGTCGGCCACGTGACACCGACCGAACCGGCGTGACTGTCCGGGGCACGCCGCCGACTCCTCGGCAGAGCCTGGGATGCGGCGCGGGTCCCAAGGGCGCACGCTTGGAGATGGGGCCTGCTGCGGGTGCTCTTGGACCTGCTGTGACGTTTCAGACGTGATGTCTCAGCGCCTTCTTCATGCCCTGTTCGGCGGGCGCCCCTACATTGTCCGTCCCACCAGCAACGGCTGCATGATCCGTCGGAACAGGCCGAGGGAGCCTCAGGTCAAGCGAGGGCGGGCGTGCCGTGCCGTGCCGCGGGAGTCGATCGACTGGACGACCCCGCTGCGCACGCGGTCCTCCGTCGGGTAGGTCATCGGGTAGGTGAGCAGCGGACCGCGACGGCGCTGCGATCCTGGGCCATATGCCGCCCCGCGGAGGCACGGACCACGGCGCCCGTACAGTGGCCTGAGGGAGGAGTGGCCCGACTGGGCTGAGCGGCTCCTTCTGTCGTGGCAGCCACGGTTTCGCCGCCGGGGTCGACCGCGTCGCAGCCGTCGGTGTGGTCGCTCGGCGCGAAACGCCGGTGATCATCCGCCGGGACGCCGAGTCGGGCCGAGGACGTCGGTCCATGACATTGGTGCTGGAACGTCGCGTATCGGGAGGCAGGGCCACGGACCAGGGCACCCGAAAGGGGGCGGTGCTGACCGACGTCGGGACGGTCGGTGGGGTCCGGGAGGCGTGGGCGTCGGCTTGGGACCGGATCATCGCATCCGACCCAGCGTTCAGTCGGCTCCTTGGCGCGCTGCGCATCGTTCTCGCCGTCGTGCTCTCGATCGGCGTGATGGCGGCGCTGCATACCACCGTTCCGCTCATCGTCACCGGTGCGACAGCGGCAGAGGTCTTCTCCTTCGCTGTCTCCGATCCCCGTCCGAGGGATCAGGCGGTCACGCTCGCCCTCGGGCTGCCGACCGGCCTGGCCACGCTGGCCCTGGGGTCACTGGTGGCGCATCAGCGCTTGCTGAGCGACCTGGCGTGTGTCGCGGTGATCTTTGCCGCCGTCTACGTCCGCCGGTTCGGCAGGCGACCCACCGGTCTGGGCGTCATCGCCTTCCAGATGTTCTTCATCACGCTGTTCGTAGGGCCGAGGCCGCATTGGCTGTCCCAGGTGTGCGTGCCGCTGGTGATCGCGTGGGCTTGCAGCGCGGTGGTGCGGTTCGGGATCGTCCGGGCCTCGCCGCAGCCCACCCTGCTGCGGCTGCGCGAGGCGTTCCGCGCCCGCCTCCTTCAGCTCATCGACGCGCTCATCGATGTGGTCGAAGTGGCTGAGCGGCAACCCGGGACGCTCCCCGCCGAGGGGGCGATCCGCCGACTCCAGCGGCGCACCGCCCGCCTCCACCAGGCCGCCCTGATGATTCAGGCGCATCTGGACGAGAGCATCCGCGACGCGCGGAGCTTCGCTCATGTGCAACGGCGCGTCGCCGAGGCGGAGGTCGGCGCCGAACGGCTCGCGGTCGTGCTCCTCAGGGCGCTCGGCTTTTTGGGAGCCAATCCGGTCGCTGGCGACATGACCGAACGCCTCAGCGGCGCGCCCCCCGTCGACGCGATCCCGCTCCGAACGGCCGACCGGAAGGTCGTCCGCCGCGTCATCGCGGATCTCAAGGCCCTGAGACTGATAGCCGGCCACCCCGGCATTCCCGTGGGCGTCGGGCTGAGGATCGTGCGGGACCGGCTGCTGGGGTACCGCGACGACGAGCGCCTGCCCCACGCACCTGCTCCCGTGCAGGACGTGTTCCGGGCGATCGGTGATCTCAGTCTCGCTCTGCTGGGGTTGCGTATGGCGCTCGCAGAGCCGGAGGAAGGCCCGGACGACAGTCCCGAGATCGTGCGATCCCGCGAGGAGCTACAGGCGGAAGAGGAAGTCCTCGAGGCCGAGGACGCGGTACGGGCGGCGCGCGAAGAGACGGACGAGCCGACCGGCCTGCGACGCACGACCACCCGTCTGGCTGTGCAGGTCGCGCTCGCCTCGGCACTGGCGATCCTGGGCGGTGAGTTGCTGTCCCCGCGGCGCTGGTACTGGGCCGTCTTCACCTGCTGGGTGGCGTTCGTCAACGTCTCCTCCAGCGGCGAGATCCTCGTCAAAGGCTACCGGCGCCTGGTCGGCACACTGCTTGGTGTACTGGCCGGGATCGGCCTGGCCTACCTGGTCGGCATCCACCACTGGCTCGCGTTCGCGCTGGTCACCCTCTGCCTGTTCGGCACCTTCTACACCGCGGCGGTCTCCTATGCGCTGGTCTCCTTCTTCGTCACTGCGATGATCGGGCTGCTGTACACACTCCTGGGCACCTTCACGCCCGACCTGCTGTTCACACGACTGGTGGAGTCCGCCCTGGGCGTCGCCTGCGCGATGCTCGCGGGCCTGCTTGTCCTGCCGGTACCCACACAACGGCGCGCCGAGGAGCAGATCCGCGATGTGCTGGAGCGCCTTCGTGAGGTGACCGGCCGGGGTGTCGCCGAACTCCAGGGCGGTCGGCCCGTCGACCTGGTGAACCGTTCCCGCGCCCTGGACAGCGCCCTGAACGATCTGCGGACCACCACCCAGCCGCTGCGCCATCCGATCAACCCCCTGCGCCGCCGTAGGCGGATCACCCGCTACATCTTGGGACTGCTGGAGACGGCCGCCTACCACGCCCGAAGTCTTGCGGCCATCGCGCAGCAGACGTTGGGGACCCCAGCGATCAGGCAGGATCCGCGGCTGGTGGAGATGGCCGGACGCGTCGACCGAAACCTTGACGCCCTCATCACCTGCATGGAGACCGACGGCGGCTGCAGGGAGCCGCTGGACGTCGGCGGAAGCCAGGAGCCGCCCACCGCCGTTGAGCGCGAGACCGGTGCAGAGCCTGACGGAAGGCCGCGGAAGGGCGAGCGGCCGGACGCGGTCACGTCGGTGGCGCTGCGACACCTGCAGCGGGTGGACGAGGACGTCCTCGGGTTGGCCCGGCCGCTGGGGGTGGGTCTGAAGCAGGAGCGGCCGGAACACGAACCGGACGCGCGATCCGAGGCGAGCGCAGGCACTCACCGCCGGTGAGAGAGCGCATCGGGGGCCGGCTGCCGGTGGTGTCGCACCGTCCGTCGGACGCGCCTACGTCTCGAAGCCGGTCGGCGGCACCGAGGGGACCCTCTTCGGGCTGTCAGTGCACCAGCTCGGCGACGGCGGCCGCCTCCATGCGGGCCTCCTCCTCGAGTGCCTCCAGGTAGCGCTCGGCATCGAGTGCCGCGGCGCAGCCGGACCCTGCGGCGGTGACGGCCTGCATGTACTCGTGGTCGACCACGTCGCCGCAGGCGAAGACGCCGTCCACGTTGGTCCGCGTGGACCGGCCTTCGACAGCGATGTAGCCGGCATGGTTGAGGGAGACCTGACCCTTGACCAGATCGATCCGCGGGTCGTGCCCGATCGCTATGAAGACACCCGTGACCGACAGCTCGGTCTCCTCGCCGCTGGTAACGTCGCGGAGCCGCACCCCGGTTACTTTGCTCTGCCCGAGGATGTCAACCACCTCGCGGTTCCACAGGAAGCGGATCTTCTCGTTGCGCCGCGCCCGTTCCTGCATGATCTTCGATGCCCTGAGGGCGTCGCGGCGGTGCACGACGGTGACCGAGTGGGCGAACCTGGTGAGGAACATGGCCTCCTCCAAGGCGGCGTCGCCGCCGCCCACGACCGCGATGTCGCGGTCCCGGAAGAAGAAGCCGTCACAGGTGGCGCACCAGCTCACGCCTCGGCCGGACAGCCGCTTCTCATTCTCCAGCCCCAACTCGCGGTAGCTGGAACCCATGGCCAAAATGACCGCTCTGGCGCGGTGGGCCCCTCCGCTACCGTCGCGGACCTCTTTCGTCTCGCCCGCCAGACGGGTGTCCACCACGTCCTCGGTGACCAGCTCGGCGCCGAAGCGCTCAGCCTGGGCTCTGATCCTTTCCATCAGCTCCGGGCCGCTCACCCCGTCGGGGAAGCCAGGGTAGTTCTCCACGTCGGTGGTGTTCATCAGCGCGTCTCCGGCGGAGACGGCCCCCTCGAACACCAAAGGCCGCAAGCCGGCGCGGGCCGCGTACACCGGGCATGTGTAGCCGGCGGGGCCGGATCCGATGATGATCACAGTGCGGACTGCGTCTCCCACGTCGACCACCTCTGCTGGCCAAGGCCCGCCTCCACCCGATCGAGTCAGAAACCGACGACACCGCCCCGCCCACCGAACTCACCGCATAGCCTCAAAACGAGATCACCGAGTGGCCGTCGATACACCACTCCAGCGGACGTGACCTCCACCACCGGACGGGGCACCGGAACGTGCCTGAATCGACTCCGTTCCCGCTACACTCCCCACACTCACGCCGTTGACCAGGACAAATGCGGAAGTCCGGCTGGAGTATTAATACTTCAACCGCACCTGGTTGGTCAGATGCGACAGGTCGAGCCGCCAGTCTCGGGACAGCACCGCGCCCCAGCGGACCAGCGGACCCTCGTCATCATGGCGCATTTCCTCGCTTCCGGCCCATTGACGGAGCGTATTGGTTCACGTCGTTCGAGGTCACGAGCGATGGTGGGGTTCCGACCGGGACCGCTGGTCTCTGTCTGTCTGCGCGGACAGCCAGACTGTGGTGTCTGGCGGCAGTTGGGGCGCGGCGATGTGCGTGGATGCGAGCAGGATCTCCTGGTCGGGCGGGAGCGGGACGCCGGTACGGGAGAGGTTGGTGATGCAGACGACGTCGCCGCGGCGGAAGGCGAGCACGCCGTTCGGGGCGGGCAGCCACGTCAGCGGCGTGCCGTCAGCGAAATCGCCCAGCTGCTTGCGGTGCCGCAGGACGGCCCGGTAGTGGGCGAGCATGGAGCCGGGGTCGTCGAGTTGGGCCGCCACGGTGCGGTCCTTCCACTGCCGGGGCTGGGGGAGCCACGGGCGAGCGTGGGCATCGTCGGGAGAGAAACCGAAGGGCGGCGCGGCACCGGACCAGGGCAGGGGGACGCGGCAGCCGTCGCGGACCGGGTCCGGGTGGTCGGACCAGTGGCGGGAAGGATCCTGCCAGGTGTCTGGCGGCAGGTTTTCGACCTCCGGGAGGCCGAGTTCCTCGCCCTGGTACACGTAAGCTCCGCCGGGGAGGGCCATGACGAGTTGGACGGCGGCGCGGGCCCGGCGCTCGCCGAGGGTGAGGTCCACGGGGCTTCCGTAGTGGCGCTTGGCGTCCTGGAGGGAGGTGTCCTGGCGGCCGTAGCGCGTGACGTGGCGGACCACGTCGTGGTTGGAGAGCACCCAGGTGGCCGGGGCGCCGACGCCGTCGAGGACACGCAGGGCCTGCTCGATCTCGGAACGGAATGCTTCGGCATCCCAGGGGCAGCCGAGCAGGCCGAAGTTGAAGGCGGTGTGCAGGCGGTCGGGCGTGAGGTAACGGGCGGTGCGGGTGGCGTCGGAGACCCAGGCCTCGGCGACGAAGAGGCGTTCGCCGTCGTAGGAGTCGAGCATCCGCCGCCAGTCCTGGTAGATCGCGAGGGTCTCGTCGCGGTCGAAGTAGGGGTGCGCCTCGGTGCGGGCGGAGCCCAGCAATTCGCTGTCGGTGGCGTCCAGGTCGGGGTAGGCGGGATCCTTGGTCAGGCCGTGGGCCACGTCGATGCGAAACCCGTCGACGCCGAGGTCGAGCCAGAACCTGAGGACGTCCTCGAACTCGGCGCGGACCTCGGGGTGGTCCCAGTTCAGGTCCGGTTGCTCGGGGGCGAACAGGTGCAGGTACCAGTCGCCGGGAGTGCCGTCGGGGTCGGTGGTGCGGGTCCAGGCAGGGCCGCCGAAGATGCTGGGCCAGTTGTTGGGCGGCTCGCTGCCACGCGGTCCTTGACCGGGGCGGACGTGGTAGCGCCGGCGCGCGGGGGATCCGGGCCCGCCGGACAGAGCCTCTTGGAACCAGCGGTGCTGGTCGGACGTGTGGTTCGGAACGAGGTCGAGGATGAGGCGTATGCCGTGCTGGTGGGCCTCGTTGATCAGGCCCTTGGCTTCGTCGAGTGTGCCGAAGCAAGGGTCGATCGCACGGTAGTCGCTGATGTCGTAGCCCGCGTCCACCTGTGGTGAGGTGTACCAGGGGTTGAGCCAGAGGGCGTCGACTCCGAGTTCGGCGAGGTACGGGAGACGGGAGCGCAGGCCGGCGATGTCACCGATTCCGTCGCCGTTCCCGTCGGCGAAGCTGCGGAGGTAGACCTGGTAGATGACCGCGTCCCGCCACCAGGGGCGGGAGGAATGCGGGGACGTCATGGTTGTCCGCTCCGGGATGGGGGTGGGGGTGGGGGTGGGATGAGGTCGGCGTCAGGGGCGGGCCGTGCGCCAGATGTGGAACGCCGGCCCATCGGCGGGCATGGCCGCTCCAGGTGCCAGATCCGGTCCGCCGAGCAGGTTCTCGGCTGCGAGGGGCGCGGCGAGCGGTGTGTGGGCGGCTCGGCTGACCTGGACGAGCAGCGTCTCGTCGGGCAGTGCCCGCTCGTACAGCACGACGTCGTCAGCGCAGTGCAGCCAGCGCAGCCCGCCCGAACGCAGGGCCGGGTGCCGACGACGGAGCGCGATCAGTGCGCGGAACAGCTCAAGGGTGGCGCGGTCCCAGGCCGCTTCGTCCCAAGGGAAGGGGCGGCGCCCGTCCTCGCTGTGCACGCCTTCGACGCCGACCTCGTCACCGGCGAAGACCATGGGCAGCCCCGGCAGGGTCATCAGCAGTGCGACTCCGAGGTGATGATGGTCGCGACCGGCCATGGAGCGGAAGCGCGGAGTGTCGTGCGAGTCGAGGAGGGTCAGGTTGTGGGTGACCGAGCGCCAGGGGATGAGTGCGGCGAAGTCCCGCATGACTGCTGCCATGTCCGCTCCGCCGTAGCGCGGCATCGGGCCAGGTACGCCCCACAGTTCGCTGACGTCCTGCCCGCCCAGCCAGTACCACAGGGGTCGGGCGAACCCGGCGTATGCCATCGTGCCGTGCCAGCCGTCCCCGTGCAGTGAGGAAGACGCGTCGAACGGGTGCTCCGCGAGCAGCAGCGACTCCGGGGCCACTGCCCGCATCGTGCCCCTGGTCCGGCGGGCCATCTCGGCGTTGAGATCGATCGCACCGTGGCGGCCGGCCGACTGTGCGACGTCGACCCGCCAGCCGTCCAGGCCGAACTCTTCGATGTAGCGCGCAACGACGGAGCCGCGGCCCTCATACAGGCGTCGGCGCAGCTCGGGCGAGGTGTGGTCGAGCTTCGGGAGCGAAGGGACGCCGAAGAAACTGGCGTACTGGCTGCGGTCCTCGCCGAAGTAGTAGAAGCCGGCTTCCGTGCTGGCCGGATCGGCCTGGCCGCGGCGGAACCAGGGGTGAGCGTCGCCGGTGTGGTTGAGCGTAATGTCGCCGAGCACGCGCATCCCTCGGCGGTGTGCCTGCGCGGTCAGGTGTCGAAGCGCCGCTCCGCCGCCGAGCAGCGGGTCCACACGGTCGAAGTCGCAGGCGTCGTAACGGTGGTTCGATCTGGCCGGGAAGAACGGCGTGAGGTACAGCGCGTCCACACCGAGGCTGTGGAGGTAGTCCAGTCTCTCGGCCACGCCCCACAGAGTGCCGCCGTAGATCTGCCGTGTCCCGGCAGGGGTGCCGTAGGGGATGGGATCGTCCCAGGCAGCGGGGACGGCCCAGTCGGGAAGCGGGCCGGTCGGATGGTGTGCGGAGCGGGCGAAGCGGTCGGGAAATATCTGGTAGATTACCGCGCCCTCGGCCCATGACGGTGGTGCAGGGTGTGTGACGATGCGGAAGTCGACCGTGTCGGGGATCTCGCGGCGGCTGAGCCCACCGGCGTTGAGCCACACGTTCCCCGTCGGTGTCTCCAGCAGGAACCGGTAAGAGAGTTCGGTGGTGGTGACCTCCACACTCGCTCGCCACCACGTCTCCTCGCCGTCCACTCGGTCGATCTGTGCCTCGGCGAACGACGGTTCGCCGTCAACGATCGACCGCACGTGGACGCGCTGGGCACCGGCTGCACGCGCGGTGCGGACGAAGATCTCCATCTTGTCCCCGAGCTGGGGGGCGGGGTCGCTCACATAGAGCGGCGAACCGTCATGGTGTGCCAGACAGTCGGCGATTGCTGTGGTTGTGGTCATGTGCCTCTCGAATCCGGGACGTGTCACGCGCCAGACGCTATGCCTGCATGACCAGATCCAGTAAGGAGTTGCTGATTCTTGATGCGCTGTTTCACATTTCTGCTTCATAGTTACGGAAGCGCCGGGCTACAGTGTGGCCATGACATCCCGACTCGATGACATAGCCCGGCAGGCGGGCGTCAGCAAGGCGACCGTCTCCCGGGTGCTCAACGAGCGTCCGGGGGTGAGCGCGCACATGCGCAAGGCCGTGCTCACCGCGCTCGATGTGCTGGGCTACGAGCGTCCCGCACGGCTGCGTCCGCGCAGTGCAGGCCTGGTGGGCCTGGTTCTCCCGGAGCTGGAGAGTCCGATCTATCCGCTGTGCGCACAGGTCATCGAGACCAATCTCTCCCGCCAGGGCTACACCCCGGTGCTGTGCTCGCAGACCCCCGAAGGTGCCGGCGAGGACGAGTACGTCGGCATGCTGCTCGACCGCGGCGTGGCGGGCGTCATCTTCGTCTCCGGCCTGCACGCCGACATCAGCCTCGACCACTCCCGCTACCGCGACTTGGTGGCCCAGCGGCTGCCTGTCGTCTTCGTCAACGGCTTCGTGCCGGACCTGGACGCGCCCTTCATCTCGTGCGACGACCGGGCCGCAGGAGAGCTCGCAGTCTCCCACCTCGCAGGACTCGGTCACCGTCGGATCGGCCTGCTCAGCCCGTCCGACCGGCACGTCCCCGCCCGCCGCCAGCTGGCCGGCTACCGCAGCGCCGTGGAGTCGCACTTCGATTCATTCGACCCTGACCTCGTCGACATCGCCTTCCCGGGCGTGGAAGGCGGCTACGCGGGCGCGTCGCGCCTGCTCCAGAAGAACGTCACCGCCCTGGTCTGCGGCTCCGACATGATGGCGTTGGGCGCGATCCGGGCGCTGCGGCAACGCAACCGCCGCGTGCCCGAGGACATCTCCGTGATCGGATACGACGATTCCGTGCTCATGGGCTACACCGACCCGCCGCTCACCACCGTGCGACAGCCGGTCCTGTCCATGGGCGTTGCCGCTGCGCGAACGCTGATCGACCAGATCCGCGGCACCGGCATCCGCCGTACCGAGTCGCTGTTCTTCCCCGAGCTCGTCGTCCGCGCCTCCAGCGCGCCCGTCTCACGCGGAGGCGACTGACCGGCGTCGCGGTCCGGTCGGCAGTGGAAAGGCCTGCAACGACTGGGCGAAGAGGCGCAACGCTGACGCAAGTTCTTGCAACGTATTGCGTTATCGCGGTTTCTGGCTAGTGTCTGCGGCGTTAACAGGCCGATCGTCCTCGCCAGTCCGTTTGTACGTCCTTGTGCCCTCCCCAATCCCGCATCCGCCTCCCAAGGGGGTCTCGGTGAGAGTCCGCTCTTCCCTGATATTCGCCACCACGGCAGTAGTCACCGCTGCGCTCGCCTTGAGCGGGTGCAGCAGCAACTCGGCAACCAGGGCGGCCCCGTCGTCCTCGTCGGCAAGCGGAACACCGGCGCCCGCAGCCTCCGCGAGCGGAGTTCCCACCCGCGATCCCCACACCGACCTGGTGATCTGGACTGACGCCCAGCGCGCACCGGTGCTGCAACGCTTCGCCAGGAGTTTCGCCGCGGCGAACGGAATCAGCGTCAGCGTGCAGGCCGTCTCGACCGATCTGCAGTCCGCATATGTGACCGCCACCAATGCGGGCAAAGGCCCGGATATCGTCGTGGGCGCGACCGACTGGATCGGCAACCTGGTGCAGAACGGCACGATCGCACCGCTGCCGCTGACGCAGGCGCAGAAGTTGGCATTCGAACCGACCGCATTGAAGGCGGTCACGTACAACGGCCAGACCTACGGCGTGCCGTACGCGACCGAGAACCTCGCCCTGTTCACCAACACGGCCGAGGCCACCGCCGCGCCGTCGACCTTCGAGGCCATGGTGCAGAACGGGCAGGCGGCGGTGAAGGCGAAGAAGGCGAGTGACCCGCTCGCGCTGCAGGTCGGCCAGCAAGGCGATCCTTACACCATCCAGCCGCTGGTCGGCTCGGCGGGTGGCTACATCTTCGGCACCAAGGCGGACGGTACCTACGACCCGGCGAAACTCGGCGTCGACGGCCCGGGGTTCGTCGCGTTCGCCAAACTGCTGAGCAGGTACGGCGAGAAGAGCGAGAACGTCTTCAAACGGTCCATCGATGCGAACAACGCCGTATCGCTCTTCGCCTCCGGCAAGGTTCCCTATCTCGTCTCGGGACCGTGGGCGCTACCGCAGATCAAGCAGGCGGGCATCAAGTACGCCGTCAGCCCGGTGCCCGGCTTCGCCGGCATGGGCCCGGCCGAGCCGTTCCTCGGCGTGCAGGCCTTCTACGTCTCCTCTAAGGCCAAGAACGCTCCGATCGCCCAGGAGTTCACGCTCAACTACCTGACCCGCAAGGACGTGGAAGAGGCACTGTACAAGGCCGAGCCTCGTCCACCGGCGCTGACGTCGGCCTACGACGACGTGGCGAAGACCGATCCGGACATCGCCGCGTTCCACACCGCAGGTGAACACGGCGTCGTACTCCCGCAGATCCCAGCGATGTCGGCGGTATGGGGTCCGCTGGGGATTGCCGAGGCGGCCATCGTCGGGGGCGCCGACCCAGCCTCGGCAATGGCCGGCGCTGCGGCGCAGATCAAGAAGGCTGTCGGTTAGCGACCGTGCGGTGCGATGCCGTCAGCCGTCCACCCGGTCGACGGCACCACACCCGCCCGTACCAGGGAGGAGGATCTATGCACAGCGAACGGATCGCGAGAGTGTCGTGGATGCGGGTCGTTTTCATCGGGGCGGTCGTGGCGCTGACGATCTTCGCCGTGCCGCGCTTGGTGTCCCAGCACGCGTGGATCGCCCTGGGAGTAGCGGTAGCTGTCACGGCAACCCTTATCTACGTCTATCTCAGCCCGAAACGGATCGCGGCCCGCTATCTCATCCCGGGAACGCTGCTGTTGCTGGCCTTCCAGGTGTATCCGGTCGCATACACGATCGGCACCGCGTTTACCAACTACGGTGACGGGCACCGGATGTCGCAGACGCAGGCCGTGAGCGAGCTCGAAGCCGACTCCGTGGTCGAGCGCCCCGGCGCGCCGAGGTACGAGCTGTCGGTGGCGACGAAGGACAGCGTGAGCACAGGACCCATCGTCTTCTTCCTCACCGATCCTCAGGGCAGGGTGGAACGCGGCGACAGCCACGGCCTCACCGCGGTGCCCGACGCGCAGGTGACCAAGGACCCGGACACCGGGAAGGTCGTACGGGCGCCGGGCTGGACCATCCTCAACGGCATCCAGGTCAACGCCCGCGCCGCGCAGCTGAGTACCTTCGCGGTGCCCGTCGAGGGCGGCTTCATCAAGTCCGTCGGGCTCTCCGAGGCATTCATCGGAGAGCGGACGCTGCGCTACGACGTGGCCACCCAGATTATGACGGACACCAGGACCGGCGTCGCATACCGGCCGAAGGCGGGGACCTTCGTGGCGGCCGATGGATCCGGCCGCGTGCTCCCCATCGGCTGGAAGACCGACGTGGGGCTGCGCAACTTTGCCGCTGTCGTGACCGATCCCAGCATCCGCGGACCGTTCCTGCGGGTGCTGGCATGGACTGTGGCGTTCGCGTCGCTGTCGGTACTGACCACGTTCGCGCTCGGCCTCGGCCTGGCGCTGGCCCTTGACCATCCCAGGTTGCGCGGCCAGCGCATCTACCGTTCGCTGCTGCTGCTCCCGTACGCGCTGCCCGCGTTCATCTCGTTGCTCGTGTGGCAGAGCATGTACAACAAGGACTTCGGTCTGCTCAACCGTCTGCTGCAGACAGACATCGACTGGCTCGGCGGAATCTGGACGGCTCGCGGGTCGATTCTGCTGACGAACCTCTGGCTCGGTTTCCCCTACATGTTTCTGGTGTGCACTGGTCTGCTCCAGTCCGTGCCCAGCGAGCTGAAGGAGGCCGCGCGCGTCGACGGCGCTTCGTCTCTGCGCGTCTTCCGGTCGGTGACGATGCCGCTGCTACTCGTGGGCATCGCACCCCTGTTGATTGCGTCGTTCGCCTACAACTTCAACAGCTACAACACCATCAAACTGCTCACCGACGGCGGGCCCTTTCCACCCGGTAACTCCACAGCCGGCAATACCGACATCCTGATCAGCTACACCTTCCGCCTTGCCTTCGGAGGCCAGGGCGCCCAGTACGGGCTTGCCGCCGCGATCTCGCTGTTCATCTTCATGCTCGTCGGTCTCATCTCTTTCGCCGGCTTCAGGCGAACGCGCGCCCTGGAGGAGGTCTACGCGGCATGACACATCTGCTGCCACAACCAGCGACCGAGGCGCCCAGCCAGATTGGTGCCGTTGCCGGCGCGCCCGCTCCGCGCCAGCGACCGCGCGGCGACCGCGTATGGTGGCGCCACCTGATAGGACTGGTGGCGCTGGTCTTCGCGCTGTTCCCGATCGTGTTCCTCGTATCGGCGGCGCTGAACCCAGTCGGCACGCTGTCCACGACCAGCCTGCTGCCCGACGGCGTCAGTCTGAACAACTTCGCCAAGCTGCTCTCCGATCCGAACTCGCCCTACTTGCGCTGGTACGGCAACACCCTGCTGATCTGCGGCGTCTCCGCGATGCTCAACGTGCTGATCGGCGCCGGCGGGGCGTTCGCGTTCTCCCGGCTGCGATTCCGCGGTCGTCGCGCGGGACTGATCACCGTGCTGCTAGTGCAGATGTTCCCGAACTTCATCGCAGTCGTCGCGTTGTACCTGGTGTTCATCCAGATCGGTTCGGTGTTCCCGGCGGCGGGCTTGAACACCTCGCTCGGGCTGATTCTCGTTTACCTCGGTGGCGCCATGGGCGTCAACACCTGGCTGCTCAAGGGGTATCTCGACACGATTCCGCGTGAGCTGGACGAGTCGGCGCTGATCGACGGCGCGACCTCCGGGCAGGTCTTCTTCCGCATCACGCTCCCGCTCGCCGCCCCTATGCTTGTCGTCGTCGGCCTGTTCTCCTTCGTGGCCAACCTCAACGAGATCCTGCTCGCGAACGTGTTCCTGACCGATACCTCGCAGAAGACCCTCGCGATAGGCCTTTTCGGCCTGGTGTCCGGTGAACACAACACAGACTACGGCGAGTTCGCCGCGGGATCGCTGCTCGCGGGACTTCCCGTCGTACTGATCTACCTATACCTGCAGAAGTACCTTGTCAAGGGCTTGACGGCCGGAGCCGTCAAAGGTTGACCCAACCCACTCCTCTCCGCGGAAGGGCACCGCCATGCGTCAAAGACGCAAGACAAGATCACTGTCCCGCTGTCGCCGACGGCTCGCTCTCGCCGTCTCGGCCCTGTCCTTCGTCGCTGCGGTGGGTGCCGTGACGCCGACGACCGCGGTCGCGCACCCGGCCCCAGCCGCCGTCCAACCGGCGCTGAGCTCGACACCGGTGAGCACCGGCGACATGACGGGCGACGTGATCTACCAGTTGATCACCGACCGCTTCTACGACGGCGATACCAGCAACGACAACCCGTCGTCGAGCCCAGGGCTGTACAGCAGTGACCACAGCGACTGGCAGCTGTACTGGGGCGGTGACTTCGCCGGCGTCACGGCCAAGATGCAGTATCTGGCCGACCTCGGCGTCGGTGCCATATGGATCTCACCACCCGTGCAGAACGTCAACCTCCCCGTGGTCGACAACGGGCAGAGTTCAGCCGGCTACCACGGCTACTGGGGCATGGACTTCTACGTGCCCGAGCCGCACTTCGGCTCCTGGAACGACTTCGATGCGATGGTCTCGGCGGCGCACTCCAAGGGCATCAAGGTCATCATGGACTGGGCGGTGAATGACACCAGCCCGGAGGACGTCAACAACCCCAGCTACGGCGTGGACGGCGCACTGAAGGAGAACGGCACCACACTGTCGGAGTACGACAACGACCCGAACGGGTACTTCCACCACAACGGTGGCATCAGCAACTACCAGGACCCGTACCAGGTCGAGTACGAGAACCTGTTCAACCTGGCCGACCTGGCGCAGGAGAACCCATCGGTGACGAACTACCTCCAAGGCGCGGTGGACACCTGGCTCAGCCACGGCGTGGACGGTATCCGCATGGACGCCGTCAAACACATGCCAGGCGGGTGGCTGAAGGGCTACATAGACCACATCTACAACAGTCACAGCCTGTTCACTTTCGGCGAGTGGGCTGACCCGTCATCGGCCGCCCTGTGGCCGAACGAGGTGAAGTTCGCCAACACAGACGGGCAGTCGCTGGAGAACATCGACCTCAACACTGCCGAGCGTGACGTGTTCGCCAACAACGCCTCGATGTCCGAGCTCGACTCCGCGATCAGCCGCGAGCAGTCCTCATTCAACTGGGCGAATGACCTGGTGAACCTGGTGGACGACCAGGACGAGTCCCGGTTCCTGTCGGTCAACAACAACACCACGCTGTTCGACCAGGCGACGGTTGTGAACATGACGACGCCCGGGATTCCGTCGATCTACTACGGTGACGAGCAGTATATGCACAACGACACCACCAACTCCTCCGGACAGGTCGGCGGCGATCCCTACAACCGGCCGATGATGTCTTCGTTCTCGGAAACGACACGTAACTTTGGCCTAGTGCAGGCACTTTCGGCGCTGCGCAAGTCGAACCCGGCCCTGCGCTACGGATCGTCGACGCAGCGGTGGATCAACAACGACGTCTACGTGTACGAGCGGAAGTTCTACAACGACGTCGTGCTCGTCGCGGTCAACAAGAGCACCAGCACGAACTATGCGCTGACGGGTCTGGAAACCTCGTTGCCGCCCGGTACCTACTCCGACCAGCTGGGCAATGCGCTCGGCGGTGGCACGCTCACCGTTAACAACGGAAGCGGCGGCAACAACCCGACCGGCCCGTACACGTTGAACGCCGGGCAGGCCGCCGTATGGTCCTATGTCGCTCCATCCCAGTCGACGCCGCAGGTTGGCAATGTGGGTCCGACGATGGGGCACTCCGGAGACGTCGTTGCCGTCACGGGCGCAAACTTCGGCAGCTCCGCAGGCACCGTGACGGTAGGGGGCGTGGCCGCAACGGTCAACTACTGGTCGCCCAGCGAGGTCGACCTGACGATCCCCAGTGGTGCCGCCGCTGGCACCGACCAGATCGTGGTGACCTCCAGCGGGGGAGTAGCGGGCAACAGCATCGCCTACCACGTCGAATCCGGCACCCAGGTGCCGGTGACGTTCACCGTCACGGGCACGTCGACCTCGCCGGGCGACGAGATCTACCTCGCCGGCAACGATGACGAGCTGGGCAATTGGAGCACGGATACATCCGTGGCGATCGGCCCGCTGCTCGACCCGAACTACCCGACCTGGTTCAGCATGGCCAGCGTGCCCGCCGGGGCCACCGTCCAATACAAGTTCTTCATCAAGAAGGCGGACGGCAGCATCGTCTGGGAAGGCGGCTCGAACCATACCTACACCGCACCCACCTCCGGCACCGGTTCGGTCTCGGTGGCCTGGCAGAACTGACAACGCGCCGACCTCGAAGGCCAGTACGTACATGGCCTTCGAGGTCGGCAGCGCGTGGACCGACGAGGCCTGCCTCGAGCTCTCCCTCGCCGCATAACCAAATGGGCAACAGGGTCGGGCGGGGTGACGATTCAGGCGTCGCTGACCCTGAGCCTGGAGATCCGCCGACGAGATCGACTCGCCAAAACTCTCCGCGAGTACGAACCTGCCGTTGGGCCAGGGCGGATGATGTACCGGCACCCCAGAGTTGGTGCGACCCGCGTGGTAGCGGCAGCGCTGGCCGCGATGCGACCTCGTTGACACTGCGGGTGCCGATAAATCTTCCGGCCAGGTGACGGCCTTGATCGCCGATCTTGGAGCTACCCCCGGCCGCTCGGCCTCCGGCCTTCACCGGGACAGGGGGCGGGCGGCATTGCGGGAGTGACTCGGGCGACGCCCTGCTCGTTCCATCCGTCGCCGTTGGTGCCGGTTGTGGGAAGAGATGCACCGTGGCGGCGGGGGAGGCGCTCGCCGAGGCCGTCCTCTGGGGAGTCTTGGCACGGCTACTACTGTCGCCGCAGCTTGAGTAGCCGGAGGCGGTCAGCGCGAAGAGGGCTGTGCATGCACCAGCCACACCAGTGCCCGGCGGGCGGTGATCACCGTCGGGCTGTGGTTCCTCGTCAGCCGAGCTTGCGTCGCAGTTGCAGTCTGTACAGCAGGAGGAGCGAGGGCGCGATCAGCACTGCCGCGACGCAGGACACTGCGAACAGGACCCACAAGCTGGCGGCTGGAGCCGCCGCTTGCCGGATGGTCAGGTGGGTACCCAGGAGGTAGGGGTACTGGGCGACTCCCCACCCCGCGACCACGGTGGCGATCGCGACGGCCGCCAGGGTGCGTACGACAGCAGGGCGGCCCCTGCGCAACAGGAGCAGCGCGGCGAGGCCACACAGGCCCGAGACGACCAGGAGTGGCGCGCCTGCCGTGCTCAGTTGGTGGAACAGGCGCGGGGAGTCCGCGTGCAGTACGAACACGCCCACGAACGCCACCAGACCCGCAACGGTGCCCGAGCCGAAGGCCCGGTAGCGGAACGCCCTTTCCAGTGAGGTGTCCCTCCGGCGCTGGGCTTGCCCGGTGAGGAACACGGCGGCCAGATAGGCGCAGACCGTGACCGCGAGTACGCCGCCGAGAGCAGAAGTCGGGTTGACCCAACTGGACAGCGCGTCACCGTGCCCCGCCAAGGGGACGCGGCCGGAGGCAATCCCGCCTGCGATGGTGCCGAAGACGAACGGGGTCAACACCGACGAACACGCGAAGGCGACACCGCTGATCTGCTCTCCCCGGCTTTGGGTAAGCGCGTGGCGGAAGGCGAAAGCCGCTCCCCGGGCGACGATGCCCAGCGCCGCCAGTCCCAGTGGGATGTACAGCGTTGTAGTGATGGCGGTGAAGGCTTGTGGAAAGCCCGTCCAGATTGTGACGAGACAGAAGATCAGCCACGTGTGGTTGGCCTCCCACACCGGGCTGAGGGAAAGGTCGATCAGCTCGCGGGTGTGGCTTCCCCGCGCCGGCCCGCCGGCCGTCAGATCCCAGAAGCCGGCTCCGTAGTCCGCGCCACCGAAGAGGGCATAGGCGATGACGCCGATGAACAGGACCGCAGCGATCAGAGTGCTCATACACCATCAGCTCCGACCGCGCGCTCGTCCATCGCCGGTGTAGGCCAGGGGCCGTACGGGACCGCGACGGCGTCGGTGCCCTCTTCGGACCACCGACGGCGCATGGTTCGCAGGACGAACAAGGCGCCGACTGCGACGCAGAGGTAGATCGCGAGGACCGTGGCGAACAGGGGCCAGAGGTTGCCCTGCGTGGCGACGGCGTCCTTCGTCTGCAGTAGTCCCACGACTGTCCAAGGCTGGCGGCCGACC
Organism: Streptomyces humicola; assembly: GCF_024436035.1. Lineage (GTDB taxonomy): Bacteria > Actinomycetota > Actinomycetes > Streptomycetales > Streptomycetaceae > Streptantibioticus_B > Streptantibioticus_B humicola. The sequence continues at coordinate 66,738 of NZ_JANFNG010000029.1, forward strand.
TCGGTCACCACCCAGCCGCTCTCCAGAGACACGAGCGCGACCAGTCCGGCGACGGCCGAGCTGCACAGGAACCAGCGGTTCGTCGGTACCTCGCGTCGCCGCCACCACAGCCAGCCGAACCACAGGGACAGCAAGAGCAGGAGTGAGGCGGTTGCGACCATGACGTCGAAGGAGAGGTGCACGATGCTGACCACCGCATCCGCAGGGCGTACGGCCACGGGGATCGCGTCGAAGCCTTTGATCGTGGTGGAGGGCGTGAAACCTGCGAGGATCGATGCAACGTCGGGAAGGCGGATTCCGTACCGCACCTTGGCGTCGACGAAGATGCCGCCGAGCGTCTCCGGGACGTGGTTGCTGGTGGTCGGTACGAGTTCGATGGCGGAGAACTTGGAAGGTTCCCTGTCGTAGACCTGACGGGCGATCGTGTCCCCGACGAGGAACTGAAGCGGCATCGCAATCGCCGCGACCGTGAACGGAACGAGGAACCCCAGCCGGTGGTATGGGTCCCGACGCCCCTTGAACAGGCCCCACGCGTACACCCCCGCGACCATGAACCCCGCGACGATGTACGCCGCGAGGAGCATGTGGACCATCTCCCACCAGAACGCGCCGTTGAAGAAGACCTTGGACGGGGTCACGCCAACCACATGCCCATTGCTCACCGTGACCCCCGTGGGCTGGTTCATCCAGCTGTTCGCCGCGATGACGGAGGCCGTTCCGCCGACGCTCGCCAGGGTGACCACCAGGCCGGTGAAGAAGTGCGGCCACGGCGGAAGTCTCTTCCAGCCGTAGATGTAGATTGCCATGAAGATGGCTTCGAGGAAGAAGAAGAGCCCTTCGATGGCGAAGGGGAACCCGAAGGCCGGCCCATATTTGCCCATGAGCCCGGGCCAGAGCAGCCCCAACTCGAAAGTCAGCACGGTGCCGGACACGGCCCCGACGGCGAACAGTACGGCCGCCACCTTGGACCATCGCTGTGCGAGGAGCAGCGCATGCTGATCGTCACGGCGCAGCGCCCGGTAGTGGCAGACCAGCATCATGAAGGTGAATGCGACACCGAAGGGGACCAGGATGATGTGGAAGCCCAAGGTGAACGCCATCTGCTCACGCGCGGGGAGGAGCTGTGGCGGGTCGGCAGTTCCCACCAGGGCAGACAGCAGCATGAATTCTCTTTCGGGCTCGGACAGCGGCGGACGATTCGCGGATTCGCCACGTGCTCGCGGCCGCGCCGACCGGGTCGCTATGGACGCTGAGGCGCTTCTTCAGGGCCGGCCGCTCTGGGCGCTGTAGTCGCCCGCGGCGATCGGGACGTTCACGCGGGCGCGCACCCGGCGACGCATGCCCCCGGGATCCGTTTTCAGTTTCTCGTGGAATGGTTGACGCCCGTGCCATTTGAATCAGCCACTACGCTGGTTGCGAATGTATTTTCGGATACTTTGCCCTCGGCGTGTGAATGGTAGTCGGCGGGCGGAGGAACGCTCGCCCTGGCAGCTGACGGTCTCGCTATTTTTCCTCCATTTGGGGACATCTCGCGAGCGTGAGGTAGCGGAAAGTGAGCATGTGCAACGCATCATCTGGTGCAGTAGGCAACTCTTCATTTGGCGCGGTAACCATATACTTGCTCGTAGTGCGGTAAGTCCTGGGCATGCCGGTGTGACTGACGTCCCTAAACACCAACTGCACGGAGCAGTATCACGTCCACGGCTACCGGGCTGTCCGCTACGAACTCCCGCCGGGCTGCGCCGCCGGTTACATGCCAGAGCTGAACGTCCTCTGTGGGATCGCCGACGTCAGCACGCAAAGCGGCGAACCGGTCACCAAGCACCTGGTCGTCGAGGTAACAGCGTCACGCACTCTGGAAACCGCCGGGTGAGCAGTCCTGGGGCGCGCTCGCCGGGGAGCATGGTCGTCTTGCGTCATCCCGTACCGCAGCCGCCTCCGCCTTGCAGCCTGTCGTCCACCGCTCGTCCACCGGAGTCTGTTACCGAAGCTGGGACAGCCCCCGGCCTTCATGGGCAAAATTGCCACCCACCCATGAGCGCCGGGCCTGTCAAGCGCGTAGGTAAGCCCTTGCCTGCGGCTGTTCTGCGGAGCCGGGGCGCTTTTCTTCGTGGGGCTTCCTAGGGTTCGGTGCGTGGCTGCCGCGTGGGCAGGGGTCCAGCTGGAGCGCCCGGAGCCTCGCGAGGAACGAGCAGGGCGAGGACGAACGAGCTGGATGCCGACAAGCGGCAGCCGACCTCCATCGCCGAGGTGGAGTCGGCCCTGGTCTCACACCCCACGGTGGCCGAAGCCGCGGTGGTGGGCGCTACGGACGCAACGACCGGGCAGGCCATCGTGGCATTCGTGATCCTGCGAGAGGCCGCCACCGCGCACCCGGACGCTGGAGTCGGTTTGGCGGCCGACCTGCGCGAGCATGTCGCCCAGGAGATCGGCCCGATCGCCAAGCTCCGCCAGATCATGGTTGTTCCAGAGCTGCCGAAGACCCGGTCCGGCAAGATCATGCGGCGGCTGCTTCGCGACGTGGCGGAGGACCGCGAGATCGGCGACGTGACCACGCTGGCGGACTCGTCCGTGATGGATCTGATCAACGCCGGACTGTCCGGCGATTCCCGTCCGCAGTCAGGGAGCTGACATGGGACGCGTTGGCCTGCTATCGGGGCGGGGCGTGCTGGTCACCGGCTCAGGCGGACCCGTCGCGGAGTCGGTCGTGGACCAACTGCTCGGCAGCGGCGCCCGGGTGGCGGTGACCGATGCCCTCGCGCAAGCCCCGAACCCGACCCCGGCGCTGGGCTCACGAAGACTGGTACTGCCATGCGGCCCGGACAACCCCGCCGAACAGAGCGCAGTGGTGGAGACGCTTCTCGAGCGCTTCGGCCGCCTCGACCATCTGGTGAACCTCGTTCCGACCAGCCCCGAGGCGGGCTCGCTGATGGAATGCGACCCGTCGGCCCTGCGCGACATCGTGCAACGGCACCTGGCAACGCCACTTGCCTGGATCCAACGCGGCTACTGGCGCTGGATGGCAGCGCACGGCGGTTCGGTGGTCAACGTCGTGACGGGCGTGGTGGGCAACGGCATGCAGGACGCCGCGTTGGCGGGACTCATCCAACTCACCGAGTGGCTTGCCGCCGAGTTGGCGCCCGACGTGGACCTCTACATGGTGGTCCCCGGCACGATGCTCGACTCTGCCGCGTACCAGGGGGGTGTAGCGCAGGCGCTATCCGACCTCCTGGCCGACCGGGGCCGCTTGGGTCCCGGCCCGGTGTTCGTGCTGACCGATGCCTCCATCCGCCCCGTCAACGTTGCCTGACGAGAAAGGTTCTGTGTCACTGATGCGCGTCATCCTCATCGGCCCTCCCGGAGCGGGCAAGGGCCCCCAGGCCGCCATCCTCAGCGGGTCACTTGGCGTGCCGCACATCTCCACCGGAGATCTGTTCCGAGAGTACGTCACCGGCCGGACCCCCCTCGGACGCGAGGCCAAGCAATACCTCGACGTGGGAGAACTGGTACCCGACCACGTCACCAACGGCATGGTCCGCCAGCGACTCTCCCAGCCGGACGCGTGGCAGGGCTTCCTCCTGGACGGCTTCCCGCGCACCGTCCAACAGGCGGAGGAGCTCCAGGCCATGCTCTCCGAGTCGAATGGCACATTGGATGCCGTGCTGGAGTTCACCGTGCCCGAGTATGTCGTGGTGCAGCGGCTGCTGGGCCGCGGCCGCCGCGACGATACCGAAGAGGTGATCCGCCACCGCCAGCAGGTCTACCGCACACAGACCGCTCCGATCCTCGGCTACTGCGCCGACAGGCTGCTGACGATCCCTGCCATCGGCGTCGGCCCAGGTCGTGCTCTGCCGTTCGGGCGCGGGTGGGATGCCGTGCTCGCGGAGGATCTCCCATACGGTGGAGGCGGCGACCTTGATGCCGAGTGCCGCGAGCTCGCCGTGGATTCTGCGGTAGCCCCACGAGGCATTCTCGCGCGCCAGACGCAGCACCAGGGCGCGAATCGAACGGACGGTGGGCGGGCGCCCGCGACGCTTCGGTGTGCAGGTCGCGGCGTGGGATCGCTTGAGCTTGGCCTGCTCCACCAAGATCTGGCAGGCCGACCACACCCAGCTGGACCTGTGGGTGCTGGAGGAGAAGGGTCCGGCTGCTGCCCATGCCGGCCGATCAGCTGCTCGAACCGTTTTGTCGCCCGGGGTGTGAACGCGGCATCTTGACCCCGGTGTCCGGTGAGGCGACCAGGTGAGGGTTCGGGCGAGCTTGAACATCGTCGGTCGATCGGGACGGAGGAACCGCTCCACCATCGGTGTCCAGTTCCCGCCCCGATACGCCGGCATCCCGACGAACATGCTGCCGAAATCGGCGCGATGGGCAGGACGAGATACCCCGTCGTCCCGCTCCCCGCCGACGGCCGGGACGGCTCGTGGAGGACGGCAGGCAAACGTTGCGTGGCGAGTAAAGTGGATCATGTCCATTGACTTGTCGTGACCCTGACTCGTCGTCACAATCCCGTATGGCTCCATTCATCGCGCGTAGATTCGCGCGCCCTCGCGCGCCACCGACACGGGAGTGCCAATGAAGAGATCAATGGAGAGATCGAAGAAGAGATCGAAGAAGTTACTGCTGACCGGTGTCGCCAGCCTCGCCCTGCTGTTCGGCGGGGTGGAGAGCGTGGCTCACGGCGTCGGGATCGCTGACGCCGCCCACCCCGCGACGGGTGTCGGCTCGTGCACGCTGAAGGGGTACAACCCGGCGACGACCCCCTCGAACGCCAAGGACCTGCCACTAGGCAAGCGTCCGATGACGTACAAGCCGGACGACTTCAACTGCTCCGGCGCGAAGTTCGCCGCGCCCGGCGTGGAGTTCGCGAAGTTCCCGCAGCCCAAGAACTTCAAGATCACCGACAAGACCGTTACGCAGCAGATCGGTGGCCATCAGACGATCATAGGGAAGCCCGCAGCGGCGGTGAACCCGCTGGCGCCGTACTTCCCGCCGTTCCAGCACTTCGTGATCATCTATCGCGAGAACCACACCTTCGACGACTACCTCGGCGACTGCGCGACCACGATCGCCCCGGACTGCAACGGCCAGGTGGAGAGCACCAACCACATCAGCTCCGTTCCGGACCTGCACACCCTGGCCAAGACCTACGCGCTGTCCGACTCGTACAGCACGGGCGTCCAGCCGCCGTCCGGTCCCAACCACTGGTTCCTGTTCTCGGGGCAGTCCTCGTCCAGCAGCCAGCAGCAGTCCTACCCGTCGACCGGCACCCAGTTCGACCGCTTTCTGCAGAGCGACAACGGCCCCACGGACGAGGGCACCAACGCCTGCACTCCTCCGTCCGGCACCAGCAGTGGCACCAGCCCGTACACGTTCATCGTGAACGGTGACATCTACTGGATGCTCAACAGTGGCAGCGGCTACTGGAAGAACCCGGCCGACGGCAAGATCGAGGTCCTGCCGCCCAACCGTCCGGGCACGTCCGTCCCGGAAGAGCTGCACACCAACGAGTACACCTGCCAGAACCAGAGCATCCCCGACAGCACGGTCGCCAGCGACTACCTGAACTTCGTCAACCAGTACGGGATGCCGGCCTACAACTACGTCGAGCTATTCAATGACCACCCTGGTACGTACCAGGACATCCCTGGTAACGACACCGCGACGAACAACATCGTCGACTCGATCATGAGCAACCCGACGTACAAGAACAACACCCTGATCATCGTCACCGAGGACGACACCCAGAACGGCAACAACGGCCCGGACCACGTCAGCAACACCTACCGCGTGCCGCTGCTCGTCATCGGGAACCCGGCCTACGTCAAGCAGCACTACGTCTCGCACGTGGCGTACACCACGGCCAACGTGCTGGCGGCTATGGAGCGCACGATGGAGAACGTGCACTCCGGCGTTATCAACCCGAACGACAACCTGGGCTCGTCCACGTTCCCGATGACGACCGCGGACCAGGCCGCGCTCGGCGACCCGCTGGAGGACTTCTGGGTCCAGGGCGCGACCCCGCTGTCGGCGAGCGCCACGGGGTCCCCGACCACCGGCAACGCCCCACTGACGGAGAACTTCACCGGCTCGGCCACGGGCGGCACGGCCCCGTACACGTACAGCTGGAACTTCGGTGACGGGTCGACCAGCACGTCGCAGAACCCGAGCCACACCTACAGCACCGCGGGCACCTACACCGCGACACTGACCGTCACCGACAGCGCCTCGCCCGCCAACACAGCGACCTCGCAGGTGACGACCACGGTCAGCGCCGTCGGCAACCCGCTGGCCGCAAGCGCCTCGGCCACCCCGACCTCCGGCCAGGTGCCACTGAACGTCGCCTTCACCGGCACGGCCACCGGCGGCACGCCGGGGTACACGTACAGCTGGAACTTCGGTGACGGGTCGACCAGCACGTCGCAGAACCCGAGCCACACCTACAGCACCGCGGGCACCTACACCGCGACACTGACCGTCACCGACAGCGCCTCGCCCGCCAACACGGCATCCTCGACGGTGACCGTCACAGCCGACCCGATTGCCGCGACGCCACCGGGTGCGCCCACCGGCCTGACGGGGACCGCAGGGACCGGCCAGGTCTCGCTCAGCTGGACGCCACCGGCCAGCACCGGCGGCGAGAACATCACCTCGTACAAGGTCTACCGCGGGACCTCCAGCGGCACCGAGTCGCTGCTGACCAGCGGCGGCTGCAGCGGACTGGGCGCGGTGACCTCGTGCACCGACACCGGGCTCACCACCGGGCAGACCTACTACTACAGGGTCACCGCGGTGAACGGCGTGGGCGAGGGGGCACAGAGCAACGAGGCGTCCGCCACCCCCACCGGAAGCACCGGCTGCCAGGCGAAGCAGCTGCTCGGCAACCCCGGCTTCGAGAACGGCAGCTCCAACCCCGCTCCGTGGACCGCGTCCTCCGGCGTGATCAACAACTCCTCCTCCGAGCCGCCGCACTCCGGCAGCTGGGACGCGTGGCTCGACGGCTACGGGACCACCCACACCGACACCCTGTCGCAGACGGTGACCCTGCCGACGGGCTGCACCTCGGAGCAGCTGAGCTTCTGGCTGCACGTCGACACGGCGGAGACCTCGACCACGACCGCCTACGACACGCTCGAGGTGCAGGTGCTGAACAGCTCCGGCACGGTGCTGGGCACCCTGCACACCTACTCCAACCTCGACCACATCACCGGATACGCGCAGCACACCTTCGACCTCTCCCCCTACGCGGGCCAGACGGTCACTCTCAAGTTCACCGGCGCGGAGGACTACGAGTACCAGACCTCCTTCGTGCTCGACGACACCGCGGTGAACGTGCAGTGACCAGCGCCACTCGGTAACCGGCCCCCGTCCCAGAGCGGGACGGGGGCCCACCTGCTCGCCAGCTAAGGAAGGAACGGATGGACACGACCATCGCAGTGAGGGGCCACGGCATCACCAAGGTCTTCGGTGACGTCGTCGCGCTCGCCCATGTCGATGTAAGCATCGCGCAGGGTCAGATCCACGGCCTGGTCGGCCCGAACGGTGCCGGAAAGACCACGCTGCTGGGCCTGATGCTGGGCCTGGCCGTCGCCGACGAGGGGGATCTGGAGATCCTCGGCGCTCCAGTGGGCCGTGGGCTGCTGGCACCTGACGGTGTCTCCGGGTTCGTCGACGGACCCGGCCTCTACCCCACTCTCACCGCGAAGCAGAACCTCGCGACGCTGGTCTCGCTGCAGCCCGGCGACTCGCTCGCCGGTAATGTCGGCGAGGCTCTGGAGCAGGTCGGACTCACCGAGGCCGCCGATCAGAAGGTCCGTGGCTTCTCCCTGGGCATGCGCCAACGACTGGGACTGGCCGCGGCGTTGCTGACCAAACCGCGCCTCCTGGTGCTCGACGAGCCGTCCAACGGCCTGGACCCGGCGGGCAAGAGGCAGGTGCACCAGGTCCTGCGCCGGCTCGCGGCCGAGGGCGTCACGGTCGTCCTGTCCAGCCATCGGATGGACGATCTGGAGGCGCTGTGTTCCGAGGTCACCATCCTGGCCAAGGGGCGTGTGGTGTTCTCCGGCCCGTTAAAGAAGCTCACCGATGAGAAGCACGAACTCGACTACCGGCTACGCGCCCTGGATCCGTCCGCCGCGCACGCTGTCGCGGCCGGAACGCCCGGCGTTCGCGTCGTCGAGGACTTCGACGCCGCGGCGCGACCGGACAACGACGTGATCATCGTACGCGCGCGGACGGCTGCTCTGGACGAACTCCTGGCGCGGATCGTGCGCGCGAACATCCCCGTGCGCGAACTCGCGCCCGTCGTCTCGCCGCTGGAAGCAGCCTTTCTCTCCCTGACGGACCAGCTCGCCCTCACCGGGCAGGAGGCCGACCAATGACCACGACCCTCACCGACGCCCCCGCCGCCGGGGCCGGGCTGAAGCCCGGGACGGCCGGCAGACGCCCGGTCCCGGTGGTCCGGATCCTGCGGATGGAGCTGGTCAAGCAGTTCTCCGCCTGGCGGGTGCGCCTGCTGGTGCTGCTGTGCTGGGTCGGTCCAGGCCTGCTGGTGTTCGCGATCGACCAGCAGAGCACCCTGCCGTCCGATACCCTCTTCGGCCGGTGGATGCACGCCACCGGCTGGGCCGGGTCGTTGGTGGTGCTCGGCGTCGCCGGCACATGGGCCCTGCCGCTGGTCACGTCCGTGGTCGCCGGCGACGTCTTCGCCTCCGAGGACCGGCTGGGCACCTGGCGCCACCTGATCATCGCCGCCCGCTCGCACCGGCGGATCTTCGCGGCCAAGGCGATCGCCAGCGTCACCGTGATCGGACTGCTGGTAGCCGGCCTGGCCGTCTCCAGCATGCTCGGCGGACTGCTCGCGGAGGGGAACCAGCCGCTGGTCGGCCTGGACGGCCACCTGCTCACCGGCGGGGACGCGGCCGGCAAGGTCCTGCTGGCGTGGGTCTGCGTGCTGGCGCCGACGCTCGCCCTGGCCGCCATCGGGCTGCTCGGGTCGGTGGCCCTGGGCCGATCCCCGATGGGCCTGCTGCTGCCCGTGATCGCCGCCCTCGGGATGCAGACGGCGCAGATGCTGCCGCTGCCGGTCCCGGTGCGCCTGGCACTGCCCGGTTACGCCTTCATCTCCTGGAACGGCCTGTTCACCGATCCTCAGCAGCTGGGGCCGTTGCTGATCGGTATCGGGGTCAGCCTGGTGTGGGCGGTCGTGGCGACGGCACTGGCCTGTCTGCTGTTCCTCCGCCGGGACTTCACCAACCTCAACGACGACGGCGCCGGACGCAGGGCGCTGACCTTGGGTGCCCTCCCGCTGGCGGGCGTGCTGGCCGTGACAGTCGGTGTCGTCGCCGTCGGGACCGATGCGGGCGGTTCCGGCATCATCCAGGAGAAGGTGCAACGGTCGGTGGCCACGGTGTTCTCCCACCTCTACCGGTTCCAGCAAGCACAGATGCGCCAGCCGGCGGTCACCGCAGCGCACCTGCAGACCACAGCGGCCTGCGACAAGAGCGAGGGGCTCGGGGCGCAGGCAGGGCCGGGGAACGACTGGCGGTGCACGGTCTCCTGGAACGTCCCTGGCTACAACGTCACCGCCCAGGCCATCTACCAGGTGGATGTCACCCCGACCGGGCGCTACATCGCCGACGGGGACGGACCGGTGCAGGTGAACGGGTACTTCCTGATCATCAATGCCGGCAAGCCGACGCCCAACCCGCTGTGGCAGTTCGACGGCAACGTCGACCTGATCTCCGGCCACTGAGCTTGACTCTGTCGGGGATCTTGGAACGGTTGAGGTCAACTGCCCAGCGTTCGCCAGGACTTCGACCGGGGGGTGCCGCGCTGGTCCAGGAAGGTCTGGAAGGCGGTCGGTGGCCGTGGTGAGGGCGGTTCCCCGGCCGATGTCAGGCCGCTGAGGCGTTCGATGTTCACGGCGATGGCCGTGAGTACGTGTTGCAGATGGGCTTTCGGCTGTCCTCGGTAGCGGCAGTGGCGCATGCCGTGTCCGTGAGCGAACTCGTTGATGGTGCCCTCGACTCCGGAACGCACCGCGTAGCGGACCTTCCAGTCGGGTGTCTGCTGCTCGGTGCGGACGCGGAGTTGCAGGTCACGGAGTTCTCGCGAGGGAAAGCCCACGGTCCGGGCGCTGTCGGCGGTGGTGGTGCACCGGGTGCGGACCGGGCAGGGGCGGCACTGGCTCTTGGTGAACCGCGCCACGATCAGTGGGGCGGCGGTGCGCGAGGACGTCGGGTAGGGGCCGTGCCAGCCCTTGCTGACCTGACCCTGGGGGCAGGTGACCTCGCCGACCCCTACCGCGACCACCTGCACGCCCGCCGCGCCGCCGCCCCGGCCGTCCCCGTCCTCGAACTCTTCAAGGAAATCAAGGAGTTGGGGTACACCGGAAGTCTCAACCTGCTCTACCGCTACATCACCCAGGGCCGTGCCGAGGGCGACAAGCCGGTCACCACCCCGCAGCGTTTCGCCCGCCTCCTGCTCACCCGCCCCGAGAACCTGCGCGACAAGGACACTGCACTACTGCGGGAACTCACCGAGACCTGTCCCGAGATGACCGAACTCGCCCGCGTCATCGGCGAGTTCGGTCAGTTACTGACCCCAGCGGAGGGCAACGACGCCAAGCTCACCGACTGGATCACCACGGTCCGCGCCGCCGACCTTCCCCACCTGCACTCCTTTGCCAACGGCCTCGAACTCGACCGCGCCGCCGTCGACGCCGGACTCACCCATCCGTACCACAACGGCCGCACCGAGGGCGTCAACACGCGAACCAAGCGGATCATGAGGCAGATGCACGGCCGAGCCGGATTCCCCCTGCTCCGCCACCGCACCCTCCTCCAGTGATCACTACGCAGCGCTACCACCGATTACGGAACAGAGCCGTTAGATTGACAGACCTGTCGGCGCAGGACCCACCTCGTCAATATCGAGTTCGAAATAGGCGGTGCCGCACCAGCAGGTGCAGCGGGATTGCACCCTGAGCCGGGGAACCTGCCGTCGGAGTGCGACCTGAACGGGCTCGTCCAGGTTCAGGACGAGGTCAAGCACGTCGGCTACGGCCGGTTCCGCCTCGTCCTCGGGCAGGCTCTCAGTCATGCCGCCACGGTAGCTGACCAGCAGCTTTGGGCTTCGACCAATCCCGGGTCGATCGGGTGCGGTCGAGGCTGTCACGTGTCCAGGGTCAAGTCAGTGCTCGCGAAGCAGCCGTCGATCTGCGCACCCGTGCGCATGCGGTCGACGATGTGGGCGATACGAAAACGGCCCCAACTGATGTGTGCACGGCTAGAGTTGGGGCGCTGGCGTGCACCGGGGGCGCAGGGGGCGTCTGCGGGGGAGCGCGCTAGGGGGAGGCACAGATCGTGCTGCGAATGAAGTTCATGCGTGCTGTGGCTGCGGGAGCTGCGGCGCTCGCCTTGGTGGGGGGAGCAGCCGGGACCGCTTCGGCCGGTTCCTCGCACACCGTCAAGCGCGAGTTGTCCGTCCACGTGTCCAAGGTCGCAACGAAGTGGGCCGGGAAAGCCCCGCGGGGGGCGACCAAGGCCAACGCGATGCCCAGCTACACCGACCCGACCGGCTGCAACAACCCGTGGTGGTTCCTGCTGCCCAACACATGGGTCCGCACCACCGGCTGCGACACCGAGAGCTACGAAATCGACCTGATCCTGGTCACGGACGGCGTCCCCGAGCAGGTCGGCGAGGCCACCTTCACCACCCAGAGCGTCACGACCCTCAATACCAGCGGCCTGAACTGGTCGGAGAGCTTCACCGTCTCCGCGGCGAACCTGTACGGGGAGGCCCAGACCACACCGATCTCCCTGTCGCTGGTGGCCATCGCCAAACCCAACACCGTGTTGACTCAGACCGGGGGGCTGAGCGGGCCCTTCACGCTCAGCAGTACCAAGCCCGTCAGCGGCACCATCGAGTACTCCTCGAAGGTCAGCAAGATGCAGGCTGTCTGGGACGCCACGCACTACATCCTGGCTGGGCCGCCGCCGCCCGGATTCCAGGAACCGATCGATTTGGGCTACGTCGGGCCGGAATGGCGCTGCGATGACCAGTTCTGGAGCAAGGACCAGTCGAAGCAGCTCAAGGTGCCCGGGTGCGTCTTCCCCTTCCACGCGGCCATTGACCAGGGCCTCCTGTTCCCCTCGCGGCAGTACGGCCTGCCGGGGATCAGGCAGAACATCGCCACGGTGCAGCAGGCCGGCGTGCACATCGGACGTCCCGGCTACGGAGTGCCGCTGCACCGCACCACGGAAGCGCAGAGGATTGCGAACCGCAGGGCGGTGTGCGGCCGTTTGAAGCCCCCGGCGCCGGGGTTGTCGTGCGACGAGTACCCGTTCGCCTCGACCGCGGAGGGCGGTACTTTCTATGCGCCGCCGAACCGGGCCATAGCCTGGGTGCCGAGGGCTGAGCAGAACGAGCAGGGCGGGTTCTTGAACGCCCTCTACAGCACGAACCGGATCCTGCCCGGCGACCCGTTCTATGTGAACGTCTTCGCCTAGCAGTGCCACCGCGCAGGACCGGCGCCCGTTCCCCATGTACCCGGAGAACGGGCGCCGCGGCATGGCCCCGCATGAGGGAAGGAAGGGACACGGCATGACATCCCGGGAGAGCCACGAGCTGGAAATCGACACCCCGTGCTACTTCGTGTGGGGCCGGACCTACGACGCAGACATCCTCCTCCAGCAGGAATGGAGCGGGGAGGGCCTGTGTGTCTTCCCCGACTCGCGCACCGTGATGGTCCCCACGGAAGTCGAGTACGGCACGGTGAAGCTGACCCTCGATCGCCGCGGCGAGGAACCCGCGCCGGACCTTGGGGGATGGGACGACGCCTTCGAATTTTCCCTGCTGGCCTCTCCCCGTGCGGATCCGGACCCGGCCAGCCCGGATCAGATCCTCATCGCGGCCTGCGACGCGGGCGGCGACTGCTGCGACTTCAACGCCTTGGACTGCCCTGGCGGCCAGGACACGTGGTGGCGGCTGCGCGTGTACCGGCGAGTCAGCGATACCGGCGAGGAGCACCTGATCCAGGCATGGATCGCCGACCAGCAGCCGGTAGCCCGACTCGGGCACCACTGACCACCTGACAGGGTGTCTTCTCCTCATGGTTCGTTGTCCTGACCGTGGGCAACGGACAGAACGTTCATCTGCGCGACCACGTCAACGCGGGCCGAGCGTCGCGTCGCGACGTTGCTCCACCGATGCTGTCTGGGGGAGCGATCCCAAGCAGGACAGACCATGGGCATCACCTGCGATGCGCAGGGCCGCGTCTTGCTCCTGAAGGACGAGCGCGCGGAGTGGAAGTTGCCCGGAGGGCGCCTGGAGATCGCCCGTAGTGCTTCAAAATGCCTTCAGTGGGCCTGCCCTGGGATTGTTGTCGGGTGGTCAGCCTGCTCGGCGGTACTCGTTGATCAGGTTGGCGACTGCTTGTCGGCGCGCGAGCCGGGCTGGCGGCAGGGGGATTACGTTCGGGTCGTCGTGGGGCGCGAGCTGGTTCCTGCCTTGGTGGGGCCGATGGCTGTTGAAGTGACGGGCGTACTCGTGGAGGATCCTCTCCGCGTGTCCACGGTCGAAGATCAGCAGGCGGTCGGTGCACTCCTCGCGTATGGAGCGGATGAACCGCTCCGCGTAGGGGTTGCAGTTGGGGCTCTGTGGAGGGATCTTGGCCGCGGTGATGCCCTCGCTGCCGAGGACCGCATCGAGGGCGTCAGTGAATTTCGCGTCCCGGTCCCGGATCAGGTGGCTGAAGTCGGTCGTGCGCTCGCCGAGCTGCCACAGCAGTTGGCGGGCTTGCTGGGTAGTCCGGGCGGCGGTGGGGTGGGGGTGACGCCGAGGATGTGGACGGTGCGGGTGTGAACCTCGATGACGAACAGGGCGTACAACCGGTGCAGTGTGATCGTGTTGAGATGGAAGAAGTCTGTGGGGAGCAGACCACCAGCCTGGGCTTTGAGGAAGGCGCTCCACCCGCGGCGCGCTGCGTGTCGACGCGGCGTGGGGCCAAGGCCAGCGGCGCGCAGGACCCGACGGACCGTTGCTGCGCTGAGCTTGTGGCCGAGTCGACGGAGCTCGCTGTGTACGGGGCGGGCGCCCCACCTTGGGTTTTCGGTGCCGAGCCGGGTGATCAGGTCGCGGAGCTCGTCGGATATGGGCGGGGGACCCGGAGGGGGCGGCTGGGTCCACTTCTTGTTGATCAGGTGTTGGTGCCGGGCGACCAGGGTGTGTGGGGTGACTCTCCGGTGATGCCGCAGGCCTCGGGGAAGCAGTCGGGCGAGCGCGGCGATGAGTGCCCGGTCTGGCCAGGTGGGCTTCGGCGCGGCGACCTGGCGGCGCAGCAGCGCGACCTCGTGTCGCAGGACAAGGATCTCGGCGTTCTTCGCCGCGGTGGATCGACATAGCAGGGCGAGCCACGCGATGATCCGCGTGGCGAGCAGGTAGGTCAACCGTACGGGCATGGGGAGCGATCATGCCCGATCACTCACCGGGCACATCACCCAAGGTCAGCAGCAGTGAAGCAGTTTTGGAGCACTACGGGCGCGGCAGTACTGACCGGGACATCCGCAGGGCTTCCGCCCACCCTGGACGCATCGTCTCCGGGGTGACGCTGCGGGCCAGCAGAACGGAGGCATCCGCGGCCTTCGTCGTGGGTCGCAGCACTGCCGCGGTGATCGATCTCGTGGCGATGCCGACCATGGCCTTGTGACGGTAGTTCCGTACTGACCGTTGACCGCTCCGGGGGCGGTGCGGGTTTGTCAGCGGTTGCAGGTTGGATGTCCCCATGAGCGTCTATGAAGTGATCAGCAAGCTGCCCGACATCTCGACTTTCGACGTTCTGACAGTCATGCGACGGCGTCGGGGCTGGCTGCGGCCC